>JBBRLS010000003.1:0-157579 GCA_038231215.1 Burkholderiales bacterium | reverse complement strand
GGCCCGCATGGACGTTGCCCTGCTGCTTTTCCTGATCTTCGTGAATTCGCTGTTCGCCATGTCGGAGATGGCGCTCACGGCCAGCCGCAGGGCGAGGCTGCAGGTCATGGTCGAGGCCGGCGACTCGGGCGCCAGCCATGCGATGGCGCTGCACGACAACCCGACCAAGTGGCTCTCGGTGGTGCAGATCGGCATCACCTCGATCAGCGTGCTGAACGGCATCGTCGGCGATGCCGCCTTCTCGGGGCCCTTCGCGGCATGGCTGCACGAGACCTTCGGCATCCGTCAGCGGCCGGCCGAGATCACCGCCACCGGCATGGTCGTCGTCACGATCACGTTCCTCAGCATCGTCTTCGGCGAGCTGGTGCCCAAGCGGCTCGGCCTGCAATATCCCGAGACGATCGCCCGCCTGGTGGCGCGGCCGATGGAGTGGCTGTCGCTGCTCACGCGTCCCTTCGTCAAGCTGCTCTCGTGGTGCACCGAGGCCACGCTCAAGCTGCTCGGCGTGCGCGGCGCGCCCGACCGCAGCGTCACCGAAGAAGAGATCAATGCCAGCCTCGAGGAAGGGCTCGACGCCGGCGTGATCGAGGCGCAGGAGCACCAGATGGTGCGCAACGTCTTTCGCCTCGACGATCGCCAGGTCGGCTCGATGATGATCCCGCGCGCCGAGATCGTCTGGCTCGAAGCGACGGCGACCGCCGACGACGTGCTGCGCGTCATCGCCGACGAGGAGCATTCGCGCTACCCGGTCTGCCGCGGCGGCCTCGAGGAAGTGCTCGGCGTCGTCAGCGCGCAGGCGCTGCTGCAGCAGGCCATGCAGGGCAAGTCGTTCGCGCTCGAAGAGCGCCTGCAGTCGCCGGTCTTCGTTCCCGAGACGCTCTCGGGCATGGAGCTGCTCGAGCAGTTTCGCGCCTCGAGCGCGCAGCTTGTCTTCGTCGTCGACGAATACGGCGAGGTGCAGGGCATGATCACGGTGCGCGACGTGCTGGAGGCGATCACCGGCGAGTTCAGCACCGAGATCGAGGCCGACTCCTGGGCCGTGCAGCGCAAGGATGGGAGCTGGCTGTTCGACGGCCTGATCCCGACCCCCGAGCTCAAGGATCGCCTGGCGCTCAAGGAGCTGCCCGAAGAAGACCGCGGCCGCTACAACACGCTCGCAGGCATGATCATGCTGTTGCTGGGTCGCCTTCCCGAGACCGCCGACTCGGTCGAATGGGAAGGCTGGCGCTTCGAAGTCGTCGATCTCGACGGCAAGCGCGTCGACAAGGTCCTCGCCCAGGCGCTCGTCCCCGATTCGACAGGAGCCCACATTTGAACCGTTCCGCACCTTCGCTCTATCGCCGCTCGATCCCGCTCGACCCGGCGACGCACCGCCACCGCAGGATCGTGCCGCTCGACGACTACTCCATCGCCCGGGAGATGCACGCCGTCTTCGTCACCGCCACGGAGTTTCCGCAGGCAGCGCTCGACTTTCCCATCGTCTTCGTCGAGACCGGGCGGCACGACCCTGCCGGCCGGCCGATGATGTCGCCAGTGGCGCTGCTCGGCCTCAGCCAGGGCGAGAACCTGCATGTCGACGGCGCGCGCTGGGACGCGCGCTACATCCCGGCCTACATCCGCCGCTATCCCTTCTCGACCGCGGCGATGCCGGGTGCCTCGGGCATCAACGTGCTCGTCGACGAAGACTGGAGCGGCTTCTCGGATCAGGCCGGCGAGCCGCTCTTCGAGGCCGACGATTCGCCGGCCCCGGCGCTGAAGCGCGCGATGGATTTTCTCGAGCGCTTCGAGCTCGAAGCCGAGCGCACGCGCTCCTTCTGCGAGCGCGTCGTCATGCTCGGCCTGCTGAAGGAGATGAAGGCCGACGCGACCTTGCCCAATGGCGAAACGCTCTCGGTCGACGGCTTTCACACCATCGACGAAGACAAGCTGCGCGCACTTCCCGAAGCGACCGTGCTCGAGCTCTGGCGCAACGGCTTGCTGATGCTGATGCAGGTACACCTGATGTCGATCGTCAACATCCGCCACCTCCTCAACAGGAAGGCGGCGCGGCAGGCGACCAAGGGCCTGCCCGATACGGCGGCCCTGCGCTCGAATCGCAAGTAGCCGACGCGAGCCTGCAACGATGGCCGGAACGATCTTCGAGCGCACGCTCGCCACGGCGGCCATCGAGGCGGTGTTCAGCGACGCGCAGATCGTCGCCGGCATGCTCGCGTTCGAGGCGGCGCTGGCCGAGGCCGAAGCGGCTGAGGGCGTGATTCCTTCCGGCGCGGCGGCGGCGATCGTGGCGGCTTGTCGCGTCGAAGAATTCGACATCGAGGCGATCGTCGCCGAGGCGCGCCGCGCTGGCGCGCTGGCGATTCCGCTCGTGCTGCATCTGAAGGCGCGCGTCGCTGTCGGCAACGCCGAGGCAGCGCGCTTCGTCCATCATGGCAGCACCAGCCAGGATGCGATCGACACGGCGATGGTGCTGGCGACGCGGCAGGCGCTCATCCTCATCGAGGCCGACCTCGACCGTCTCGTCGAGTCGCTGCTTGCGCTGGCCCGCACGCATCTCGCCACACCCATGCTCGCGCGCACGCTGATGCAGCCGGCGCAGGTCGCGAGCTTCGGCCTCGAGGTGACGAGCTGGGTCGCGCCGCTGGTGCGTACGCGAGAGCGCCTGCGCCAGGCCGCCCGCTCGGCGCTGCAATTGCAGCTCGGCGGGGCCGTCGGCACGCTCGCCCTGCTCGGCGACAAGGGGTCGTCCGTCGCGCGACGCGTCGGCGAACGGCTCGGCCTCGCGGTGCCCGCGGGCGCCTGGCATACGCAGCGCGACGACTGGGTCGCGCTCGGCTGCACGATCGCCCTGCTATGCGGCTGCCTCGGCAAGATCGGCCGCGATCTGGCCTTGCTTGCGCAGGCCGAGGTCGGCGAAGTCGCGGAGCCGAGGGCGGCCGGGCGCGGCACCTCGTCGGCGATGCCGCACAAGCGCAACCCGGTCGCGGCGATGGTCGCGATCGCCGCGGCGACGCGTGCGCCGCAGCTCGCCGCGACGCTGCTGGCGTCGATGCCGCAGGAGCATCAGCGCGGCCTCGGCCACTGGCAGGCCGAGCTGGCGAGCTGGCCTGCGCTGTTCATGGCGGCGCACGGCGCGGCGCGTGCGCTGGCCGACGCGTGCGTCGCCGGACTCGAGGTCGATGCCGTGCGCATGCGCGCCAACATCGATGCCCATCATCGCGCGCTCGCGGCGCAAGGCGGCGGCGCTCCGGCCGACGTCGAGGCCGCCGCCCGCCATGCCGCGGCGGCGGCCCAAGACCAGCTCGATGCACTCTCGACCCCTGCACGAAAGCCCTGACATGACCGATCGTGCCGACGACTTCGACCGCGGCCTCGTCAACCGCCGCACCGTCCTCGGCGACGCCTGGGTCGACAAGTCGCTCGGCGGTGCGAGCGAGTTCAACGCCGACTTCCAGAGCCTGATCACGCGCTACGCCTGGCACGACATCTGGGGCCGGCCCGGCCTCGACCACGACACGCGTCGCCTGCTCGTGCTCGGCATGACGATGGGTCTGGCGCGCTGGGAAGAGTTCGAGCTGCACTGCAAGGCGGCGATCGAGCACGGCGTGCCGCTCGAGAAAATCAAGGAAACCTTGATGCAGGGTGCGATCTACTGCGGCGTGCCCGCCGCCAACACGGCGTTCAAGATCACCACCGATCTGCTGCGCGCGGCTGGAAGGCTGCCGCCGTCGCAGTCGCTGGCCCGCGCCGTGCGTGTCGCCGAGCATCACACCTTCAGCGCGCCGCAATTGCACGTGACGGTGCAGGGCGAGGGCCCGCCGGTCGTCATGAGCCATGCCCTCGGCCTCGACATCCACATGTGGGACGAGCTTGCGGCACGGCTCGCGAAGACGATGACCGTGCTGCGCTACGAGCACCGCGGCCACGGCGAGTCGGCGGTGCCGCCGGGCCCGTACGCGATGGACGACCTGGTCGACGACGCGGCACGCGTGATCCGCGAATGGGGACGTGGCCCGGTCGCCTGGATCGGCCTGTCGATGGGCGGCATGGTCGGGCAGGGTCTGGCCATCCATCACCCCGATCTGCTGCGCGGCGTGGTGCTGGCCAACACGACGGCGCGCTATCCCGACGCCGCGGCGGCGACCTGGGCGGCGCGCATCACGGCGGTCGAAAAGGGCGGCATGGCGGCGGTGGCCGATGCCGTCGTCGAGCGCTACCTGGGCGTCGATTTTCGCGCCGCGCACCCGGTCGAAACTGCCGCCTTGCGCGCCAGGCTGCTGCGCTGCGACGCCGCAGGCTACATCGCCTGCTGCCGCGCCGTCGCCAGCGTCGACTGGCTCGACAAGCTCGGGGGCGTCAGGCTGCCGACGCTCGTCATCGCCGGCGGCCGCGACGTCGGCGCCACGCCGGAGATGGCCCAGGCCATCGCCGAGCGGATCGCCGGTGCCGAGCTGACGGTGTTCGACGATGCGTCGCACCTGAGCGTGGCCGAATTCCCCGACCGCTTTCACGACACCGTGGCGGCCTTTCTGGATCGCCTGCCGGCCTGAATCGCCGGTCGTCCTGAATCGCTGTCATCCTGAGCGAAGCGAAGGATCTCTCTGACCCGGCCGCGGGGATTCTTCGCTTCGCTCAGAATGACAGGTACGTCGACAGGTCCCCGTCGACAGTTCCATCGCGCGAGACCCACGACCATGAGCAAAGCCTTCGCCTCCCAAGCCGACCTCGCCGAAAAGAAGGTCAGCTTCACCAAGCTCTCCGACAACGCCTACGCCTACACCGCCGAGGGCGACCCGAACAGCGGCGTCGTCATCGGCGACGAGTCGGTGATGGTGATCGACACGCAGGCCACGCCGGTGATGGCCGCAGACGTGATCCGCCGCATCCGCGAAGTGACCGACAAGCCGATCAAGCACGTCGTCATGAGCCACTATCACGCGGTGCGCGTGCTCGGTGCGAGCGCCTACGGCGCCACCGACATCATCGCCAGCGAAGACACGCGCGACCTCATCGTCGAGCGTGGTGCCGCGGACATGAAGAGCGAGATCGAGCGCTTTCCGCGCCTCTTCCAGGCGGTCGAGACGATCCCCGGGCTGACCTGGCCGACGATCACGTTCAAGGGCGAGATGACGCTCTGGCTCGGCAAGGTCGAAGTCAAGCTGATGCAGCTCGGCCGCGGTCATACGAAGGGCGACACCGTCGCCTGGCTGCCGCAGCAGAAGATCCTGTTCAGCGGCGACCTCGTCGAGTACGGCGCGACGGCGTATGCGGGCGACGCCTACTTCGGCGACTGGCCGAAGACGCTCGACCGGGTCGAAGCACTCGGCGCTACCGCGATCGTCCCCGGCCGCGGCGCGGCACTGACCAACCCTGCCATGTGCCACGAAGGCATCGCCACGACGCGTGCTTTCATCAGCGAGCTGTACGCGAGCGTGCAGGCCGGCGTCGCCAAGGGGCACGGCCTGAAGCAGGTCTTCGCCGCCACCGACGCGACGCTGCGCCCGAAATACGGACAGCAATTCATCTACGAGCACTGCATGCCCTTCGACGTCTCGCGTGCTTTCGATGAAGCGACGGCGCATCGCGACCCGCGCATCTGGACGGCCGAGCGCGACAAGGCGATGTGGGAATCGCTGGGCTGAACCTCACCCCCACCCTCACCCCGACCCTCTCCCGCGAGCGGGAGAGGGGGCACCAGTCACGGCATGACAGACGCACTGAAATACCTCTCCGGATTCGGCAACCAGCACGCGACCGAGGCTTTGCCCGGTGCCCTGCCGATCGGCCGCAACAGCCCGCAGCGCGCGCCGCACGATCTGTTCGCCGAGCTGATCAGCGGCAGCGCCTTCACGGCGCCGCGCGCCGTCAATCTGCGCACCTGGACCTATCGCCGTCGCCCCTCGGTGCCGGCCGCAGGGTACGAGCCTGTGCCCCATGAGTTCCTGAAGACCGGCGCGCGCGACGGCGTCGCGATCGGGCCGGACCCCTTGCGCTGGTTGCCGCTCGCAGTGCCGGCGGCGAGCGAAACGCCGCTCGACTTCATCGACGGGCTGCGCACCTGGGTCGTCAACGGCGACGAGGCGGCGCAGATGGGCCTGGCCTCGCATCTCGTCATCGCCAATCGCTCGATGGCGCGGCGCGCCTTCGTCAACGCCGACGGCGAGATGCTGATCGTGCCGCAGTCGGGCCGGCTCGCCATCACAACCGAACTGGGCCGGCTCGAGGTCGCGCCCGGCGAGATCGCGCTCGTGCCGCGTGGCATCGCCTGGAAAGTGGCCTTGCCCGACGGCACGGCGCGCGCCTACGTCTGCGAGAACTACGGCGCGCCGTTCCGCTTGCCCGAGCTCGGCCCGATCGGCTCGAACGGCCTCGCCAACCCGCGCGACTTTCTCGCGCCGGTCGCCGCCTTCGAAGACGACGCCGGCGAGTACGAGCTGGTGAAGAAGTTCGGCGGCGCCTTGTGGCGAACGCGGGTCGCCGGCTCGCCCTTCAACGTCGTCGCCTGGCACGGCAACCTCGCGCCGTGCAAGTACGACACGGCGCACTTCATGGTCATCGGCTCGATCAGCCACGACCATCCGGACCCGTCGATCTTCACCGTGCTAACTTCGCCGAGCGACACGCCGGGCACGGCGAACTGCGACTTCGTCATCTTTCCGCCGCGCTGGCTGGTCGCCGAAGACACCTTCCGGCCGCCCTGGTACCACCGCAACCTGATGAGCGAGTTCATGGGCCTGGTGCACGGCCAGTACGACGCCAAGGAAGAGGGCTTTCTGCCGGGCGGCGCCAGCCTGCACAACTCGATGGTGCCGCACGGGCCCGACACCGACGCCTTCGACAAGGCGACGCGCGCCGAGCTGAAGCCGCAAAAGCTCGAAGCGACGCTCGCCTTCATGTTCGAGAGCCGCTGGCTGTTTCGCCCGACGGCCTTCGCGATGCAGAGCGGCACACTCGACAGGAATTACGCGCAATGCTGGGATGGACTCGGCACAACCCCCCTGTCATCCTGAGCGGAGCGAAGGATCTCATGCGCCGCCGAGATCCTTCACTTCGTTCAGGATGACAAAGGCCTCGTTCAGGATGACAAGAACCTCAGGAGTTTCCGCAAGATGAATGCACCCGACGCGATCGCGCGATTCGGCAGCGGCAAGGCCGTTGCACGCATCGAAGACCGGGCCCTGCTCCAGGGGCTGGGCCGTTTCACCGACAACGTGCCAGTGAGCGGCCAGACGGTGATCGCTTTCCTGCGCTCGCCCTATGCGCATGCACGGATCGCGTCCATCGACGTCACCGCGGCGCGTGCCATCAATGGCGTGCTCGCCGTCTACACCGGCGCCGACCTGGTCGCTGCGGGCGTGAAGGCGATGCCCGGAACGGCCGGCTTCACGCGCCCCGACGGCCGTACCGTGACACCCGAGCGCCGCGGGCTTGCGCACGAGTTCGCGCGCTACGTCGGCGAGGCCGTGGCGGCCGTCGTCGCGACGACACGCGAGGTGGCACGCGACGCCCTGGAAGCAATCGTCGTCGACTACGAGGAGTTGCCCGCCGTAGTCGGCGTCGTTGCGGCGACGACCGCCGGCGCGGCCGCCGTCGTAGCCGACGCGCCCGACAACATCTGCGCCGAGATGCGGCACGGCAACGCCGGTGCCTCCGACGAAGCCTTCGCGCGGGCCGCGCATCGCGTCTCGCTCGACATCGTCAACCAGCGCCTGTCGGCGGCGCCGATAGAGCCGCGCAGCATCGTCGCGTCGTTCGACGCGGCGAAAGGCCGCATCGAGGTGCGCATCAGCAACCAGATGCCGACTGCGGTGGCAGGCGGCATCGCCGGCGCCATTCCCGGCCTCACGCCGCAGCAGGTGCACGTCGTCGTCGGCGATGTCGGCGGCGGCTTCGGCATGAAGACGGGGCCGTACCCGGAAGACATCGTCGTCGCCTATGCGGCACAGCAGCTCAAGCGCCCGGTGCGCTGGCAGGCCGATCGCTCCGAGGACTTTCTCTCCGCCTCGCCGGGCCGCGACGTGACCAGCCACGCCGAGCTCGCGCTCGACGCCGACGGGCGCGTGCTGGCCTTGCGCGTGAAGTCGCTCTGCAACGTCGGTGCCTACGCGACCGGCGCCGGCGTGGCGATCCAGCTCCTGATCGGCCCGTGGGTCTCGACCAGCATCTACGACATCGGCGTCATCGACCTGCACCTGCAGGCTGTCCTCACGCACACCGCGCCGACCGGGCCTTATCGCGGCGCCGGTCGGCCCGAGGCGATCTACCTCATCGAGCGGCTCATGGACGCGGCGGCGCGCGAGATGAAGATGGATCCGGCGGCACTGCGCCGGCGCAACATGATCCGCCCCGAGCAGATGCCCTACAAGAACGCGATGGGCCAGACCTACGACAGCGGCGCCTTCGAGAAGATCCTCGACCAGGGCCTCGCGCTCGCCGACTGGAACGGCTATGCGGCGCGGCGCGAAGAATCGGCGAAGCGCGGCAAGCTGCGCGGCCGCGGCATCGCCACCTTTCTCGAATGGACCGGCGGCAACGCCTTCCAGGAGACCGTGAGCATCGACGTCACCCCCGACGGCTTCATCGAGATCTTCTCGGCGACGCAGCAGATGGGTCAGGGCATCCAGACCAGCTACGCGCAGCTCGTCGTCGATGTCTTCGGCGTGCCGATCGAGCGCGTGCGCATCGTGCAGGGCGACACCGATCGCGGCAACGGCTTCGGCAGCGCCGGCTCGCGCTCGCTCTTCACCGGCGGCTCGGCGGTGCACGTCGCGTCCGAGAAGACCGTCGACGAGGGCAAGACGCTCGCCGCCAAGGCGCTCGAAGCGGCGCCCGCCGACATCGAGTACCGCGCCGGACGCTTCTCGGTCGTCGGCACCGACCTCGGCATCGACCTGTTCGAGCTGGCCGGCAAGCAGGACGGCGCGCGCATCCACGTCGAGGCGACGACCACCGCCGGCGGCCCGACCTGGCCGAACGCCTGCCACATCTGCGAGCTCGAAGTCGACCCGCTTACCGGCGACGTGCAACTGCTCTCCTATGCGTCGGTGAACGACATCGGCCGCGTCGTCAGCCCGACCATCGCACGCGGCCAGGTCGATGGCGGGGCGGTGCAGGGAATCGGCCAGGCGCTGTGCGAAGAGATCGTCTACGACGCCGGGAGCAGCCAGCTCGTCACCGGCAGCTTCATGGACTACGCGATGCCACGCGCCGAGAACGGCGTCAACTTCAGCACCGGGTTCGACACGTCGATCCCCACCGCGACCAACCCGCTCGGCGTCAAGGGCGTCGGCGAGCTGGGCACGATCGGCGCGACGCCGGCGGTGATGAACGCGCTGGTCGACGCGCTCGCGCATGCCGGGCTCGGCCGTGACGCCGAGAAGATCCGGATGCCGGCCACGTCGGAGCGGGTCTGGCAGGCGCTTCAACACTTGTCATCCTGAACGCAGTCCCTGTCATCCTGACGCAGTGAAGGATCTCCGTCTCTGCCACTGATGAGATCCTTCGCTCCGCTCAGGATGACGACGCAAGGGGAGCCGTAACGCCTCAGATCGCCTCGACCGCGCGCAAGGCCGCGATCGCCGTGGCGTCGAGGCCCAGCTCGGCGAGGATCGCGTCGGTGTGCTGGCCGAGCGACGGGATCGGGTCCATGCGCGGGCCGTCATCGTCACCTCGGCTTCCAGGCGGCAGCATCGCCGGTAGCGGCCCGGCGGAGGAGCCGACCTCGCGCCAGCGCTGGCGCGCCACGAGTTGCGGGTGCTGCCAGAGCTCGTGCATGGTGTTGACCTGCGCGTTGGCGATCTGCGCGTCGTCGAGGCGGGCCAGCACCTCCGCCGCGGTGAGCGAGGCGAAGGCCTCGACGATCAAGGCGCGCAAGGCGATGCGCTCGCCGCTGCGCTTCGCGTTGCCGGCAAAGCGCGGGTCCGTGGCGAGGCTCGGCTGCAGCAGCACCCTGGCGCAGAACGCGGCCCACTCGCGCTCGTTCTGCAGGCCGAGCATCACCGTCTTGCCGTCGCCCGCGGGAAAGGGTCCATAGGGATAGATCGTGGCGTGGCTGGCGCCTGTGCGCGGCGGCGGCGGCGCGCCGTCGAAGGCGTAGTACAGCGGATAGCTCATCCATTCGGCGAGCGATTCGAGCATCGAGATGTCGATGCGCCGGCCGCGCCCGTCGATGCTTCTCTGCATCAGCGCCGCGAGGATGTTGGTGTACGCGTACATGCCGGCCGCGACGTCGGCGATCGACATCCCCGACTTGCTAGGCTCCTCGGGCGTGCCGGTCACCGAGAGAAAGCCAGACTCGCTCTGCACCATCAGGTCGTAGGCCTTCTTGTCGCGGTAGGGGCCGGGATGCTCGGGGTCGTCGCCATAGCCGGAGATGTCGCAGACGACGATGCCGGGCTTGACAGCCGCCAGCGCCTCGAACGACATGCCGAGGCGCGCCGCCGCGCCGGGTGCGAGGTTCTGCACCAGCACGTCGGCCTTCTCGACGACGAGACGCTGCAGCAACGCCGCGGCTTCGGGGTGCTTGAGGTCGAGCGTCAGGCTCTCTTTGGAGCGGTTGGTCCAGACGAAATGCGAGGCCAGGCCGCGCACGCGCTCGTCGTAGCCGCGCGCGAAGTCGCCGACGCCAGGCCGCTCGATCTTGATGACGCGCGCGCCCAGGTCGGCGAGCTGGCGCGTCGCGAACGGCGCGGCGATGGCGTGCTCGAGCGTCACGACGGTGAGGCCTTTCAGCGGTTGCATGGGTCGGTGTCCCTTCAGCGAAGCGTCGCGGTCGCGTCCATCGTCAGCCAGCCTTCGTCGTCGCTTGCCCAGAGACGCACGGTGCGGCCATCGCCCTGCGGCGCGCCTTGCACGTGGAAGGGATGCAGGTCGAAGGTCGGGCGCAAGGCCTTGAAGCGAAAGCTCGCCACGTGGGCGTCGGGCTGCTCGCGGCGCAGCAGGTCGAGCAGCAGGGTGGCGATGAGCGGGCCGTGCACGACGAGGCCGGGGTAGCCCTCGACCTCGGTCACGTAGCGGCGGTCGTAGTGGATGCGGTGGCCGTTGAAGGTCAGCGCCGAATAGCGGAACAGCAGCACGTCGTCGGGCACGACGGTGCGCCGCCACGCGGCCGCATCGGGTGCAAGCTGCGGTGGTGGCGCGACGTCGCCGGGCTGCTGCGCCTCGCGATAGACGATGTCGTGGAACTCGACGAGCGCCGGCTCGGCCGCGTCGTTGCAGCGCAGCTCGTGGCGCACCTTGACGAAGACGAGCGGGCCGCTGCGCCCGTCCTTCATCGACACGTCGACGATCGTCGAGGTGCGCGCGACGCGATCGCCGACACGGATGGGCGCGCGAAACTCGAGCTCGCTGCCCGCCCACATGCGCCGCGGCAGCGGCACCGGCGGCAGGAAGCCGCCGCGTCGCGCGTGACCGTCGGGGCCGATCTCGGACTGGCGGTGCATCGGCAGGAAGTACAGCCAGTGCCAGAGAGGTGGCAAGGGCGTGCCCGCCGGCACCTCGGCCGCCGCGTGATCGAGGGTCGCCGCGAGGCCGATCACCGGCGTCGCGCCTACCGTGTCGCGCAGCGTCTCGCTGCGGCCGATCCACTCCTTCAGGTCCGCTTGCTGCGCTTGCATCGTCGTCTCCCCGCTTCCGCCGGCGTCGTGCGGGCTGCATTTCGCGACGCGCCGTCGCCATTCGTCGCAGCGCGCTGGCCGCTTTCGCCGGGCATCGCGACAGTCACGCCATCCCACCTTGCTTCACTTCGATTTTCAGGAGTCACTCATGTTGCTGCAGATTCTCTCTTCCACGCCCAAGTGGGTGTTCGGCTTGTTCGCGTTGCTGCTCTGGCTCGGCGCCAGGCAACTGATCGCCAGCCGGGTCAGCCTGATGCGTATCACCATCATGCCGGTCGCCATGACGGGCCTCGCCGTCTACGGCGTGCTCTCGGCCTTTGGCGAGTCGCCGGGCGCGCTGGTCGGCTGGGCGGTGGCCGCGGTGTCGATCGCAGCGCTGGTCCTGCAGATGCCCTTGCCCGCGACGACCCGATACGACGCGGCGACGCGCAGTTTCCAGGTCGCCGGCAGCATCGTTCCGCTGGCGCTGATGATGGGCCTCTTCTTCACCAAGTACGTGTTCGGCGTCGCGCTCGCCATGCATCCCGAACTGGCCCATCAGCACGACCTGGCGCTCGGCATCGGCACGCTCTACGGCGCCTTCAGCGGCGTCTTCACGGGTCGCGGCATCCGCCTCTGGCGCCTGGCCATGCGCGAGGACGCGCAGCAGCAAGTCGGCTCGGCGGCGACGGCTCAGTAACGGGTGCTGTGCCATGGTTGTCTTTTGCGCGATGCCAACGGATGATGATGCCAGCGCCATCAGCCGTTGCGCTGCCCGCCAGACCAGGTACCTCTTCATGTTCCGACGTGTCCGCCCGTTCGATTTTCACCGCCTGAACTCGGCGCGAGCGGCCTCCCTCCTGCTTTGCGTGATGCTGGCGGCCTGCTCCCGCTCGCCCTCGCGCGCCGAGCGTGCCGCGGCGGAGGAAGCGCGCCTCGCCGGGCCGCCCGTCGCGGGCGCGGTGGGTGTGCCGGTCGATCCGATTCCGGTCCGCGAACCGGTCGAGCCGGCAGCGTCGGTCGAAGCCCCCGCGTCCCCGCAGGGACCGGCGCCGGCGCCGCCCGATCCCGTGGCCGAGGCGGCCGAGCAGCGTCGAATGACCGAGGATCTGTACCGCGGCGTGCGCCAGGACATTCCGGAGAAGGATCGGCGCGAGGCCGCCCGGGTGATGGCCGAGGATCTGATGAAGCTCGGTCGCGAATCCCAGGAGTCCAACGAGCGATACGGGCTCGAGGAGGCGCGTCGTGCGATTGAGCTCGATCGCCAACGCCAGGAGATTCTGAAGCGACGCTGCGTCGACGCCCGCGCCGAACTGGATTCGCTGGAAGCGATTGCCCGCGATGGCCCTCGCGAGCGGATGAGCGCCGAGTCGCTGGCCGCGATTCCAGGCGAGATCGCCAAGCGTCGCGCCGCCCTGCCGACGCTGTGCGGTTGACCCGGTGCCGCCGGCTCAGCGCGGATCGGGGGCGAAGCCGGGAAAGGGCTGCGGGTAGAACGGCGCCGGTTGCGGCCGCGCAATCACGCTGCATGCGACGAGGTTGGCGTAGCTGTCGCAGCGGATCTGCACCACCTCGGCCGGCTGCAAGTTGGCCCGCTCGAAGGCGGTCTGCGTCGTCGGCGAATACTCGCGCTCGCCGTGGCCGGTGCGGCGCTTTTCGGCCTTGGCCAGGCGGTCGACGATCTGCATGTCGACCAGATTGCCTGCGGCGCAAGCGGGCGTGGAGGTGCTGGCGCTCGCCGCGGCGGCTTGGTACGGCCAGGGTCGCGAAACGGGGTGAAAGCCCCGACCGGGGCAGGCGGTCCACATGCGCTCGGGTACGATCGCCGCGAAGGGGTGGGATGCGCATGACGAGGCTGTACGTGGCGGTCGATCCATCGCAGCAGCGCGTCGAATACCGCGACCGCAAGCGCGCCTGGTGGTCGCTCTCGGTCGTCTATCCCCTGCTTCCCTTCCTCGGCATGGCCGCGCAGCGTGCGACCGGCCTCGAGATAGCGCTCGCCTTGCCTCTGGTGATCAGCTACGGCCTGATGCCGCTCATCGACGCGCTGATCGGCGAGGACGAGAACAACCCGCCCGAGGCGGTGGTGCCGCAGCTCGAAGAAGACCGCTACTACCGCTGGCTCACCTGGGCGACCGTGCCACTCCACTTCTTCGCCCTGATCGGCTGCGCCTGGTGGGTCGGCACGCACGACCTCTCGTGGTGGGCGGTGCTGCTGATGGGCTACGTGGCCGGCGCCGACTCGGGGCTGGGCATCAACACCGGCCACGAGCTCGGCCACAAGCGCACGGCGATCGAGCAGTGGCTGGCGCGGCTGGTGCTGGCGGTGCCGGCCTACGGTCACTTCACGGTCGAGCATGGCCGCGGCCATCACCGCTGGGTCTCGACCCCCGAGGACCACGCGAGCGCGCGCATGGGCGAGAGCATCTACCGCTTCGCCTTGCGCGAGCTGCCGGGCGGGGTGGTCCGCGCCTGGCGGCTGGAGCGCGAGCGGCTGGCGCCGCAGGGCCGGCGCGCCTGGAGCGCGCACAACGTCATCCTGCAGTCGTACACCGTGACCGCGCTGCTCCAGCTCGGCCTGCTGCTCGCCTTCGGCTGGGTGATGCTGCCGTTCCTGATCGTTCACAACCTCGTCGCGTGGTGGCAGCTCACCTCGGCCAACTACGTCGAGCACTATGGGCTGCTCCGGGCGCGCCTGCCGAGCGGCGCCTATGAGTCGCCGCAGCCGCATCACTCATGGAACGCCAACCACCTGGTGACCAACCTCGTGCTGTTCCACCTGCAGCGGCACTCGGACCATCACGCCTACCCGTCGCGTCGCTACCAGTCGCTGCGCCAGTTCGACGAACTGCCGCAGCTGCCGAGCGGCTACTTCGGCATGTTCACTCTGGCGTACGTGCCGCCGCTGTGGTTCAAGGTGATGGACCCGCGGCTGCTCGCGCTGCCGCACGTCGCCGGCAACCTCGACCGGGTCAACGTCGATCCGCGTCGGCGCCGCGCCATCTACGAGCGCTACGGGCAGGGCGCGAAGCTGCAGGGCCAGGCCCTTCTGGTGCCCTGACCGGTCTGACGTACTTGTCACTCAGCCCGGATCGGCGACGAACCCAGGGAAAGGTTGCGGCACGACTGGCTGCCGCGGCCGACCGATGACGCCGCTCGCCAGCAGGTTGGCGTAGCTGTCGTAGCGGATCTGCACGACTTCGGCCGGCTGCGAGCTGGCCCGCTCGAAGCTGGTCTGCGTCGTCGGCGAATATTCGCGCTCGCCGTGGCCTGTGCCGAGCTTCTCGGCCTTGGCGAGCGACTCGCGATCGCGCATGGGCGGCGGCGATGCGGCCGGTGCCGCCGACGATCGCTCGCTCGACGAGGCGTCGGCGGCGCCCATGCTGCCGGCCGCCTGGGCGCGGCGCTCGGGCTCCTGCCGCATGTCGCTGTCGTAGCGATTGCTGCCGCTCGAGATCGGCGGCTGCGATTCATAGGGACGCGGCGGCGGCGGCTGCACGCGCTCGCGAAAGATCGCCGCGCCGATCACGCCGACGTTGTCGGGCCGGTCGGTGCGTGCGGCGTACGAGTCGGGCAGGGCGGTGAAGTAGAAGGCGGCGGCCTCGGAATAGCTCTTGCGCCAGCCCGTGATCTCGGCCGTCGCCCAGGGGCCGAGCACGTAGCCGGTCTGTCCGGTCGACGCGGTCTCGCCGCTCACCGCGTTGACGCCGTCGACCGACAGCACGACGAGCACACGCGCGCCCGAGCGGTTGGTGAGGCGCACCGCGTAGCGATCGCCCGGCCGGCCGGCGACGTAGCTGGCGCTGCGATAGCGCCAGGTCGAGAGGATGTCGCCACGGCTGCGGTCGACGATCTGCATGTCGACGAGGTTGCCTGCGGCGCAGGCGGGGGTGGAAGTGCAGGCACTCGCCGCGGCGGCGGCGAGCAGGGCGAGCAAGAGGCGGCGGGTCGGCATGTCGAAATCTCCGGGAAGGAAGTGGCGGACATGCGTTGAACGGCCGACCCGGCCGAACAGGGTGAAACTTCGTCGTCGCGCGATCAGGGCTCGAGGACGACCCGTACCGTGGCCCGTTCGGCCACGTCGACCCGCCTCATCAGCGAACCGCCACGTGGCACGGCTTCGTCGCCTTCTCGCCAGAGAGCGTTGGCGAACACGTACCAGGTGCCGGCCGGTACGGCCTCGAAGCGGAACTCGCCGGTCGGGCTGCACGGGACGCGCCGGATCGACCTGGCGAAGTCGGGCGGAATGTTGCGCGGATAGGCCGGCGAAGAGGCCAGCGTCACATAGCCGCGCGCCGCGTTGCCGAACACGGTGCGCATCATCGCGGTGGCGAATGCGCTCGCCGGCACGAGCTGCGCCTCGGCGCCGGCGCAGGTGCGCACCGCGCTGAGGCCGACCCTGGCCACGCCTTCCACGGTCGAGTTTCCGGAGACGGTGCTCCATTCGACTTCGGCGGCGCTGAACGGCGGCAAGGGCGCCGGCAAAGTCGTCTGCGCCCGCACCGCGGACGTCGAGGCGAAGCTGGCGAGAAGTGCCATCAAGGCGAGCGATCGGAGGGAGGTCGTGTTCATGATCGGATGGAAGTATCTCGTGCGGCGTTCGTTCCGACGCCGCACCCTCTCGCAAAGATTTTTTCAGCCCACGTCCGGTTTGCAGCAGCGCCTCCGTCTGAAAGGAAGAAGGAGAATCTCCATGAGCAAGCCTGATGTTCGCAACGACCTCGACACCACGCAGCGGCCGACGATGTCGCGTCGCCCGTGGATCGCTGCCTTCATCGGCCACGTGCTGAGAGGCGGGGCAGAAACGGATCCCGACTCCGCATTCCACGTCGCCGACTCCCTGTTCCTGGAGTCGCGCCACATGGATCCCGAACTCGCCGCTGACTCGGCGTTCGCGGGGCTCGACCAGGGCGAATCGGCGCAGGGGCCGTCGAACCAGGTACGAGAACGACGCGCGTTGTAGCTGCTGCGGTCGTCTCACACCCGCAGGGCTTTGGCGAACTCCGGTGCTGCGGCCGCGAGCGCCTTGCGTCCCTCGCGCGCCCGTTTGCGCCAGCCTGGGCCTCGGGCGAGGGCTTCGGCCCAGGCCGCGTGCAGCGCGCCGGGGTCGCTTGCCAGGAAGTACTCAATGAGCGATGCCGCCTGCGCCAGGTCCTTACTCACCTTGGCCTTGAAGCGGCCGGTCCGCTCGCCGATGACGAGCAGCTTGTGCACGGCATAGCGCTGCGGCGCGGGCAGGCTGACCACGACCGAACGGCCGGTCCGATCGAAGAGCGTCGCCTGCTGCACGTCCTCGAGCGAGAACTCCATGAAGCGCAAGGGCTGCAATGCGACATCGAGGTTCTCGATGTGTACGGCGTCGTCGTTGTCGGCGACGCGCGGCGTCAGGAAGTCGACCTGGAATTCAGGCTCGTCGCGATGCCGGTGCGAGGCACCCGGAACGCCGCGGTAATGGACGATGGGAAGGAATCCTTCGGCCATCGTCGTCAGGGCGGTGTTCGGTTCGGCCCGCATGTCGGCTGGAAGAGCGATCGAGAGGTTGCGGCCGGCGTGGGCGAAGTCGATGTCGGCCGTCTGGTCCGGCTCGATCCAGCGAATGCCGAGCTGGTTGGCGTAGGCGAGAAATGCGTGCGTGCCGACGAGCACGCCGCCGGCTCGAAAGAAGCTGTATTCGTTCAGCCGCAGGATGACCGAGAGGTGCTTGCGCTGGACCGCGTCGCAGCCGAGCGCAAGTGCAGAGCGGGCGAGGGCGCCAAGGCGTTCGAGCGGTGGCGAGCCGGCGCGCGCCTTGTCGACGAGCGCGCGGACGTCGCCGCTGTCGGGGCCAACGTAGATCTGGCGGACTCGCTGGCTGCTCTCGCGAAACGAGAAGTACCACTGCGTCGAACCCCTGACCTGCTTGCTCGAGAAACTGCCGTGCAGGTGCGCCACGTCGCGCGCCAGTTCGACGGCCAGCGCAGCGCTCTGCAGTTGAGCGTAGGCAGTGGCCGCGGAGACCGGAAGGTCGATGTAGCGCTTCGGTATGGACCGGTTATACAACAAAAAATAATATTGTTGTATAACGGCCAATGAGCCCAGGAAGGATTGGTGCCGGCGAGAAGAGTCGAACTCCCGACCTTCGCATTACGAATGCGCTGCTCTACCAACTGAGCTACGCCGGCGTCGCGTCGGCCGAAGCCGGAGCGAAGCCAAGCATTCTAGCGGAGGGTCGGAGCCGGACCCTCACCCCAGCCCTGTCCCAGCGTGCGGGAGAGGGAGGAACTTACTTCAGAGCGAATTCGGGCAGCCTTTTCGGCACGGCGACGTTCTTCAGCGTCGCATACACCGGCAGTCCGCGTCGATAGGCCGGATAGTCCTCGCCCGCGATCAACGGCTCGAGGTAGCGGCGGCACTTCTCGGTGATGCCGAAGCCGTCTGCCGTGATGAAGTCGCGCGGCATGAACTTCTCGACGTTGGCGACGTCGGCGAGCTTCGCCACGCCGATCTTCCAGCGATACGGCACGTCGGACACGCGCTCGATCGTCGGCATGACGGCGTTCTCGCCCTGCAGCGCCAGCTCGACGGCGCGCTTGCCGAGGTCGTAGGCCTGCTTCACGTCGGTCTTCGAGGCGATGTGCCGCGCCGCGCGCTGCAGGTAGTCGGCGACGGCCCAGTGGAACTTGTGGCCGAGCGCGTTCTTGACCATGTTGGCGACGACCGGCGCGGCGCCGCCGAGCTGGGCGTGGCCGAAGGCGTCGCGCGAGCCCTGCTCTGCGAGGAAGCTTCCGTCGGCATAGTGCGCGCCTTCGGAGACGACGACCGTGCAATAGCCGTGCTCCTTCACCAGCACATCGACCCTGGCGATGAACTGCTTCTCGTCGAACTCGATTTCCGGGAAGAGGATGACGACCGGGATGCCGTGCGACTCGATCAGTCCGCCCGCCGCCGCGATCCAGCCGGCGTGGCGGCCCATCACCTCGAGCACGAACACCTTCGTCGAGGTGCGCGCCATCGAGCGCACGTCGAACGAGGCCTCGAGCGCCGAGACGGCGACGTACTTGGCGACCGAGCCGAAGCCCGGGCAGCAGTCGGTGATCGGCAGGTCGTTGTCGACCGTCTTCGGCACGTGGATCGCCTGCAGCGGGTAGCCCATGCTCTCGGAAAGCTGGCTCACCTTGAAGCAGGTGTCGGCCGAATCGCCGCCGCCGTTGTAGAAGAACCAGGCGATGTCGTGCGCCTTGAAGACCTCGATCAGCCGCTCGTACTCGCGGCGGTTCGTCTCGAGCGACTTCAGCTTGTAGCGGCACGAGCCGAAGGCGCCCGAAGGCGTCGATCGCAGCGCGCGGATCGCCGCGGCCGACTCCTTGTTCGTGTCGATCAGCTCTTCGGTGAGCGCGCCGATGATGCCGTTGCGGCCGGCGTAGACCGTGCCGATCCGGTCGCGATGCGCGCGCGCCGTCTCGATGACGCCGCAGGCCGAGGCGTTGATGACGGCGGTGACGCCACCCGACTGCGCGTAGAACGCGTTCTTCTTCGCTTCCTTTTTCGTCGCCATCTCAGGCTCCTGCGAGCGCTCGCGACACGATCTCGAGCGTGTCGTTCGAGAGCTTGGCTTGCGCGGCGACGCGGGTCAGCGCCGCTTGCGCCGCGCTGCGGTAGGGCTCGGCCAGCCGCGTCCAGCGATCGAGCGCGCGGGCGGTGCGCGAGGCGAGCTGCGGGTTCATGGCGTCGAGCTCGAGCACGCGATCGGCCCAGAACGCGTAGCCCGCCCCGTCGGCGCGATGAAAGCCGCCCGGGTTGCCGACGCAGAAGGCGCCGATGACGCTGCGCGCGCGGTTCGGGTTGGCGAGCGAGAAGTCCGGATGCCTGAGGAGCTGCTTGACGCGCTCGAAGACACGGCCGTCGGACTCTTGCGCCGCGGCCTGCAGCGAGAACCACTTGTCGATGACGAGCGCGTCGCTCTTGAACAAGGCGTGAAAGCGCTCGAACGCCGCGTCGGCGAGGACCGAGCCCGAGGCCATCAGCGCCATCAGCGCGCCTTGCCGGTCGGTCATGTTCGAAGCGTCCTTGAAGCGCTGCCAGGCGCGGCCCGGCCACGCCGCATCGCCGCTTTGGCGCGCCGCGATGCACAGCATCGTCAAGGCCAGGTTGGCGAGCGAACGATGGCCCGATGACGCAGAGTCGGGCGAGTAGTCGCCGGTGACCTGGTTCGTCTCGAAGGCCCATTGCCAGTCGGCGGCGAGCGCCGTGGCGAGCTGCCGCTTCATCCCTTCGCGCGCCGCATGGATGCGTTGCGGGTCTACGGTGGCGAGCTGCTCGGCGATGTAGACCTCGCTCGGCAGCGTGAGCGCGAGCGCCTTGAACGCGGCGTCGAGATCGGGGCTGCGCAGGACTTCGCGCATCGACTCGATGAAATCTGCATCGAGCGCTGTCGCGGCGTCGTCCTTGACCGCGGCGAGCAGGCGGCTCATGGCCAGCCGCTGCCCGGCCTCCCAGCGGTTGAAAGGATCGCTGTCGTGGCGCAGCAGCACGGTCAGCTCGGCGTCGCCCAGGCCGTCGACGAGTTGGACCGGCGCCGAGAAGCCGCGCAGCAGCGAGAGCACCGGCGCTTCGTCGACGTCGACGAAGGTGAAGAAGGCGCGCGCTTCGTCGAGCACGAGGACCCGGCTGGTCGCTGCGGCCGACAGGTCCTCGTCTTCGAGGCGAAGCATCATGGCCCTACCGTCGCGTGCGAGCAGGCCGATCTCGAGCGGGATGACGAACGGCTCCCTGGAGGCCGTCCCCGCTGAAGCCGCCGCCGACTGCTCGAGGCCGAGCGTGTAGGTGCGCGAGGGCGCGTCGTAGCGTCCGCGTGCCGTGACGCGCGGAGTGCCGGCCTGCGCGTACCAGCGCTTGAACGGCACCAGCCGCTTGCTCAGCTCGCTGCCCGGGTTGGCATCGCCGATCGCCTGCGCGAAGTCGTCGCAGGTCACGGCCTGGCCGTCGTGGCGTTCGAAGTAGAGCGTGATGCCGCGCGCGAAGCCGGCGCGGCCGACCAGCGTCTGCATCATGCGCACGACCTCTGCGCCTTTCTCGTAGACGGTGGGCGTGTAGAAGTTGTTGATCTCGACGTAGCTGTCGGGCCGCACCGGATGCGCCATCGGACCGGCGTCTTCGGGGAACTGGACCTGGCGCAGCGAGCGCACGTCCTCGATCCGCTTGGTGGCCCGCGCCGAAGCGCTGGCCATCATGTCCATGCTGAATTCCTGGTCGCGAAAGACCGTCAGGCCTTCCTTCAGGCTGAGCTGGAACCAGTCGCGGCAGGTGATGCGGTTGCCCGTCCAGTTGTGAAAGTATTCGTGGCCGACCACCGACTCGATCGCGGCGTAGTCGTCGTCGGTGGCGGTCGCCTGGTTGGCAAGCACGTATCTGGCGTTGAAAAGATTGAGCCCCTTGTTCTCCATCGCCCCCATGTTGAAGTCGCCGACGGCAACGATCATGAAGCGCTCGAGATCGAGCGGCAGGCCGAAGCGCGCCTCGTCCCAGACCACCGAGGCGACCAGCGAATTCATCGCGTGCTCGGTCTTGTCGAGGTCGCCGCGCCGCACCCACACCTGGAGCAGATGGTCCTTGCCCGCGCGCGTGCGAATGCTCTGCTCGCGCGCGACCAGGTCGGCCGCGACCAGCGCGAACAGATAGCTGGGTTTCGGAAAGGGGTCGTGCCACTTCGCGTAGTGGCGCCCGTTGTCGAGATCGCCTTGTTCGACAAGGTTGCCGTTCGAGAGCAGGACTGGGTAGGACGCCTTGCCGGCGCGCATCAGCACCGTGTACTCGGCCATCACGTCGGGCCGGTCGAGAAAGAAGGTGATGCGGCGAAAGCCCTCGGCCTCGCACTGCGTGAAGAAGCCGCCACCCGAGGTGTAGAGGCCCGAGAGCTGGGTGTTCTTCTCCGGCGCGCAGGTGTTGCGGATCTCGAGCGTGAAGTTGCCTTCGGGCAGCGTGTCGATGACGAGAAAGCCGTCTTCGTGACGGAACGAAACCGATTCGCCGTTGGCAAGGCAGCGCGTGAGAACGAGGTCTTCGCCGTGCAGCTTGAGCGGGCCCGGCGCAACGCCGGCGTTGCGCTCGATCTGCATGCGGCTGACGACCATCGTCTTGGCCGGATCGAGGTCGAACGTGAGGTCGACCTTGCGGATCCAGAACGGCGGCGCCGCGTAGTCTTCGCGGCGGATGAGGGGAGCGGTGCCTTCGCGCATGGGAGTCTTTTGAGTAGGGTCAGAAGGTATGGACTTGGAGCTTTGCTTTGCGGGCCGCCGTCGCGAGCTGGCGGTCCGCGGTGGCGAAATGGACCGCTCCGTATTGCAGCGCGCATGCGAGGTGGAGCGCATCGAGCGTCGACAAAGGCAAGCCGAGCTCGCCAAGGAGCTGGTTCGCCTTCGAAAAGACGTCGGATTCGAAATCGATCACGCGCCACCCGCCGGAAGCGATGTCGGCGATGAGTGCCTGTCGCACCCGGCCCGCCTGGCGCGTATTGAGATTCCCGAGCCGCAGGCGTCGCTGCAACGTGCTCGTGAACTCGGTCATGCCGAGCGGGCAGATCACGCGTTCGATCTCGGTTCGTTCGCAGAACACGTCGAAGGCTTCGCTCCCCGTCTCGCGAAGATAGCGCTTGATCAGCGCGCTGGCATCGACGTAGCAGACCGCTGCCGCCGCATCACGTGCCACGGCGGTCCCGGTCCTCGCGAATGAGAATTTCGGACGGCACGTCCATCATCGGCATCGAGTCGCGAAATGCCTTCATCGAGGGCAACTTCGGCCTGGGTTTGGCGTTGACGGGAAGCAATCGCGCGATCGGCTCGCCGTTCGAAACGAGGAGAACTTCGCCCTCTTTGGCAAGTGTCTGCTTGAGCCGGGGGGTTCCCTGGCGCAACTCGCGAACGTTCATCGTTTTCATGGCGTCTTCCACTCCTGCCGTGACACGCATCATAGCATGCGTGTCACGGCCAAAAAAACTCAGACGCCCTGCTTCAGGCTCGCCTCGATGAAGACATCGAGGTCGCCGTCGAGCACCTTCTGCGTGTTGCTCACCTCGACGTTCGTGCGCAGATCCTTGATGCGACTCTGGTCGAGCACGTAGCTGCGGATCTGGTGGCCCCAGCCGACGTCGGTCTTCGAGTCCTCGAGCTTCTGCTGCGCCGCCATGCGGATGCGCATCTCGTGCTCGTACAGGCGCGAACGCAGCATCTGCCAGGCCTCGTCGCGGTTGCGGTGCTGCGAGCGGTCGTTCTGGCACTGCACGACGATGTTGGTCGGGATGTGCGTGAGGCGAACCGCCGAGTCGGTCTTGTTGATGTGCTGGCCGCCCGCGCCCGAGGCGCGGAAGGTGTCGGTGCGCACGTCGGCAGGGTTGATGTCGATCTGGATCGAGTCGTCGACCTCGGGGTAGACGAAGACGCTGGCGAAGCTGGTGTGCCGGCCACCCGAAGAGTCGAAGGGGCTCTTCCGTACCAGGCGATGGACACCGGTCTCGGTGCGCAAGAGGCCGAAAGCGTATTCGCCCTCGACCTTGATCGTCGCGCTCTTGATGCCGGCGACGTCGCCCGCGCTTTCTTCCATCACCTCGGTCTTGAAGCCCTTCTTCTCGCAGTACTTCAGGTACTGGCGCAGCAGCATCTGGCACCAGTCCTGCGCCTCGGTGCCGCCTGCGCCGGCCTGCAGGTCGAGAAAGCAGTTGAGCGGGTCCTCTTGCTGGTGGAACATGCGCCGGAACTCGAGCCCGGCGACGGTGGCATCGAGCTTGGCCGCGTCGGCCTCGATGGCGAGCAGGCCGTCGAAGTCCTGGTCGGCCTTCGACATGTCGTAAAGCTCGGTGTTGTCGGCGAGGTTGGTGGTCAGGTGGTCGACTGTCTCGACGACGTTTTCGAGCGCGCGCTTTTCGCGGCCGAGCTCCTGCGCTCGCTTCGGCTCGTCCCAGACCTTGGGGTTCTCGAGGGCGGCGTTGACCTCGTTCAGGCGGAGCGCTTTGCGGTCGTAGTCAAAGATACCCCCGAAGAGCCGTGGTTCGCTGGGTCAGGTCGGCCAGTTGCTTGCCGATGTCATTGATGTGTTCGACGTCCATGGTGCGCTCTCGCGTGCATCTCGATTCAGGAAGGGCGGGATTCTGACAGGAACGCCTCGAGCAGCCGGGCGATGTCCTCCGGGCGGTCGTGATGGAGCATGTGGCCGGCCGGGGAGACGACGTGCCGCTCGACGCTCGCCACGACGTTCAGCCGCTCGTGGAACTCGGCCTTGGTGTAGCGGTTGCCCCACCAGACCGAGACGTCGGAGCGGTCGCCTTCGATCCACATCACCGGCGCGGTGATCAGCTTCCAGCATTCGAGCCAGTCGTCGACTTGCGCCAGCAGCGGGCTTTGCCGCTTGTGGTTCGGGTCGGCGAGCAGATGCCAGGCATCGGGTGCGCCGCCGCTGCCCGCGGCGCGCTTCGACCAATGGCCGGCGAGCCAGGCAGCGCGGTCGGCACGCAGCAGCGGGTTGGTCTTCTGCAGGCGCTGCGCGACCGCCTCGAGCGAGTCGTAAGGCCGCAATTGCTCGGGCGTCTTCAGGGTATCGAGCCACGAGACGATGCGCTTGGGCGCATGCACGGGCTTCGAACGCGGCATGCCGAAGCCTTCGAGGTTGACGAGGCGACGGATGCGCGCCGGCCGCACGCCCGCATAGAGCATCGCGACGTTGCCGCCCATGCTGTGCCCGAGCAGGTCGATCGGCGCGTGGTCGCCGCCGAACACCGCATCGAGCACGCGCTCGAGGTCGCCCAGGTACTCGTGGAAAAAATAGGTGTCGGCCTGCGGCGTGTCGGTGCTGCCGAAGCCGCGCCAGTCGAGCGCCAGCACATGGCGATCTTGCGGGAGGGCGTCGACGACGAACTGGAACGACGCGGCGACATCCATCCAGCCGTGCAGCATGACGAGCGTCGGCCGATCCGGCGTGACCGAAGCGGGGTCGCCCCATTCGAGCAGGTGATGGCGCAGGCCGCGCGCTTCGACGAAGCGGCTCGTCGCGACGCGGCGCGGCTCATGGGTCGATGCGAAATCCATCACGGAACTGTAGAGCTTGTCCGCACAGGTTGTTTAAGGACGATTCAGTCGCGCTCAAGGACTGAAAGGGGGTCGCCAGCGGACAGTCCCTCCATCGACAACGCATCTCCCGATGCACCCCTCCAGGAGCCCGCCATGACCACGACCCGCCGCCTCTTCGCCGCCGCCCTCTCGATCGCCATCACGGGCGTCCTTCTGCAAGGCGTGTTCGCCATCGCCGCCACCGCGCCGGACTCGCAAGTGGTCCGCGAAGCGAGGGCGCGTCAACAGACGGCGCCGACCGTCGTGGCGCAGCGGGCAGCCTCGGCCGCGCTGCCACAATTCGCCGATGCCGCCCGCTTCACCCGCTGAAACCCCGAGCTTCGCGATCCGCGCGGCCGAGCCGCGCGACCTCGCGGCGATCGTCGGCCTGATCGGCCAGCTCGCCGAGTTCGAGAAGCTCACCCACCTTCTGCAGGTCACGCCCGAGACGCTTGGCCCGCACCTCTTCGGCGAGAGGCCGGTGGCCGAAGCGATGGTCGTCGACAGCGGCGAGCGCGTCGTTGCCTTCGCGCTCTTCTTCACCAACTTCTCGACCTTTCTCGCCCGGCCCGGCCTCTATCTCGAGGACCTGTTCGTCGAGCCCGCCGAGCGAGGCTGCGGCATCGGCGAAGCGCTGCTCACGCGGCTGGCGCAACTGGCCGCGGAACGAGGCTGCGGCCGCTTCGAGTGGAGCGTGCTCGACTGGAACGTCGACGCGATCCGGTTCTACGAGCGCATGGGTGCGGTGGTGATGCCCGACTGGCGCATCTGCCGCATCGCCGGCGACAAGCTCGCTGCCTTCGCTCCCGGGCAGATCGATGGCTGAAGCGGTCACCGACCGCTACGCCGAGCTGCATGCCGGCTTTCGCTGGCAGGTGCCCGAGCGCTTCAACATCGCCGAGGTCTGCTGCACGCGCTGGGCGCGCGCGACGCCGCAGGCGGTGGCGATCCGGTACGAGCGCGAAGACGGCTCGCGTCGCGACTACACGTATGGCGAGATCGATGTCGCCGCCGACCGGCTCGCCGCCGCGTTGCGCACGCTCGGCGTGGAGCGCGGCGACCGCGTCGCCATCGTCATGCCGCAGCGCTTCGAGACGGCGGTCGCGCACATCGCGTTGTACCGGCTCGGCGCGGTGGCGATGCCGCTGTCGATGCTGTTCGGCCCCGACGCGCTCGAATACCGCATCAACGACAGCGGCGCCCGGCTCGCTCTCGTCGACGAGAGCGGCATCGCCAACGTGCTCGAAGCGCGGCCGCTCTGCGCCGGGCTCGCCACGGTCGTCGCCGTCGGTGCGGCCGAAGGTCGCGGCGACTTCGACCTGAGCGCGCTCGTCGCCGGTGCCGGTCCCGCGATCGAGCCGGTCGCGACGCACGCCGACGATCCGGCCGTGCTCATCTACACGAGCGGCACGACCGGGCCGCCGAAGGGCGCTCTGATCGCGCATCGGGGGTTGATCGGCAACCTGCCGGGGTTCGTCTGCAGCCAGAACTGGTTTCCGCAGGACGATGCGGTCTTCTGGTCGCCGGCCGACTGGGCCTGGACCGGCGGGCTCATGGACGCCTTGCTGCCGACGCTCTACTTCGGCCGCGAGATCGTCGCCTACCAGGGCCGCTTTTCGCCCGAGACCGCGTTCGGCCTGATGGCGCGTCACCGCGTCACGCACACCTTTCTCTTTCCGACGGCGCTGAAGGCGATGATGAAAGCGGTGCCCGAGCCACGCGCCCGCTTCGAGCTTCATCTGCGCGCCATCATGAGCGCCGGCGAGGCGGTCGGTGACGCCGTCTTCGCCTGGTGCCGCGACCGGCTCGGCGTCGTGCCGAACGAGATGTTCGGCCAGACCGAGATCAACTACATCGTCGGCAACTGCGCGCCGCTCTGGCCGGCACGCGCCGGCAGCATGGGGCGCCCCTATCCCGGCCATCGCGTGGCAGTCATCGACGACGCCGGCGTCGAGTGCGTGCGCGGCGCGCCGGGCGACGTCGCCCTGCATCGTCGCGACGTGCATGGCCACCTCGACCCGGTGTTCTTTCTCGGCTACTGGAAGCGCGACGACGCGACGCGCGCCAAGTTCACCGGCGACGCCGACGACAGTTGGTGCCGCACCGGCGACAGTGCGGTCATGGACGAGGCCGGCTACCTCTGGTACCAGGGCCGCAGCGACGACGTGTTCAAGGCGGCCGGCTATCGCATCGGGCCGAGCGAGATCGAGAACTGCCTCGTCAAGCACCCGGCCGTTGCCAACGCGGCGGTGGTTCCCAAGCCCGACGCCGAGCGCGGCGCACTGGTCAAGGCCTATGTCGTGCTCGCGCCCGGACATTCGCCTTCGCGCGAGCTCGAGCACGAGCTGCAGGCGCACGTGCGGGGCAAGCTCGCGCCCTACGAGTATCCGAAGGAGATCGAGTTCATCGATGTCTTGCCGATGACGACCACCGGCAAGGTGCAGCGCCGAGTGCTGCGGCTGCAAGAGGAAGAAAGGGCGAGGGCATCGCCGGCCCTGCAAGAGCGAGGGCGCCCGCCTCTGTCATCCCGAACGCAGTGAAGGATCTCGTCGTCCGAGACCCTTCGCGTTGCTCAGGGTGACAGCGGACCGCGACTTACTGGACCTGGCCGCGGATCTCGCCGCCCGGGTTGGCGGCGGTGTGCAGGTTGATGTACCACTTGCCCGACTTCAGGTCGACGATCTGCGCCGGCGTGAGTTGCTTGCTGCCGACGATCGGGCTGGCCAGGCTGCCGGCAAAGGGAAGGACGACGCCGGCATTGGCGCCGGCCACGGCCGGACCGTGGAAGTGGGCGCCGGTCACCGGGCCGGTCGTGCCCGAATAGGCGATGTTCCAGCTCAGCGTGTCGCCGTCGAGCTTGATCGTCGCCGAGCCGGTCGCCGAGCTGGCGTTGGGCGGAACTTCGTTCGAGGCCGCGAGCGTTGCCGTCATCGCGTTGCCGAGCATCGCCGGCTTGGCCATCGCCGGCATCGCCGGCATGGTCGGCGCCGCGGGCGCGGCCGGTGCCGACATCGTCGGCGCGGTCGGTGCGCTCGAGTTCATCATGCCGCAGCCGGCGAGGGTGAGGGCGCCGACAGCGAGGGCGGTTCCAATTGCAAATCGACGAACGATCATCGCTTTCTCCAGCATGGTTTCGGGGTGGGTCGGCAGCGGCGATCGAGTCGCCTGGGGCCGCCGCCGCATGATATGTCGCAACCGGCAATGGCACCGCGGGTGCCCGACGCCGCAATCGGGTCGCCCGATCGCGCATTTCCCGGGTTCCAATTGACTTTTGTCTCTCACGATTGCATCATGACAGCAATTGATTGATGCGTTGATGCCAATGCGAACCACTGTCACTCTCGAAGCCGATGTCCAGGCATTGCTGAAAAAAGCCATGCGCGAGCGCGACGCTTCGTTCAAGCAGGTTCTCAACGAGGCCCTGCGCGACGGCTTGTCGGCTCGCCCTGCTCGGCGGCGCACGCCTTATCGTCAGTTGTCTTTTGCGATGGGCAAGACATTGATCGACCTGACCCGCGCCACCGCTTTGGCGGCAGAACTCGACGATCAGGTTCTGGCGGACCGGCTGCGCCGCGGCTCGTGAAGCTTCCCGATACCAACGTTCTGGTCTACGCCGCCAACCTCGATTCGCCGCACCGGGGCGAAGCGGTGCGCTGGTTGGGCGAGGCGTTCGAAGGCACTGGCGGGGTCGGCCTGAGTTGGGTCGCGCTCCTGGGCTTCATCCGGCTCGTGACGCGCACCGGCATCCTTGCCAGACCGCTCCAGGTCGAGCAGGCGCTTCAGGTCGTGGATAGCTGGTTGACGCATCCGGCGGCGCGGGTCTTGCATCCGGGTGCGAACCATGCGGCCCTGCTGGGGCGCTTGCTCTTCGGCGCAGGCCTGGCCGGCAACTTGACGAACGACGCTCATCTTGCCGCCCTGGCCATGGAGAACGGTGCAGCGCTCGGTTCCTTCAATCGCGACTTCGGCAGATTCGCCGGCCTGCGCTTCGAGTTGCTCGGCGTTTGATCGCCCGTCATGCCCGCCTCCGAGGAACCTCGCGTCGACATTGCACCGGTGCGCCGCTTTCGCGATCCGGACTACCGGCCACAGGCCGCGACCCTGGGCGCTCTGCGAAAAAGGATCGACGCGTTCGACGCGCAGATCGTCGCCTTGCTCGCCGAGCGTGCGCTCTGCGTGCGCGACGCGACGCGCTTCAAGCGCGACGCCTTCCAGGTCGCCGCTCCCGAGCGCCAGGCCGCCGTGTTCGCGCGCGCGCGATCGCTTGCCGAAGCGTACGCGGCCGAGTTTCCTTCCTTGCCCGACGTCGTCGAGGCCTCCTATCGGGTGCTCGTTGCCGGCTTCATCGCTGGCGAAGAGCGCTTCTTTGCAGAAACCGAGCCGATTCCGACATGAGACTTTCCCGCGTTCTCGCATCGCTCGTCGCGCTTCGTTGCGCGATGGCATTCACGCTCGCCTGCCTTGCCGGTGCCGCGCTGGCGCAAGGCGGCCCCTGGCCGAACCGGGCGATCCGCATCGTCATTCCCTATGCGGCGGGCTCGTCGCCCGACGTGTTCGCGCGCATCGTCGCCGAGAAGATCGCGCCGAAACTCGGCCAGGCGGTGATCGTCGACAACCGCGCCGGCGCGGGCGGCAATACCGGCACCGGCGCGGTCGCCAAGTCGCCCGGCGACGGCTACACCTTTCTCGTCAGCACCAACGGCCCGCTCGTCTACAACACCGTGCTCTACAAGAAGCTCGGCTACGACCCCTTCACCGAGCTGCGGCCGGTCGTGATGGGCGGCTCGCAGGCCAACGTCTGCGCGGTGCGCACCGATTCCGGCATCAACACGCTCGGCGAGCTGGTGAAGGCGATGAAGGCGCATCCGGGCCAGTACAACTTCGCCTCGACAGGCGTCGGCAGCCTCTCGCAACTCGGTGTCGAGCTGCTCAAGGTGAAGACCGACACCTTCGCCGTTCACATCCCCTATGCGTCGTCGCCGCTGGCGATCCTGGCCGTGCTGCAAGGCGACGTGCAGTTCGCCTGCGTGCCGGCGGTGGCTGTGATGCCGCAGGTCAAGTCCGGCAAGCTTCGCCCGCTTGCCGTCTCCACGGCGAAGCGCAGCGCGCTCACGCCCGACATCCCGACGATGAAAGAAGCCGGCCTGCCCGAGATCGAGAACATGGCCTGGATGGCGGTGATGGCGCCGGCCTCGACGCCGACCGAGATCGTCGAGCGCATGAACCAGGAGATCAACGCCGCGCTGGCGCTGCCCGAGGTGCGCGAGAAGCTGGCGAGCCAGTTCATGGAGCCGGTCGGCGGCTCGGCCGAAGACCTGCGCAGCTTCATGCGCCGCGAGCTGACGGTGATGACGCCGATCATCAAGCGCAGCGGCGCCTCCGTCGAGTAGTGCGGCGCGCCGGACCCGCGATGACCGAGCCCGGCTACGACACCAAGCAGGAGCGCATCGCCGTCGCCGGCACCGGCGACCTGACGATTCGCTCGCTGCTCGACCGTCAGCAGTTCTTCGACCCCTTGGGCGACGCCGAGCGGCGCGGCATCTCTTCGGCAACCTGGCCCCTGTTCGGCCTGCTCTGGCCTTCGGGTGCGCACCTTGCAGCGCGCCTGGCGCGGCGGTCGGTGCGCGCTGGCGAGCGCATCCTCGAGGTGGGTTGCGGCCTGGCTTTGGCCAGCCTGGTCGGGCATCGGCGTGGCGCCGACGTGACGGCGAGCGACTGCCATCCGCTGGCGGCCGCCTTCCTGCGCCGGAACCTGCGCCTGAACGGACTCGCGCCGATGCCGTTTCGTTACGGCGACTGGGCCGCCGCCGAGCCGGCGCGTGTGCGCTCGCGCACGCTCGGCAGCCGCACCGTGCACGGTCGCTTCGACCTGGTCATCGGCAGCGACCTGCTCTACGAACGCGACGAGCGGGCCGCGCTCGCCGGCTTCATCGGCCGGCACACCACGTCGGTGGCCGAGGTATGGATCGTCGATCCCGATCGCGGCAACCGGCCGGCCTTCAACCGTCAGATGGCGGCCCTCGGCTTTGCCCTGACCGAAGAGCGGCTCGACACCGAGGCGACCGCGCGCAATGAGAAATACAAGGGCCGCATGCTGGTCTATCGGCGCGGCGCGGCGTCGATTCGCTCCGGCGCCTGAGCGTCGCCGACCTTGCCGCGACCGAGCGTCATCCGTTGCAGTTCGGGCTGGCGGTCGAGCCATTGATGCTTGAGCGCGCCGCTGATGTGCAAGACGAGCAATGCGTAAAGCAGGTAGCCGAAGGCGGTGTGGAAGACGCCTAAGAGCGTGTGCAGCGATTCCCGCGTCACCGGCTCGATCGCCTCGATCAGTCCGATGCGCGGCCAGGGCACGAGGCCGAACAGGGTCATCGGGTGCGTCGCCGCGTCTTTCCATGCCGAGTCGTGCAGCCAGCCTGAAATCGGCAGCAGCAGCATGAGCGCATAGAGGGCGCCGTGCGCGACCTGCGCCGCCGTGCGTTCCCATCGCGCATAGCCGGCGGGCAGCGACGGCGGCGGATGCGCCATGCGCCAGAGGATGCGCATCAGCACGAGGCCGAGCACGGTGATGCCGGTCGACTTGTGCGCGTCGATGACGGCGCGCACCCATTCATCGGGCAAAAAGTCGACCGACAGGGCGAGCGCGACGTTGACGGCGATGAACACGGCGACGAGCCAGTGCAGGACGACGGCGGTGCGGGTGTAGCGGGCGGCAGACACGCGCGTATTTCACACCACGATCACGAAACTTTGCACGCGCGGCGCGGTCTGTCCGCGTCCGCAGACGGGTTTCCTGCGTAGCTTCGCATCGCCGTCAACCCTTCACGCACGTCCATCCCGCCCTTGACCGATTCCCTCGCGCCGGCCCTTGCGCTCGCTTCTTCCCGGCTCGCGCCGCCGCCCACGCCGTGGCGCAGCGTCGTCATCCACGGCCTCGTGCTGCTGCTCTGGATCGCACTCTTCGTCTTCGCCTTCGTCGAAGGCGGCGTGCTCGCCTGGTCGGTCGGCATCGCCTACGTCGCTTACGACACGGTGCTGCAGGGCTTTGTCGGCTGGCACACCTGGCGGTTGCTGCGGCCGCGCCAGCTGGCGCCTGCCGATGCGAAGTGCAGCGTCGCTGTCATCGTCGCGGCACGCGACGAAGCGCGCGTCCTGCCGGCGACGATCGCCGCGCTGCTGGCGCAGCACGAGCCGCCCGAGCAGATCGTCATCGCCGACGACGGATCGACCGACGGCACGGCGCGAACGCTCGTCGACCAGTACGGCCTCGTCGCACCCGAGCCCGGCACGCTGAGCGCACCGAGCCCCTTGCATCCGAGCCTGGTCTGGCTGCGCTTGCCGCACGGCGGCAAGGCGCGCGCTCTCAACGCGGCGATCGTTCGTGTCGATGCCGAGGTCGTGCTGACGGTCGACGCCGACACCTTGCTCGATGCACGTGCGATCGGCGCCGTGCGTCGCGCCTTCGCCGCCGAGCCGGCGCTTGTCGCCGCCACCGGCGTCATCACGCCGGTGTGCCGGGACACGCTCGCCGGCCGCTGCCTCGAGTGGTTCCAGACCTACGAGTACATCCGCAACTTCCTGTCGCGCTACGCCTGGATGCAGGTCGAGAGCCTGCTTCTCATCTCGGGCGCGTTCGCCGGCTTTCGGCGCAGCGCCGTGATCGCCGTCGGTGGCTTCGACGCGGCCTGCCTGGTCGAGGACTACGAGCTCATCCATCGCCTGCGCCGGCGGGCCGTCGACCGCGGCCTCGACTGGCGCTTTCGTGTCCTCGGCGACGCGCAGGCGCGCACCGAGGCGCCGGGCAGCGTCGGCGCCTTCCTGCGCCAGCGACGCCGCTGGTTCGGCGGCTTCCTGCAGACGCAGTACTGGTACCGCGCGATGGTCGGCGACCGGCGTGCTGGATGGCTCGGCAGGCTGATGCTGCCCGTCAAGGCGATCGACACCTTGCAGCCGCTCTACGGCCTGACCGCCTTTGGGCTGCTCGTCGTGTACGTGGCGCGCGGGCGCATCGACGTCGTCGCGCCGGTGGCGGCGATCATCGTCGGCAAGATCGGCATCGATCTGGCCTTTCATCTCTGGTCGGTGCATCTCTATCGACGCTGGCTCGGCGATGCCGGCCGGGCCAGCTTCGCCTGGGCGCTGGTCGCGGCGCTGGTCGAGCCTTTCACCTTCCAGTTGTTGCGTCACACCGGCGCGGCGCTCGGCTGGGTCGCCTTCCTGACCCGGCAACGAAGCTGGGGTCGCCAGACGAGGTTCGGGCTCGACGCTTGAGCTTTGCCAAAGGCGTCGGAGAATGGCGCGGTGGCAAAGAAGAACACACGGGTCAGCGAGACGCCGGCGACGCAGCTCCTGCGCCGCTCCGGCGTCGCCTTCACCGAGCACGTCTACGACTATGTCGAGCACGGCGGCACGGCCGAGTCGGCGCGCCAACTCGAGGTCGACGAACATGCGGTCGTGAAAACGCTGGTCATGCAGGACGAGAACGCGCGGCCGCTCGTCGTGCTCATGCACGGCGATCGCCAGGTGAGCACCAAGAACCTGGCGCGCGCCATCGGCGTCAAGTCGGTCGAGCCCTGCAGTCCCGAGGTCGCGGAGCGGCACAGCGGCTACCAGGTGGGCGGCACCTCGCCCTTCGCGACGCGAAAGCCGATGCCGGTCTACGTCGAGCAAACCGTGCTCGCGCTCCAAACCGTCTACATCAATGGCGGGCGGCGCGGCTTTCTCGTCGGCATCGCGCCGATGGCCCTGATCAAACTGCTCGGCGCGCGCTCGGTGCGCTGCGCGAACCAGCCAGAATCGGTGCCACCCGGCCCTTCGCGCTCGTCACGATGACACTCGCCCTTTCCTTTCTCGCCCTCGTCGGCGGCTACCTCATCGGCTCGCTGTCGTTCGCCGTGATCGTCAGCCGGGCGATGGGCCTGGCCGATCCGCGCAGCTATGGCTCGGGCAATCCGGGCGCGACCAACGTGTTGCGCTCGGGCAGCAAGGCGGCGGCGATCCTGACGCTTGCCCTCGACGCCGTGAAGGGCGCCGTCGCCGTGCTGCTCGCGCGCTGGGCCGTGGCGCGCTTCGGCATCGCCGGCGACGCGCTCGAATGGAGCGCGGCGCTCGCCGGGCTCGGTGCCTTTCTTGGTCATCTCTGGCCGGTGCTCTTTCGCTTCAAGGGCGGCAAGGGCGTCGCGACTGCGGCCGGCGTGTTGCTCGGCCTCAACCCATGGCTGGGACTGGCGACGATCGCCACCTGGCTCATCATCGCGGCGTTCTTCCGCTACTCGTCGCTTGCTTCGCTGGTCTCGGCCGTCTTTGCGCCGTTCTATCAACTGCTAATCTGGGACGCCGGGGCCGATGCCGCGGTGATCTTCGTCATGTCGCTGCTGCTTGTCTGGCGTCACGCGGCCAACATCTCCAAGCTGCTCGCCGGCACCGAGAGCAAGATCGGCCGGAAGTCAGGCACGGTCGTGCAGGCGCGCAAGCGAGAGCCCAGGCACGCCAAGCACTGATCAGTACGAAAGGCCCATCGCCTCGCGCACGTCGCGCATCGTCTCGCGCGCCACCGTGCGCGCCCGCTCGGTGCCGACCTCGAGGATCCAGTGCACGCGCTTCGGGTCGGCCAGATAGGCGGCGGCCCGCTCGCGCCAAGGCGCCTGCTCGCGAATGATCGCCTCGATCAGCGGCTGCTTGCAGTCGAGGCAGCCGATCGCCGCCGTCGTGCAGCCGTTCACCACCCAGGCCCGCGTCTCGTCGTTCGAGTAGACCTTGTGCAGCTGCCAGACCGGGCATTTCTCGGGGTCGCCCGGGTTCTCGCGACGCGCCCGTGCCGGGTCGGTGGGCATGCGGCGGATCTTTCTCTCGACCTCGGCCGGCTCTTCGCGCATGGCGATGCCATTGCCATAGCTCTTGCTCATCTTTGCGCCGTCGAGGCCAGGCAGCTTCTTCACTTCGGTGTGCAGCGCCTTCGGCTCGTGCAGCACCGTCTTGCCGGTGCCGCGGATCCAGGCGTCGAGTCGCTCGCGGTCGGCGGTGCTTAGCGACTTGCTCGCGTCGAGCACGCTGCGCGCACGCTGCAGTGCTTCTTCGCCGCCTTCCTGCTGGAAGTTCTTGCGCGCCGCCTCGAAGGCCTTGGCCGCGTCCTTGCCGAGCTTCTTGACGAGCTCGCGCGCAAGCTCCTCGAAGTTGGGCTCGCGACCGTACAGGTGGTTGAAGCGGCGCGCCACCTCGCGCGTCAGCTCGACGTGCGAGGACTGGTCTTCGCCGACCGGCACCCAGGCGGCCTTGTAGATGAGGATGTCGGCGGCCTGCAGCAGCGGATAGCCGAGAAAGCCATAGGTCGCGAGATCGCGGTCCTTCAGCTTTTCGATCTGGTCCTTGTAGGTCGGCACGCGCTCGAGCCAGCCGAGCGGCGTGCCCATCGCCAGCAGCGTGAACAGCTCGGCGTGCTCGGGCAGGCGGCTCTGGATGAAAAGGGTCGCGTTGTCGGGATCGATGCCGGCGGCGAGCCAGTCGATCACCATGTCGTAGACGTTCTTCTCTATGACGTCGCGTTCTTCGTAGTGCGTCGTCAGCGCGTGCCAGTCGGCGACGAAGTAGAAGCACTCGTAGCCGGCCTGCAGGCGCACCCAGTTCTTGAGCGCGCCGTGGTAATGGCCGAGGTGCAGCGCGCCGGTCGGCCGCATGCCCGAGAGCACGCGCTCGCGACGTGCTGCGCCGGCGGGTGCCGCGCGGGCGTCGTCGGAGGTCGGCTCGGTGCTCTCGCTCATCGCGTTCGGCTCTCGGCAAAAGGCTGCGATTGTAGGTAAGCGCCGCTGGCGCGCCGATACACTCGCGCCGCGCATGAAGAACATCGTCATCCTCATCTCGGGACGTGGCTCGAACATGGAGGCGATCGTCGGCCGATGCGCGGAAGAAGGCTGGCCGGCGCGGGTCGCGGCGGTGATCAGCAACCGGGCCGATGCGGCCGGCCTGGCCTTCGCGCGCGAGCATGGCATCGCCACCGCGGTCGTCGATCACAGGGCCTTCGGCGCGCGCGAATCCTTCGACGCCGAGCTGGCGCAGACGATCGACGGCTTCGCCCCAGATGTCGTGGCGCTGGCCGGCTTCATGCGCATCCTGGGGCCTGCGTTCGTGACGCGATTCGACGGCCGCCTCGTCAACATCCATCCCTCGCTGCTGCCGGCGTTCCCCGGGTTGCATACGCACCGCCGCGCCATCGAGGCGGGCTGCAAGGTGGCTGGCGCGAGCGTCCATTTCGTCACCGCCGACCTCGACCATGGGCCGATCATCGGCCAGGCGGTCGTTCCGGTGCTACCCGACGACACCGAACAGACGCTCGCTGCCCGCGTGCTCGCGCGCGAGCACCTGCTCTATCCGCGAGCGATCGGCTGGCTCGTCGGCGGCGTGCTCGGGCGGCGCGCCGGCGTCGTCGGACACACCGGCGGCGTCTCCCAGTTGCTGCTGCCGGACCAGGGCCCATAGCGTCAACGGTCCCTGGGCTATTCGCGCTGCGCCGTGAACTTCCAGACCGTGTTGATGCTCCCGCCACCGGGCAGGTTGCTGGTGAAGCGGCCTTCGATGGTTCGACCGTCGGCGGAGACCGGGTAGAGCTCGGGCTCGTCGACGTGCAGCCAGTCCCAGGTGGTGTCGAACACCGAGGTCTGGGTCCCGGTCGGGCAGGCCAGCGTGTTCGTCGTCGACAGGGTGCTCGACGAAGCGAGCGTGATGAGCTTGCGGTCCGGCGCTTGGCCGCCGATCTGGCCGAAGCCGAGGTCCAGATCGAGGTTGAAATCGATCGTGCCGTCGGGCAGGGGCAGGCGGCCGGCGGCGCGCGTTGCACCGGCCGAGGTCAACGTGCAGGCGCCCAGCGTCGCCCTCGAATCGCCGCCGACGTTGCCGATGCTGGTCTCGAACCTGAGCCGGCCGGGCAGCATGCTCGCCACTTCGAAGGTCACGTTGCCGCGCGCGGTCGATTCGCTCGGCCCCGGGACGGTGCCCGTGACCACCGACGATGCCGTGCCGAGCCACTTCCAGCAGCCGACGTTCGAGCTGCTGGCCAGCATCGGCACGAGCTTGGGAAAGCGGAACGGCGTCTCGTTGGCGCGATCGACCTGGCTGTTGCTGATCACGATCAGCAGCTCCTCGAGCCGCTCGTCCTTCTTGTCGCGGCAGAACTGCTTGTACGACTCGTCGGTCCAGTCCTCGGTATCGCGCCAAGTGCCGCCGATCTTCTTCCTCGCCTGGACCTTGATGAACCCGTGCCCGGGGATCACGGCGACCGGATTGAAGAAGTAGACCGAGCTGACCGCCGGGTCGCTGAATCTCAGGTGCTCGTAGAAGATGCTGCGCGGCTGGATCTCGTAGAAGTCGGCGCTGGCGCCGCCGGGCCGCTCGAGCGCGTTCTTGAGCATGCGGAACGACTCGCGCCCTAGCCCCCTCTGGTCGACCTCGATCGTCTTCAGCTTGTCGGCTTCCGGATGCGCCGGCGGCACCCCGGCGCGGCGCTCGAACACCGGCGCGAGGCCGAAGTCGTACCTGTCCCAGCGGCTCAGGTCGTCGAGGTTCTGGTGGGCGTCGTCGTTCCACAAGGTCATCGCGAACTCCGGCCAGACCACCTTCATCCCGCCCTTGGACGCCAGCGCGGCTTCGACCGCCTCGACGCTGCTCCTCGCTTCCATGGCGTCGTAGATCTCCTTGATCGTGCTCGGGTCGTACTTCCTTGCCAGGTACTGGAAGAAGATGTAGTCGGCGTAGCCGTTTTTCTTCGGGTCGCCGGCCAGTCCGGGCTTCTCGATCGACGCCATGTGGTCGCTGTACAGGTACTGCGCGTAGAACGAGCCGCTGCGCTGGTAGTTCGGGCTCGCCTTGTTCACGCCGTCTTCGCGGTTCCAGGTCGGGTCGACGAAATCCATTGCCCACTCGGCGGTCGCTTCGTCGAGCCACTCGTACTCCTCGCAACCCCCGAAGGCGTTGCCGGGCCGGTTCATCGTGAACTGCAGCACGTGGGCGAACTCGTGGGCGACGATCGCCTTGGTCTCGCGCAGCGCGTCGCCGATTCCGCTGCTCGCCGATGCGATCGCCGGGTCGCCGGCGTTGATCGCGATCCAGCTCGGCACGTTGTTGCAGCGATCTGGATAGCTCGTGGTCGCGCCGCGGGTGTCGGAGCTGCCGAGCGAGGTCAGGTAGATGTCGAGCGCGCCGTCGCCGCCGTTGCACGCCTCGTTCGTGTCCGGCATCGGATGCCGCGCCAGGAGATCGGTCTCGGCCCGGTAGACCTCCTCGACCACCGCGGCGATCGTCTCGGCGCCCTTGCGGTGGTAGGCGTCGAAGACCTCGTCGCTGCCGAGGGCGATGTAGTGGATGTTGAAGTGCGCCGTCGACAAGGTGCGCCAGAAGCGCGACAGCACTGCGGCTTCGCAGTTCACGCTCGTGGCGCCGGGCCGCTTGTCGCGGCCGGCGGCGGCAATGGCCTTGCGGTCGCTCGCCGCGGCGGCCGGCGGCAGGCCGAGCTGCTGGGCGAACCAGCTCTGGGCATAGATCGGCGGCAGCAGGAACGGGACCAGCGCGTCCCGGGTTGCCGGCGAGAGCAAGGCCAGCTGGCCGGAGACCCGGCGCAGCAGCATGTGATCGGGCGCGCCGTCGGGCGCCCCGGCGAATTCAGAGGGCAGGCGCGGATCGCCGAACATCGCGAACACGCTGTACATCAGCGCCTGCTCGGCGCTGATCCGTCTCTGTGCCAGGGCGGTCGCGATCAGCGCCGAGCCGGTCGCCGCCGTGGTGGCGTAGACCTGCACGCTCGCCGACGCGACGGCGCTTCCCGAGGTCGCGCTGATCACCGCGCTGCCGGCAGCGCGCCCCGTCACCAGGCCCTCGGCGTCGACGCTCGCCGTCGCCGGATCGCTCGACGACCAGACCAGCGCACCCGGGCGCTGCAAGGCGAGCAAGCGGGTTTCGCCGCCGGCGCCGAGGCCGACCCGGGCCGGAAGGAGCTTGAACGAGACCGCAGCCGGCGCCGACCCGCCGGGCGGCGCGGCCGTGCCGTCGTCCGAAGCGCCGCCGCAGGCCACGAGCAGCGCGGCGGCCAGGCCGATCGAGAGCCAGCTGGACAGGCACCCGCCTGGGCCCGGCGACACGGGGTAGCGCGGAATTCGGGTTGCTTGCATTGGAGACCTCCGGCGTCGCCCCGGTTCGGGGCCTGCGCCCGTTGTAGGTCCCCCGCCGTCACACGAGCGTCACGCTCCCAAGACGAACCTCGTCATACCGCTGCCAATGCCGCCTTCGCCGCGTCGCTGGTGCGCTTGGGGAAGAAGCCGGAGTCGAGAAACTCGAGCAGCGCCTTGCGTTCCGAGGCCGGCAGCGACTTCATCTCCTGGACCATGGCCACGCCGATCTCCTCCTGCTCGCTCGGCGAGAGCGCCTGCATCTGCTCGCGTGCATGGCGAAGCTGCGGCAGCACCGGCTTCAGCATCGCCATGCCCATGCCGAGCGCCGGGATCGACGCCGGCACGAGCACCATGCATTCCTTCAACTCGACCTGCATCGCCTTCGGCAGGAAGCCGACCTCGGTCATCTCGTCGATCACCGCCAGCGTTTCCGGCGGCGAGAGCGGCTGGCTCATCGCCTGCATGATGCGAGCCATCTGCTCGGGGTCGATGCCGGTGCCTGCCGGGAGCTGCCCTCCGCTAGGCATCATGGCGCGCATCCGGGCCATCATTTCGCCCTCGGATCCGCCCAGCATTCCGGGCATCCCCGGCAGGCCCGGCATTCCTGCCATCCCGGCCATCCCAGGCATTCCCGCGGGCATGCCTGGAATGCCTATGCCCCCCGGCATCTGCGGCATCGCCATGCCGCCGGGCATGGACATGCCCGCGGGCAGCTGTGGCATCGCCATGCCGGCCGGCATACCGGGCATGCCGCCGGCAGGCATCTTCGGCATTCCACCGCCCAGCATGCCCATCATTCCGCCGACTCCACCCCCGCCGCCCTTGCGCAGGTCGAGTGCCTCCAGCGCATTGGCGATCGCCATGCCCTTGCAGCCCATGCCGTTGAGGCTCGAGAGCAGCAGGTCCTTGAGCATCGACTGCGCCGCGTCCTTGACGATCTGCTTGACCAGCAGCAGCAGGATCGGCGCGATCGCCTCGCTCTGCATCGGCGCGAGGGCGAGGCTGCAGGCGAGGGTGACGGCGCCGATGCGGGCGATGCCTTTCTTCATGGTCGGCGTCTCGTCATGTCATGTGGAGGGCGGCCGCGCCGCGGGCCGCGTCAGGAGGGCCCGGTTGATCGGATTGCGATCGATGAAGGCCTCGCGGAACTCGTCGGGCAGGCGCGCCGCCGTCGCCGTGATCCAGCGGACGGCGTCGGCGAGGATCGCGTTCGAGGCGCCGGCATCGTCGATGCTGTCGAGCGCAGCCAGCCAGACCTCGCCGATGTAGAGCCCGTCCGGCGCGTGCTCGGGCCAGAGGCCGAGCGCCTCGAGTGCGTGGCTCGCCGCTAGCGCCTTGCGGCCCCCGACCGTTGCCGCGCGCGCCGCGCAGACGAGCGCATCGATGCGCACGCCCATCATGTGCAGCCGCCCGGCTTCGCGCGCAACGGCCAGGGCGCCCGAATACGCGGCCTCAGGCTCCAGGAGCTGTCCCGAGAGCAGGGCGGCCTGGGCTCGCACCGCATAGCGCGTCGAGTCGATGATGAAGGCGCCGGCGGCCGCGAGGGCGTCGGCAGCGGCGCCGCGCTGGCCTTGCGCCAGCGCCATCCTGGCGGCGAACAGCTGGGCCAGGGCGCGGAACATCGGCGGTCCCGAGGCGATGGACAGCGCCCGCTGCAGCTCCTGCCGGGCCCGCGCCGTCTGCCCCAGGTCGAGCCAGAGCCGGGCCAGGGCGTGGTGCGCGGCGCCGACCACCTGGGGCACGTACTCGCCGAGGATCGCCAGGCCCTCGCTCAGCCAGCGCAGTGCTTCAGGGTACTCGCCGAGGGCGCGGTGCATGCTGCCCAGCTGCACTTGCAGGAACACGGCGCTGGTGCGCAGCTCGGGATAGCGTTCCTTCAGGGACAGGGCTTCGCGCAGCGGCAGCAGCGCCGCGGCGACCTTGCCGACGTCGTGCAGGCTCGACCCGAGGTTGGAGAGCACGACCAGCTCGCTGGTCCGGTCGCCCTCGGCCCGGGTCAACGAGATGACGTGGCCGAGCGCCGCCTGCGCCTCGATGTGGCGATTGCCGGCATCGAGCAGGACGCCGAGGTTGGCGTAGTGCTCGATCTCGCGGCGCCGGTCGCCAAGCGAGAGCATTCGCGACTCGACCGCGCGCACCGCATCGGCGCCGGCGCCAGGCCGGTCCTGGAGGAACAGGCCGTTGGCCAGGGCCGAGGTCAGGTCGAGAAGAAGCTCGTCGGCGGCGCGGCCGCTTTCGCCGGCGATCGCCGCCAGGCCGCGACGTGCCTCGGTCTCCGCGGCGATGCCATCTGCCAGCTGACCCGACATGTCGGCGCGGGCGAAGTGGGCATAGCCATGCTCGAGCGGATCGAGGGCGAGCGCGGCGAGCAGGTCGAGGCATTCGAGATGCGCCGGGCTGCCCAGGCTCGCCTGCAGATGCGCCCGATGCGCCTGGCGGAGCAGATCGAAGGCGCGTGCCCGGTCCTTGCCTTCGTGGCGGGCGATGCGCGCGGCGAGCAGCAGCAGGGCGCCTTCCTCGGCCGGCCGCCAGGCGGCGCTGGCGCGGCCGGCGGCGGCGACCAGCCAGGGCAGGGCCTTCAGCGATTCGCCGGCGTCGCGCCAGTGCTGGGCGATGTGCGCTGGCTCGGCGGTGCGTGTTTCCAGAAAGGCGGCCATCTCGACGTGCAGCTGGCGCGCGATCGGCGCCGGCACCGAGCCCCGCGCCGCTTCGAAGATGAGGTCGTGGGCGAACGCGCCTTCGCACAGCACCTGGGCCGCGTCGAGCTCGCTCCAGGCGTCGCTCAGGTCGATCGCCCGCAGGCCGAGCACCGACGCCGCGAGCTCGGCCGAGAAATCGGCGCCGGCGATCGCGGCGCAGCGCGCCAGCTTCACCGCCATCGGCGACAGCCGGCCGATGCGTTGGCTGATCAGGTGGACAACGCCGGACGCCGCCGGCAAACGAGCCGGCAGTGGCGCCGTCGATGCGTTGCCGGCTTCGGGCCGCGACGTGCCTGCCGCCGGCGCCAGCATCAGCTTCAGCGTCTCGAGCAGGAACATCGGATTGCCGCCGGTGTGGCGGGCGAGCGCCGGCGCCAGCCGGGCGGTCTCGAAGCCGGCGACATCGAGCGAATCGATCAGCACGCCAACCTGATCGACGGCCAGCGGCTGCAGCACCTGGAGGCGGGCGCCATGCACGCCGAGCAGGCGGTCGTGGAAGGCTTGCGCTGCCGGCGCGAGTTCGTGGGCGCGGAAGGCGACGATCCAGCGCAGGCCGAGGCCGGCGGCTGCGAGCTGCTGCATCGCCTCGACGCTGGCGGCATCGGCGAACTGCAGGTCGTCGACGATCAGGCCCGAGATGCCTTCGGCCTGGCCTTGGCGCAAGGCCGCCTCCACTGCGGCGGCGAAGGCGGCGTTGCCGGCGCTGCGCCGGGGCGCTGTGCTGCCGAGCTCGGGCAGCAGGGGCGCGAGCTCGGCGGCCACGCCGACGGCGAGCGGTTGGTTGAGGCGCGCGAGCAGCAGGCGGAGCAGGCGCGAGAGCAGGGTATGCGGCACACGCGCATCGCCCGGCCGCGCGTCGACCGCCAGCGCACCGGGCTGGGCGCGGGCGAAGTCGCTCACCAGTCGGGTTTTGCCGAGGCCGGCTTCGCCGGCGACCAGGCTCGGGTGCCCGGCCGACCAGTCGGCGTGCAGCCGTTGCCACTCGGCCTCGCGGCCGACGAGGCGCGGCGGCCGCAGCACGCTCACCGGCAAGGGCCGCGGCTGCGAACCCTCGCCCGGCAGGCTGCTTTCGGCGACGCGCGCGCGCAGCGCCTCGGTCTCGCCGTCGGGGGCGACGCCGAGGGCGCGCTCGAGTACGTCGCAGCAGCGGTCGAAGGCGGCGAGCGCTGCGGCGCGATCGCCGCGCAGGTAGTGCAGGCGCATCAGCCGCCGATGGGCATGCTCGGAGGTCGGGTCGAGGTCGACCAGGCGCTCGGCCGCGGCCAGTGCCGCGACCAGCTGGCCCGCAACCTCGAGGCGGCTCGACTCGTCGCCGAGGGCGCGGATCCGGCCCGTGCGGCGCTGCTCGCGGACCCGCTCCAGCCACTCCGCGAGCTCGCCCGCGAGCGGCTCCCCGAGGCCGCCCAGGAAGGCCCCGGCGTCGCCGTCGGTGGCCTCGAGTTCGATCCGGAGGTCGGTGCAGAGACCGGTGACCTCGCCACCTTCGAGCAGCTCGCGGCCGAGCGACTTGCGCAGGCGGAACAGGCGCTGGCGCAGGTTGGCGCGCGCGCGCTCGTCGTCGACGTCGGGCCAGAGCAGCGTGGCCAGCCGCCGGCGCGGCGTCGGGCCCTCGACCGCCAGGTAGGCGAGCAACAGCGCGTCCTTCTGCTCGAGCATGCCGACCGTGCCGTCGGCGCGCACGAGGCGCGGCTCGCGGCCGAGCTGCAGCAGGTCGAAGCGGGCGGAGGCGGCGGGCATGGACGGCGACGCGAAGTCCCCTTCGAAGCGGATGCGCACGGCTCGTCGGTCAGCGGCCTGCGTGGCGCAGCATAGTCTCGGGCTCAGCGATAACGGCTGGCATAGATGCTCTGCTTGCCGGCTGGATCGAGCTTGCTCCAGGCCAGGGTGGCGATGCCCGCCTTGTCGATCGCCACCTGGGCGCCGGCCATGCCGCCCCCGGCGTCGACCCGGTCGGCGCTCGCCGCCCAGCCGCCGGCCGGCGTGTAGCCGCTGGCGTAGAGGCCACGTTGGCCAGCCGCATCGGCCTGGAGCCAGACGACCATCGCGTCGCCGCCGGGCGAGCCGGCGAGCCGAGGCTGCTCGGCGTTGCCGGCCGGGCCGGCGATCCGCACGACGGCCGTGCAGCCGGAGAGGGCTCCCGGCGGGCAGCGCCGCGCCTGCACGCCCCAGGCGCCGGCGGCGAACTGGACCCACGCGACGAGGGCGTTGCCGTTCCGGTCGACGACGACCTGGGGCTCATCGGCCTGCGCGCCGGCGGGGTCGTCGAGGGCCAGCGGCGTCGACCAGCCGGCGCCACCGAGGCGGCTGGCGAACAGGGTCCGGCGTCCGGCCACCGACTCGATCCAGACCGCGGTGGCGCTGCCGTCGGGGGCGGCGGCGACGACCCATTTCTCGACCCGGTTGGCCGACGTGTTGACGCGCACCGGGATGCCCCAGTCCGTGGCGAAGGCGTGCGTCGCGGCCCAGAGCTCGAGGCCGAACGCGCCCTGCGCCTTGCCCCATACCGCGACCGCGTTGCGCTGGCCGAAGCCGGAGACCTGCGGCGAAATCGCGTCTTCCGGCGCGGTCTCGATCAGCGTCGTCGCGCGCCACCCGAAGTTGTTCTGGTCCCAGGCGCAGTTGACGATCAGGTCGCAGGCGGCGTAGAGGAACTGCCGCTGGGTGATTCGGAAGGCGGGCGGGGCGCGGCCCGTGTCGTATTCGGTCCAGACGGCGAAGGCGTCGTGGCCGTCGCCGTCGAAGCTCACCTGCGGGTCGCTGGCGGTGCCGCCGCCGCCGATCAGGCGAGCCGCCGCGGCGACCGCCGGCTGGTCGTGGGCGAAGGCCCAGATCGAGTAGCTGGCGTTGCCGTTGTCGCGGATCCAGGTCGTGACGGCGCGGCCGAGGGCGCCCATCTTGACCCGCGGTGCGCTCACGCCGCCGGCGCTGGCGCCGCCGACCACGGTGTCGTTCTCGAGCAAGGCGGCGCCCTGCCAGACGCCGCCGACCAGCCGATTGGCGTAGATGCTGGGCTGGACACCGTCGTGCTGGACCCAGACGGCGGTGGCCTGCACCGCTGCCGTCGTCGGGTCGTCGTCCATCGCCGCGGCAACGGACAGTTGGCCGGCCGCGCCGTCGGCGAGCTCGAGCGGCACCGGCATGCTCCACGAGCGCAGCGTCGCGGCGGTGGCGAAGCTCCAGCCGTGCGGCGCCGCCAGCGGGTTGCCGGCGCTGTCCTTGACCGCGGTCGAGACCGTCACGACGAAGCTCGTGCCGGCCGCGAGCGGCGCCGCCGGCGTGAAGGTGGCGACCGCGCCGCTAGCGGCGACGCTGCCGGCGACCGCGTTGCCGGCAGCGGCGACGCTGAAGCTCGCCGTCGTCAGCGTGCTCGGGTCGATGCTCTCGGAGAAGGTGACCGAGACGGCGGTCGTTGCCGCCACGCCGCCCGCGCCCGCGGCCGGCGATGTCGTCAGCACCGAGGGCGGTGTCGTGTCGCCCGCCGGTGGCGGACTGCCGCTGCCACCGCCGCCGCAAGCTGCCAGGATGAAGCCGAAAATTGCCGCCGCCAGCACGCCGCCGACCCGATGCCCTATCGCCATGTCGCCCTCCGCTCGGCCCCGGACCTCGGGGCCTGCCGGGGTTGTAGGCGGCGCGGCGTCACACCGGCGTCACACCGGCTCGGTCCCGGACGTCCTAGAAAAAGCTGGCGGCCGCGTTGATCGAGAACGCGAGGATGGTGGTGTTGAACACGAAGGAGAGAACCGAGTGCCAGAGCACCAGGCGGCGCATCTGCCGGGACGATACGGCGACGTCGGAGGTCTGCGCGGTCACGGCGATGGTGAACGCGAAGTAGAGGAAGTCGCTGTGATCGGGCTCGAAGCCATCGGTCGCGCCGGGAAACTGCAGGCCGCGGTCGGGGTCGGGAGCGTAGAAGGTGGCGGCGTACGACAGCGCGAACAGCACCGGCAGCAGCAGCCACGAGCCGATCACGGTGATCGCGGCGAACACGCCGTGAACCAGCATGTCGCCGGGCGCCGCCGCCTTGGCAGCGGCCAGCTCGAAGACCACCGCGACCAGGCTCGCAACCGCCGCGCTGGTGACGATCGCCAACACGGTCCCGGCGCTCTCGGCCTGCGCGAGCGCCACCCGCTTCATGTGCCCGGCGTCGGCACGCAGCAGCAGGAACAGCACCGAGAGAAGGTACGACCAGGTGGCGACGTTCCAGCCGATCAGGGCGCGCGAGAGCAATGTCCTCACGTCGGGCCAGGCAGCACCGACGACCCCACCGAGCACGGCGCAGATCAGCAGCCGATGATGGGGAAGGATCGGGATGGCGCGCCTGGCCTTGGCGGATGTCGGCGGGGAGCGTCGGGTCACCCGGCAAGGATAATCGCGCCGATGCATCCCAACGCCCTGCTCGAGGCGGCGACCGATCTCGTGCACCGCGTCCTGCGCTTCGAGCACCCGGCCGACCGCGTCGTCTCCGACTTCTTCCGCGAATCGCGGGCGCTCGGCTCGCGCGAGCGACATACCCTCGCCGAGACCGTGTTCGACGTGCTCCGCGAGCTGCCGCTGCTGCGGCACCTCGCCCGGTCGGGCAGCGGCGAGCAGGAGCGGCGCCTGGTGCTGCTGGCCTGGCAGGGCAACGCCGGCTTCCTGCGCGCGGCGATGAGCGAAGGCGAGATCGCCTGGCTCGAGCGCAGCAAGGCGACGCCGCGCGACGGCCTGCCCGAGGCGCTGCGCCACAACCTGCCGGAGTGGTTCGCCGAACGCATGCAGGCGCAGCTCGGCGACGAATTCTGGCCCTGGGCCGAGAGCATCGACGGGCCGGCGCCGCTGGATCTGCGCGTCAACGTCGCCAAGGCGAGCCGCGACGATGCCTTGTCCCGTTTGCGCGCCGCGGGCATCGCCGCCGAGCCGACGCGGTACTCGCCGGCCGGCCTGCGGGTCGAGGGCAAGCCGTCGCTGCAGAAGCTCGAGGTCTTCACCGACGGCTGGATCGAGGTCCAGGACGAAGGCAGCCAGCTGCTCGCCCTGCTCACCGGCGCCAGGCGCGGCGAGATGGTGGTCGACTTCTGCGCCGGTGCCGGCGGCAAGACGCTCGCGCTCGGGGCGCAGATGCGCAACACCGGCCGCCTCTATGCCTTCGACATCTCGGGGCACCGGCTCGCGGCGCTGAAGCCGCGGCTGGCGCGCAGCGGCCTGTCGAACGTCTATCCGGTGCAGATCGCGCACGAGCGCGACGACCGCATCAAGCGCCTCGCCGGCAAGGTCGACCGGGTGCTGGTCGATGCGCCCTGCACCGGCCTGGGCACTCTGCGCCGCAACCCCGACCTGAAGTGGCGGCAGAGCCCCGAGTCGCTGGCCGGCCTCGGCGAGCAGCAGCGCAAGATCCTCGATGCGGCGGCCCGGCTGCTCAAGCCCGGCGGCCGGCTCGTCTATGCAACCTGCAGCCCGCTGTTCGAGGAAGACGAGGCCGTCGCCGCGGACTTCGACGCCGGCGAGCTCGGCACTTCGTTCACGCACCTGCCGGCGCTGGACCTGCTGAACCGGGCCCAGGTCGGTGATGCCGGGGCGCTCGTCAGCGGCAACGATCTTCGCCTGTGGACGCACCGCCACGGCAGCGACGGCTTCTTCGCCGCGACGTGGGAACGGCGCCCCACTTGATCCAGCGCAGGGCGGCCCGATCTAGCGGTCATAACCGTCGCTTTCCAAGGGTATCGACGGAAACCCGTCGAATAGAATCGTCGGAACTACGCAAATAGCCAAGGCTGATTCAATGAATGTGCTGATTTCGGTGTTCGATGCGCTGGTCGACTGGCTCGCGCACGGCTTCTCGTCGTTCAACGGCTGGGAGGTCCTGGCATTCACCCTGGTCGCCACCCACATCACCATCGCCGCGGTCACGATCTTCCTGCACCGGGCGCAGGCGCATCGCGCGCTCGATCTGCACGCCATCCCCTCGCACTTCTTCCGCTTCTGGCTCTGGCTCACCACCGGCATGGTGACGAGGGAATGGGTGGCGATCCACCGCAAGCACCACGCCAAGTGCGAGACCGAAGACGACCCGCACAGCCCGCAGACGCGTGGCATCAAGACCGTGCTCCTGACCGGCAGCGAGCTCTATCGCACCGAAGCCAAGAACCAGGAAACGCTCGCCAAGTTCGGCATGGGCACGCCTGACGACTGGATCGAGCGCAATCTCTACACGCGCTATAGCTGGCAGGGCGTCGGCGTCATGCTGATCATCGACCTGCTGCTGTTCGGCGCGATCGGTGTCACGGTGTGGGCGGTGCAGATGCTCTGGATCCCGATCACCGCCGCCGGCATCGTCAACGGCATCGGCCACTGGTGGGGCTACCGCAACTTCGAGGCGCCCGACGCGAGCCGCAACGTTTCGCCGTGGGGCATCGTCATCGGCGGTGAAGAGTTGCACAACAACCATCACACCTATCCGACCTCGGCCAAGCTGTCGGTCAAGCCCTACGAGTTCGACATCGGCTGGGCCTACATCCGCGGCCTCGAGATGCTCGGCCTCGCCACCGTACGCAAGACGCCGCCGCAGCTCAAGCTAGGCACCGTCAAGCCCGTCGCCGACGGCAAGACGCTGGAGGCGATCATCGCCAACCGCTACGAGGTGATGGCCAATTACGCGCGCAGCCTGCGCCACGCCAGCGGCGCTGAAGTGGCGCGGCTGAAGAGCGAAGGCGCCGGCAGCGCCGCGAAGCTCGCCAACATGGTGGTCGCACGGCGCTGGTTGCATCGCGACGACGACAAGATTCCGCAGGCCGTCAAAGGGCAGGTCGCCGAGGCCGTGGCGGTGAGCCCGTATCTCGCCAAGCTCGTCGCCATGCGCGAAGAGTTGCGCCAGCTCTGGACGCGCACCGGCGTCTCTGCCGAGCAGCTCGTCGCCGACCTGCAAGCCTGGCTGCACAAGGCCGAAGAGAGCGGCATCGCCGCCCTGCAGGAGTTCGCACTGCGCCTGCGGGCTGTGCAACACGCGTAATCAGACGCTTCGCTGAATTCAGCGGGGTTGCTTCGCAACCCCTTGAAGGTCAGCCAAATGCAAAAGGGGTCGCGTATGCGACCCCTTTTTGTTTGGAAAGGGATCGGTCTGCGATCCCGCTCCGCGTCATTTCAACTTCGTTTCCTTGTAGGTCACGTGCTTGCGTGCCTTCGGATCGAACTTCATCATCTCGAGCTTTTCCGGCGTCGTCTTCTTGTTCTTGTCGGTCGTGTAGAAGTGACCGGTGCCGGCGCTCGACTCCATCTTGATCTTTTCGCGTCCACCCTTTGCCATGGCTGTGGCTCCTTAGATTTCGCCGCGCGCGCGCAGATCGGCGACGACCTGCTCGATGCCGACCTTGTCGATCAGGCGGAGCGCCGCGTTGCTGATGCGCAGGCGCACCCAGCGGTTCTCGTTCTCGACCCAGAACCGGCGGTAGTGCAGGTTGGGCAGGAAGCGACGCTTCGTTTTGTTGTTGGCGTGGGAAACATTGTTCCCGACCATCGGGCGCTTGCCCGTGACTTGACAGACGCGTGCCATGACGCTTCTCCGTATCTTGAACTGAAGGGGGTTGCGGCGGTTGGCGCCCGAGGCGCTCGTTTGCAGCAAAGCCTACGATTATAGAGCAGTCACGCCTGCTCGAGAAAGCGCTGCGCGTCGAGCGCCGCCATGCAGCCCGTCCCGGCGCTCGTGATCGCCTGCCGGTAGACGTGATCCTGTACGTCGCCGGCTGCAAATACGCCCGGCACGCTCGTCATCGTCGCAAAGCCGTCGAGACCGGTCTTCGTCAGGATGTAGCCGTCCCGCATCTCGAGCTGGCCCTTGAAGATGTCGGTGTTGGGCTGGTGGCCGATGGCGATGAAGCAGCCGGTGAGCGGGATCTCCGAGGTCGCGCCGTCCTTCGTGCTCTTGATGCGCACACCGGTCACTCCCGAAGCGTCGCCCAGCACCTCGTCGAGCGTCGACCAGAGATGCAGCTCCATCTTGCCGCTGGCGACCTTGGCCATCAGCTTGTCGACCAGGATCGCCTCGGCGCGGAACTTGTCGCGGCGGTGCACGACGTGCACCTTGGAGGCGATGTTGGAGAGGTAGAGCGCTTCTTCGACGGCGGTGTTGCCGCCGCCGACCACCGCCACCTCCTGGCCGCGATAGAAGAAGCCGTCGCAGGTGGCGCAGCCGCTCACGCCCTTGCCCATGAAGGCCTGCTCCGAGGGCAGGCCGAGGTATTTGGCCGAGGCGCCGGTGGCGATGATGAGGGCGTCGCAGGTGTACGGGTCGGTGTCGCCGCGCAGGGTGAAGGGGCGCTTCGACAGGTCGACCTCGTTGATGTGGTCGAACAGGACCTTGGTATCGAAGCGCTCGGCGTGCTTGAGGAAGCGCTGCATCAGGTCGGGGCCCATCACGCCGTCGACGTCGGCCGGCCAGTTGTCGACGTCGGTTGTCGTCATGAGCTGGCCGCCCTGGGCGATGCCCGTCACGAGCACTGGCTTCAGGTTGGCGCGCGCCGCATAGAGCGCCGCGGTGTAGCCGGCCGGGCCGGAACCGAGGATGAGGACGCCGGCATGCTGGGCAGTGGTGTTCATGGAAAAGTGGAGGCTCGAGGTGGCACGCGTCGCGCCAGTCTGACATGGGGTTGCAACCGGCTGGCGTCAACTCTCGTAATGGCGACAATAGCCCCGTCCGAAGCACCGTGATATTTTCACGCCGCGTCGACCGACGCGCAGGCTCACAAGAAAGGTTCAGCGATGGCGATGCTCTCGAATCTCGATCTCATCCGGCGCGTGCCGTTGTTCTCGCTGCTCACCAACGAGCAGGCCCAGGGCATCGCCGACAGCGTCGTCAAGCGGCGCTTTCGCCGCGGCGAGATCGTCGTCGAGCACAACAAGAAGTCGAATGCGCTGTTCATCCTGCTCACGGGTCGGGCGCGCGTGCTGACCGCCGATTCACGCGGCCGCGAGGTCATCCTCGCGGTGCTGCAGTCGGGCGACTACGTCGGCGAGATGAGCCTGATCGACAACGAGCCGCACTCGGCGACGGTGCGTGCCGAGGTGCAGACCGACATGCTCATCCTCGGCCGCACCGAGTTCGCGCGCTGCCTCCCGGAGAACTCCAGCCTCTCCTACGCGATCATGCGTGGCCTCGTGCAGCGCCTGCGCAGCGCCGACCGGCAGATCGAGTCGCTCGCCCTGCTCGACGTCTACGGCCGCGTCGCGCGCACGCTGCTCGACATGGCGGAGATGGAAGGCGAGGTCAAGATCATCCGCAACAAGGTCTCGCGGCAGGACCTTGCCAAGGTCGTCGGCGCCTCGCGCGAGATGGTCAGCCGGGTCATGAAGGACCTCGAAGGCCGAGGCATGGTGCAGACACAGGAGAACGGCTGGGTCGTGATCAAGGAACAGCTCACGGCCTGAGCCTGTCCCTAGCGCGCCGTGTCCTTTGTCATCCTGAGCGAAGCGAAGGATCCCGGCGCGGCAATGAGATCCTTCACTTCGCTCAGGACGACAGCACGCGATGCAGCAAGGATGACGGGAGCATCGCGCACAATTCGCGGATGACCTTTCCTCTCGGATCGCTCCGCTACGAAGGCGGGTCCGACGCAGCGGGTGCGGCGCCCGCCGCACCCGCGCCGACCTGGCGCACGCAACTCGCCTTGCTGGCCGGCGCCGTCGCCTGGACCCTTGCCTTGATCGCCCTGGCCACGCACAGCGCGTCCGATCCCGGCTTCTCGACCTCGGGCAGCGGTGGTTCCCTTCAGAACAAGGCGGGTGTCGCCGGCGCCTGGTTCTCGGACGTCGCGCTCTTCCTTGTCGGCTACTCGGTGTGGTGGGCGCTGCCGGTCGCCGCGCGCGCCTGGCTCGGCGGACTGGCACGGGTGCTTCGTGCCAATGCCGGTGCGCCGCCTGCGGCCAAGGACACGCCGGCCTGGCATCTCTGGCTCGGCCTCGGCTTGCTCCTCGCCGCGAGCGCCTCGCTCGAATGGACGCGCCTCTACCAGTGGGAGACGATGGTCGCCGGCGGCAATGCCGGTGGCGTGCTCGGCTATTCGCTCGGCAAGGCGAGCCAGTCCTTCCTTGGCTTCGCCGGCTCGGGCGTCCTGTGGATCGCCGTGCTCGTCGCCGGCGTCTCGCTCGGCCTCGGCTTCTCGTGGCTGGGCGCCGCCGAGCGCATCGGCCGGGCCATCGAATCGCTCCGCTCGCGCCGCGCGTCGCGCATCGAGCGCGCCGAAGACGTGCGCCTGGGCGAAGAGGCGATGCGCGAGCGCGAGGAAATCGTCGAGGTCGAGCACGAGCTTCACGAGCAGCATCTGCCCATCGTCATCGAGCCGACGCTGGTCGATGTGCCGAAGAGCACGCGCGTCGTCAAGGAGCGGCAGAAGCCGCTCTTCACCGAGCTGGTCGACACCAAGTTGCCGCAAGTCGACCTCCTCGACTCGGCGCCGCAGCGCCAGGAGACGGTGAGCAGCGAGACGCTCGAGATGACCTCGCGGCTGATCGAGAAAAAGCTCAAGGACTTCGGCGTCGAGGTGCGGGTCGTCGCCGCTTCGCCAGGCCCGGTCATCACGCGCTACGAGATCGAGCCGGCCGTCGGCGTAAAGGGCGCGCAGGTCGTCAACCTCGCCAAGGACCTGGCGCGCAGCCTCAGCCTGGTGTCGATCCGCGTCGTCGAGACGATCCCCGGCAAGACGACGATGGCACTCGAACTGCCCAACGCCAAGCGGCAGACGATCCGCCTCTCGGAAGTGCTGGGCTCGCAGGCCTATGCCGACTCGGGCTCGCAGCTCACCATCGGCCTCGGCAAGGACATCGTCGGCATTCCCGTTGTCGCTGACCTCGTGAAGATGCCGCACTGCCTGGTTGCGGGCACGACCGGCGCGGGTAAATCGGTCGGCATCAACGCGATGATCCTGTCGCTGCTCTACAAGGCCGAAGCGCGCGACGTGCGGCTCATCCTCATCGATCCGAAGATGCTCGAGATGAGCGTCTACGAAGGCATTCCGCACTTGCTCTGCCCCGTCGTCACCGACATGAAGCAGGCCGCAAACGCGCTCAACTGGGGCGTCGGTGAAATGGAGCGGCGCTACAAGCTCATGAGCAAGCTCGGCGTGCGCAACGTCGCCGGCTACAACAAGAAGCTGGCCGAAGCGGCCGAGCGCGGGGAGTCGTTGCCGAATCCGTTCAGCCTCACGCCCGACGCGCCCGAGCCGCTCGAACGTCTGCCCTACATTGTCATCGTCATCGACGAGCTGGCCGACCTGATGATGGTCGTCGGCAAGAAGATCGAGGAGCTGATCGCGCGCCTGGCGCAGAAGGCGCGCGCCTCGGGCGTGCACCTGATCCTCGCCACGCAGCGGCCGAGCGTCGACGTCATCACCGGCCTGATCAAGGCCAACATCCCGACCCGGCTCTCGTTCCAGGTCTCGAGCAAGATCGACTCGCGGACCATCCTCGACCAGTCGGGCGCCGAAGCGCTGCTCGGCATGGGCGACATGCTCTACCTGCCTTCGGGCAGCGGCATGCCGATCCGCGTGCACGGCGCTTTTGTGAGCGACGACGAGGTGCATCGCGTCGTCGCCTATCTGAAGACGCAGGGGCAGCCCAACTATATCGCCGGCATCCTCGAAGGCGGCACGCTCGACGGCGAGGGCGGCGACGCGCTCGCCGGCGAGGCGGGTGTCGGCGGCGGCGAAAACGATCCGATGTACGACCAGGCCGTCGGCATCGTGCTGCAGCATCGTCGTGCCTCGATCTCGCTCGTGCAGCGGCATTTGCGCATCGGCTACAACCGGGCCGCGCGATTGCTGGAACAAATGGAGAAATCGGGCCTCGTATCGGGCATGGCAACCAACGGCAATCGGGACATCCTCGTTCCGGCGCGAGCGGAATGACGCGGCACCGCTTCTTCGCTTCGACACTCGTCGTGTGCGGGCTGACGACGGCGCTGGTTGCATCTGCAGCACCGGTCGACACGCTGCGCGAGTTCGTGCGCGACGTGAAGAGCGGGCACGCGCAGTTCACGCAGACCGTGACCTCGCCCGACGGCGCGAAGAAGAAGAGTTCGAGCGGCAGCTTCGACTTCGCCCGCCCGAACCGCTTTCGCTTTGCTTACGCCAAACCCTTCGAGCAGACGATAGTCGCCGACGGCGAGAAGGTCTGGATCTATGACCGCGATTTGAACCAGGTCAGCTCGCGCCGCATCACGCAGGCGCTCGGCGCCACGCCGGCCGCCTTGCTCGCCGGCGGTTCGCTCGACAAGGACTTCGAGCTTTCGAACCTGCCCGCGCGCGACGGCCTCGAATGGGCCGAGGCGAAGCCGAAGGCGAAGGACGGCGCGTTCCAGTCGGTACGTGTCGGCTTTCGCGGCAAGGACCTCGCTGCGCTCGAGATCGTCGACAGCTTCGGTCAGCAGTCGACGCTTCGCTTCGAGGCATTCACAGCCAACGCCGCGGTGCCCGCGGAGACTTTCCGCTTCACGCCGCCCGCCGGCGCCGACGTGATCGAGCAGTAGGCTTCGCGACGGTTAGGCGGCTCGCGTCGCGATGAGCACTGCGTTCGTGCCGCCGAACGCGAACGAGTTCGACATTACCGCCCGGAGCCCGCCGCTTTCACGCGCGGCACGCAGCACCAGGTCGATCGCGAACGCCGGGTCGGCGACTTCGGTGTTCGCGGTCGGCGGCAGTCTCCCCGCGTGCATCGCGCGGAGCGCGGCCAGCAACTCGACAGCGCCGCTGGCGCCGAGCAGATGGCCATGGATCGCCTTGGTCGAACTCACCGGCACGTCGCCGGCGCCGAACACGCGCTCGACCGATTCGGCTTCGGCGGCGTCGCCGGCCGTCGTCGCCGTGCCGTGCGCATTGACGTAGCCGATGTCGCCGGGTGCGAGGCCGGCGTCGACAAGCGCCGCCGTCATGGCGCGCGTCTGGCCTGCGGCATCGGGGTTGGTGATGTGCACGCCATCGCAATTGGTCGCGTAGCCGGCGAGCATCGCCTCGGCCTTGGCGCCGCGTGCTGCGGCGTGTGCCGTCGATTCGAGGACGAAGGCGGCCGCCGCTTCGCCGAGCGCGAAGCCGGCGCGTTCGGCAGCGAAAGGCCGGCAGGCGGCCGCGACGCGCGCCGCATCGCTCGCCGCCGTCGACGCGCCGATCGGCGCCAGCACGCGCAAAGCCTGCCAGCTCGCGAGCATGCCCGGCATCAGCATCGATTCGCTGCCGCCGCAGATGGCGATGTCGATCCAGCCGGCGCGGATCGCGCGCATCGCTTCACCGATCGCCACCGCAGACGACGCACAGGCGCAGGCATACGCGAGCGCCGCGCCGCGCGCGCCGAAGAGCAGGGCGATCTCGGCGACCGGCGCGTTCGGCATCGTCGTCACGACGCTGGTCGGCCGCATGCGGCGACGATCTGCGTAGACGGTGCGACAGGTGGCTTCGAAGGTCGCCGCGCCGGCCATGCCGCTGCCCCAGAAGATGCCGAGCCGCTCGCCGTCGTAGGTTCCGGGCTCGAGCTTCGCGGCGCGTGCGGCGTCGCGCGCCGCGGCCAGCGCCATCGCCGTCGCCCGGTCGAGCGGCACGCGCGAGGGCCCGACCATTGCCGCCGCATCGAAGTCGGCCGAAGCGACGGGTGCCGGCGGCAGCTCGAAGCCGGGCAGGTCGAGCGCCTGTGCGCGCACCGCGGAGCGGCCGGCGAAGAGCGCCGAATCGAAGTCGGCCAGCGTGTTGCCGATCGGGCTGACGACGCCTGCGCCTGTGACGGCGACCGGCGCGCCGCGCGGCGGGCTAGGCGACAGGGGCATCGCTCCTCGGCTTGGCGGCCATCGACTCGTCCAGCAGCTCCGCGAGGTGCTGCAGCGTCACGCCGGCCTGCCGCGGATCGAGCTTGTCTTCGGGGATGCGCACGTCGAAGCGGTCTTCCACGGCGAACACGAACTCCATGAGCGCCAGCGAGTCGAGGCCGATCTGCTCGAGGGTCGTCTCGGGATAGATCTTTTCGGCGTCGACCTCGAACTTGTCGACGAGCACGGACGAGATGGCATCGAAGGTGGGACGATTCATGCGGAGGAGGGGACGAGCTGGGCGAGCCCCCATCTTATGTTGGGGCCGCGCCCCGTGTCGAAGGGGCCCGGGCGGCGCAGGCAGAATCGACCGCCCCGCGAGCCTCGCGTTGCTCGAGCCCTGATCCGTGCTGCCGACTTCCCTCGACCTTCCGTTCGCCGATGCCTCGGGCGCCGCGCCGCTCGCTGAGCGCCTGCGTCCGAAGTCGCTCGACGAAGTGATCGGCCAGCAGCACCTGCTCGGTCCGGGCAAGCCGCTGCGTGTCGCCTTCGAGTCCGGGCGGCTGCACTCGATGATCCTGTGGGGCCCGCCGGGGACCGGCAAGACGACGCTCGCGCGACTCATGGCCGACGCCTTCGATGCCCAGTTCATTGCCATGTCGGCGGTGCTCGGTGGCGTCAAGGACATCCGAGAGGCGGTCGAGCGCGCGCTCGCTGCGCAGGCGCAAGGGCGGCGCACCGTGGTCTTCGTCGACGAGGTGCATCGCTTCAACAAGAGCCAGCAGGACGCCTTCCTGCCGCACGTCGAGTCGGGCCTCCTGACCTTCATCGGCGCGACCACCGAGAACCCCTCGTTCGAGGTCAACTCGGCCCTGCTGTCGCGGGCCACCGTGCACGTGCTGAAGAGCCTGGCCGACGCCGATCTCGCCGTCCTGCTGGCGCGTGCTCGCGCACTGCTCGCGGCGCCGCTCATGACCGAGGCCGCGTCGACCCGACTCATCGCCTACGCCGACGGTGACGCGCGGCGCCTGCTCAACGCCTACGAGAACCTGGTCGTCACGGCGCGCGACGTTCCAGAGATCGACGAACGCCTGCTCGAGCAGACCCTCGGCGAGCAGCTGCGCCGCTACGACAAGGGCGGCGAGCAGTTCTACGACACCATCTCGGCGCTGCACAAGGCGGTGCGCGGCAGCGACCCGGACGCGTCGCTCTACTGGTTCGTGCGCATGATCGACGGCGGCGTCGACCCGCGTTACGCGGCGCGCCGCCTGGTGCGCATGGCGAGCGAGGACATCGGCCTGGCCGACCCGCGGGCATTGGGCCTTGCGCTCGACGCCGCCGAGACCTACGAGCGGCTCGGCTCGCCCGAAGGCGAACTCGCTTTGGCCGAGGCCGTCGTCTACCTGGCGATGGCGCCCAAGAGCAACGCCGTCTACGCCGCCTGGAACGCGGCGCGAGCCTTCGTCAAGGCCGACCGCACCCGCCCGGTGCCCTTGCGCCTGCGCAATGCGCCGACCGCCCTGACGAAGGACCTCGACTACGGCAAGGGCTATCGCTACGCCCACGACGAGGCGGGCGGCTTCGCGGCGGGCGAGCGCTACTGGCCCGACGACCTCGATCCACCCCGCTTCTACGAGCCGGTGCCGCGCGGCCTGGAGATCCGCATCGGCGACCGGCTGACCGAGCTGCGCGCCCTCAACGACGCCGCGAACAAGCCGGGTTGAGAGGTTTCGTCTCTCAGGCTGTACCCCAACACCCTGGCCGAGGTTTTGCTACTAGAGTCGGGCAGCTCACGGGGGAGGCTTGACGGCCCGTCCATGGAAACCTTCATCCAGCAGATCATCAACGGCCTCGTGCTCGGCAGCGTCTACGCGCTGGTCGCCCTCGGCTACACGATGGTCTACGGCATCATCAATCTCATCAACTTCGCGCATGGCGAGGTGTTGATGGTCGGTGCGATGACGAGCTGGACCGTCGTCACCGTGCTCGCCGGGCTCGGCCTGCCGGGCTGGCTTCTGCTGCTGATCGGCCTGATCGCCGCGGTGATCGTCTGCTCGGCGCTCAACTTCGCGATCGAGAAGATCGCCTACCGGCCCCTGCGCAACGCGCCGCGTCTGGCGCCGCTCATCACCGCCATGGGCATGAGCCTGCTCCTGCAGACGCTGGCGATGATCATCTGGAAGCCGAACTACAAGTCCTTCCCGATCCTGTTGCCGAGCGAGCCCTTCGTGATCGGCGGCGCCGTCATCAACACTATCCAGATCCTGATCCTCGTCACGACCGCGATCACCCTCAGCGGCCTGATGTATCTCGTCAACCGCACCAAGCTCGGCCGCGCGATGCGTGCCACGGCCGAGAACCCGCGCGTCGCCGCGCTGATGGGCGTGCGCCCGGACACGGTGATCTCGGCGACCTTCGTCATCGGTGCCGCGCTGGCGGCGCTGGCCGGCGTGATGTACGCGGCCAACTACGGCTCGGTGCAGCACGCGATGGGCTTCTTGCCGGGCCTCAAGGCCTTCACCGCGGCGGTCTTCGGCGGCATCGGCAACCTCGCCGGGGCGATGGTCGGCGGCGTGCTGCTTGGCCTCATCGAATCGCTCGGCGCCGGCTACATCGGCGATCTCACCGGCGGCGTTCTCGGCAGCCACTACCAGGACATCTTCGCCTTCATCGTCCTTATCCTGGTCCTGACGCTGCGACCGCAGGGCCTGCTCGGCGAGCGCGTCGCAGACCGCGCCTGAGCCGCGACTCGCCATGAACGAAACGATCCGCCGCAACAAGCTCGCCGCCTTCGTCATCGCGGCGATCGTGCTGATCGCCCTGCCGTTCTTCGTGCAGATGGCGGGCAACGCCTGGGTGCGCATCATCGACATCGCGCTGCTCTATGTGCTGCTGGCGCTCGGCCTCAACATCGTCGTCGGCTACGCCGGCCTGCTCGACCTCGGCTACGTCGCCTTCTACGCCGTCGGCGCCTACATGCTGGGTCTGCTCGCCTCACCGCAGCTCACCGAAACATTCCCGGCGATCGCTGCCATGTTCCCAAACGGCCTGCACACGCCGTGGTGGATCGTCATCCCGCTCGGCGCGGTCGTCGCCGGGGCGGCCGGCGTGTTGCTCGGTGCGCCGACGCTCAAGCTGCGTGGCGACTACCTCGCCATCGTCACGCTCGGCTTCGGCGAGATCGTGCGCGTGTTCTTGAACAATCTCGACGCGCCGGTCAACATCACGAACGGTCCCAAGGGCATCACCGGCATCGACGAGATCTCGATCTTCGGCTATTCGCTCGGCAAGACGCAGCACTTCTTCGGCCTCGAGTGGCCGAAGGTGACCAACTACTACTTCCTGTTCCTGCTCCTCGTCATCTTCGCCGTCATCATCTGCTATCGGCTCGAGCGCAGCCGCATCGGCCGCGCCTGGATGGCGATCCGCGAAGACGAGATCGCGGCCAAGGCGATGGGCATCAACACCCGCAACCTTAAGCTGCTCGCCTTCGGCATGGGCGCCACCTTCGGGGGAGTCTCGGGCACGATGTTCGCCAGCTTCCAGGGCTTCATCTCGCCGGAGTCGTTCAGCCTGCAGGAATCGATCATGATCGTCGCCATGGTCGTGCTCGGCGGCATCGGCCATCTGCCCGGTGTGATCGTCGGCGCGCTCATGCTGGCGGCGCTCCCCGAGGTGCTGCGCTACGTCGCCAGCCCGCTGCAGAACATGACCGGCGGCCGGCTCGACGCCTCGATCCTGCGCCAGCTACTGGTCGCGCTGGCCATGATCGGCATCATGCTGTCGCGGCCGCGCGGCCTGTGGCCTTCGCCCGAGCATGGCAAGCTGGCACCGTCGCCGAACCTGCCGAAGACTCCGGACGACCCGTCGGTGCCGCAGCCGGTCGGGCCGGACGTGAGCGAGGTCACCAACGAGATGCACCCGAGCGGGACGCGACATGCCTGAGGTCATGGAGGCGGTGCCTGTGCTCAAGGTCGGCGGCGTGTCGAAGCGCTTCGGCGGCCTGCAGGCGCTGTCCGACGTCGGCATCACGATCCATAAGGGCCAGGTCTACGGCCTGATCGGCCCCAACGGCGCCGGCAAGACGACCTTCTTCAACGTCCTGACCGGCCTCTACACGCCGGACTCCGGCACCTTCGAGCTGGGCGGCAAGCCTTACCGGCCGAGCGCTGTGCACGAGGTCGCCAAATCGGGCATCGCGCGCACGTTCCAGAACATCCGCCTGTTCTCCGACATGACGGCGCTCGAGAACGTGATGGTCGGCCGGCACGTGCGAACGCATTCGGGGCTGATCGGCGCGGTGTTCCGCACGCCGGGCTTCAAGCGCGAAGAGGCGGCGATCGCCAAGCGCGCCCAGGAGCTGCTCGACTACGTCGGCATCGGCGGCTTTGCCGAATACAAGGCGCGCACGCTGAGCTATGGCGACCAGCGCCGTCTCGAAGTGGCGCGCGCGCTGGCCACCGACCCGAAGCTGATCGCCCTCGACGAGCCGGCTGCCGGTATGAACTCGACCGAGAAGGTGACCTTGCGCGAGCTGATCGACCGCATCCGCAAGGACGGCAGCACCATCCTCCTGATCGAGCACGACGTGAAGCTCGTCATGGGTCTGTGCGACCGCGTCACCGTGCTCGACTACGGCAAGCAGATCGCCGAAGGCACGCCCGCCGAGGTGCAGAGCAACGCCAAGGTGATCGAAGCCTATCTCGGCGCCGACCATGCCGCGCACTGACTCCACGGAGCGACCCATGGCGACCGCACCTGCCGCGTTCTCTTCCTCCGGCAAGGCGCTTCTGCGCGTCACTAATCTGCGCGTCGCCTACGGCGGCATTCAGGCAGTGAAGGGCGTGTCCTTCGAGGTCATTGAGGGCGAGCTGGTGAGCCTGATCGGCGCCAATGGCGCCGGCAAGACGACGACGCTGAAGGCCGTCACGGGAACCCAGCCTTCAGCCGGCGGCGAGATCGAATTCATGGGTCGGAGCACGCGCGGCCAAGGGCCGTGGCAGCTCGTCGAGCGGGGCCTCGTCATGGTGCCGGAGGGACGCGGCGTCTTCTCCCGCATGACGATCACCGAGAACCTGCAGATGGGCGCCTTCGTGCGCAACGACGTCAAGGAGATTGCCGCCGACATCGACAAGGTGTTCGGCATCTTCCCGCGCCTGAAGGAGCGTCGCAACCAGCTCGCCGGAACGATGAGTGGCGGCGAGCAGCAGATGCTGGCGATGGGCCGGGCCCTCATGGCGCGGCCCAAGGTGCTGCTCCTCGACGAGCCGTCGATGGGACTGTCTCCGATCATGGTCGACAAGATCTTCGAGGTGGTCAACGACATCCACCAGCAAGGCACGACGATCCTGCTCGTCGAACAGAACGCCAGCCGCGCCCTGCAGCTCGCGTCGCGCGGCTACGTCATGGATTCCGGCGAGGTGACCATGACCGGTGACGCCAAGCAACTGCTCGCCGACCCCAAGGTCCGGGCCGCCTACCTGGGCGAGTGAGCCTCGGCTTGCAAACGAGGCCGCGAAGGGCCTTGACCTGTCGTCCGCATCTGACGACAGTGCAAGCCGGCGCGAAGGAGGCGCCTCGTCATGAAACAACAAATCGCCCGTTTCTCACCGCATCAGAACGCCAAGGTCGTCGCCGTGATGATGGCCGTCACCTCGCTCATCTTCGTCGTTCCGATCTTTCTGCTCGCGTCGATGTTCGGCGCCGGCCAGGCCGGCATGCCGATCTGGATGATCATCATCTTTCCGCTCATCTACCTGGTGATGGGCTACGTCAGCGTCGTGATCGGCTGCGCGATCTACAACGTCGTCGTTCCGTTCACCGGCGGCCTCGAGTACGAGTCGGCTGGCGGTGACCGGCCATAGCGGCACCGGCGCGCTGGCGAGTCGAGGAATGGCCGTGCAACTGATCGGCATGCTCGACTCGCCCTCTGTTCGCTGTGTGGTGATCTCGCTCCGGCTCCTCGGCCTGCGGTTCGAGCATCGTCCGGGGCTCGCCGCGTACGGCACGGCTTGCCAGGCCTTGCGCGAGTTCCGCGCTCTGCTATGGCGCTGAGCGTCGATAGAATCCGGTCCTGATCCGGGCAGCGATCGAGGCGCGACCACTCGCCGCGAACGCCCCCTCGAGAACCGACATGCCCACGCTGACCGAGCCCTACGCGACCCGCGCCGACTTGCCGCCATTCGATTGCGACGTTCTCGTCGTCGGCGGCGGCCCGGCCGGCTCGACGATCGCGGCGCTGCTCGCCGAGCGCGGCCGCGACGTGATGCTGGTCGAGAAGGCGCACCACCCGCGTTTCCACATCGGCGAGTCGCTGCTGCCGGCCAACGCCGCGCTGTTCGACAAGCTCGGCGTGCGCGCCGAGGTCGAGCGCTTCGGCATGGCCAAGTTCGGCGTCGAGTTCGTCTCGCCCGACCACGATCACAAGGCGATGATCGAGTTCGCCGAGGGCTGGGACAAGTCGATGCCCTACGCATGGCAGGTGCGGCGCTCCGAGCTCGACGAGATGCTCTTCCGCAACGCCGCGAAGAAGGGCGCGCGGGCGATCGAGGGCTGCCGTGTGCGCAAGGTCGAGTTCGACGCCGAAGGCGCAACGGTCGAGGCCGAACTCGACGACGGCGCGAAGAAGATCTGGCGCTGCCGCTTCCTCGTCGACGCGTCAGGTCGCGACACCTTGCTCGCCAACCAGTTTCGCTGCAAGGAAAAGAACGCCAGGCACAACAGCTCTGCGCTTTATGCGCATTTCACCGGCGTGCAGCGGCTGCCCGGCAAGCTCGAAGGCAACATCACCATCTTCTGGTTCGACCACGGCTGGTTCTGGCTCATTCCGCTCGCCGATGGCGCGACCAGCATCGGCGCCGTCTGTTGGCCTTACTACCTCAAGTCGCGCGGCGGCAAGCCCTTGCCCCAGTTCTTTCGCGACACCATCGCGCTTTGCCCCGGGCTTGCCGAGCGCCTCGCCGGCGCCGAGCTCGTCTCGGAGGTGCATGCCACCGGCAACTACTCGTACAGCAGCCGCATCGCCAGCGGCGAGCGCTATCTGTTGCTCGGCGACGCTTACGCCTTCATCGACCCGGTCTTCTCTTCGGGCGTCTACCTCGCGATGCAGAGCGGCTTCGCCGGTGCCGATGTGGTCGAGACGACGCTGGACCGGCCGCGCCAGGCGGCGGCGTCGCGGCGTCTCTTCGACCGGGTCATGCGCCACGGCCCGCGCGAGTTCTCGTGGTTCATCTTTCGCGTGTCGAGCCCGACCATGCGCGAGTTCTTCATGGCGCAGCAGAGCCCGTTCCGAGTCAAGCAAGCGCTGATTTCGCTGCTTGCCGGCGACATCTTCGGCAAGACGCCGATCTGGCCTTCGATCTTCGCCCTCAAGGCGCTCTACTTCCTGGTCTCGCTCGGCAACCCGGGCCGCAGCCTCGCGTTCTGGAAGCGCCGACGGCTCAACATCCGCGACGTCGAGGTGCCGGCGTCGTGAGGATCGCTGGCCGGGCGCGGCTCGCCGGGATCGGGTCCGTCGTGCTGCTTGTGGCCGTGGCCGCGTCGCCTTCGGCGCAGGCCGACGAGGTGCCGTTGCCGGGCCCGGTCATCGACGGCAAGGTCGTGAAGGCCGGCGATCCGGCGGCGCCGGCAACGGGAATCAACGAGCCGCTCTGGGAGCTCGGGCTCGGCGTCGCCGCGGTGCGCTTTCCGGACTATCGCGGCTCCGACCAATCGAGCACCTATGCCTTGCCGCTGCCCTTCGTCGCCTATCGCGGCAAGTTCCTGCGCGCCGACCGCGACGGCGCGCGCGCCATTCTCTTTGCCGGACGCCGCATCGTCGTCGACCTCAGCATCTCGGCCTCGGTGCCGACGCGCAGCAAGGGCAGCGACGCGCGCCAGGGCATGCCCGATCTGCCCGGCACCTTCGAGATCGGCCCCAACCTAAACGTCGAGCTCTGGCAATCGAGCGATCGACAGTTCAAGCTCGACCTGCGTTTACCGGTGCGCGAGGCGATCACGCTGCAGAGATCGCCGCGCGCCATCGGCGTCACGTTCTCGCCGAACCTGAATCTCGACGTGCGCAATTTTGCCGGCCACTGGAACCTCGGCATTCTGGCCGGGCCCCTGTACGCCGACCGGCGCTACCACGAACATTTCTACGGCGTGGCACCCGAGTTCGCGACTGCCTCGCGATCGGCCTACAGCGCGCCCGGCGGCTATGCCGGGTGGCGCGCCGTGACGGCTTTCTCGCGACGTCTGGGCAACGCCTGGCTCGGCGGCTTCGTCCGCTACGACGACCTGCACGGCGCCCGTTTCGAGCCGAGCCCGCTGGTACGGCGCGAACGATCGTTCACGGCAGGCTTCGGTGTCTCATGGATCTTCGCGGTCTCGAGTCAGCGCGTGGTGACCGACGATTGACTGCGGCGGCCCGGTCTCCGGCGCCCGGCTTGCGTCATCGCCTGCTGTTCGCATCCTTGATCGTGCAGCTCGGCCTGATGTCGCTGGTCTGGAGCGTCGTTGCGCCGCTGCTGTCGCTGCTCCTGCCGCGGCGCACCGGCGCGCGCGTCGGCCGTGCCGTGATCTCATGGATCTACCGCACGGCCTGGTCGACGGCCGCGCGGCTCGGCATGATGCGCATCGACTCGAGCGCGCTCGACGCGCTGCGCGACGAGCCCGGCGGCCTGATCGTCGCCGCCAACCATCCGACCATGCTCGACGCGCTCGTAGTGGTCGCTCGCCTGCCGCGCAGCGCCTGCATCATGAAGGCGGAGCTGCTGCGCAACGTCTTTCTCGGCAACGGCGCGCGGCTGGCCCGCTACATCCGCAACGACTCGGGGCGCGGCATGGTGCGCGATGCCGTCGATTGCCTGAAGGAGGGCGGCCAGCTCGTCCTCTTTCCGGAGGGGACGCGAACCGTCAAGCGTCCCATCAACGACTTCAAGGCCGGCGTCACCCTGATCGCCCATCTGGCGCAAGTGCCGATCCAGACCGTGATCATCGAGAGCGACTCGCCTTATCTCGTCAAGGGCTGGCCTCTTCTCAAGCCGCCGCCATTGCCCGTTGTCATCCGGGTGCGGCTCGGCGAGCGCTTCGCTCACGAGGCCGATCATCGGGCGCTGCTGCGCCGCCTAGAGAGCTATTTCGCGCGGGAGCTGGGCGGATGATCGCCTCGCGGACGCATCTCGTTGTCATCCCCAGCTACAACTCCGGCGCGACGGGATACGCGACGGTGCGCGCCGCGCGTGCGGCGTGGTCGCCGGTCTGGGTCGTCGTCGACGGCAGCGACGACGGCACGGCCGACGGCTTGCGCGCGCTCGCCGCCGTCGACGCCGACCTGCGCGTCGACGTGCTGCCCGCCAACGCCGGCAAGGGCGCCGCCGTTCTGCATGCTCTCGAGGCCGCCCGCGCGGCCGGCTTCACGCACGCGCTGACCATGGACTCGGATGGCCAGCATCCGGCCGACCTGATCCCGCGCTTCATGCACGACTCGATGGCGCAGCCCGGCGCGATGATCCTCGGCCGGCCAGTCTTCGACGCGTCTGCGCCCTTGCTGCGTGTGCGTGGCCGTCGCATCTCGAACGCGTGGACCGACCTCGAGACGCTGGGCGCCGGCATCGCCGATTCGCTTTACGGCTTTCGCGTCTACCCGATCGCGCCGCTCGTCGACGTGATGCAAGGCCAGCGCTGGATGCGCCGCTTCGACTTCGACACCGAGGCCGTCGTGCGGCTGGCCTGGCGCGGCGTTCGGCCGATCAACGTAGCGGCGCCTGTGAAGTACCTGCGCCCTGAAGAAGGCGGCGTGTCGCACTTCCGCTACGGTCGAGACAACGTCCTGCTGACCTGGATGCACCTGCGCCTGATGCTCGGCTTCGTGCTGCGCCTGCCTTGGCTGCTTGCGCGAAGGCTGGCGGGTCGGCCGCCGTTCGGCGACCGAAAGGCTTAGCTGCGTCTCACCTGTTCGGCTCTTGTCGCGAAGCCGCGATGCGGCGAAACTCGCACTGCGCGCGTGACGCCCGCAATTCAAAGGAAAAGATGATGTCCTCGAAATCCGTTCTCGTGGCCGCCGTGGCCCTGGTGGCGACGACGTTCTGCTGGCAGTCGGCCATGGCCCAGGCTTCCGCGCCGTTGACGCGCGCCGAGGTCAAGGCCGAAACGCGCGCTGCCGAAAAGGCCGGCAAGCTGACGCCCGCTGGACAAGGCGGCGCTCCCGCCGCCGCACCGGCATCGGGTCCGACCAAGACACGCGCGCAGCGTAAGGCCGAGACGATCGAGGCGCGCAAGGCGGGAACGCTCGCCCCCGCCGGCCCGACGCTGAAGGCCGACGTCGCCGACCGGCTCAAGCCGACGGCCAAGACCCGTGCCGAGCGCAAGGCAGAGACGCGTGAAGCCGCCAAGAAGGGCGAGCTCGTGCCGGCCGGCGAGGGCAGCCTGGCGCCCAAGAAGTAGGTGGCCGAGAACAGGGCGGCCGCTCGCCGCTCGCCTTGCGTGATCGCAAACGGAACCTGTTCACGCGATGGCGTGAACAGGTTCTAGATCATCGCGCCGTTGATCGAGACGACCTGGCCGCTGATGTAGCCGGCGTCGTCGGAGACGAGAAAAGCGACCAGCGCCGCCACTTCGGCGGCGCTGCCGGCGCGCTTCATCGGCACGATGCGTTCGATCGTCGCGCGATCGATGGCCGCCGCCATGCCGGCATCGATAAGGCCCGGCGCCACCGCGTTGACGGTGATGCCGCGGCTGGCCAGCTCGAGGGCCAGCGCCTTGGTCGCGCTGTTGATCGCGCCCTTGGCCGCGGCGTAGTTCACCTGGCCGCGGTTGCCGGCGATTGCCGCCACCGACGAGAGGTTGACGATACGTCCCCAGCGCGTGCGGATCATCGACATGACGAGCGGCTGCGTGACGTTGAAGAAGCCGTTCAGCGATACGTCGATGACGCGGCTCCACTGTTCTTCACGCAGCGCCGGAAACGCCGCGTCGTCGTGAACCCCGGCGTTGTTGACGAGGATCTGGATCGCGCCGCCGGCGGCCACGAGTTGCGCGCAGGCGGCATGCGCCGCAGCGCGATCGGTCACGTCGAAGGCGATCGCTTCGGCGCTGCCGCCTTCGCCCAGGATGGCGGCGACGATGGCCTGCGCAGCATCGAGGCGCGTGTTGGCGTGCACGATGACGTGCGCGCCGTCGCGTGCCAGCCGCTCGGCGATCGCCCGGCCGATGCCGCCGCTGGCACCGGTGACGAGGGCGCGCCTTTGCATCGAGGGTTCAGTGTTCATGAAGGGTCGGCGTTGTTGAGGATGACGGCCAGCCGCCCGGCCGCGATCTCGCGGCCGGCGTGGGCGACGCTGAAGGCATAGAGCAGGCGCGTCGCGTCGCCGGCTTGTCGTTCGGCGCGCACCTGCAGCTCGTCGACCTCTGCCTTGGGCAGATCGTCGAGGCGCCAGGCCGCCAGACGCACGTCGCGCGCGCTTGCCAGGTAGCCCGGCAGCGCCTTCCCGCCCGTCGACTGGGCGATCAGCGCGCCGTGCAGCGCGGCGGCCTGCGCCGCGTATTCGATCGCCGTGCTCGCCAGCAAGCCCGATCGCGTGCGCAGCGGGTGCGCCGCGTCGCGGTGGTTGACGGCGACGCAGTCGATGCCCGCCTCGTCCCAGCCCGTCATGCGATCGAGCAGGCACATCGGGCCGCGGTGCGGAATCATCGCTTCGAGGCCTGCGTGATCGAGCATGGCCGGTCGAAGCGCCTTCATGACGACGCCGCCGCGCGGCCGATCGTGCCGACGAGCAGCACGTTCGCGAACGGCGTGCTCATCGCCATCGGCTGGCTCGACACGTCGAAGCCGAGCGCGGCCAGGCATGCCTGCCATTCGACGAGGCTGCGACCAGCGCGCGGCCGCACGCCGCGGCCGCGAAGCAGGCAGACGATGCGATCGACCCATTGGCTCGCGGCGAAGCCGCGCCGCGACGCGGCGTCGCCGACGCGCAATACGAGCCGCCCGCCGTCGGCCAGTGCGCCGCGCGCGCGCTCGAGCACGGCGTCCTGCTCGATCGTCTCGATGTAGTGCAGCGCGTCGAGGATGACGACGGTGTCGGCAGCCGGGAAGGCGACGCTGCGCATGTCGCCGCACACGAATACCGCGTCGGCGCCGAGGGCATCGCGCGCTTGCGCCACGTCCCGCGCCATCAGGTCGATGCCGGTGAAGCGTGCGCCGTCAGGCGCGGCGGCCCAGCCTGCAGGCCAGTGGCCATCGCGCGCTTCGCCGCTGGCGGCACGGAGCAGGCTGGCGAGCAGGCCGCGCCCGCAACCTATGTCGAGCACGCGCGAGCCCGGCGCGATCAGGCCATGCACGAGCAGGTGATGGAAGACCGGATCCCAGCGCAGCTTGCCGCGTGCGAAGTGGCCGGCGACGCGACCGCCTTTCGCATACGGCGCGCTCGCCTTGTCGACCAGCGTGCGCCACCAGCCCGAGCTCGACCAGGTGCTCATTGGTGCGCGTCGCCCGCAGCCGCCGCGCTGTTCGCATCGAAGGCTGCCGGCAAGGTCACGGTCGATAGTCCGGCGTCGGCGCAGCGAGAGAGCAGGTCGGGCAATACGCGGAGCACGACGGCCTGGCCTTCGACGGTGCGCGCCGCATTGCCGTCGTGCACGAGCAGGATGTCGCCGGCCGCCAGGCCGTTGACGAGACGCGCCAGCACGCCTTGCGGCTCGCGGCGCACGGTGTCGAAGCCGCGCCGCGTCCAGCTCACGAGCTGCAGGCCGAGCCGGTCGAGCACCGGTGCGAGAAAGGGATTGCGCAAGCCCGCCGGGGCACGAAAGAAGCGCGGCGCCTGGCCCGTGATGTCGGCGAGACGGGCTTGTGCGGCGCCGATCTCGCGTGCGAAGCCGCGCGGCCCGAGCAGCGAGAACCGATGCGAATGGCAGTCGCTGTGGTTCTGCACGCTGTGGCCACGCCGCACGAGCTCGCGACAGAGCGTCGCGTGACGTGCCGCCGCCCCGGCGATGACGAAGAAGGTGGCACGCGCCGATCGCGCGTCGAGCAGGTCGAGGACGGCCGGCGTCACCTCGGGATCGGGGCCGTCGTCGATCGTGATGGCGACTTCGCGGCGCGCCGCGGCAGCGGCAGGCAGGCGGGTCCAGTTGCGGCCCAGCCAGCTCGATCGCGGCCACAGGCCCGCGCCGGTGATGACCAGGTGGTTGGCCGCGACGGCGCCCAGCGCCCAGGGCCAGGCCGCCGGTGCGAGCACGACCGCGGCGCCGGCGGCGGCGTGCACCGCGGCGCTCGCCTTGACGTAGGCCGGGAACGGCGGCATCAGGCGATTTTCCCACGCGCTACGGCCTCTCGATCGCGGCCGATGAACGCCGCGGAGAAGACCAGGCAGAGCAGCGCGCCGGGCGCGACGACGAGGCCGACCGCGCGCAGCACCGGGATCTGCGAGCTGGCGAGCAACCCGAACGAGATCACGGTAGTCAGGTTGGCGAGCAGCAACGAGGCGAGCGTGTCCTCGTCGACGTCTTCGGCGCGGCGCAGATGATCGAAGAAGAGAGCGTAGTTCGAGCCGATGGCGACCGTGAGCAGCAGGCCGACGAGGTGCAGGATGCCGAGCGCCGCCCCGCTCGCGGCGAGCGCGCCCAGCACGATGAGGCAGGCGGCGGCGAGCGGCAGCAGCACGGCGACGAGTCGGCGTGCATCGCGCAGCCACGCCGCCAGCAGCGCCAGCACCGCCGCGGCGCCGAGGCCCGCCTGCCACATCGCCTGCTGCAGATAGCGCGCATACAACGCGTCGAGCTCGGGCTTGATCGCGACGAGCTGCGCGCCGGGGACGGCGGCGATGGCGGTGCGGACGCGGGCGGCGTCGACGGCGTGGCCGTCGGCGACTTGCAGGTTGAGGAGGGCGTGCCAGGGCCGGGTCGTATCGCCGCGCAGCAGCAGGGAATCGACGGCGGTGGCGAGCGGCGAGCCTTCGAGGTCGGCGCGGCCGAAGGGCGCCTGCTTTCGCGCTGTCTTGACTTCGGCGAGGAACGGCTCGAGTCGCGCGGCGGGCAGCGGACCGCCTTCGGCTGCCTGGGCGAGCCGCGCCGTCAACGTCGCCGCGTCGGGCAGAGCGGCGAGACGCGCCTGTTGCGTCGCCGGACTCGGCAGGAAGCGCGCCGGTGACGTGTAGCCCACGAGAACACCTTCTCGCACGAGCACGTCGAGTCGTTGGCCGACCGCTTCGGCAGCGCCGAGCACGCCGGCTTCGTCCTTGGCAGAGACCGCGACCAGCGTGCCGGCATCGGGCGCGCCGACATCGGCGCGCAACGCGGCGTCGAGTCGGAGATCGCCGGCGTCGATCGGGCTCAGGTCGATGAGCTGACCGCGCCAGGGCGATGGCAGGACAGCGAGCGCGATCGTCGCGAGAAGGGCCAGTGCAGTGAACACGAAACGAAGACGCGGCAAGGCTTCGGCAGCGCGTCGCATGAAGTGCCCGAGCCGGTCGCGCAGGCCGACGCCGGGCGTGCCACGTGGCGCGATCACCGGGAAGACGAAGCGCGTCGTCGCGGCCGCCGCGGCGAGCCCGGCGATCGAGAACACGCCGAGCTGGGCCAGGCCCGGAAAGCCGGCGAAGACCAGCGCCGCGAAGCCGATCAGCGAGGTGAAGAGGCCGAGCCGCACCGTCGGCCAGCTTCGCTTCAGCCAATGGGCGGCGGCGCTCGTCTCGTCATCGCGACCCGAGGTGCGCGTCTGGATCAGGTAGTAGATCGCGTAGTCGACCGCTTCGCCGATCAGCGTCGTGCCGAAGCCCAGCGTCATGCCGTGCACCTGGCCGAAGCCGAGGCTCACGGCGGTGATGCCGGCGAGCACGCCGGTCGCCACCGGCAGCAAGGCGATGGCGAGCGAGCGCAGCGAAGCGAAGGCGAGCCAGAGCAGGCCGACCATCGCGATCGTGCCCCAGGTGGCGAGACGCTCGACCTCGCCTTTGATGCGCTCGCGCGCCGCGACGCCGAAGCTGCCGGCCCCCGAGACCTCGAGCCGAAGCGGCGCGCCCGCGCCGCTGGCGCCGGGCTTCGCGGTGGCCGGCGCGAGCGTTGCGAAGGCCTCGCGTATCGCCTGCAGCGCCGCTTGCTGGCCGTCGAGATCGGCGCCGTCGGCGCGCGTCGTCATCACCAGCACGGCGCGCGGCGCGCTGCGCGAGGCCCAGACGCCTTGCTCGCTCTTCGGCGCTTGCGCCGGCGTCAGCGCCTCGACGATGCGCACCGTCTCGCCGGTCGGATCGCGCCAGAGGATGGGCTTGACGAGCGCGCCGGCCGGCGTGCCGAGCAGGGCGAGCGTGTCGTCGATCGCGCTGCGCAGACCGTCGGCGCTGAAGCGCGACGCGTCGACGGCCGGGCTCAAGGCGTAGCGGTGCTCGAAGACGAAGCGGCCCGCCTCCTGCCAGGGCGCGGTGTCGCCGTTGTCGACCGAGGCGAAGAGGCCGCCGGCGCGCATCATCGCGGCAATGCGCTTCGACGCCTCGGCGCGCGTGCTCGCGTCGCCGCCTTCGATGCCGACGAGCACGAGCCGCGACGCCGCGCCCGATTTGAGCTGGTCGAGCAATACCGCCTGCTCGGGCGTCGGTGCCGAGGGCAGGAAGGCGGACAGGTCGGCGACGTAGTGAGCGCGCGCTGCGACGACGAGCGCGATGGCCAGCCCGAGCACCCAGACCGCGACGGCGACGGCAGCGCTCAGGGCGCGAGCTGCACCGCCGGGCACGGCGCTCAGGGACCGAGGCCGGTCGCGACCGGCTCGATCGTCATCGTCGACCGATCGCCGTCGGCGAGCATCACCAGCACCTCGCGAACCACCGACTCGCCTCCGCTCAGCCGCACCGAGGCGACCTGCCCGCGCAGGCGCATGTCGCGCGGCACGAGGTCGAGCGTCCAGCGTTCGGCGTTGCCGGCGACCTCGGCGACGAAGAGCCGCTCCAGCGACTCGCGATTGCCGGTGAGCGTGCCGCGCACCGCCTCGATGATCACGGCGGCCTCGGGCGCGCTGTCGAGCTGCACGGTACGGCTGCGCTCGCCCAGGCTCATCGTCAGCACGTTGCCGAGTACGGCGAGCTTTTCATGGCGAGGCTTGAGCGTCTCGCGCACGAAGGTGTCGGGGGCGCGAAAGCTGAGCCGGCCCGACGATTCGAGCGTGCGATCGAGCATCTCGATGCGACGCTTCTCGATGAAGGTCGCTTCGCCCGCCTTCACGCGCGCGAGCTGTGCCGTCAGTTGGGCGAGATCGAACGCAGGCGCCGCCGCTGCCGTCGCCGGCATCGCGAAAACGAGCGCGCCGAACAGCGTCGCGAGGGCGCTCGCGAAGCGCTGCAGATCAGGGCGCATCGCTCGCGTGCGCATCGGCGTCGGCCCAGAAGTCGTAGAAATTGAACCAGTTGTAGGGCGCGGCGCGGCAGAGCGTCTCGATCGTCGCGACGTAGCGTTCGAGCGCGGCGCGGATGGCGGCGTCGCGCTCGGTGGCGGACCCCGGCGCGGAGAAGTCGGCAAGCTCGGCGAAGTGCAGCTCGTAGCGGTTGCCGCCGCGATACAGGCCGGCCATGAAGACGAGCTTCTTGCGCAGCATCGCGGCGAGACGGAACGGCCCGTCGGCGAAGCGCGCCGGCGCGCCGAGAAAGGGCAGCACGACCGTCTTCGAGCGCTGCGCCGGTCCGGGCAACGTTCGGTCGGCGAGCATGCCGCCGACGCCACCTTCGTCGAGCCAGCGCCGCAACGACAGCATCGCGTCGACGCGCCCGAGCGCGATCGTGTGCAGCTTCGCGTTCGGCGCAATCGCCGCCAGCGTGTCGTTGATGAGGCGCGCGTTGTCCTCGTACATGATCATCGCCACGCGCAATCCCTTGTCGTGGCCGATCATGCGCAGCGCCTCGAAGCTGCCGAGGTGCGCGCCACAGGCGAGCACGCCTTCGCCGCGTCCGACCGGCCCGAGGATGGTCTCGACGCCGCTCGCCTCGACCTCGAACTCGTCGAAGCATTCGCGCAGCAGGTAGACGCGATCGAGCACCGTCGCGGCAAAGGCGTGGAAGTGACGGTACACGTCGCGCCAGCTCGGGCGACGGCCAAGAGCACGCTCGAGATAGTGTCGCGACTGGCGGCGCGGCTCGGCGCCGGCGAGCACGAAATACAAGGCGATCGGATGCAGCAGCACGCGCGACAGACGCCGCCCGGCGGCCACCGCGATCCAGCGCATCATGCGCAGCATGGGCAGGTTGCTGCGCTCGCGACGATGCGTCCAGGCGGTCGCCGCGGCCGCGCCATCGCGCTTCATCGCGTCGTTCCCTGCGACGCATCGATGCGCGCTAACTGACCGCTCGCGGCGACTCGTCCGCCCTCGCTGACGCTGAACGACACCGAGCGCGCGCCGGTCTCGAACGCGATGTCGAGCAGCGCGCCCGGCAACACCGGCGAAAGGAACTTGACGACCGAAACCTGAGGCGCGACGCCGACGAGCGCGCTCAGCGCGCGATCGCTGGCGACCGCTTCCAGCACCTCGGCCAGCAGCGCGACGCCCGGCAATATCGGCCGGCCGGGAAAGTGTCCGTCGAAGGCCGGGTGGCCGGCGCCGATCTCGAGGCGGCGGGTGGCGAAACGGTCCATGACGAATCTCGCCGCGGCGCGCTCAGCGACGCGCGAGGCCGTGCGCCCGGGCCAGTTCGGCCAGGCGCGTCGCCGTGAGCTTGCCGGTCGCCTCGCGCGGCAAGGCGTCGACGTGGACGATGCGGCGCGGCAGGAAGGCGGCGTCGACGCGCGTTCGCAGCGCCGCAACGATGCTCTCGCGGGCGATGTCCGGCGCGACGACGAAGGCGGCGAGCCGCGCGATTCCCGGCGCGTCGGTCGGCTCTGCAGGCATCCAGAACGCGCCGTCGACGATGCCTTCGATCGCGTTGAGATGAAAGTTCAGATGCCCCAGCGAGCTGCGCTTGCCGGCGATGTTGACGAGATCGTTCGAGCGGCCGAGCAGGCGAAAGGTGTCGCTGCCGACCACCTCGAGCACGTCGGCGAGCGTTGTCGGCTCGGGCACGTGGCCGCCTTGCACCTGCGCGGCATCGCCGTCGCCGCTGAGGACGAGACCGTCGAAGGTCTGCCATTCAGCGCCGGCGGTGGTGCGCCGTGTCGCCACCTGGCCGGCTTCGGTGCAACCGTAGATCTCGAGCAAGGGTGCGTCGAACGCGGCCTCGGCGCGCGCCGCGAGTTGCGGCGCGAGCGGCGCGGTGGCGCACAGCACGAGCTCGACGCGGGGCAGGTTCACCGCCGCGTCGAGCAGTGCCTTCAGGTGAAACGGCGTCGTCACCAGCATGCGCGGCGCGGGCGTGCGCGCCAGCGCCGCGACGATGTCGGCCGGATAGAACGGCCGTCCGGTGTCGAAGGCGGCGCCGCCGTGCAACGCGATCAGCACGCTCGACTCGAAGCCGTACATGTGCTGCGGCGGCACGGTGGCCACGACCGTGACGCCGTCCAGCGTGTCGCGACCGATGGCGGAGGCGAGTCGCTTCGCCTCGGCGCGCGCGCTCGCGACGAGCAGGCCCCATGGCTTGGCGTGCGGCACCGGCTCGCCGGTCGATCCCGAGGTGAGGACGAAGGCGGCAACGAGGTCTGCGGCGATCGCAGGGTTCTTGGTCGGCGCCGCCGCGATGTCAGCGACTTGTTCGCGGTGCACGACCGTCGGCAGACCGTCCCCCACGCCGTCGGGCTCGACCAGCGCGTAGATGTGCGGGAAGCCTGCGCGCAGCCGGTCGACGGTGTGCGCCGTGTGGTTGGGCGGCAGCAGGCTGATGTGGCCGCGCAGCAGGGCCGCGCCGAGGCCGACGGCGAAACGATAGCGATCGACCGAAAGATTGAGCATGGCGCCGCCGTGCGGCAGGCGCTCGGCAAGCGCCGACGCGTCGGCGATGTAGCGACTGCCGGTGATCGCCACGCCGTCGCGGCGTGCGAGCACGGCGTCGGGATCGCGCTGGCCGAGCAGCGCCTCGGTCCTCATGGCGCGCGGTCGACGGGCGCGGCACGCCGCGTCGAGTAGGCGTTCATCGCGTCGGCCAGCGTCGCGCGCTCGAACTCCGGATGCAGGCGATAGCGGAGCAGGTATTCGCCGACGAAGAGCACGATCATCGCCATAGGCGTCAGCAGGTTGGCGAAGACGGCCCAGTCGTCGAACGGGCGGAGCGCATGCAGCGCGACCGAGAGCGCGGCCATGGCGGCGAAGTAGGCGGTCCAAGCGATCGTCACCTTGCGCGAATAGGACGCCATCGGCGGCGTCAGCCGACCCCCATGGACACGTCGCGCCAGAGCCGTCACGAGCGGCTCGTGACCGGGCCTGAGGGTCAGTGCGAAGATCGTCGCGAGCGTCGCATGGACGCCGGCGTGCTGCAGCATGTAGAGCGTCGTCGGCGCGACGCCGCCGCCTCGCCAGGCCTGCCACACGAGCCCGGCGAGGCCGACCAGCGCGGCACCGGCCAGGACACGCTGGCCACGTCGCCCGGCATAGAACGCGAGGAGCGCGAGCATCGGCCCGATGACGACGACGGCGTTCCAGCTCGAGGCTGGCGCCCCCGTCATCAGCCAGTGGCTGCCGGCCACGTAGGCCGCGCCGATCAATCCAGCCCCGACGGTGCGGGCGCGCATTGAACTACTTCGGCTGGCGGTTGGCGGCGATGTGCTCAGCAAGGCTCGCCAACGACTTGAAGATGCGCACGTTGTTCTCGTCGTCGGAGCGCAGCTGAAAGCCGTAGCGCTGCGAGACGACCAGCGCGACCTCGAGAATGTCGATCGAGTCGAGGCCCAGGCCCTCGCCATAGAGCGGCGCTTCGGGATCGATGGTCTCCGGCGTGGCGTCGAGATTGAGCGCCTCGACGAGGAGGGCGGCGACTTCGCGCTGGAGATCGGATTGGGCAAAGGCCATGCTTGGGAAAAACCTCGGGAATGGACAGCGATCAGCGCCGGCAAACGGCGAGCCCAGTCTAGCAAACACGCTCCGGTCGACCGCTCATTCGACCCGGGCACCCGAGGCCTTGACGACCCGCTCGTACTTGGCGAGTTCGCTCTTCACGAACGCCGCAAAGCGCTCCGGCGAGCCCGGCATCGGCTCGGCGAAAAGGCTGCCGAATCGGGCGCGCAACTCGGTCGACTCGATGGCGTCGACGAAGGCCTTGTTCAACTTCGCCGTCGTCTCGGCCGGCAAGTGCGCCGGGCCGAAGATGCCGAACCAGGTGTCGATGTCGAAGCTGCCGAGGCCGAACGACTTGCCGGCTCCGGCGATCGTCGGCACGTCGGGCATCGCGCTCGAGCGGCGCGCCGTCGTCACCGCGAGCGCCTTCAGCTTTCCGGCCTTGATGTTGGCCGAGGCCGCGGCGAGGTTGTCGAAGTTGAGGTCGACCTGGCCCGACAGCAGGGCGAGTTGCGCCGGACTGCCGCCGGCATAGGGGATGTGCACCATGAACACGCCGGCTTGCGACTTGAACATCTCGCCCGCCAGGTGGCCGGCGCTGCCGTTGCCGCCCGAGCCGTAGTTGAGCTTGCCGGGGTTCTTCTTCGCGTAGACGACGAGCTCGGCGACGCTCGACACGCCGAGCCGCGAGGCCGTCTCGGGGCTCATGACGAGCACGTTCGGCACCTGCGCCACGCCGGTGATCGGCGTGAAGTCGCGGATCGCGTCGTAGGGCATCTTTGCGAACAGCCAGGGGTTGATGGCGTGCGTGGCGACCGCGCCCATCACGATCGTCGCGCCATCCGGCGCGCTCTTGGCACATAGGTCGGCGCCGAGGTTGCCGCCTCCGCCCGGCTTGTTGTCGACGATGACGACGCCAAGGCTGTCCTTGACCTTCTCGGCGAGCGAGCGCGCCACGATGTCGAGCGGGCCGCCCGGCGGGTAGGGCACGATGAAACGCAGCGGCCGCGCCTGCGACGTCGCTGCGAAAGGCAGCGTCGACGCGCCCGCCGCCAGCGCGGCGAGCGCCAGGCGACGCTTCACCGCTTGCCCAGCAGGATCGCCTTCACCCAGCCTTCGCCGCGCGAGGTGGTGACCTTGACGTAGCCGTTCATCTCTTCGCCGTTGAGCAGCACTTCGTCGTTGCGGCTGAGCGTCTGGATGTCGCCCGAGCCGTCGCGCGGCTGGCGCAGCACCTTCACGCCGTTGATCTTGGGGAACAGCACGTCGCCCGCGGCGCCGGCGTTGGCGCGCACGCTCTCGGCCGCGTTGCGCTGCGAGGCGACGCCGGCGCGCGCCTGCACCAGCGAGGGGTTGTTGCGGATGTTGCGAACGATGTTGTTCCAGTTGTCGAGGAAGGAGGCGACGATGACCTTGCCTTCGTTGGTGTTGCCGTAGCCACCGCCCACCGCCGAGAGGCCGCCGAGGACACCACCGCCGAGCGCGAAGTCGGCCTTCTCGGCGCTGCCTTGCGCCGATGCGACCTGGATGCCCGAGCGCGAGTCGACGAGCAGCATGCTGGTCTCGGCCTGCTTGAACTTGACGCCGCCGGCGATGCCGGCCAAGGCGCGGCCGCCGCCGCCACCGATCAGCCCGCCGAGCGCGCCGCCGATGCCGCCGGCGTTGTTCTCGCTGAACACGACCGAGGGCGTGACGATGAAGTCGGCGGCCACCATCTGCCCCTTGCCGACGTTCTGGTCGCTCTGCAGCTCGCCCGATTGCGCGAGGCCGCGCTCCTGCATCATGTTGCGCATGCCGACGCCGCGCTCGACGACCTGGAAGCAGTTCGATTGCTGGACCAGCATGCGGATCACGCTGGTAGGCGAGCCGAGGCCGTAGCGCTGCAGGTTGGCCTGCATCTGGCTTTGCGGCTCGACGACGGCGAGCGTGCCCTTCGGCGAGTCGCAGCGCTCGAGCTGGCCGCTTGCATTGGTCGAGCCATCGGGGCCGGCACCGCCGGTGGCGAGCGAGCCGCCCTTGCCGAGGGTCTGGGCCACGGCGGGCAGGGCGATCAGGGCGATCGTGGCAACGAGCAGGGTGTGGGTGCGATTCATCTTGGGTCCTCGGTCTTGCAATGGGTCCTTCGGTGCAGGCTACTCAGCCTGTCATCAGGATGACAAGCTTACGGGCCGTGCTTGTCGGCTTCCGACGTGAACGAATCGGCATAGAACTCGTCGTCGGGCAGGCCGCAGCGAGCGATGAAATCGCGCTGCGCCGACTCGACCATGATCGGCGCGCCGCAGGCATAGACCTGATGCTCCATGAGGTTCGGCAGGTCGCGCATCACCGCCTGGTGAACGAGGCCGGTGCGGCCGGTCCATTCGTCTTCGGGTTTCGCCTCCGAGAGCACCGGAACGTAGCGCAGATGCGCCATCTGCCGCGTCGCCGCCTCGGCCCAGTCGTTCAGGTAGAGATCGGCGCGCGATCGGCAGCCCCAGTAGAGGACGGCCTTGCGTTGGCTGCCCTTCCAGATCATATGCTCGATGATCGCCTTGATCGGCGCAAAGCCGGTGCCCGAGGCGAGCAGCACCATGGGCTTGTCGGAATCCTCGCGCAGGAAGAAGCTGCCGAACGGCCCTTCGACGCGCAGGATGTCCTTCTCCTTCATGGCGCCGAACGCGTGGTCGGTGAACTTGCCGCCCGGCAGGTGGCGCAGGTGCAGTTCGATCTGCGGCTTGTCGGTTTGCAGGTGCGGCGCGTTGGCCATCGAATAGCTGCGCCGCGAGCCGTCGCGCAGGATGAACTCGACGTACTGGCCGGCGCGATATTGCAGCGGATCGTTGGCCGGCAACTGGAGCTTGATGATGGCGACGTCGCCAGTCGGCTTCTCGATCGAGAGCACGCGGCTCGGCAGCTTTCTGATCGGGTACTCGCCGGCGCCGGGCACGGTCCGCGCCTCGATCACGACGTCGGTCTGCGGCGCCGCCTGGCAGGCGAGGATCAGGCCCGAGGCCTCTTCCTCGACGCTGAGCGCCTTCTGTTGATGCGCACCGTGAATGACGCGGCCTTCGAGAATGCGGCACTTGCACGAGCCACAGGCGCCGTCCTTGCAGCCATAGGGAAGACCGACGCCCTGGCGGATCGCGGCCAACAGGATGGGCTCGTCTCGCTCGACGCTGAAGCTGCGCCCGCTGGGCTGGACCGTGACGGTGAAGGACATGAGAGGAACAGAACCCTGGCAAGCGTGACCTAGACTGAGCCGCCGATTTTGCCTGCAACGCCGACCGTGACCGACCGTCCTCTCCGCTTTCGTCGCCCGGTGTTGCTGATCGTCGGCTGCGGCGACGTCGGACTGCGCGTCGCTCGACTCGTCGGCGAGCGCTGGCGCGTGCTCGCGCTGACCTCCAGCCCGGATCGCATCGACGCGTTGCGCTCCGCCGGCGTCGTGCCTCTGGTCGGCGACCTCGACCGGCCGGCCACGCTGGCCCGTCTGGCCGGGCTGGCCGACGCGGTGCTGCATCTCGCGCCGCCCGCATCGCAAGGCGACCACGACCAGCGCACGGCATGGCTGTTGCACGCTCTGGCCCGCGCGCCGCGCCTGCGTCGCCTGGTGTACGCCTCGACCAGCGGTGTCTACGGCGACTGCGGCGGCGCCTGGGTCGACGAGACGTGGCCGCTCTCGCCGGCGACCGACCGGGCACGCCGCCGCGTCGACGCCGAGGCGCGCCTGCGCCAGTTCGGGCGCAGCGCCGGCGTGACGGTGACGCTGCTGCGCATTCCCGGCATCTACGCGCTGGGCCGCGAAGGTGGCGACCCGCGCGAGCGCCTGGCTCGTGGCGCGCCCGTGCTCGCCGCCGGCGACGATGTCTTCACCAACCACATCCACGCCGACGACCTGGCGCGCGCCTGCGTCGCCGCGCTGCATCGCGGCCTGGCGCAGCGCGCCGTCAACGTCAGCGACGACAGCGATCTGCGCATGGGCGACTACTTCGACCTGGCCGCCGACCTGTTCGCCATGGCGCGGCCGCCGCGCGTGCCGCGCGCCGCGGCCGAGACGCTGCTTTCGCCGATGCAGATGAGCTTCATGAGCGAGTCGCGGCGCCTCGTCAACCGGCGCCTCAAGTGCGAGCTGCGCCTCGTGTTGCGCCATCCGACCGTCGCCGAGGGCTTGCGCGCTTCCCCCGATTGAGCGTTCGCGTTGCACGCCGAACAATGGGGCGACGACAACACGAACGCTCGGGGGCTCTCATGTTTTCCTCGTCGCGCCGGCCCGCAAGGCCTGGCGCCCATTTCGCGGCCGCGATCGTTGCCGCGCTGATCGCAGGATTGCCCGTCGGCGCCGCGGCCCAGGGAATGACGCCGGCCTGGCCCAGCAAGCCGATCCGCTTGGTCTCGCCCTTCAACCCGGGCGGGGCGATCGACGTGCTCAACCGCATCATTGCCGAGAAGCTCTCGCAGCGGCTCGGCCAGCAGGTCTTCGTCGACGCGGTGCCCGGCGCGAACACCATCGTCGGTGCCGACGTGGTCGCCAAGGCGGCGCCCGATGGCTACACCTTCATGATCACGACGATGTCGACGCACGTGAACAACACGGTGCTGTTCAAGAAGCTGCCCTTCGATCCGGTCAAGGACTTCGCGCCAATCACCCAGGTGTCGCTCGGCAGCGTGCTGCTCACCGCGCCGGGCACCGCCCCCTACGGCGACCTGAAGGGCTTCGTCGCCTGGGCGAAGCAGCAGAACCGGCCGATCTCGTACGGCTCGTGGGGCATCGGCTCGTCGGCCAATGTCTACGGCGAGATTCTCGGCAAGGACCATGGCGTGAGCCTCACGCACGTGCCCTACAAGGGCGAGCAGCCGGCGATCACCGACGTCATCGGCGGCAGCCTCGACGTGACCTTCGCGAGCCCGGTCGGCGCCAAGCCGCAGGTGCAGTCGGGCAAGCTCAAGGCGCTTGGCATGACCGGCCCGGTGCGCTCGTCGGCGATGCCCGACGTGCCCACCTTCGCCGAGCAGGGCTTCAAGGGATTCGAGCTGCCGATCTGGGTCGCCGCCTATGCGCCTGCCGGCACGCCGCGGCCCATCATCGATCGGTTGCAGAAAGAGATCGCCGCCGTGACGCACATGCCGGACGTGCTGCAGAAGATGGTCGAGCAGGGCCAGACGCCGCTCGGCAACACGCCCGAGGAGTTCGCCGCAGCGTTCGCGAAAGACGCGCCGAAGTGGATCGAGTACATCCGGGCCTCGGGTGCCAAGCCGGAATGACGAAAGCGCGCAGCGATCTCGGCACGGGCACCTGAACTGGAACTGACGGGGCGCGAAGGAACCCTAAACGCCTTGCGGGCGGCTCAGCGTCTTCATGCGGTCGACGGCGCGCACGCTCAGGTGCAATGAATCGGCACCGCGTCTGACGTCGAGCGCGACCTCGCGCTCGGCCAGGTCCTCGCGCCAGAGCGTCTTGTAGAACGAGGCGAGGTCTGCGACTTCGGTGCCGTCGATGGCGACTATCAGGTCGCCGGGCTCTAGGCCGGCCTCTTCGGCCGGGCTCGCCGGCGTGAGACGGATGACGCGAACATGGCCGCCGTACTCGACGCAGTTGAGGCCCAGCCAGGGGCGCGTGCTCGCCCGCGAGGCGCCGCGTGAGCGCAGCTCGGCGAGGATGGGCTTGAGCAGGTCGACCGGTACGAACATGTTGCCGCGCACCGGTGCAGCAGCGCTGCCGGCAGCGTCGCCAACGACGAGTGAGCCGATGCCGACCAGCTCGCCGTCGGCGTTGAACAGGCCCGCGCCGCTGTGGTCGTTGCGTGCCGGCGCGGTGAAGAGTGCGCCGTCGATGTGGTATTCCCAGTAGCCCGAGAAGGCGCGCCGGGAAACCATGCGCGCCACGCTCAGGTCGCCGTCGCCGCCGCCGCTGGCGATCATGAGCGGCTCGTCGCTCTTCACCGAGGCCGAGGTGCCGAGCGGCGCCGGTGCCAGCGCGAGCGGGGCGAGCGCCTGAAGAAGGCCGAAGCCCGAAGCGAGGTCGTAAGCCACGACACGCGCCGGGATGTGCCGGCCGCCGCTGTCGACGAGATCGACGTGATCGGCCTCGAGGATCAGGTAGCCGATCGTCAGCACCAGGCCGTCGGCGCCGATGACGACGCCCGAGCCTTCGCGAACCCGGCCGAGCGTCGCGATCGAGCGAGCGTCCTCGACTGCCATCACTTCGACGCCGACGACTGCGGCATTGGCGCGGGCGAGGGCCGCCTTGCGTTCCTCGAGGCGTGCGAGCACCGCGTTGGCAGGTGCGGCAATGTCCTGCGGCGTCTCGGCTCGCGCCACGGTTTCAGCGCCGAGGCTGGCGAACAACCAGAGGGTGAAGGCGATGGCCGAACGACGACGGCGCACTTGCTGCGGCGGCGAAAGAATCAACGGTTCGGTCATGGCAGCCTCGCGTGAACCCGTGTCGGTTCGACGAAGCATGATCCGGGCCGATTGCCCCGTGGGACCAGGGGCCTTTCTTTCCGACCGGTGGCGGCTCAGCGCCGCCTGAACGGCGGCTGGCGGCGCCAGTAACGAAGCGTGAGCAGGCCGCCCAGCATTCCGCCGAGGTGCGCGAAGTGGGCGACGCCCGTGTTCATGACGTAGGCACCCTGGTACAGCTCGATCAGGCCGTACAGCGCCACGAGGTACTTCGCCTTCATCGGGATGACGAAGAAGAGCAGGATGATGCGGTCCGGAAAGATCATCGCGAATGCGAGCAGCAGGCCGAACAAGCCACCCGAGGCGCCTATCGTCGGCGCACCCGAGCCGAGCGCGGCGTTGACGATGAGCTGCGTCAATGCGGCCGCGACCACGCTTGCCGCGTAGAACTGGATGAAGCGTTTGCGGCCCCAGACCATCTCGAGCTCGGCGCCGAACATCCACAGGCCGAGCATGTTGAAGAAAAGGTGGTTGAAGCTGCCGTGCAGGAAGGCGTAGGTGCCGATCTGCCAGGGCCAGAACTCGCTGCTGCCGACCGGCCAGAGCGCGAACCACACGGTCAGCGTGCGGCCCATGAGTTCGTCGAGAAAGAACATCGCGACGTTGGCCAGCAACAGCGCTTGGGTGACGGGTGGAAGCGGTGGCATGCGGGCGACGGGCGGGACCGGACAGGGGAGGTCGAGAGTCTACGGGCCCGCGCCGACCTGCCTGCTGAAGAAGGGCCTCTATGGCAAACTCGCGGCCTCTTCAAGCCCCGTGGCCTCGGTGGCGAAATTGGTAGACGCGCGGGACTCAAAATCCCGTTCCGCGAGGAGTGTCGGTTCGATTCCGACCCGAGGCACCATTTTGGGGCATTACGGACATCCCAAGAGGGATCAAGAAGTCTCGTAAGTAGCTGATTCTCATACGTAAATCAGCGATTTCTCGTCCCGCAAGGTTTCCAGAATTCCGACGCGTTCTGGACCCGAACCCGGGTCCAAACCCGGGCACAATCCGGGACGCGGAGCTAAAAACCCGGGCACAATCTGGCGACACCGGTCCAGAACCCAGGCACAAATGTTGACCGACGCCGCCTGCCGAAATGCCATCTGTCCCGATGGTCTGAAACGCCTGCGTTTGAGCGATGCGGCAGGCCTCTATCTCGAGGTTTCGCCGGGTGGTTCGAAGCGATGGTTCTGGCGCTACTACCCGGACGGAAAAGAGAAGCGGCTCGCGCTCGGCTCGTACCCCGAGGCGTCGTTGAAGGCCGCACGCGAGGCCCGTGACGACGCCCGCAAGGTGCACCGGTCAGGTACCGATCCGGTTCAGAAACGGCGCGCCGAGAAGATCCAGAACGCCGCGGTCACTGACGCGACGTTCGAGGCGGTCGCCCGTGACTTCCATGAGACGAAGAAGAGCGGCTGGAGCGAGGTTCACGCGAAGCACTGGCTGCGCGCGATGGAGAAGGACCTTTTTCCGTGGCTCGGCTCACTGGCGCTGCCCGTCGTCACGGCACCCATCCTTCTGCACGCATTGAGGAGGATCGAGGCGCGGGGCGCGATCAATACCGCGCACGACGCGCGCGAATTCAGCGGCCAGGTCTTCATGTACGGCATCGCCACCGGCCGGTGCGAGCGCAACGTGGCGGCCGATCTGCGCGGCGCGCTGAAGCCGCTCGCCGCCAAGCACATGGGCGCGCTGACCGACCCGAAAAGGGTCGGCGACCTGCTTCGCGCCATCGCGGGCTATCAGGGCCAGCCGGTGACACGTGCCGCACTCCAGCTGGCGCCGCTGCTTTTCCAGCGGCCTGGCCACCTGCGATCCATGGAGTGGGCCGAGCTCGACCTCGAGGCTGCGATGTGGAGCATCCCGGCAGCCAAGATGAAGCGTCGCCTCGACGGCAAGCGCAACGGTCGCCCGCACCTCGTGCCTCTGTCGAGGCAGGCCGTCGCGATCTTCAAGGACGAGTTGCATCCGCTCACTGGCCACGGTCGCTATGTGTTTCCCAGCCTTCTCTCGGGCGAGCGGCCCATGAGCGACAACACCCTGAACACCGCGCTGCGCCGGCTCGGCTACTCGCGCGACGACATGACGGCGCACGGTTTTCGCGCGACGGCCAGGACAATCATGGTCGAAAAGCTGGGCATCGCTGAAGCGGTGATCGAGGCAGCGCTCGCTCACGCGAAGTCGGGGCCGCTGAAAGGCGCATACGACCGGACCGAATTCATGGACCAGAGGCGTGTTGTTGCGCAGCGGTGGGCCGATTACCTTGACACACTGCGCGCCGGCCGCAAGGTCGTGAAGATGAAGACTGCTTGAAATGCTGGGCCCGCTCGCCGTCCAGCGACGGGCTCCAGAATTTCCGGCGTTGCCCGCCATGTGGTGTTTACATCGATCCGTTGTAGACAGGTCTTGAAGATGTATAGATAGTCGTAGCTCAACTACGACAATTCACATCAATCAAAGTGCTCTGAAGATTGGAAAAAGTAGCATAATCGTAGTATGGCTACGATAAATAGAAACAAGCTAAATACACTCTATGCGAATGCGACTGCCGGTGAGCCGCTGACATCGGAGGACCTGGCGGCACAAGGGGTCTCGGCCGATCTCGCCGTGCACTACGTCCGCGCCGGCTGGCTCACTCGGCTGGGCAGAGGGGTGTTCAGCCGAACCAACGACACCCTCGCCCTGCATCCCAGCCTGCTGCTGATGCAGCGCCGGATCGAAGGCTTGCACGTGGGAGGCACGTCCGCGCTCGACTGGCATGGCGTGCGCCAGTATCTGAGCCAGCACCCGGTCCTGCATCTGTACGGGTGGGCCGCAGCAAAGCTGCCCGAATGGTTCACCGAACGCTTTCCGGCGGAGTACCACCGGAAACGTCTGTTCGACGAAAAGCCCGGCGCCTTGCTCCACGTCGGTCCTTTGGAAGGGCGCAGCGGCGCGCCAGCTGTGTCCTCGCCGGAACGAGCGTTGCTCGAAATGCTGAGCGAAGTGGGCGTGCGTCAGCCCCTGCAGGAAGCGCGAGAAATCGCAGAGGGCCTGTACAGCCTGCGAGCCGACGTGCTGCGAGAACTGCTGCTGCGCTGTACCAGCGTCAAGACGGTCCGCCTGTGCCTGCAGTTGGGCGGCGAACTCTCGATGCCGTGGCTGAGCAAGCTGGATCGAGCCAAGCTGCCGACGGGCAGTGATCGCCCCTGGGTCTCGCGTTCGGCCGAGGGACTGCTGGTCCTCAAGCCATGAATCAGATCTACCTCGACACTGCGCGCCTGCTGACGCAGGTGGGACCGCTTGTCTTTGCGGACAACACGTTTGCGCTGAAGGGCGGCACAGCCCTCAATCTGTTCATTCGCGACATGCCGCGGCTGTCGGTGGATCTGGACCTGGTCTTCATCAATCATCGGATGCCGCGCCCCCGGGCTCTCATGCGCATCGGCGACGCGTTGCGGCAATCGCAGGCACGACTCGAAGCGCGCGGCTTCGCGACGCGCTTGCACGCGACGGCCGACGCGCTGGAGACCAAGCTGCTGGTCCGCAGGGGCAAGATCGAGATCAAGGTCGAGGTCAATTTCGTGATGCGCGGAACCGTCCATCCGACAAGGATGGCCGCGCTGGTGCCGCGAGCTCGCGACGTTCTGCTGGCTGACCTGGAAATTCCCGTCGCCTCCCTCGAGGATGTCTATGGCGGCAAGCTGGTCGCCGCGATGGACCGGCAGCATCCTCGCGACCTCTATGACGTGATGCAGCTCTTCGATCACGAAGGCATCACCCCAGCCATACGGCGCGCCTTCGTCATCTATCTCGCGAGCCACAACCGACCTGTTCACGAGGTCCTCTTCGCGGCTCCGCGCGACATCGCGCACGAGTTCGAGCGCGGCTTCAAGGGCATGACGGAGGAGCCGGTCGACCTGGATCTCTTGCTGGCTGCGCGCGAGCGAATGATGCGCGAGCTGCAGACAGGCCTCGACGTCGATGAGCGAAAGTTCTTGATGACGCTCGTCACCAATGAACCCGACTGGTCATTGCTGGGCATCCCGCACGCCCACGAGCTGCCAGCCGTTCTTTGGAAGCTTCACAACCTGAGCCAGCTGCAGAAAGCCAACCCGGTCAAGTTCGCAGCACAGGCTGACATGCTGGCAGAGCTGCTGGCGTAGCGCACCGGGCAAGTCGACACGCGACGACGAGGCTCCGTCACCCGGCGGACTCCGCGGTCGTGACGAGCGATGAATTTGCGCTGAGAGTCATCGCAGTTGTGCTGTCGAATCCGTTGGTCCATGCGTCCCAGCACGTCCCGGACCTGACGCGGCCGGTTTGCTCCGCTCCTGGTCATCGATCGCTTCAGCGCCGGACAGCATGGCAGGAGTCTCGCGCGACCGAATCACGATCGACCTTGGCGGACTGGGTCCGGCCCTTCGTGCGCACTCGCGAGACCGGCAGCTGACGTGGCATGTGCCGCTTGCCCGCTGTCTTGCGATCATCCATAGGCGGTCGCTTCCGTACTCTGTGGAGGAGGTAAGCGCACTGAACAAGGACTACTCGTCCCCGAATTGATTCAGCAGGACTGAAAGATCCGGCGGTTGCGTGCCTCGATGAAGTCAACTGCGCGCTGCCGATAGAACAGGTAAGCATCGATGCTTGCTGGCAGCGGAGATGTGGCGAAGTCCTCGAACGGAGTGAAGAATTTCACCGCCGAACAATCATCGGTGACCAAGTCCTCCAGCAAGAAGTAACGCACGTATCCTTGGAAGTTTCCGAACAACACGAAGAAATCCCGATACAGGTCGAGCGTGTCATTGAGAGGACTGTGCTCGTTACGGTAATGCCGCCGAATGCACTCCACCGTAAGGTCGAAGCGGTCTTTGATCTTGTGGTGGAACCCCCGCGCGCCATTTATGGTGCTCTTGCCGCCTATGCGGTTTCCCGAGAACACCATCATGCCGCCGACCGTGTAGCTGAGGCGTTTGAACGCCTCCTGCTCCTCCGGCGGACTCTGGTTGATGATGTCAGCGACGCGGCGGTAGGTCGAGAACGTCGGGATCACCGAATCGCTAGACAGAAAGAACTCACCAACCTCAGACCGGTGATGCAGGTAGTGGCGAGTTGCGTCATCAAGCTTGAACATCACACCACGTGGCAAAGGTTTGCTCCAAAGGAACTTGTGGTATTCGCGAAGCGTTGGGCTGAGGGCATCCGGATCCTTGCCCGGTGGCGTGTCAGATCGAAAGTCGAAGGCGATGTCGATTTGCCTGCGCGTGTTTGGATCGTCGATGTCAGCTGGACATGGACTTTCATCCCGCCGCGTTCTGTAAGCATCTGGATGAGCAAGTACCGCTTCGGCGGCAAGGAAAAGCGATCCGAGCGCGGCCAGGAAAGCCATGCGCAGACTGCGGCCGAATCATTTGAGGCTGTTGCGCGCGAGTGGCATGCGACGAAGTCCTCAGGCGGGCCGACTACCTCGACAAACTGCGCACTGGCGGCGAGGTCGTTCCGATGAAAGCGGCGTGACCGTGTACTTCGTTTCTTCCCACGGAATGGTCCAGTGAATCTCGATCGCAGGTCGCAGATGACTTGCTGAGCGCGAAGACCTGTGCTGCAACGCTCGAAATCGCGGAGAGCACTTGGTGGGCATGGATTTCAGATCCAAATTTTCCGGTTCGCCCAATGCGCTACGGAGAGCGCTTCACACGGTTCCGTCGCTCGGACCTTCCCGCCTGGATAGCATCCCTCGAATCGGGCGAGGCCAAGAAGACTCGTCGCGAGCCAACGCGGCCTGCAGATCACCAAGGCAGCAATCGCCGCCCCGCCTAGGAAGGGAAACGCGGGCGGCAGAAATCGAACCGCCTCTCGATCCGTAGGCGGAGGCGGTAGTGTTTGACACAACCTCTGTTTGCGGCTTCAGCCGCGGTCGCAAGCAACACAAGAGCTGCTATATCACTCCGTCATAATCAACGGCGTACGCGCCGAGGTCGACAAGTGGCGAGGCCGGCGAGCGCTTTCTCCAGCATCTGGACAACGCCAACCGCGACGCGAACCTCGAGCGCCGGCGTGACTCGGGGCTCGACCCGGGAAAACTGCGCCGAACCCGGGCTTCGCCCCCTTGAATGAGGGGTCGACCGAGCTTTGTCCGAGTGCGATCATCGATCTTCGGGTGGGTGATTCGCTCGTCGAGCGTCTGCGCCGCGACCCGAAAAAATGGGGAATTGCATGAGCGTCTCTTTCAAAAGTCGGTTGGCCCTCGGCGCCCTGGTGATGGCCAGCGCCGCCGCGGCCCAAGCGGGTACGGTCGATGTGTTCGTCGGCTATGCGGACAATCTGCGCCCGAGTGGCTTCTTCCCGTCGGTGTGGCTCGGTGATCCGAACGTGTTCTCCCAGACACCGATGGCCCAGAGCTTCGATTCTGGCGCAATACGCCTCGACAACAACACCGGGGCTCCGATCACGATCAGCAACTTCCAGGTCTTCTTTCCGAATATCGGTGGCACGTTCTCCCTTTGGAGCTCCCTGGCTCTTCCCACCGGGGCAACCGGCATCTTCACGCAGACCGGAAGCTACAACTTCGACACCAGCGATTTCGGCATCTTTGGCGGAGCACCACCCAATTCGCTCGCACCCAACAACTACCTCGGCAACGGCAACACGAGCCTCATTGGCGGTTGCTCTAGTTCGGCGGCACTGATTAATTCCGCAGGGGAAACGGCCGCGTGCAACGGGTCGGCTCCGGTGATCTCTTTCCTTGTCAACGGTACCCCGTTCAGCTTCACCGACGCCGGACAGGTGCTCAACACGGGTGGCTGGGATTTCGTCAACAACACCGCGTACGGAGAAGACGGCAACGAATCGATCAACTGGAACGCGGTCGGGTCCGTGCCAATTAGAGGCGGCGTGCCACCTGTCCCCGAGCCCTCCACCTACGTGCTTTTCGGCTTGGGCGCGATCATGCTGGCTTTGCTGCGTCGGCGAAGGACCGGCAACGACGTCGTGACTTCCGGAGCCACCCCCAGGTTCGCAGCTTAGGACCAGGTTTCGCAGCGGCTGACCTTGACCAAGTCTGCTTTCGGCGCTGTCGACAAGCCCGATGTCTGCTGCTTGAGCGAGTAGGTCGCCTGCAGCGGCGCTGCGCGAACCAGGTTCGCCCAACTCACGTGGCCTCCCGTTGCCCTGTGAGTGTCGCGGTAGAAGCTCAGGCCGGAGCCGCTCCTTGTTGAACGTCTGGTGACGAGAAGGCGGTCGACGGGCCGCTTCTGGCCGGGAATGCGAGTTCGCGGCGTTGCCTTTCAGCAGCCACTGACAAGCGTCGCGCGAATCCTTGGCGGCCGCTATCGGTGCGGGTCACAAAGGTTCCGATCCGGCCATTTGCAGACGTGGGCGATGGCCTCGCTTTTTTGCGCTGGCGGCGGCTGTTGAGGGTCCCTTCAACGCTACTTGGTAGTCCCCTCGCTCTACAGCAGGGCAGCTGGCACAAGTGCTAGTCGCACAGCGTCAGACGGGTGACTACACAGCGACTGCATGGGGTTCGACTGGTAGAGGCCAGCGGTTCGCTCGATTGTTGACGAGCCCCGAACCTTTCGATCGGCCACAATCCTCCCACGTCGCTGCTACCCACAGGTTCGAGCGTATCGAGCGGGTAACTATGGGGGTAGCGCAGGCGACGCGTTCTCCGAAACCAAGCGCCAGCGCGGCCTAGCGGCCGATCTGCGATTCCGACCCGACCAAGCGGCGACCGCGCCCTTTCGATGACCGAACCCGCTCCACGCTACCCGACCATCGAAGACACGATCGGCGCGACGCCGATGGTGCGTCTCGTGCGCGTGCCGGGCGCCGGCAACGACGAACGCGGCAACGTCATCCTCGGCAAGCTCGAGGGCAACAACCCGGCCGGCTCGGTCAAGGACCGGCCCGCCATCAGCATGATCCGGCGTGCCGAGGAGCGCGGCACGATCAAGCCGGGCGACACGCTGATCGAAGCGACCTCGGGCAACACCGGCATCGCCCTGGCGATGGCGGCGGCGATTCGCGGCTACCGCATGCTGCTCATCATGCCGGAGGACCTGTCGGTCGAGCGCGCGCAGACCATGAAGGCGTTCGGCGCCGAGCTGATCCTGACGCCGCGCTCGGGCGGCATGGAGTACGCGCGCGACCTCGCCGAGCAGATGCAGAAGGATGGCAAGGGCCGCGTGCTCGACCAGTTCGCCAACGCCGACAACCCGCGCATCCACTACGAGACGACCGGTCCCGAGATCTGGAAGGACACCGCAGGTCGCGTCACGCATTTCGTGAGCGCGATGGGAACGACAGGCACCATCACCGGCGTGTCGCGCTTTCTCAAGGAAAAGAAGTCGGCGGTACGCATCGTCGGCGCGCAGCCGAGCGAAGGTTCGCGCATACCCGGCATCCGCAAGTGGCCCCAGGAATACATGCCAAAGATCTACGACCCGAAGGCGGTCGACGAACTGGTGCTGGTCTCGCAGTCCGACGCGGAGGAGATGACGCGTCGCCTCGCTCGCGAAGAGGGCATTTTCACCGGCATCTCGGCGGCAGGCGCGTGCTGGGTCGCCCTGCAGGTCGCGGCCGCGGTCGAGAACGCGACCATCGTCTTCGTCGTCTGCGATCGCGGCGACCGCTATCTCTCCACCGGCGTGTTTCCCGCGTGACGACCTACCAGACCACTTTTTGCATCAATTGCGCGACACGCCTCGAGCCGATCTCGCTCGAGGAAGACGGCGGCGCGAAGACGCGACTGCGCTGCCCGGCCTGCGGCTGGACGCACTGGAACAACCCGACGCCGGTGCTCGCCGCGGTGATCGAGCTGGTCGACCGCGACGGCCAGATCCTGCTGGCGAGGAACGCCGCCTGGCCCGGCAAGTTCTTCGGCCTCATCACCGGCTTCATGGAAGCGGGCGAGACGCCCAAGGAAGGCATCGCCAGAGAGGTCTTCGAGGAGACTTCGCTCACGGTCGAGGCCAGCTCCTTGATCGGCGCCTACGAGTTCCTGCGCATGAATCAGGTCATCATCGCTTATCACGTCGCGGCTCGCGGCGAGGTCGTGCTCTCGCCCGAGCTCGTCGACTACCGGACGGTCGCGCCGGAGCGCGTCAAGTGCTGGCCCGCGGGCACCGGCCACGCGCTCGCCGACTGGCTGCGCTCGCGCGGCATCGAGCCGCAGTGGATGGAGCTGCCGCCCGGCAAGCGCGCCACCGAAGTGGACGTGGACTGATTCGAGGACCGACTAGCGATGGACGCCCAGAAAGAGCTCGACACCCGCGGCATGAATTGCCCGCTGCCCATCCTGAAGGCGAAGAAGGCGCTCGCCGAGATGTCGAGCGGCGATGTCCTCAAGGTCGTCGCGACCGACCCGGGATCGGTGCGCGACTTCCAGGCCTTTGCGCGGCAGACCGGCAACGAGTTGCTCGAGCAGACCAGCGCCAACGACGAGTTCGTGCACTTCCTGCGCCGCAGATAGCGACACCTCAAGACGACTTCGATCAGAGATCGAGCGAACGCAGGTAGGCGCGAAAGTCCGCACCCAGCTCTGCGTTAGCCAGCGCCAGCTCGACGTTGGCCTGCAGAAAGCCCTCGCGGCTGCCGCAGTCGTAGCGCTTGCCTTCGTAGCGATAGGCGAACACCTTTTCGTGCGTGAGCAGGCCGGCGATGCCGTCGGTGAGCTGGATCTCGCCGCCGACGCCGCGCGGCTTGCTGGCGATCTCGTCGAAGACGCGCGGCGTCAGCAGGTAGCGGCCGGCGACGCCGAGGCGGGACGGCGCGACTTCAGGCGCGGGCTTCTCGACGATCCGGCTCACGTCGATGAGGCGATCGCCGGCGGCCTCTCCCGCGACGATACCGTAGCGCCGCGTGTGTTCGCTCGGCACTTCCTGAACAGCGACGATCGAGGCCTGCAGCGTCTCGAACCGCTCGACCATCTGGGCAAGGACCGGCGGCGTGCCGATCATCAGGTCGTCGGGCAGCAGCACGGCAAACGGATGGTCGCCGACGACGTGGCGCGCGCACAGCACGGCATGGCCGAGTCCGAGCGCCTTGGGCTGGCGCACGAACACGCAGTCCATGTCGTCGGGCTTGACGGCGCGCACCAGCGCCAGCAACTCGGCCTTGCCGGACTTCTCGAGCGAGTCCTCGAGCTCGAAGGTGAAGTCGAAGTGGTCTTCGATGGCCCGCTTGTGCCGGCCGGTGACGAAGATCATCTGCCGGATGCCGGCCGCGTAAGCCTCCTCGACGGCGTACTGCACGAGCGGCTTGTCGACGACCGGAAGCATCTCCTTGGGCAGGGCCTTGGTGGCCGGAAGAAAGCGTGTGCCGAAACCGGCCACCGGAAATATCGCGTGCTTGACAAACATCTACTTACAATCGCCCCGAAAGCCTGGTCGATTCTTGCACGCGACCTCGTTCCTCAGCCGCGCCTGCCCCAATAGCCGATGGATCTGCTCGTCGTCGATACGCTAGAAGCCGATGTCATGGAATGGCTCGGCCTGCGCCACAGCGTGCGCCTGGCGCCCGAGCTGGCCTACGAGCCGCGCGAGTTCCGCCGCGCCCTTTACAACGTGCGCGCGGCGATCGTTCCCGCATCGGTGACCATCGATGTCGAGACGCTCGACTTTGCGCCGGTGCTGCGCGCGATCGGCCGGGTCAGCGCAGGCGCCGAGAGCATCGACCTCGGCGAGTGCGAGCGGCGCGGCATCGAGGTCGTGCGCAGTCTGACGGCGAGCGCGCGCGCCGAGGCCGAATTCATGATCGGCGCGATGCTGTCGCTGCTGCGCCGCGTGCCGGTGCGCGGCGCCGACGGCGCGGTTGCCGGCCGCGAGCTCGGCGGCGCGACGATCGGCCTGGTCGGCATGCCGCCGGCGGCGCGCTCCATCGCACAGCTCCTCTCCGGATTCGGCGCGACCATCATCGGCTACGACCCGGCCCTGCACGCCAGCGACAACGTCTGGCCGCTCTGGCAGGTCAAGCCGGCCGGCCTGCGCGAGCTGGTCGAGCGCTCCGACGTGATGTGCGTGCAGCTCGCCTATTTCAGCCGCTTCCAGGGCCTGCTCGGCGATCGCTTCCTGCCCCATTGCAAACCCAACCAGGTGCTGGTGAGCACCGCGCATTCGGGCCTCTTCGACGAGACGGCGCTGGCGGCGGCACTGAAGAGCGGCCGCATAGCCGCCGCCTGGCTCGACAGCCTGGAACCTGGCGTGCTCGATCCCGACCGGCCGCTGCACGACACCCCGACGCTGCAGGTCACGCCACGCATCGCCGCGACGACGCGCGAGTCGCGCCAGCGCAGCGCCTGGGCGGTGGCCCGCCGCATCGACGAGCTGCTCGATTTCGTGCCGCGCAGCGCGCGCGACTTCAGCTCGACGGTCCCAGGCGCTCTCGCTGGTCTCGAAGCTGCGACATGGTCGCTGTGAAGTCGGCGACGCGCTTGCGTTCCTGATCGACGACGGCCGGCTTCGCGCGCGCGACGAAGCTCTCGTTGGCGAGCTTGGCGTGGGCCTTGGCGATTTCGCCGTCTAGGCGGTCGATCTCCTTGGTGAGGCGCGCGACTTCGGCGGCACGATCGATCTCGACGTGCAGCGCGATCCGCGTCGCCCCGGCCATGGCCACCGGTGAGTCGCGCGTCGCCGCGGCAAAGCCGGCGTCGTCGAACACCGTCACCTCCGAGATGCGGGCCAGCGACTTCAGCAAAGGCGTCGCGGCGGCGATGAAGTCGGCGTCGCCGGTGGCGTAGAGCGGTACCCGTTCTCCGGGCGCCAGGCTCATCTCGCTGCGCAGCGTGCGGCAACTGCCGACGACGGCCTTCAGCGTCGCGACCCATTCGTCGGCCTTCGCATCGACCTTCTCGAGCTGCGCCTTCGGATATACGGCCTGCACGACACCGTGCTCCGTGTCGGCGGTCTTTCGCCCGGCGACGACGGCCACGCGTTCCCATAACTCCGCAGTGATGAAAGGCGCGATCGGATGCAACAGGCGAAGCACCGTTTCCAGCACGCGCAGCAAGGTGCGCCGCGTCGCCCGCTGCCCGGCCTCTTCGCCCGACTGCAACTGCACCTTGGCGATCTCGAGGTACCAGTCGCAGTATTCGTCCCACACGAACGAATAGATCGCGTTGGCGACGGTGTCGAGCCGGTACTCGGCAAAGCCCAGTTCGACGGCGGCCTCGACGCGCTGCAACTCGCCCGTGATCCAGCGATCGGCCTGCGAGAACACGAGGTACCTGTGGAAAGGCTGGCCGGGCGCGCACTCGGCCTTGGTGTGCTCGGCGAGACCGCAGTCCTTGCCTTCGGCATTCATGAGCACGAAGCGCGTCGCGTTCCAGAGCTTGTTGCAGAAGTTGCGATAGCCCTCGCAGCGCTTCGCATCGAAGTTGACGTTGCGGCCCAGGCTGGCGAGCGAGCAGAAGGTGAAGCGCACCGCGTCGGCGCCGAAGCCCGGAATGCCGTTCGGGAACTCGGCCGCCGTGTTCTTGCGGATCTGCGGCGCCATCTCCGGTCGGCGCAGGCCGGTGGCGCGCTTGTCCAGCAGCGGCTCGAGGGCGATGCCGTCGATCAGGTCGACCGGGTCGAGCACGTTGCCTTCCGACTTGCTCATCCGTTTGCCTTGCGCGTCGCGCACCAGGCCGTGGATGTAAACGTCGCGAAACGGCACCTTGCCGGTGAACTGCAGCGTCATCATGATCATCCGGGCGACCCAGAAGAAGATGATGTCGTAGCCGGTGACGAGCACGCTCGAGGGCAGGAAGAGATCGAGCTCTTCGGTCTCTTTCGGCCAGCCGAGCGACGAGAACGGCACCAGCGCCGACGAGTACCAGGTGTCGAGCACGTCCTCGTCGCGCACCAGCGCGCCGTAGTAGCCGGCGGCATGCGCCCTGGCGTGCGCTTCGGCCTCGTTGCGCGCGACGAAGATCTGCCCGGCGTCGCCGTACCAGGCCGGGATCTGATGGCCCCACCAGAGCTGGCGCGAGAGCGTCCAGTCCTGGATGTTGTTCATCCACTGGTCATAGGTGTTGACCCACTGCTCGGGATAGAACTTGATGGCGCCGCTCTTGACCGCGGCGATCGCCTTGCCGGCGATGGTCGTGCCGTCGCGTCCGGGCTTCGTCATCGCCATGAACCACTGGTCGGTGAGCATCGGCTCGACGACCTGGCCGGTGCGTACGCAGATCGGCACGGCGTGCCTGTGCGGCACCGCCTTCTCGAGAAAGCCCTGCGCCTTGAGGTCGCGCAGCACGGCCTTGCGCGCGTCGTAGCGGCCGAGGCCCTGATAAGCGGCCGGCCCGTTGTCGTTGATCTTCGCGCCCAGCGTAAAGATGACGATCAGCGGCAGGCCATGTCGAGTCGCGACCTGGTAGTCGTTGAAGTCGTGTGCGCCGGTGATCTTGACGCAGCCCGAGCCGAACTCGCGGTCGACGTAGGCGTCGGCGATGACCGGAATCTGGCGATCGCAGAGCGGCAGGTCGACCATCTTGCCGATCAGGTGGCGATAGCGATCGTCGTCGGGATGGACGGCAAGCGCGCCGTCGGCGAGCATGGTCTCGGGCCGCGTCGTCGCGATGTGCATGCCACGCATGAGAGCGCCGTTCGCGTCGGGCTGCGGGCCATCGCTGAACGGGTAGAGGATGTGCCACATCGTGCCATCGCGCTCTTCGTTCTCGACCTCGAGGTCGGAGACGGCCGAGAGCAGCACCGGGTCCCAGTTGACGAGGCGCTTGCCACGGTAGATAAGGCCTTCGTCGTGCAGCTCGACGAAGGTGTCGGTGACGACCTCGTTCAGGCGCGAGTCCATCGTGAAGTACTCGTACTTCCACGCGACGGAGTCGCCCATGCGGCGCATCTGCCGCGTGATCGTCGAGCCGCTCGTTCCCTTCCAGTCCCAGACCTGGGCGACGAAGTTCTTGCGACCGAGGTCGTGGCGATTGAGGCCGGCCTCCTGCAACTGCCGCTCGACGACGATCTGCGTGGCGATGCCTGCATGGTCGGTGCCGGGCACCCAGAGCGTGTTCTCGCCCTTCATGCGGTGATAGCGGACCAGCGCGTCCATGATGGTGTGCTGGAACGCATGCCCCATGTGCAGCGTGCCGGTGACGTTGGGCGGCGGCAGCTGGATGCAGAACGAAGGCTTCGTCAGGTCGAGCGTCGGCTCGTAGATGCCAGTTTCTTCCCAGAGCGGGCCCCAGTGTTCCTCGATGGCGGCGGGGTCGAAGGACTTGGCGAGGTCGGTCATGAAACGTGAAGAGACGGGAGAAGTCAGCGGTCGAGGCGCAGCGTGCAGTTGCCCGCGACGGCGGGGATGTCGCCGAGCAGGAACACCGTGTAGACGCTGCCTGAATTGAGCGTGATGAGGTTGGACACGCATAGCTGCTTCACGCCCGCCGTCACCTCGAGATGCGCCAGCGCCGAGCTCGCCGCCACCTGTCCGTAACTCGACGCCGCGCCGAAGGCCGGCGCGTCGCCGACGTTGTCGAAGTCGTCGGTCAATTGAGGGGCGCTGGTCAGGCCGCTCATGCCGTTGACGAGGCGCAGCTTCACGGGTTTGGTCGTGCTCGTCGAGGCCGAGTTGTCGTCGGCGATCAGCACCGGCGCCGACACCGAGGTGCCGGTGACGAGCAGCGTCAGGTCGGCGCCGGACGCGGCGGTCAGACCGGCGACGTTGCTGTCGATGCCGCCGCCGACCGTCATGTCGATCGTCAGCGGGCCGGCTGGCACGAGCTTGTAGTTGCCGACCGCCGGCGCGCTCAGGCCGGTGCCGAGCGCAATGCCGTTGACGTTGGCGGTGACCGAGGCCGAACCCGCGGCACCGACCGCGAGGCGGATGCGCGCCGAAGTGTTGGCGGCCGCCGTCAAGGTCGACTGCTGGTTGAGCAAGAGGCCGTTGAGCAGCACGCCGCCCGAGGTCGGCGTCAGGATGACGGTGACGATCTGCTGGTCCTTCAGCGTCACTGCGGGGATGTCGAGGCGCAGGTCGGTCTTGTCGCCCGCTGCGGTGATGCAGACGTGATAGGTCGACCCCGCGCCTGTCGCGTTGACCTGCGCGTACGTGGCTTGCAGCCCCGAGATCGAGGTCGCGATCGGCGCCGCGAAGGACGTGGCGAGCCCCGAGCACGCCGTGGCGACGACGTAGGCATCGACGCTGGCGACGTCGCTCGTCGCGGTGTTGAAGAAGCGCAGCTTGGCGGTGCCCGAGCCGGGCGAGCCTTCGTCGTCGGAGAGGAAGGCCGTGGCCAGCGTGCCGCCCGTCGTGTAGGCGACGATCGTGTAGTGCTTGTCCCTCGACACGTCGCCCGAGAGCGTCGCGTCGGTGACGCCGGTGGCGCCGTCGGCGACGTTGAAGGTGTGGCTGCCCTTGTCGAGCTCGACGTAATTGCCCGCGGCATTGGCGGCGACGCCGCTCGAGATCTTCGTCGACCCGTCGAGGAGGTCGAGGGTCGCGAACGCGCTCGTCGCGTTGACGAGCCGCACGTTGCCGCCGTTGACCAGGTTGCCGCCGCCGCAGGCGACCAGCGCCGCAGCCGAAGCGACGCAGGCCGCGAAGAGTTTCAGATCGATTTGCACGCGCATGTCCTCACATCAACAGGTGCTCGCCGGCGTTGTCGCCGCCGAGGATCACGTAGTTGACCTTGCGGATGTCGGCGAGTTTCGTGCCGCCCGCATATGAGATCGAGCTTTGCACGTCTTCCTTCATCTCGCGCAACGTGTCGGCGAGCTTGCCCTTGATCGGCTCGAGGATGCGCTTGCCCTCGACGTGCTTGTATTCGCCCTTGTTGAAGTCGGAGGCCGAGCCGTAGTACTCCTTGAAGAGCTTGCCGTCGACCTCGACGGTGCGGCCGGGCGACTCCTCGTGGCCCGCGAACAGCGAGCCGATCATGACCATCGAGGCGCCGAAGCGCACGCTCTTGGCAATGTCGCCGTGATCGCGGATGCCGCCGTCGGCGATGATGGGCTTGGTGGCGACGCGCGCGCACCACTTGAGCGCCGAGAGCTGCCAGCCGCCGGTGCCGAAGCCGGTCTTCAGCTTCGTGATGCAGACCTTGCCCGGGCCGACGCCGACCTTGGTCGCGTCGGCGCCCCAGTTCTCGAGATCGATCACCGCCTCGGGCGTGGCGACGTTGCCGGCGATGACGAACGCCTGCGGCAGCTTCTTCTTGATGTGCTCGATCATGCGGTGCACGGTGTCGGCGTGGCCGTGCGCGATGTCGATGGTGATGTAGTCGGCGCCGACGCCGTCGCTGGCGAGCCGGTCGATCACCTCGTAGTCCGGCGCCTTGACGCCCGAGCTGAGCGAGACGAACAGGCCCTTGTCGCGCATGGTTTTCGCGAAGGCGACGTTGTCGACGTCGAAGCGGTGCATGACGTAGAAGAAGCCGTTCGCGGCGAGCCACTCGGTGATCGGCTCGTCGACGACGGTCTTCATGTTGGCCGGAACGACCGGCAGGGCGAAGCGCTGCGGCCCGAACTCCTGCGAGGGGTCGCACTCCGAGCGGCTGTCGACGCGGCACTTGCGCGGCAGCAGCAGGACGTTGTCGTAGTCGAAGATTTCCATGGCGTAGAGGTTAGCGCGGAGGCGCGTCAGGCGTCGCGGGCCCAGTTTTCGAGCTTCAGGCCCGGAACGCGCTCGAATTCGCGCGTGTCGTTGCTGACGAGAACTGCGCCGAGCGCGTGCGCGTGTGCCGCGATCAAGGTGTCGTAAGGGCCGATCGGCGTTCCCTGCGACGACAGCCAAGCCCTGAGCGACCCACTCAACTCGGCGGCGACGTCGTCGAACGGGGCGACTTCGAGCGCGCCAAGGAAGCGGCGCAGCGCACCGAGGTTTCGTGCCGAGTCCGTGCGTGCGACGCCGAAGTGCAACTCCGCCGCGGTGACCGCCGACACGCCGAGCCCGGCCGACGCATGGCGCCGCAACGCCTGCATCACCTGAGGCGGCCGCTCGTTGATGGCGTAGATGCAGATCTCCGTGTCGAGCATGTAGCGCATCAACGCCGCGGCGTGATCGCCACGCGCTCCTGGCCGGCCGGTTGGTCGCGCTGCAGCCGCGCAGCGGGATCGAAGGCGCCGATGGCATCGACGAGCGCGTCGACGCTGGCCGGCGGAATCGCGCTCAGCACGACTTCGTCCCCCACCTTGCGGACGTGGACGGTCGTGACATCGAAGCGAAACTCCTTGGGCAGACGCACGGCCTGGCTGCCGCCGTGGGTGAAAATCCGCGCGATGCTCATGGAATGGCGCTCCGGATGGAAACGATAAAAGTATACACGTCGTAGATATTCGTCGATCGTCCCTCGGTCGACGACAATCCGGAGCATGTTTCCCGACCATCGCTTGTCCGCGCCCGCTCGGCTTCTCGAAGGCCTGAATCCGGAGCAACTCGCGGCGGTGACCCTGCCGCCCGAGCCCGCCCTCATCCTCGCCGGCGCCGGCTCCGGCAAGACGCGCGTGCTGACGACCCGCATCGCCTGGCTGATCCAGACCGGCCAGCTCTCGCCCGGCGGCGTGCTCGCCGTCACCTTCACCAACAAAGCCGCGAAGGAGATGCTGACGCGGCTCGACGCGATGCTGGCGATTCCGGTGCGCGGCATGTGGGTCGGCACGTTTCACGGCCTGTGCAACCGGTTCCTTCGCGCGCACTGGAAGCTGGCCGCCCTGCCGCAGGGCTTCCAGATTCTCGACTCGGCCGACCAGCTTTCGGCCGTCAAGCGGATCATGAAGGCGATGAACCTCGACGAGGAGCGCCACGTTCCCAAGCAGATGACCTGGGCGATCGCCGCCGCCAAGGACGACGGCCTGCGCGCCAGGGACATCGAGGTGCGCGACGAGCAGAGCCGCGTCCTCGCCCAGGTCTACGAGGCCTACGACGCGCAATGCCAGCGCGAGGGCGTCGTCGACTTCGCCGAGCTGATGCTGCGCACCTACGAGCTGATGCGCGACAACACGGCGCTGCGCGAGCACTACCAGCGGCGCTTTCGCCACATCCTGGTCGACGAGTTCCAGGACACCAACAAGCTGCAGTACGCGTGGCTGAAGATGTTCGCGGGGCCGCCCGAGCACGGCTGCGCCCTCTTCGCGGTGGGCGACGACGACCAGAGCATCTACGCCTTTCGCGGCGCGCAGGTCGGCAACATGGCGGCCTTCGAGCGCGAGTACCGCGTGCAGGTGGTCATCAAGCTGGAGCGCAACTACCGCTCCTACGGGAACATCCTCGACGCCGCCAACGAGCTGATCTCGAAGAACTCGCGCCGACTCGGCAAGAACCTGCGCACCGAGGCCGGCCCGGGTGAGCCGGTGCGCGTGCACGAGGCGAACAGCGACTTCGCCGAGGCGCAGTGGTTCATCGAGGAAGCGCAGCAGCTGCATCGCGAAGGCACGCCACGCCACGAGATCGCGCTGCTTTACCGGAGCAACGCGCAAAGCCGCGTCATGGAGAGCGCGCTCTTCAACGCCTCGATCCCGTACAAGGTCTACGGCGGCCTGCGCTTCTTCGAGCGCGCCGAGGTCAAGCACGCGCTCTCGTACCTGCGCCTGATCGAGAACCCGAATGACGACACGAGCTTCCTGCGCGTCGTCAACTTTCCGGCGCGCGGCATCGGCGGCCGAACGATCGAGCTGCTGCAGGACGCGGCGCGCGCGAGCGGTCGCAGCCTCTGCCAGAGCGTCGGCTCGCTCTCCGGCAAGGGCGGCAACAACCTCGCCGCCTTCACCGCGCGCGTAGATGCCATGCGCGATGCCACGAGAGGCCTGACGTTGCGCGAGATCATCGTGCACATGCTCGAGGCCTCGGGCCTGGTCGACTTCTACAAGACCGACCGCGAAGGCAAGGACCGGCTCGAGAACCTCGAGGAGCTGGTCAACGCCGCCGAAGCCTTCGTCACCCAGGAGGGCTTCGGCAAGGACGCCGTCGCCTTGCCGGTCGACGAGGCCGGCGCGGGCACGCAGGGCATCTATCGCGACGAAGCAGGCAAGGCCGAGTTCAACACGCCGGGTGCGGCGGTGGTCGCCTCGGGCGAGATCATCGCGCCGCCGCGCATCGTTCCCGACGCCGAGACGGGCGAGATCATGTCGCCGCTCGGCGCCTTTCTCACGCACGCCTCGCTCGAAGCCGGCGACAACCAGGCGCAGGCCGGGCAGGACGCGGTCCAGCTCATGACCATCCACTCGGCCAAGGGCCTCGAGTTCGATTGCGTCTTCATCAGCGGCCTCGAAGAGGGTCTCTTTCCGCACGAGAACTCGGCGAGCGACCTCGACGGCCTGGAAGAAGAGCGCCGCCTCATGTACGTGGCGATCACGCGCGCGAGGAAGCGTCTCTACCTGAGCTTTTCGCAGACACGCATGCTGCACGGCCAGACCCGCTACAACGTGAAGAGCCGCTTCCTCGACGAGCTGCCCGAATCGGCGCTGCGCTGGATCACGCCGAGACACCAGGCCTTCGGCTCGGGCTTCGCACGCCAGTACAACGATGCGTGGGCGCGCGGCTCGGGACTGCATTCGATCGTCGGCACCGGCCGCGTGCCGGCGTTCGGCGCTGGCCCCGCGCCCAAGCCGGCGGCGACGCACGGCCTCAGGTCGGGGCAGGGCGTGTTCCACACCAAGTTCGGTGAGGGCGTCGTCATCACGCTCGAAGGCGGTGGCGAGGACGCGCGCGCCCAGGTCAACTTCGGCCGGCACGGCATGAAATGGCTGGCCCTCAGCGTCGCCAAGCTGACGCCCGTCGACTGAGCAATGGCTCAGGGGTGCGAGGGCGGGAGCGGTCTCACCCGACTCGGCAGCCGTCAGGCATCCGGACCGCAGGCGTTCGTCGCCTTCGTGACGGGTGCACGCGTCGCCGGCGATGCGGGCGAGTAAGCTGATCGGAAGGTTGCTCGCGCATCGCTGTTCGCTCAGGAGACACGTATGAAGACTTTCTCGCCCAGCCGATCCGGTCTTGCCGCCGCCGCCGCCGCGCTGCTGGGCGCCTGTGCCAGCACACCGCAGCTCGACGCGCAATGGACCGATCCGCAACTCGGCGCGCAGCCCGGATTTCTGCACGGCGCGACGGTGTTGGTCGCCTGCGACGCATACGACCTCGTGGTCCGTCGGCTCTGCCAGGACCAGATCGCCGGCGAGGTCGTGGCACGTGGCGCGACGCCGGTGTTCGCGGCGCCGGATACCGCGCTCGGAACCGATCGCGCCGTCGACGGGCAGCTGATGCCGGCGGCGCGCAGCGCCGGCGCCAAGGCGCTGATGGTGGTCACGATCGCGCCGGCGCTCACCGACGTCAGCCCGGGCTTTTCGATCGGCATCGGCGGCTTCGGCTTCGGGCGCAGCAGTGCGGTCGGCGTTGGCGTGACCGCGCCGATCGGCGGCGGCCGCGTCACGACCGGCTACTCGGCCAACGGTCGCGTCACCGATGTCGCGACCGGCAGGCTGCTGTGGACGGCGCGCGCCGTGACGGCGCCTTCGCCCGACATCAATGCGCAACTCGGCGAGCTGTCGAAGACCTTGCTCGGGGCCGCTGACAAGACGGGTCTCTTCTGAGGCGCGCCGATGGCGGCGCGCCAGTGCAGTCTCAGGCGGCGAGCGGCCCCGGCCTTTTCGGATCGACGACGAAGCGCGCCGTTGTCGTGATGCCGCTCGCCGCATCGAGCGGGTTGTCGACGGTCTGCACGCGCGCGCTCATCTGCTTGGCGGCGAGGTCGAAGCTCATGTAGCCGCGCTGGTCGGAGCGGGCGAGCCGGATATGCGGATTGAAGGCGCGCGCCGCGTCGATTCGCGACTGCGGCAACGACAGGCTGGTGATCGACGTACCGCAGAACTCGCTGGCGACGACCGGCGACTTCGGATCGTCGTAGTCGGCCTTCAGGTCGGCGACGTAGTTGCTGTGCACATCGCCGCCGAGCACGACGACGCCTGGCACGTTCTTCTCGGCCACGACGCCGAGCAATCGATTGCGCGCTGGCGCGTAGCCGTCCCAGCCGTCGGTCCAGTAGGCGCCGCGTCCGGGCAGCGCCGGGTCCTGCCAGGATAAGCGCGCCATCAGCGTCTGCTGCGCAAGCAGGTTCCACGGTCGCGACAGATCCCAGCCTTCGGCCAGCCAGCGTTCCTGCTCGAAGCCGAGCAGCGTGCGCTTCGGGTCGATCAACCCGGGGCAGTCGTCCAGGGTCACGGTGTTCGATCCGCCGCGGCCCGGCCTGGCGCAGACCTGCACGTCGCGGTATTGGCGGTCGTCGACGAGATGGATGCGGGCCAGGGTGCCCCAGTCGAGCCGGCTGACGATGCGCATGTCGGGCCCCATCGGGCGCGCCGACTTCGGGAACGGCATGTGCTCCCAGTACGCGCGATAAGCCGCGCTGCGTCGCGCCGCAAAGTCCTGCGTCAGGTCCTCACCGCGCAGGTTCGCGTAGTCGTTCGACACCTCGTGGTCGTCCCACACCAGGAGCCAGGGCGCGGCCGCATGCGCCGCCTGCAGCAACGGGTCGCTCTTGTAGGTTGCGTAGCGGGCGCGGTACTGGTCGAGCGTCTTCGCCTCGCCGCCTTCGTGGCGGCGGATCGCATCGGGGCGTGAGGCGGTTTCGTAGATGTAGTCGCCGAGAAACATCACCACGTCGGGGTTCTCGGCGGCGATATGGCGCCACGCGGCGTAACGGCCGACGTCGTAGCGCTGGCAGCTCGTGATGACGAAGCGCAGGCTCGCCGCCGAGTCAGCGGCGGGCGCGGTGCGCGTGCGGCCGACCGCGCTCTGCTCGCCGAGGGCGTTGAAGCGGTACCAGTACCAGCGGTCCGGGGCGAGGCCGGACGGCTCGGCGTGGACGCTGTGTGCCCAGGCGGCCTCGGCGGTCTCCTCGCCGCGGGCGACGATGCGCCGGAACTGCTCGTCGTCGGCGACTTCCCAGCGCACCGTCTCGCGTGGCCCGAGGCTGTCGCCGAGGAGGCGCGTCCAGAGCACCATGCCGTCGGCGCGCGGCTGGCCGGAAGCGATGCCGAGGGCGAAGCGCGCCATGTCGGCGCCGCGCACGCCGCCGAGCAGCCAGGGTGCGACCGTGAACGCTGCGCTGCCGGCGACGAACCGGCGCCGCGGCAGCGTCAATTCAGACTCCGACTTCGTCGATCTCGCGATAGACGTCGCGCAGCCACATCTTGACGCGCTGCCGGTCCATCAGGCCGAGGCCGCTGGCATCCTTCTCGCCGCTCTTCGCCTTCCAGAAGCTGCTGCTCGTGTTGTCGATCTTCTGGATCGCGCTTTCGTGCAGCTTCTTCACCGAGACGACGTGCGCGCCCATGGCGATGGCGCGCGCCTGCTCGCCCGATTGCTCGAGCGAGGAGAAGTCGCTGCCGCGCACCTGGTTGCGCACGAGCACGTAGGCCATGCCGGTGCCGAAGCGGTCGAGCAGGCGACGCAGCAGGTCGACCGAGTCCTTGCCCGAGTCCATGACGTGCCAGTAGAAGAGCTTCATGCCAAGTTCGTCGGCCAGGCTCAGCACGCCGGCTTCTTCCATCCAGGTGGCGAGCGGATCGTGCGTCTGCGCCGCCAGGTCGACGAGGATGCGCCGGCCCGGCTGGTCGACCGCGGCCTCGACGATCGCGTCGAGCGACTCGATCCTGTCGATCGCGACCGGCGACGCGTAGCCGGCATAGAAGCGCATCAGCGCGCCGTGCGAACGGTCGGTGTCGAAGCCGAGGAAGGGCAGCTCGTGGTCGATCATGTACTGGGCCAGCACGCGCGACATCAGCGACTTGCCGACGCCGCCCTTTTCGCCGCCGATGAAATGGATGTTGGTCGTCATCGATGTGTCTTGATGCTTCTTATCGGGCAGGCGCCGAACCGCCGGGAACGGCAACGTCGAGAAGGTTCATGCAAACGATTGTCGTCGATCAACCGCGGCCGACGAAAGGCATCTTGGTGGCCATCACCGTCAGGAATTGCACGTTGGCGTCGAGTGGAAGGCTGGCCATGTGCACGACCGAATCGGCGACGTGCTGCACGTCCATGCGCGGCTCGACGGCCTTCTCGAAGTTGGCCTGGAGGACGCCCTGCGTCATGCGCTGCGTCATTTCGGTGGCGGCGTTGCCGATGTCGATCTGGCCGCAGGCGATGTCATAGGCGCGGCCGTCGAGCGAGGTCGCCTTGGTGAGGCCGGTGATGGCGTGCTTGGTCGCGGTGTAAGGCGAGCTGAAGGGCCGTGGCGCGTGCGCCGAGATCGAGCCGTTGTTGATGATGCGGCCGCCGCGCGGAGTCTGGCTCTTCATCATCCGGAAGGCTTCCTGCGTGCAGTAGAAGACGGCGCTGAGGTTGATGTCGACCACCGTCTTCCACTGCTCGATCGTCAGGTCTTCGAGCGGCACCGCGGGCGCGCCGGTGCCGGCGTTGTTGAAGAGCAGGTCGAGGCGGCCGAAGGCTTCCTTCGTCGCTGCGAACAAGGCCTTCACCGCAGCCGGGTCGGTGGCGTCGGTGGGCACGGCGATGGCATGGTCGGCAAGCTCGCCGGCAGCGGCGCGGGTGGCCTCGAGCGCGTCGGCGCGGCGCCCGGCCAGGGCGACCTGCCAGCCGGCCTTCAGCAGGGCGAGCGCCGTGGCGCGGCCGATGCCGCTGCCCGCGCCGGTGACGATGGCGACCTTGTTCATCGAAGCTCCCTCGGTTGTATCCGGACAGCGACGTTACCAAGGATCACGGCGCGGGCGGGTCCGGCTCGGCAGTGGCCTCGGCAAAGCAGCCGGCAAAGGTGAACCACAGGCTGGCGTAGAGCACGGTCGAGATGAAGAAGAAGATCGAGGTCGCGACGAAGCGCGCCTGGTCCTCGCCAAGCAGGGCGATGACGACGCCGAGCAGCATCGCGAAGACCAGGAACACGCCGATCCAGACCAGGCCGTACAAGGCGAATGCGGCCTTGTTGCGCCAGATCGCCACGGTGCTGAAGAAGAGCGCCTTGGCCCAGCCATGCCCGCCCCACCAGACCAGGCCGGGGGCGTGCCAGAACGGCACTGAGAGCAGGGCGCCGAGGCCGATGCGAAGCAGGAAGCCGAGCTGTAGCCGTGGGTCGGCAAGACGCACTGCGGATTGCTCGGGAGGCGTCTTCGGATTGGTGACGGCCTCCATGAATGCGGTCAGCGAATTGCCTTCGACGGCGGCGATGAGCAACACCGCGCCGAACACGGCGACGAGGTAGACGAGGCCGAGCTTCAGCAAGGTGAGGAGGCGCGTCCGCGGCGCTGCAAAGAGCTCGACGAAAGCGCCGGGCAAGGGCCGCTCGCCGGCCGCGGTGCGGCGCGTCGCGATCATGAAGACGAGGGTGCCGATCGGCGCCAGGACGACGAGGGCCGCTTCGCCGACGACGGGGATGATGACGAGCCCGAAGAAGACGAGCGCGCAGGCCGCGAACAGGCCGGCAAAGCCGAAGGGCTGGCGAAAGAACGCCTGGAAGGCGCGCCGCACCCAGGCCACGCCTTCGCCCGGGCGCACGCTCAGGAACTTCATGTCGTCAGCCCGTCCTTGCGGTGTCGCTCCGGGTGCCACGGTGTCTCGCGCCGCTGCATGAGCACGCGTTCGAAATGCGTCGGGTCGTGGGCGGTGAGCAGCATCGCCTCGCGCGGCAGATAGACGTCCCACGAGCGCGAGAGCCAGAAGCGGAAGGCGGCGCCGCGCATCAGCGCCGGCAGCAGGCGCAACTCGGCGCTTTCGAGCGGCCGCACGCTTTCGTAGGCTTCGACGAAGGCCTCGGCGCGGTCTTCGACGAGCCGGCCAGATTCGAGGTCGATGCACCAGTCGTTGAGGGCGACGGCGATGTCGAAGAGCAGGCAATCGACGCCGGCGAAATAGAAGTCGAAGACGCCCGCAAGAACGTGGCGGTCGAACATGACGTTGTCGCGGAACAGGTCGCCATGGATGGCGCCGCGCGGCAAGGCGGCGTGCGCCGGCGTCTCGGCGATGTGCTGCTGGTAGGCGAGCTCGTCCTGCATCAGCTCGGCGAGGCGCGGCTCGAGGTGCGGCAGCACCGCGGGCACGTTGGCCGTCCACCAGGCCAGGCCGCGCAGGTTCGGCTGCACGAGCGGGAAGTCGGCGGCGGCCAGGTGCATGCCGGCGAGCATGGTACCCACGCTGGCACAGTCGGCGGCGTCGGGCGCGAGGTGATGCTCGCCGGGCAGCCGGTCGACGACGGCGGCGGGCTTGCCCTTCAGCGCGAGCAGCAGGTTGCCGCTCGCGTCGGCATGCGGGCCGGGGACGGGCAGGCCGACGTCGGCGAGGTGCTTCATGAGCTGGAGGTAGAAGGGCAGCTCGGCGGCGCTCAGCCGCTCGAACAGCGTCAGCACATAGCGGCCGGTGCTCGTGTCGACGAAGTAGTTGGTGTTCTCGATGCCGCCCGCGCAGGGCGCGAGCTGGCGCAAGGTGCCGATGTCGAGGCCTTCGATCAGGCGCGCGGCCTCGTCGAAGGAAACCTCGGTGAAGACCGCCATCGAAACGGAAGCGGCGCGCCGCTCAGAACCTGAAGACGTTCCAGACGCGTTGGCCCACAGCGCCTCGCGTCGGGTTCTTGCCCTCGGAAAATTCGTGCTCGCCGCCGCCGACGATGATCTCGTAGGCGGGCGCGCTGCCTTTGGGATCGACGGTCACCTTTTGCAACTGGCCGCGCACGCGAATCTCTTCGATGTGCGCGCTCTTGTCTTCGATGACGGTGCGTTTGATGACGGGCTCCTTGCCCTCTTTTTCGATCGCGATCTCGACTGGGGGAGTGGCCGAAGGCGACGGTGCCGGCGTCGTGTCGGCGGCCTGCGCCGAGGCGCCGCCCAGCCAGGCCAGGGCCAGCGCAATGGCGGCAAGCGAGGTCGATTTCATGGGCACCATTCTAGGGCGACGGCTGCGGACCATCCTTCACAATCGCCCGCATGGTGGACAGGACATTGCTGCTCGTCGACGGCTCGAGCTATCTTTATCGCGCCTACCACGCGCTGCCCGATCTGCGCGGCCCGGGTGGCGTTCCGACCGGTGCGATCCGCGGCGTGGTCTCGATGATGAAGCTGTTGCGCGAGCAGTATCCGGCGTTGCACGGCGCCTGCGTCTTCGATGCCAAGGGCAAGACCTTTCGCGACGACTGGTACGCCGAGTACAAGGCGACGCGCTCGTCGATGCCCGAAGACCTGGCGCTGCAGATCGATCCCATCATCGAGGCCGTCAAGCTGCTCGGCTGGCCGGTGCTCACTGTCCCCGGCATCGAGGCCGACGACGCGATCGGCACGATCTCCTGCATGGCCGCCAAGGGCGGCTTCAAGGTCGTCATCTCGACCGGCGACAAGGACATGGCGCAGCTCGTCGACGCCAATGTCACGCTCATCAACACGATGAGCAGCGAGCGGCTCGACGTCGCCGGCGTCACCGCCAAGTTCGGCGTGCCGCCGGAGCGCATCGTCGACTACCTGGCGTTGATCGGCGACTCGGTCGACAACGTTCCAGGCGTCGACAAGGTCGGGCCGAAGACGGCGGTGAAGTGGATCGCCGAGCATGGATCGCTCGACGCCGTCATCGCCGCGGCGCCGACCATCAAGGGCGTCGTCGGCGACAACCTGAGGAAGGCGCTCGACTGGCTGCCGCAGGGCAAGCGCCTCGTCACCGTCGTCACCGATTGCGACCTGAGCGGGCATGTGCTTGGCTGGCCGGAGTTCGACGGCCTGGCGTTCGGGCCGATCGACGTTCCTGCACTGTCCGCCTTCTACGATCGCTACGGCTTCGCTTCGATGCGGCGCGAGCTCGAAGCGGCCGCCGCGGCCAATACGGCGGAGACGCCGGCGGCGAGCAGCAGCGGCAAAGCGATCATCGACGTGCCGGCCTCGGTGCCGAGTGAGAGCATCGTCAAGAACTACGAGACGGTGACGACGATGGAAGCGCTAGCCGCCTGGGTCGCGCGCATCGAGGCCTCCGAGCTGACGGCGCTCGACACCGAGACCGATTCGCTCGACCCGATCCGCGCCATGCTCGTCGGCATCTCGGTGGCCGTCGCGCCGGGCGAGGCGGCCTACATTCCCCTGCGCCACGACTATGCCGGCGCGCCCGACCAGCTTGCCTTCGACGCGGTGATGGCACGCCTCAAACCCTGGCTCGAGAACGCCGCCGCCGCCAAGGTCGGGCAGAACGTCAAGTTCGACACCCACGTCTTCGCCGGCGCCGGCATCGCGGTGCGCGGCTACCGTCACGACACGCTGCTCGAAAGCTACGTCTTCGAGGCGCACAAGCCGCACAGCCTGGAGAGCCTCGCCTTCCGCCACCTCGGCCGCACCGGCCTCACCTACGAGGACATGACCGGCAAGGGCGCGAACCAGATCTCGTTCACGCAGGTCGACATCGACCGGGCTGCCACCTATTCGTGCGAGGACAGCGACATGGCGCTGCACGTGCACCAGGCGCTCTGGCCGCAGATCGAGGCCGAGCCGGGCTTGCTGCGCGTCTATCGCGACATCGAGATGCCGACCTCGCAGATCCTGGCGCGCATCGAGCGCACCGGCGTGCTCATCGATTCGGCGAAGCTCGCGGCGCAAAGCCAGCAGCTCGCCGAGCGCATGCTGGCGCTCGAGACCGAAGCCTATGTGCTGGCGGGCCAGCCCTTCAACCTCGGCAGCCCGAAGCAGATCGGCGAGATCCTGTTCGGAAAGCTCGGATTGCCGGTCGGACGCAAGACGGCGAGCGGTGCGCCTTCGACCGACGAAGAGGTGCTTGCCGAACTGGCCGCCGACTATCCGCTGCCGGCCAGGCTGCTCGAGCATCGCAGCCTCTCCAAGCTGAAGGGCACTTACACCGACAAGCTGCCGTTGATGGTGAACCCGGCGACCGGCCGCGTCCATACCAACTACGCGCAGGCCGTCGCCGTCACCGGCCGCCTTTCGAGCAACGACCCGAACCTGCAGAACATCCCCGTGCGCACGGCCGAGGGCCGGCGCATCCGCGAGGCCTTCATCGCGCCGCCGGGATCGATGATTCTCTCGGCCGACTATTCGCAGATCGAGCTGCGCATCATGGCGCACATCTCGGCCGACGCCGGCCTGCTCGCGGCCTTCGGCGCCGGCATCGACGTGCACCGCGCGACTGCCTCCGAGGTCTTCGGCGTCGCCGTGCCCGAGGTCTCGAGCGAGCAGCGCCGCTATGCCAAGGTCATCAACTTCGGCCTCATCTACGGCATGAGCGCGTTCGGCCTGGCCGCCAACCTCGGCATCGAGCGCAGCGCCGCCACCGCCTACATCGAGCGCTACTTCGCGCGCTATCCGGGCGTCAAGCGCTACATGGACGAGACGCGCGCGTCGGCGCGCGACAAGGGCTACGTCGAGACGCTGTTCGGCCGACGCGTGCACCTGCCCGACATCAAGGCCGGCGGCGGGCCGCGCCGCGCCGCCGCCGAGCGCCAGGCGATCAACGCGCCGATGCAGGGCACGGCCGCCGACCTCATCAAGCTGGCCATGATCGCGGTGCAGGAAGCGCTCGACCGCGAGCAGCGCGCGACGCGCATGATCATGCAGGTGCACGACGAGCTCGTCTTCGAGGTGCCCGAAGCCGAGCTCGGCTGGGCCCGCGAGGCGGTGCCGCGCATCATGTCGAGCGTGGCGACGCTGGCCGTGCCACTGGTCGCCGACGTCGGCGTCGGTGCCAACTGGGAAGAGGCGCACTAGCACGCGAAGCGACCGGCCGGCTCGGGTTTTCCCGCCCGACCACCTAGGGCAACCCCCGCGTTTCGTTTCGTTCCGCAAGCCCTAAGGTGGCGCGCGGCGAACGACGCGAGGGCACGCCATCGATACACCGCTGCTGCAGGTCGACAAGGTGACGGTCCGCTTCGGCGGAATCACGGCGCTCGACGGCGTGTCGTTCGATGTCGCCGACGGCCACATCGTCGGCTTCATCGGCCCGAACGGCGCCGGCAAGACGACGATGTTCAACTGCCTGTCGCGCCTCTACGCGTTCAGCGAAGGCTCGGTGCGATTCGAAGGTCGCTCGCTGCTCGAGACGCCGGTGCACGGCATCGCCGCGCTCGGCATCGGCCGTACGTTCCAGAACCTCGCCTTGTTCCGGACCATGAGCGTGCGCCAGAACATCATGGTCGGCGGCCATGCGCGCACGCACACGGGCTTCGTCGCCAATGCATTGCGGCTTCCGGCGGTGCGGCGCGAAGAAGATCGGCTGGGCGCGCAGGTCGATCGCCTCATCGACCTGCTCGAGCTTGCGCCCTTCGCCGAGCTGCCGGCGATGGACCTGCCCTTCGGCACGCAAAAGCGCGTCGAGCTGGGCCGCGCGCTGGCCAGCCAGCCCAAGCTGCTGCTGCTCGACGAGCCGGCTGGCGGACTCAACCACGAGGAGGTCGAGACGCTGATGGAACTGCTGCGCCGCATCCGCGCCGAGCTCGGCCTGACGATGCTGCTCGTCGAGCACCACATGAACATGGTGATGCGCATCTCCGATCGCGTCGTGGCGCTCGACTTCGGCAAGAAGATCGCCGACGGTACGCCGGCCGAGGTGCAGGCCAACGACGACGTGATCCGTGCCTATCTGGGAACGGCAGCATGACCGCAAACTTGCTCGAAGTGCGCGGCCTGAAGGCGCGGTACGGCCAGACGCAGGTGCTGCACGGCATCGATTTCGCCGTCGCCGAGCGCGGCATCACGACGATCCTCGGCGCCAACGGGGCGGGCAAGACGACGACCTTGCGCGCCGTCTGCAACATGGTTCGCACGGAGGGCGAGGTGCGGCTCGGCGGCGAACGCATCGACGGCTGCGCCACCGAGACCATCGTGCGCCGCGGCGTCGCCCACGTGCCCGACGGCCGCGGCACCTTCATGAACCTCAGCGTCGAGGAGAACCTGCGCCTCGGCGCGCATTGCCGGCGCGACCGGGCCGAAGTCGCGCTCGACTTCGAGCGCATGTACGGCCACTTTCCGCGCCTCAAGGAACGGTACCGCCAGCAGGCGGGCACGCTCTCGGGCGGCGAGCAGCAGATGCTCGCCGTGGCGCGCGCGCTGATGCTCCGGCCGCGCCTGCTGCTGCTCGACGAGCCGTCGTTCGGCCTGGCGCCGCTGATCGTCCAGCACCTGTTCGAGATCCTGCGCGTGATTCGCGAGAGCGAAGGCATCGGCATGCTGCTCGTCGAGCAGAACGCTGCGCTCGCGCTGCAGCTTGCCGACGACGCCTACCTGCTCGAAACGGGCCGCGTCGTCATGTCGGGGCCGTCCGAGTCGATCCGCAACGACGAATCGGTACGCCGCTCGTACCTCGGCTACTGAGCGCGCCGCGATGAACCTGAACCTGCTGCTGCACCAGATCCTGTCGGGCCTCGCCACCGGGGGCATCTACGCGAGCGTGGCGCTGGCGCTGGTCATGATCTACCAGGCCACGCACCACGTGAACTTCGCGCAGGGCGAGCTGGCGATGTTCTCGACCTACATCGCCTGGGCCCTGATCCAGGCCGGCGTGTCCTATTGGGCGGCCTTCGCCATGACCGTCGTCGCCGCCTTCGTGCTTGGCGTCGTCATCGAGCGCGTCATCATCCGGCCGGTCGAGAACGGGCCGATCCTCGCCGTCGTCATCGTCTTCATCGCCCTGCTCTTCATCTTCAACAGCCTGGCCGGCTGGATCTTCTCGTACACGATCAAGCCGTTCCCGAGCCCGTTCCCGGCCGAGCCGCTGTTCGGCAATTCCTACGTGTCGTCGCACGAGCTCGGCTCGACGGCGATCACGCTGGTCGTGCTCTTGTTGCTCTTCGTGTTCTTCCGCTTCACGCCGCTCGGCCTGGCGATGCGCGCGGCGGCGCAGAACCCGGTGTCGAGCCGGCTCGTCGGCATCCGCGTCGGCTGGATGCTGGCGCTCGGCTGGGGCCTCGCCGCGGCGATCGGCGCCATCGCCGGGATGATGGTCGCGCCGGTCGTCTTTCTCGAGCCGAACATGATGGGCGGCATCCTCCTCTACGCCTTCGCCGGCGCATTGCTCGGCGGCATCGACAGCCCGGGCGGCGCGGTGCTGGGCGGCTTTCTCGTCGGCGTTCTGGAGAATGTCGTCGGCGCCTACGTCGGCACCGAGTTGAAGCTGACGCTGGCGCTCGTCGTCATCGTCGGCGTGCTCGTGGTGCGACCCTCGGGCATGTTCGGCAAGGTCCACGTGGTGCGCGTATGACCGATCCTCGTCTCAAGCGCAGGATCGCCGGCCTCGTCGTCCTGCTCGCGCTGGCCTGCGCGCTGCCGTTTCTGATCGGCAACTATCGCGTCTTCCAGATGACGCTGGTGCTGGCCTATGCCATCGCGCTGCTCGGCCTCAACATGCTGACCGGCTACAACGGGCAGATCTCGCTCGGCCACGGCGCCTTCTACGCGATCGGCGCCTACAGCGCGGCGATCCTCATGGACAAGGCCGGCCTGCCGTATTGGGCGACGATCCCGGTGGCCGGCGCGATCTGCTTCGTCTGCGGCTTCCTGTTCGGCCTGCCGGCGCTGCGACTGGAGGGGCTCTATCTCGCCCTCGCGACTTTCGCGCTCGGCGTGGCGATGCCGCAGATCCTGAAACACGAGGGCCTCGCCCATTGGACCGGCGGTTCGCAGGGCATCGTCATCGTCAAGCCCGATCCCCCGGCATGGACCGGCCTCGGCCAGGACCAATGGCTCTATTTCTTCACGCTCGCCTGGGTCATCGTGCTGTTCGTGCTGGGCTGGAACCTGCTGCGCGGCCGCATCGGCCGGGCGATGGTCGCGATCCGGGATCAACCCATTGCGGCGCAGGCGATGGGCATCAATACTTCGATGGTGAAATCGCTGACCTTCGGCGTCTCGGCCCTCTACACCGGCGTCGCCGGCGCGCTCGGTGCGATCGTCATCCAGTTCGTGGCGCCCGATTCGTTCACGATCTTCCTGTCGATCACGCTGCTCTCGGGCGTCGTCATCGGCGGCCTGGCTTCGATCGCCGGAGCGTTCTATGGCGCCGTGTTTATCCAGTTTATTCCCAACATCGCCGACCAGATCTCGAAGGCGGCGCCGTGGGCGATCTACGGCGTGGTGTTGATCGCCTTCATGTACGCGATGCCGAGCGGCGTCGCGGGTTTTCTTCGCCTCGTCGAGGCACGCCTGGCGCGCCGGCGCGCCGCGCGCGCTCTGCCGCCGGCACCGCTCGAATTTCCCCTGCATCACCCCCGGAGACAGCCATGAAAAAGACCTTTGTCTGGCACAGCCGCCGCGCCGCCCTGGCGATCGCGCTCGGCGCTGCCTTCTTCGCCTCGAACGCCGTGGCCCAGGCCGCAAAGTACGGTCCGGGCGCCTCGGCCACCGAGATCAAGCTCGGCCAGACCATGCCCTACAGCGGCCCGGCCTCGGCCTACGGCACGATCGGCAAGGTCGAGCAGGCCTACTTCAAGATGATCAACGACAACGGCGGCATCAACGGCCGCAAGGTCAACCTGATCAGCCTCGACGACGGCTACAGCCCGCCGAGGGCCGTCGAGCAGGTGCGCCGGCTGGTCGAGCAGGACGAAGTGCTCGCCCTGTTCCAGACGCTCGGCACGCCGAGCAACTCGGCGATTCACAAGTACGTCAACGCGAAGAAGGTGCCGCACCTGCTGCTCGCCACCGGCGCGACCAAGTGGGGCGATCCGCAGAACAACCCGTGGACCATGGGCCTTAACCTCAGCTATCAGTCGGAAGGGCAGATCTACGCCAAGTGGCTGCTCAAGAACAAGCCGAACGCGAAGATCGGGATCCTCTACCAGAACGACGACTACGGCAAGGACGTGCTGAAGGGCGTCAAGGACGGCCTCGGCGCGGCCGCCGCGAAGATGATCGTGAAGGAAGCGACCTACGAGGTCACCGACCCGACCATCGATTCGCAGATCCTGACGCTGCAGGGATCGGGTGCCGACACCTTCATCAACATCACGACGCCGAAGTTCGGCGCGCAGGCCGTTCGCAAGGCCTTCGACTCGGGCTGGAAGCCGCTGCAGATCATCAACAACGTCAGCGCCTCGATCGGCTCGGTGCTGATCCCGGCCGGCGTCGAGAAGGCGGTCGGCGCGATCACCGTCGCCTACTACAAGGACCAGAACGATCCGCAGTGGAAGGACGACCCGGCGATGCTCGAATGGCGCGCCTTCATGGGCCGCTACTACCGCGAAGGCGACCCCAAGGACCAGAGCAACCTCTACGGCTATCTGGCGGCACAGATCATGACGCAAATCCTGAAGCAATGCGGCAACGACCTGACGCGCGAAAACGTGATGAAGCAGGCCGCCAACCTGAAGAACTTCAAGCTGCCGCTGCTTTTGCCGGGGATGGCGATCAACACCGGCCCGACCGACTTCTTCCCGGTCGAGCAGGCACAACTGGAGCGCTTCACCGGCACGCAGTGGGAACTGTTCGGCGAGGTGATTTCGACCGACGCACGCTAAGCCCTCGCCCGGGCCCTGCGCCCGCGGCGGGGCCTTGTCATCGTTCTGTCTCAGGAAGTTCATAGACTCCCGACATGACGGAGCCCGCAGAAGGCAAGCCGGGCGGCATGCCGCCGCTTCTCAACCGCGAAAGCGCGATCCTCGAATTCAATCGCCGCGTGCTCGAGCAGGCGCGGCGCGACGACGTGCCGCTGCTCGAGCGGCTGCGCTATGTGTGCATCGTGTCGTCGAACCTCGACGAGTTCTTCGAGGTGCGATTCGCCGACAACCTCGAAGCCTCGCGCCGTCCCGGCACCGGCGTGAGTGCCGCCGATATCGAGGCGCTGGCCGCTTCGGTGCACGCGCTGATCGACACGCAGTACGCGATCTTCAACGACGAGGTGATGCCGGCGCTCGAGGCGAAGGGCATCCGCATCGTCAACCACGCCGACCGCAGCGACGTCGAGCGGCGCTGGGTCGACCGCTTCTTCGAGTCGCAGGTGCGGCCGCTGCTCGTGCCGGTCGGGCTCGACCCGGCGCATCCTTTTCCGCAGGTCGCGAACAAGTCGCTCAACTTCATCGCCCGCCTCGCCGGCAAGGACGCGTTCGGCCGCCGCAACATCATCGCCATTGTCAAGGTGCCGCGCGTGCTGCCGCGTGTCATCAAGCTGCCGGTCAAGGGGAGCGGACAGGTGTTCGTGCTGCTCACGAGCGTCATCCGGGCCCACCTCGGCGAGTTGTTCCCGGGCCGCGAGGTCGAGGCCTTCTCGCAGTTCCGCATCACGCGCGACTCCGACCTCGAGGTCGATGCCGACGTGAGCAACCTGCGCCAGGCGCTGCGCTCGGGACTGACGACGCGCCACTTCGGCCAGGCGGTGCGGCTCGAGGTCGTCAACACGTGTCCGGCCGAGTTGTCGGGATTTCTCCTCACGCAGTTCAACCTGCCGGACTCGGCGCTGTACAAGGTCAACGGGCCGGTCAACCTGGTGCGCCTGAACGAGCTGATCGACCTGGCCGATGCGCCGCAGCTTCGCTTTCCGCCCTTCGTGCCGGCCTGGCCGGCGAGCCTGCCGCGTCAGCAATCGATGTTCGACCGGCTGCGCACCGGCGACCTGTTGCTGCACCAGCCCTTCGAGTCGTTCGAGCCGGTCGTGCAGTTCGTGCGCGAGGCAGTCGCCGACCCGGCGGTGTTGGCGATCAAGCAGACGATCTACCGCGCCGGCAGCGAATCGCCTTTGATGGACCTGCTCATCGAGGCGGCGCGGCGCGGCAAGGAAGTGATGGCGGTCGTCGAGCTGCAGGCGCGCTTCGACGAAGAGGCCAATATCAACTGGGCCGAGCGGCTCGAGGCGGTCGGCGCCCAGGTGGTCTATGGCGTGGTCGGCCTGAAGACGCACGCCAAGCTGCTGCTCGTGACGCGCCGCGAAGACGGGCGCCTGAAGCGCTACGCGCACCTGTCGACCGGCAACTACAACCCGAACACCGCGCGGCTCTATACCGACATCGGCTACTTCACCGCCGACCCCGACCTGACGGCCGACGCCGACGCGGTGTTCCAGCAGCTCGCCAGCCTGGGCCGCACGCGGCCGCTGCGCGCCATGCTGCAGGCGCCTTTCACGCTGCACAAGCAGATGCTGGCGCAGGTGGCGCGCGTGGCCGACGCGGCAGCGGCGGGGCAGCCGGCGCGCATCGTCGTCAAGGTCAACGCGCTTACCGACGTGCCCTTGATCGAGGCGCTGGTCGCCGCGGCGTGGGCCGGCGCCGACATCGACCTGATCGTGCGCGGCGCCTGCATGCTGCCGCCCGGCGTGGCGGGGGCGACCGAACGGATTCGCGTGCGCTCGATCGTCGGCCGCTTTCTCGAGCACTCGCGCGTCGCTTATTTCCGCTGGGGCCCCGACGAAGACGACGAGGCGCTCTTTCTCTCCAGCGCCGACTGGATGGGTCGCAACATGTACGGCCGGATCGAGGTCGCCTGGCCGGTGCGCGACGCCACGCTGCGCCAGCGCATCATCGACGAATGCTTGGTGCCCTACCTGCTCGACGGCCAGGACGCCTGGTCGCTGCGGCCGGACGGCAGCTACGGACGTGTCGGCATCGGCGGCCCATCGGCACAGCAGGCGCTGATGCAGCGCTACTCGGAACGACGCTGAGACCCGAGCCATGGACCTGATCCTCTGGCGCCATGCCGAAGCGACCGAGACCGAGGGCGAGGACGATCTTTCGCGCAAGCTCACGACCAAGGGCGAGCGCCATGCCGATCGCATGGCGGAGTGGCTCAATCGCCGCCTCGCGCATTCCACGCGCATTCTGGTCAGCCCCGCGCTGCGCTGCCAGCAAACGGCGAAGGCGCTCGGCCGCAAGTTCCGCACCGTCGCCGAGATCGCACCCGGCGCGAGCGCCGAGGCGGTGTTGAGCGCCGCGCGCTGGCCCGACGCGAGCGACTCGGTGCTCGTCATCGGCCATCAGCCCACGCTCGGGCTGGTGGCATCGCTCGCGCTCACCGGTGCGCAGCAAGCCTGGCCGATCCGCAAGGCCGCTGTCTGGTGGATCCGGCACCGGCCGCGCGACGACGAGAGCCACATCGTCCTGCAGGCCGTGCAGTCGCCCGACTGCCTCTGACGAACCGACCCTGCGCAGCGCGCGTTCAGGCCGAAGCGAGCGTCGGGTGGAGCAGCCCGGCGCGGGTCCAGGCGTCGACTTCCTCGCGCAGCAGGTGGAGCGCGCGCGGATGCGATTCGGCCCAGCCGCGGCCGAGCATGATCGTCGTCGCATCGCCGTCGCGGGCGAGCGCGATCTCGCCGGCATCGACGTCGCCGCGCGCATGGCAGACGATGACGGCCAGGCGCAGGCAGAGCAGATAGAGCGCGAAGAAGGGCTCCTGCAGGCGCGGCTCGAGCTTGCGCAGGCCGCCGCGCTGGCCGAGCACGAGGTCGCCGATGCGGCGCAGCTGGCTTTGCGAAAAGCCCGGCGCGTCGACGTGCGCGAGTACGTAGGCGCTGTGCCGATGGTGGTCGTGGTGCGAGATCATCATGCCGGCCTCGTGCAGGGCGGCCGCCCACGCCAGCTCGCGCTTCGCTTCGCTGGTCGCTTTCGGCAGCGCGTCCCCGAGCAGGCCCGAGGCCACCTGCGCGACGCGCGCGGCCTGCTCGGTGTCGACCATGAAGCGTCGCTGCAGCTCGCGCACCGAGGATTCGCGGATGTCCTCGCCGCTCGCCGCGGCGCGCCGCTCGCCGGCCTCGCGCGCGGCGAGGTCGAAGATGACGCCCTGGCGCAGCGCGCCGCGCGCCGGCAGCAGCTCGGCGATGCCGAAGTTGGCGGCCAGCGTGTAGAGCAGGGACAGGCCGCCGCCGATGACGGCACGCCGGTCGTCCCTCAGACCGGGCAGGTCGAGCCGGTCGGCGCTGCCGGCTTGGAGGCAGCGTTCCATGAGCCAGCGCAGCCCGTCGGGTGTGACCTTGCCGTCGCTGACGTCGCTGGCGGCGAGCACCTGCGAGACCGCGCCGACGGTGCCCGAGGAGCCGAGCGCCTCGCGCCAGTGGCGCGGCGCAAACGGGCCGAGGGCTTCCTCGAGTTCGGCGCCGGCGGCGATCTGCGCTTCGCGAAACGCCGCCTCCGTGAAGCGCCCGCCGGGGAAGTACTTCATCGACAGGCTGACGCTGCCAACCTGGAACGACTCGGCCCGGCTCGGTCGCGCGCCGCGGCCGAGGATCATCTCGGTCGAGCGGCCGCCGATGTCGACGACCAGGCGCGCCACCGTCGAAGGCTGCAGGCGGGCCACGCCCGCGTAGATGAGCCGTGCTTCCTCGCGGCCGGAGATGATCTCGATCGGCCGACCGAGCACGGTCTGGGCGCGCGCCAGGAAGGCATCGCGGTTCTTCGCTTCGCGCAGGGTCTGCGTCGCGACCGCGCGCACCTGGTGGGGCGCAAAGCCCTCGAGCCGGCGGGCGAAGCGGCCCAGGCAGTCGAGGCCGCGCGCGGCCGCCTCCTCGCTCAGGAAGCCGGCCGCGTCGAGGCCGGCGCCGAGGCGCACCGTTTCCTTGAGGTAGTCGACGCGCCGATATCGACCGTCGACGATCTGGCCGATCTCGAGGCGAAAGCTGTTCGAGCCCATGTCGACGGCCGCGAGCTGGCCGGGCCAGCGCGGTTCGAGATCCTGGCGCGCGAGGAGAGGCGAGTCCATGCGCCGATTGTCGGGGCTGGACTTGTCGGCTGGGTGGCCGGCGATCGCGCTTGCCTTCCTAGAATGCAGGCCCCGACCGTTGCAAGGAGCCTGCGATGCTGCGTACCGAACCCGACCCCTTGCCGAAGCGGCGCAGCGGCGCCAGCACGCCCGCAAACGGCTTCGCGGCGGCGGCGCACCCGGTCGAGGCGAACCTCGTCACGACCGACACGCAAGGGCTGGAGGCCGGTCCGATCACGATTCCTGTCGGCGACTTCGAGATGCCGGCGTACCGGGCCATGCCGGCCGGCGCCGGTGCCTTGCCCATCGTCATCGTCGTCTCCGAGATCTTCGGCGTGCACGGGCACATCGCCGACATCGCGCGCCGCTTCGCCAAGCTCGGCTACCTGGCGATCGCGCCGGAGCTGTTCGTGCGCCACGGCGACGCGAAGGCCGTGACCGACATCCCGACCCTTTTCGCGAACATCGTCCTGAAGGCGCCGCATACGCAGGTGATGGGCGACATCGACGCCTGCGTCGCCTGGGCCGGTGCCCATGGCGGCGATCTTTCCCGGCTCGGCGTCACCGGCTTCTGCTGGGGCGGCCTCATCACCTGGCTCTACTGCGCGCACAACGCCGCGGTGAAGGCCGGCGTCGCCTGGTACGGGCGCCTCACCGGCGTGAAGAGCGAGCGGCAGACCTCGTACCCGATCGACGAGGCGGCGGCGTTGAAGGCGCCGGTGCTCGGCCTCTACGGCGGCATCGACGCCGGCATTCCGCTCGACACCGTCGAGGCGATGAAGAAGGCGCTGGCCGTGGGCAGCGACGCGGCACGGCAGTCCGAGATCGTCGTCTTCGCCGCCGCCAACCACGCCTTCTTCGCCGACTACCGGCCGAACTACGACGCCGCCGCCGCGGCTGACGGCTGGCAGCGTTGCCTGGACTGGCTGCGCCGCCACGGCGTCGCATGACGACCTCCGGCGCGACGCTCGCCTGGATCGTCCTCGCCACGCTGCTCGGCGGCGTGCTCTCGGTCGCGGTCGCCGCCGGCCTCACGCTGGCGGTGCTGTCGCGCATCGTCCAGCACCTGGTGAGCCTGTCGACCGGCGTGCTGCTCGCGACGGCGCTGCTCGACATCCTGCCCGAGGCCTTCGAGAGCAAGGCGAGCCCGCAGGCGCTCTTCGCGACGCTGCTCGGCGGCCTGATGTTCTTCTTTCTTCTCGAGAAAGCCGAGCTGTACCGGCACAGCCACCACCACGAGGGCGACGAGCATCACCACCATCACGGCTTCGACAAGCAGCAGGCCGGCCGCGGCGGCTGGAGCGTGATCCTCGGCGACAGCATCCACAACTTCTGCGACGGCATCATCATCGCCGCCGCCTTTCTCGCCGACACGCGGGTCGGCGTCGTCACCTCGCTGGCCATCATCGCCCACGAGATCCCGCAGGAGGTCGGCGACTACATCGTGCTGCTCAATGCCGGCTTCTCACGCGGCCGGGCCTTGTTCTTCAACGCCGTATCGGGGTTCGCCGCAGTCGTCGGCGGCGTCGTCGGCTACTTCATCGTCGGGCCGTGGCAATCGGCCTTTCCGTTCCTGCTCGTGATCGCCTCGAGCAGCTTCGTCTACGTTGCGGTGGCCGACCTGATCCCGCAACTCCAGCACCGGCTCACGTTCAAGGAGACAGCGGCGCAACTGCTCTGGCTCGTCGCCGGCATCGGCATCGTCGTCGTCGCCACCTCGCAAATGCCGGGCGGGCACTGAGCGGAGCCGGCGTGCGAGCCGGACTTCGGAACCGGACCTTCAGCGCACGACCAGGACCGGGATTTTGGTGTGTTTCAGCACGTCCTGCGTCTCGCTGCCGAGAAAGAGCGTGGCGAAACCGCTGCGGCCGTGCGAGCCCATGACGAGCAGGTCGCAGCCCTTCTTCTCGGCGTATTCGACGATCGCCTCCCAGGGCTGCAGACCCTCGATGGTCTCGGCATGGCAGGTGACGCCAGCGGCGTCGCAAGCGTCGATCACGGCGCGCACGTTGCGGGCCGCGGCGCGCTCCTGGGCGTCGAAGAATTCCTGTGGCGGCGTCGGCTGCATCTCGGCCACAGCGCCGTAGGGGAAGGGCTCCTTGACGCTGAGCGTGTGCACTTCGGCGGCCAGCGCCTTGGCCAGACCGACGCCGGCGGCGACGGCCCGGCCCGTGAGCTCGGATCCGTCGGTCGGAACGAGGATTCGCTTGTACATGGCTGGCCTCCGGGTCGCGGCACCTTGTCGCCGCGCCGCGATCTTCGCACCGCTGCCGGGCGGCGGATAGATCCAGTCAGCCGCGCGCGATCGGCCGCGATGGGTCGGCCGACCATTCGCTCCACGAGCCGGGGTAGAGCAGCGAGCCGGCGAGGCCGGCGTGTTCCATCGCCAGCAGGTTGTGGCAGGCCGTGACGCCCGAGCCGCAGGAGTGGATCACGTCGGCGGCCTCGCGACCGCCCAGGGCCGCCTCGAATTCACGCTTCAATTCGTCAGATGGTTTGAACGTTCCGCCGGGCGCGAGGTTGGCGGCGTGGAAGCGGTTCAGGGCGCCGGGGATGCGGCCGGCGACGAGATCGATGGGCTCCTTCTCGCCGCGGAATCGTTCGCCCGAGCGCGCGTCGAGGACGAGGCCGCGGCCGATGCGTCGCGCCAGCTCGACCGCATCGACGCTGCCGACAAGCGACGGGCGCTCCGGGTAGGTCGAAGCCGCCTTCGCAGTCGCCGGAGCCGTCGAGACCTCGCCACCGGCGGCGCTCCATGCAGCGTAGCCGCCGTCGAGGACCGCGACGTTTTCATGGCCCAGCCAGCGCAGCATCCACCACAGCCGCGCTGCATACATGCCGCCCTGGCGGTCGAGGGCGACGACTCGCGTCTCGGGCGCGATGCCGAGGCGACCCACGGTCTGCGCGAAGGCGCTTCGATCCGGCAACGGGTGCCGCCCGTTCGTGCCGGTCTTCGCGGCGCTGAGGTCGCGGTCGAGGTGAACGTAGAGCGATCCCGGCAGATGGCCGCTGGCATAGGCACGCTCGCCGGCGCCGGTGTCGGCAAGATCGAAGCCGGCGTCGAGGATGAGCGGCTTCGGTTCCTTCGACAGCAGCGCCCGCAACTCGGCAACGCTGACGAGGGGGCTCGAGGTGGGTGTCGTCATGCAGTGTTCGGTGGATCGGCCTTCACTGCGTTCAGGATGGCCGGGATGCCTGGCCCATCTTGCGCCGGTACCACTCGTGGAAGTGCTGCATGCCGTCTTCCATCGGGCTCTGGTAGGGGCCTGCGTCGTCGTCGCCGCGCTCGAACAGGGCGCGCCGGCCGGCATCCATGCGCAGGGCGATCTCGTCGTCCTCGGCGCAGGTTTCCCAGTAGGCGGCCTGCTCGGCCTCGACGAACTCGCGTTCGAAGGAGTGAATTTCCTCGGGGTAGAAGAACTCGACGACGTTGAGCGTCTTGTCCGCTCCCTTGGGGATCAGTGTCGAGACGACGAGCACGTGCGGGTACCACTCGACCATCACCGCCGGGTAGTGGGTGAGCCAGATCGCGCCGTGCTTGGGCACCGGGTCGGCGAAGCGGCCCCTGCGATAGGCCAGCACCGCGTCGTGCCACTTGCGATAGGCGGCCGAGCCGGGCTTGGCCAGTTCGTTCTTCGGCCCGACGGTCTGCACGGAATGGTTCTCGCCGAACTCCCAGCGCAGGTCCTCGCAGGTCACGAACTGGCCGAGGCCGGGGTGAAACGGCGCGACGTGGTAATCCTCGAGGTAGACCTCGATGAAGGTCTTCCAGTTGTAGTTGCATTCGTGCAGCTTGACGCTGTCGAAGGCGTAGCCCGTGAAGTCGAGGTCGGCGCTCGGGCCGAGCCCGGCGAGGTCGGCGGCGATGTCACGGGCCGGCGCGCCTTGCCGCGGCGCCTCGAAGACCATGCCGTTCCAGGTGCGCACCGGGTAGTTGGGCAGCGACAGGCAGGGGTCGTCGGCGAAGTGGGGCGCGCCGATCAGCTCGCCCCGCAGGTCGTAGGTCCAGCGGTGCAGGGGGCAGACGATGTTCTGGCCGGTGTTGCCGCGGCCGCGCAGCATGAGGGCCTGACGATGCCGGCACACGTTGGAGACGAGCTCGACTCCTTTTGGCGTGCGGACGAGGGCGCGGCCCTCGCCCTCCTGGGGCAAGGTGTGGAAGTCGCCGACTTCGGGCACCGCGAGCTCGTGGCCGACGTAGCGTGGCCCCGTGGCGAACAGCGTCTGCTTTTCGCGCTCGAACCGTGCGGGATCGAAATAGCTCCGGACCTGGAGCTGCGAATGGCTGGGGGCAAGCGCTGCCGCGGGAACGCGCTGGTCGGACATGGCGGCGGAATCCTCCTGGGCGGGGAAGGCCGACTCGATCGGCGGGGTTCGGTGCGGCGGACAACCCCGAAGGGAGGCGGATTGTACCCAGCGACCGAAGGCTGGCGGCTGGCCTCGCAGCCCGTCGTGCCCGCTCGCCCGCCCGTCGCCGTGGCTCGGAATCGGGGGCGGGTCGGCTGACTACAATCGAGCCTTTTCCGACGCCGAATGACGACAGCCACCGCACCCGCCCGGAGCGCGGCGCCGCCCGCGAACTACGAGGCCGCGCTGGCAGAGCTGGAAACGCTCGTTGCCTCGATGGAGGGCGGCCAGTTGCCACTCGAGGGCCTGCTTGAAGGCTACCGGCGCGGCACCGAGCTGCTCCAGTTCTGTCGCGCCCGGCTCGAGGCCGTGGAGCAGCAGGTCAAGGTGCTGGAAGACGGGCAGCTCAAGCCGTGGCCTGCACCATGAAGCGGGACGACTTCGACACCTGGTCGCTCCGCCAGCTCGATGCGGTCGAAGCCGCTCTCGACGCCTGGGTGCCCGCCGATGCGCCGGCCGGCCTGGGCGACGCGATGCGCTATGCGGTGCTCGACGGCGGCAAGCGCCTTCGGCCGCTGCTCGTGTTCGCCGCGTCCGAGGCGGTGCACGGCGTTCGCGAAGCGGCCTTGCGCGCCGCCTGCGCGGCCGAGCTCATCCACGCCTATTCGCTGGTTCACGACGACCTCCCGTGCATGGACAACGACGTGCTCCGCCGCGGCAAGCCCACCGTGCACGTGCGCTATGGCGTCGCGCAGGCAATGCTCGCCGGCGACGCCATGCAGGCGCTCGCCTTCGACGTGCTCACGCCCTCCGGCGACGCGGTCGCGCCGGCGCTGCAGGCGCGGCTGTGCGGACTGCTCGCGCGCGCTGCCGGCGGGTCCGGCATGGCCGGTGGCCAGGCGATCGATCTGGCCAGCGTCGGTCTGCCGCTCGACGAACAGGGCCTTTCCGACATGCATCGGCGCAAGACCGGTGCCCTGCTGCAGGCCAGCGTGCTGATGGGTGCTGCCTGCGGCGCCACGACGGCCGGCGAATGGCGGGCGCTCTCCGACTACGGCGAGGCGATCGGCCTCGCCTTCCAGGTCGTCGACGACATCCTCGACGTGACCCAGGCCTCCTCGATTCTCGGCAAGACCGCCGGCAAGGATCTCGACAACAACAAGCCGACCTACGTCAGCGTGCTCGGCCTCGAGCCGGCACGGCGACGCGCCGACGAGCTTCGCGACGCTGCCCGCGCGGCGCTGCAGGCGAGCGGCCTCGGCGACGTGCAGAGTCTGCTCGTGCTCGCCGACCGCGTCGTCGACCGCGAACACTGAAGAGACAAGAAGAACGATGCCCAGCAAGCTGCTCGATTCCATCGCCAGCCCCGCCGACGTGCGCCGCCTGACGCGCCCCGAGCTCAAGCAGCTCGCCGTCCAGTTGCGCGAGTTCGTCGTGCAGAGCGTCTCGCAGACCGGCGGCCATCTGTCGTCGAACCTCGGCACCGTCGAGCTGACGATCGCCCTGCATCACGTCTTCGACACGCCGCACGACCGCATCGTCTGGGACGTGGGCCACCAGACCTATCCGCACAAGGTGCTGACCGGGCGACGCGAGCGCATGGGAACGCTGCGTCAGCTCGGCGGCATCTCCGGCTTTCCGCGCCGCGTCGAGAGCGAGTACGACACTTTCGGCACGGCGCATTCGTCGACCTCGATCTCGGCCGTGCTCGGCATGGCCGTCGCGGCGCGCATGAAGGGAGAGTCGCGCAAGGCGGTGGCGGTGATCGGCGACGGCGCGATGAGCGCGGGCATGGCCTTCGAGGCGCTCAACAACGCCGGCGTCTCGCAGACCGACATGCTTGTCATCCTCAACGACAACGACATGTCGATTTCGCCGCCGGTCGGCGCCCTCAACCGCTACCTGGCCCGGCTGATGAGCGGCAAGTTCTACGCCGCCGCGCGCGACACGGCCAAGACGGTGCTGAAGAACGCGCCGCCGCTGTTCGAGCTGGCGCGGCGCTTCGAGGAGCACGCCAAGGGCATGGTCGTGCCGGGCACCATCTTCGAGGAATTCGGCTTCAACTACGTCGGCCCGATCGATGGTCACGACCTCGACTCGCTGATCCCGACGCTCGAGAACCTGCGCGACCTGAAGGGCCCGCAGTTCCTGCACGTCGTGACCAAGAAGGGCTACGGCTACAAGCTCGCCGAGGCCGACCCGGTGAACTATCACGGACCGAGCAAGTTCGACCCGGCCGTCGGCATCGTCAAGCCGGCGACGCCGCCCAAGATGACCTTCACGCAGGTCTTCGGCGAATGGCTGTGCGACATGGCCGAGAAGGACGAGCGGCTCGTCGCCATCACGCCGGCGATGAGCGGCGGCTCAGGCATGGTCGACTTCGAAAAGCGCTTTCCGAAGCGCTTCTTCGACGTCGGCATCGCCGAGCAGCACGCCGTCACCTTTGCCGCGGGCCTTGCCTGCGAAGGCCTGAAGCCGGTCGTCGCGATCTACTCGACCTTCCTGCAGCGCGGCTACGACCAGCTGATTCACGACGTGGCGATCCAGAACCTGCCGGTCGTGTTCGCGCTCGACCGCGCCGGCCTCGTCGGCGCCGACGGCGCGACGCACGCCGGTGCCTACGACATCGCCTACCTGCGCTGCATTCCGAACATGAGCGTGCTGACGCCGGCCGACGAAGACGAATGCCGGCAGGCGCTCTACACCGCTTTCCTGCAGGACCATCCGGTGGCGGTGCGCTATCCGCGCGGCAGCGGCGCGGGCAAGGCCACGCAGGCGGCGATGACGGCAATACCCTTCGGCAAGGGCGAGATCCGGCGCGAGAGCACGAAGGTCGGGGCGCAGGGCGGGCAACGCATCGCCATCCTCGCCTTCGGAACGATGCTCTATCCGGCGCTGGCCGCGGCCGAAAAGCTCGACGCGACGGTCGCCAACATGCGCTTCGTCAAGCCGCTCGATGTCGCGCTGGTGACTGAACTTGCGCGCCGACATGATGCAATCGTCACCGTGGAAGAAGGTTCGACGATGGGCGGCGCAGGCAGCGCGGTGCTCGAGGCGCTGGCCGAGGCGCGCATCGAGATTCCGGTGCTGAACCTCGGCCTGCCCGACATCTTCACCGAGCACGGCGACCCGGCCAAGCTGCTCGCCTCGTACGGGCTCGACGCCGCCGGCATCGAGCAGCAGATCCAGCGCCGCTTCGCCGCCCCGCCGGCCGTGGTGCCTGCCCTTGTCCGCAGCGTGGCCGGGCTTTGATTGGCACAATTCCGGCGCTATGACCAACCTCATCGACGCTCTCCACATTCCCGATACACAGTCGGCGCACGACCATCGCAAGCTGGTGATCCAGCGCGTCGGCATTCGCGGCGTCCGCTATCCGCTGCAGCTCAAGATCGAAGGCGCGGTCCTGTCGACGGTCGCCGAGTGGTCGCTCGACGTGGCCCTGCCGGCTGACCAGAAGGGCACGCACATGTCGCGCTTCGTTGCCTGGCTCGATGCGCTGGGCGAGCCGGTCGACGCCGAGGTGCTGCAGCGCGAGGCGGCGCGCATGCTGGTGCTGCTCGGCGCGGCCGAAGGTCGCGTCGAGGCGAGCTTTCCCTTCTTCCTGCGCAAGCGCGCGCCTGTCTCGGGCGTCGAGAGCCTGCTCGAGTATCAAGGTCGGCTGATCGTCGAAACCCGCGCCGGGAAAACCAACGTCTCGGCCGAGGTCGTCGTTCCCGTCAAGTCGCTTTGCCCGTGCTCGAAGGAAATCTCCGACTACGGCGCGCACAACCAGCGCTCGCACGTGACGATCCGCGTCGAGCTGCTCGGCGACATCTCGTGGCGCGAGCTCGCCCGCTTTGCCGAAGACGCGGCGTCGAGCGAGATCTGGTCGTCGCTCAAGCGCGCCGACGAGAAGTGGATCACCGAGCGCGCCTACGAGAACCCGAAGTTCGTCGAGGACATGGTGCGCGACGTGGCTCTGGCGCTCAACGCCGATGCGCGCGTCGGCAAGTACATGGTGGATGTCGAGAACTTCGAATCCATCCACGCCCACAGCGCAGTGGCGCGCATCGAGCGGCACTAGCCTACTCCCTCTCCCGCTTGCGGGAGAGGGCCGGGGTGAGGGTCTTGGTCGACACGCCGCGGGTCCGCAAGGCATCGCGCAACAGGTATTCGACCTGCGCGTTTGCGCTGCGCAACTCGGCCGCGGCCAGACGCTCGATCTCGGCCCACAAGGCCGGATCGACGCGCAACAGAAAGGCCTTCTTGTCGGGGCTCGCCATCGCCGACGGTTCGCGGGTTGCGTGCGTCGCCTCAGGTATAGAGCGTGCCGGTGTTGACGACCGGCGTGGCGTCGTGATCCGAGCACAGCACGACCAACAGGTTGCTCACCATCGCCGCGCGGCGCTCGTCGTCGAGATGGACGACGGCCCGCTCGGCCAGGCTGTTCAAGGCCATCTCGACCATGCCCACGGCGCCGGCGACGATCTTCGTGCGCGCTGCGATCACTGCCTCGGCCTGCTGCCGGCGCAGCATCGTGCCGGCGATCTCCGGCGCGTAGGCGAGGTGCGTGAGCTTGGCGTCGACGACGACGATGCCGGCCTGCGCGAAGCGATCCTGCAGTTCCTTGCGAAGAGCCGCCGACACCTCCTCGGTGCCCGAACGCAGCGTCACCTCGGCCGACTTGGTCGTGCCCGGCTCGTCGAAGTTGTCGTAGGCGTAGCTGAGCGCCAGGTGGCGCAGCGCCGACTCGGCCTGCGTCAGCACGTAGGCCTCGTAGTTCTCGACGTCGAAGCTCGCCATCGCCGTGTCGTCGACGCGCCAGACCACGGTCGCGCCGATCTCGATCGGGTTGCCGCGCAGGTCGTTGACCTTGAGCTTTTCGCTGTTGAAGTTGTGCGCGCGCACCGAGATCTTGGTCTTGGAATAGAACGGATTGGCCCAGCGCAAGCCGCGCTCGCGATCGGTGCCGCGATAGCTGCCGAACAGCAGAAGAAGCGCCGCCTGGTTCGGCTGCAGCATGTAGAGGCCGCCCAGGCACCAGGCGGCGACCAGCGTCGAGGTGACGAGAAGAATGATCGTGAGCCCCATCGGCCGCGTCGCGAACAAGCCCGTCGACGCCAGCAGGGTGATGAGACCGACGGCGATGTAGACGAATCCACTGCTCGTCGAGGCAGGCCGTTCCTCGGCCGATTGCATCGTCATGACATGCTCCTGATTGACAACTCCCCGATTCGCCGACGATCTTGTCGGCGATGTCAGAGTGATATCACTTTAGTAGCGAATCAGTTCGATGTCAAGCGGCCTCTTCGACGCCCAGGCCGAGCAGGGCCGGATTGCCGCGGCCGAGGCGCACGAGCACCGGAGCGGCGCCGCTCAGATCGACCACGGTGGTCGGCCGCATCGGGCAGGCGCCGGCGTCGACGATGGCCTGCACGACCTTCTCGAAGCGCTCGCGGATCAGCGTTGCGTCGTTCATCGGCTCGCTTTCGCCCGGCGCGATCAGCGTCGTCGCGAGCAGCGGCTGGCCGAGCAGGTCGAGCAGCGCGCTCGTCACCGGATGATCGGGAACGCGCAGGCCGATCGTTCGCCGCGACGGATGCGAGACGCGGCGCGGCACCTCCTTGGTCGCCTCGAGGATGAAGGTGAAGGGCCCCGGCGTCGCCGCCTTGAGCAGGCGGTACTGCTTGTTGTCGACGCGCGCATAGCTCGCCAGCTCGGAAAGGTCGCGGCAGAGCAGCGTCAGGTGATGCCGGTCGTCGACGCCGCGGATGCGACGCAATTGCTCGGCGGCGGCCTTGTCGTCGAGGTGGCAGACCAGTGCGTAGCTCGAGTCGGTGGGGATCGCGGCGACGCCGCCCTGGTGCAGGATCTGCGCCGCCTGCTTGAGCAGACGCTGCTGCGGATGCGTCGCGTGGACTTCGAAATACTGGGACATGCGCCGATTGTCGGCGCGCGGACCGTCTCTCTGCCGCCCAGGCTCCTGGCCTCAGGCAGGCGAGTGGATTTGCGCTGTGAGCGCCTCCCAGACCGGCGAAAGGCCGCCCGGCAAAGGCGGCAGGCCGCCGAGGTCGATGCGGCTCTCCTCGGGGCTGTGGAAGTCGCTGCCGCGCGAAGCAAGCAGGTCGAACTCGCGCGCCGTGTCGGCATAGCGCAGCGCGTCGGCGGCGCTGTGCGCGCCGGTCACGACCTCGACGCCGCGCCCGCCGAGCGCCTTGAATTCGGTGAACAGTGCGTACTCCTCGGTCGGCGTAAACTTGTAGCGCGCCGGGTGAGCGACGACAGCGAGGCCGCCGGCCTCCGAGATCCAGGTCACGGCGTCGCGCAGCGTCGCCCAGCGGTGCGGCACGAAGCCGGGCTTGCCTTCGACGAGAAAGCGCCTGAACACCTCCTGCGTGTCGCCGCAGACGCCGCTCTCGACCAGAAATCGAGCGAAGTGGGTTCTCGAGATGAGCTCCGGGTTGCCGACGAAGTGCAGGGCACCTTCGTACGCGCCGACGATGCCGACCTTGGCGAGCTCGTCGGACATCTCGCGGGCGCGCTCCTCGCGGCCGCCGCGTGTCGCTGCCAGGCCCCGGGTGAGGCGCTCGTCGGCGACGTCGAAGCCGAGGCCGACGATGTGCACCGTGACGCCGGCAAAGGTCACCGAGATCTCGGTGCCGGTGAGGCAGGGCAGGCCGAGCGCGTGCGCCGCGGAGAGCGCGCGCTGCTGGCCGCCTGTCTCATCGTGATCGGTCAGTGCCCACAGCTCGACGCCATTCGCCTTGGCGCGCGCCGCGACCGCCTCGGGTTCTAGCGTGCCGTCGGAGACGGAAGAATGGCAGTGCAGGTCGGCGTTCATGACGAGTGGCTCTCGCCGCATCATAGAGGGCCGGACTCGCACCGGCGCTGGCCGCGCCCGACGCGTCCGCGCCTACCCGGCCGTGACGGCGATCGCGTTGTCGTCGGGCCGGCGGTCGATCAGCTTGTTCAGCGGATCGATGCCGGCCTTGGCCGGACGCTTGTCGACGGTCATCGTGAAGCTTGATTCCTCGGTCGTGATGCGCTTTCTCTCGACGGCGATCGCGTCGCCGTTCGCGTCGATGACGCCGATGTCGATCAGGTCGTCGAGCGGCACGTCGCTTTCCTTGCCCAAGGCGTCGGCGACGCGCTTCTTGGCGACGATCTTCATCGTCACTTCCCACTTTCCGCCGGCGAGCGGCTTCATGCTCGCCGAGACGGCGCGGTTGTCGTAGACGACGATCTTCTCGAACATGTCTTCGATCAGGTACTGCATCTCGGGCGGCGTTACTTCGCGGATGCGCGTCACGAGCTCCTCGCTGCTGGGATAGGGCGGCCCTTTGAAGGCGTGCGCGTCGCGGAAGGCACGGATCGCCTGGTCGAGCTTGTCCTCGCCGATGTAGTCCTGCAAGGCGTAGAAGACCAGGCTGCCCTTGTTGTAGTGGATGTAGGGCTGGTTCTCGACGCGCGAAAGCGGCAACTCCTTCTTTTGCTCGAAGGCGCGGCCGGTCAGATAGCCGGTCAGCTCGTAGGCGAGGAAGCGCCGCATCCTGGCCGCGCCGAACTTCTTCTTCATCACCATCAGCGCCGAGTACTGCGCCAGAGACTCGATGAGCATCGTGCCGCCCTGTGCGTTGCCGCCTATCACCTGATGCGCCCACCATTGATGCGCCGTCTCGTGCGCGGTCACGTAGTAGGGATAGTCGATGTCCTTCGGGTCGTCGGGTCGGACCCGGGCGATGAAGCCGATCGCCTCCGAGAAAGGGATCGTGTTCGGGAACGATTGCGCGAAGACCGCGTAGCGCGGGAACTCGACGATGCGGAACTGCCGGTACTGGTACGGGCCGAAGTTCGCGCTGAAGTAGGCGAGCGAGTCCTTGACCGAGGCGTCCATCGAGTCGAGGTCGAACTCGTGGCCGGGCTGGTGGTAGATCTCGATCGCCACGTCGCCGGCCGGCCCGTGCCAGGTGTCCTTCTTGACCGCGTAGCGGGCCGACTGGAAAGCGTAAAAGTTGAGGATGGGCACATCCATCTTGTAGTGGAAGTAGCGGCGCCCTCCTTCGGTCCATTCGCGCTGCAGATAGCCCGGCGAGATCGCGATCTGGTCGGCTTCGGTCGAGACGGTCGCTTCGTAGTCGATGAAGTCGGCGTCGGGCGTGATGCCGTTGACCTGCAGCGCTGCGGGGTCGTCGCGGTCGCGCATGCGCTCCTTGGGGGCGAGACCGAACTTCTTGCGGTCCTGGTCGCGATCGAGCTCGGCGCGCTCCTGGTAGCCGATGTTCGGCAGCACCGCATGGCCGTTGATGAAGCTGCCGTTGTAGACGACCGCGGTGTTCGATCCTTCGTTGGCAAAACCGTGCGTCGGCAACTCGAGGTCGAAGCTCAGCGTCGTCGCTGCGCCCGAGGCGAGCGGCGTCGCCAGCACATAGATGCGAACGCCGAGGTCGCGGTTGTCGTCGAGCAGTCGCGCCGGCACGCCGAGCTCGAGCTGACGGATCGTCAGAGCGCGGCCGGCCGAAAAGGCGAGTTGCAGCGTCGTGACGGGTTTGCCGGTCTTGTTCTGCAGCGCGTACTTGCCACGCATGCGAACGCGTTGCTCGCTCGGGAACAGATCGACGTCGAGCATGACCGCGGTGATCTTCGGTTGCGGCTCGGCGGCGCTGGCCTTGTAGCGTTTCTCGTACTCGACCTGCCGCGCCTGGCGGTCGTGGCTGGTCTCGTAGTGATTGAGGACGTTGGTGTTGTAGAAGATGAAGACGCCGATGCCGACGAAGGGCAGCGCCGACGCGGCGGCCAGGCCGAGCGGGCCGGCGCCGACGCGCTCGCGTGCCGCGACCAGCCGCTCGCGCCACGAGCTCGCCGTGCCGCGCGTCCAGAACAGAAAGGCTGCTACCAGCAGCAGCAGCGAGGCCGTGCCCCAATACGCCTGGAAGGCGCGCACGCGCAGCAGGAAGTGGCCGTAGCCGTTCATGTCGGAATAGACCGCGGCCGGCACGCTGCCGAACTTGTAGAGGTTGTGCTCGAACCCGAGCTGGCTTGCGAACAGCGAGACCACGTAGTAGACGACGACGACGAAGTGGCCTACGTACTTGTTGTCGACGATCGAATGCACGGCGATGGCGAGCGCGCAGACCAGCCAGTAGTTGACGAGGTCGATCGTGAAGAGGTCGTAGAGATAGAGGCCCGGCTCGAAGTGGGTGTAGCCCTTGACGGCCTGGATCGCCATGCCGCAGAGCATGAGCAGCGCCTGCAGCACGGCTGGCACGAGCATCAAGGCGATGAGCTTGCTCACGAGCGGCAGCCAGGTCGGCGTCGGCAATGCGTCGCTGATCTGGTCGAGCCGGTTGTCGCGCTCGCGCCAGACCAGCTCGCCGGCGTAGAAGGCGATGATGATGAGCATGAAGGCGGCAAAGGTGCCGGACAGGAGGCCGAGCATCTGGTAAGTCACCGGCCAGGTATTGGTGCCGTAGACGCCGCCCACGGTCGTGCTCGCAAAGACGAGAAAGAGCAGGCCGGCGAGGACGAGCACGCCGAAGTAGATGTTCTTCGTCGTCTCGCGGAACTCGAGCCAGACGCGATGTGGCACGAGCCACCAGGCGCTCGTCGGGCGCATGCCGGAGACGTGCGCGGGAGGGCTGCGCAGCGTCGTCGCCGACGCGTCTTCCGGGTCGGCCACCTTCTTGTCGCGCTTGCCCGAGCTCGCCCCCGCCGCTTCAGCGAACGAGAAGCGCCAGAAGCAAAGGCCCGAAACCGCGACCGCGATGCCGAGCCAGAGCAGCCGGTTCCAGAGCAGGATGCCCTCGAGCGGGATCAGCTTGGCGTTGCGCTCCGAAATCGTCCAGTACTCCGTCAACGTGCCGAGCGCGCGGCTGCCGAACGGGTCGATCAGCGCCGCGACGGTCCGGTTGTCGATGTCGCGCACGAGCTGAACCGCGATCAGCCAGCCGAGCAGCACGAGCACGCTGCCGATGTAGACAGGCAGCATCTTCTTCGTCGTCGCGGCCAGGCCGAAGAACACGGCGCCGATCAGCACGGCGTTCGGCACCAGCACCGTGGCGTAGGGCATCAGGTAGGCGCCCCAGCGGTTCGGGCCGAGCCGCTCGGCGTCCATGCCCGGCAGCAGGGTGGCGACGAAGGCGCCGAGGCCGAGACTCGCAAAGACCACCAGCAGCACGCCGAGGGCGCCGGCAAAGCGGCCGCCGAGGTACGCGAGCTTGCCGATCGGCGCCGTGAAGAAGAAGCCCTGCGTCCGGTACTCGACGTCCTGCTGCACGGCGCGGCCCATGATCGCTGCCATGACGGTGATGCCGAACATGCCGAGCACCGCCACCGTCTGCGCCAGGGCGAACGGCGAGTTCACGGCTACCTTGCCGCTGCCGAACGAGATGTTGGCGTCCTTGAAGAGGCCGCCGGCGGCGGCGATCCAGAGCAGCGAGAGACAGAAGAAGACGAGGAAGTAGACCCAGGTCGAGACGAGCTTGAGCCGCGACCTGAACTCGAACGAGGCGATCGCCAGCAGGCTCATGCCGCCCTCACGACGGCGCCGGGCGACGCGTTCATGCGTGCCCGCCGATGGCGGCGAAGTAGGCGTCGTCGAGGGTCGCCTCGACGGGCGCGAACTCCGGGCCCGGCGGGCCGTCGGCGATGACGTGCACCGTCGTCTTGCCGGTATAGAGGCGCGTCGAGATGACCTTGTGGCGCTCGCGCAGCGCTGCGACGTCGGCGCGCGTCACCGAGGCCTGCCAGATGCGGCCGGCGAGCGCGTCGGTGAGCTGCTTGGGCGTGCCGCTGGTCAGCACCTTGCCCTTGTTCATGATCGCCAGTTGCGGGCAGAGGTCGCTGACGTCGGAGACGATGTGCGTCGACAGCAGGACGATCACCTCCTCGCCGATCTCGACGAGCAGGTTGTGGAAGCGCGTCCGTTCTTCCGGGTCGAGTCCTGCCGTCGGCTCGTCGACGATGATGAGCTTGGGGTCGCCGAGCAGCGCCTGGGCGATGCCGAAGCGTTGCCGCATGCCGCCGGAAAAGCCACCGAGCGCCTTCTTGCGCACGTCGTAGAGGTTGGTTTGGCGCAGCAGGGTCTCGACCGCGTGCTTGCGCTCGGCGCGATCGGCCAGGCCTTTCAGGCGCGCCAGGTGGTCGAGCATGTCTTCGGCGCTGACCTTGGGGTAGACGCCGAAGTCCTGCGGCAGGTAGCCGAGCACGCGACGCACGCCGGCCTTGTCGCGCAGCACGTTGATGTGCGTGCCTTTGGCGGCGTCGACGAGCTGCGCCGAGCCGTGGTCGGCGTCCTGCAGGGTGGCGAGGGTTCGCATCAGGGTCGACTTGCCCGCGCCGTTCGGGCCGAGCAGGCCGAACATGCCGGTGGGGATCGACAGGCTCACCTCGTCGAGCGCGCGCACGCCGTTGGCGTAGGTCTTGGAAAGACCGGTGATGTGCAGTTCCATGGGGCGCAAGTGTCGCGCGGCCCGCCCGCCGGGCGAAGCACCTTGCGACGAGCTGACGATTTCGAGGGTCAGGCTGAAGCTATCCCGGTTGGCCTTCCGCAGCGACGACGATCATCTGCAGCCGCTCGTTGCCGTTGTAGCTGTCGACCTCGAGCCGGTAGGCCAGCCGCACCCGCTCGCCGACGGGCTCGACGCGGCCGAACCAGATCGCGTCGCGGACCGTGCCGCCCAGGCGCACGGCGAGCTTCAGGTGCTTGTCGCCGACGAGGCGCTGCGAGACGACCTCGACCGCGTCGCAGAAGACCGGCGCCTCGAAGGCGGCCCCCCAGACCTGCGCTTCGATGAGGCGCGCCGTCGCCACGTTCCAGTGCTCGGCCGGGAGCGCGCCGTCGCTGGCGATGCGTTGCGCCGCGGGGATCGCGACCAGGGTTTCGGCGGCGGCCTGCAGCGCCGAGCGAAACAGGTCGAGCGATTCGAGGGCGATCGTGCAGCCCGCCGCCATGGCGTGACCGCCGAACCGCTTCAGCAGGGCAGGGTGCCGCTTGCTGACGAGGTCGAGCGCGTCGCGAAGGTGCAGGCCCTCGACCGATCGCCCCGAGCCCTTGAGCGCGCCGTCCTGGCCGAGCGCGAAGACGAAGGTGGGGCGATGCAGGCGATCCTTCAGGCGCGAGGCGATGATGCCGACGACGCCCTCGTGAAACGCCGGGTCATAGACGGCGAATGCGGCCTCGACGCTGCCGGCCGCGGCAAGCGCCCGGTCGACCAGTGCCTCGGCCTGCTCGCGCATGCCGGCCTCGACGGTGCGACGCTCGCGATTGATGGCGTCGAGCGCGCTCGCCAGTTCGTGCGCTCGCGCCGCGTCGTCGGTGAGCAGGCATTCGATGCCCAGCGTCATGTCGGCGAGCCGGCCGGCGGCGTTGAGACGCGGGCCGAGGGCGAAGCCGAAGTCGGCGGCGCTGGCCTGGCGCGCGTCGCGGCCGGCGGCGGCGAACAGCGCGGCGACGCCCGGCTGCATGCGGCCGGCGCGGATCCGCTTCAGCCCCTGCGCGACCAGGCAACGGTTGTTGCGGTCGAGGCGGACGACATCGGCCACCGTGCCGAGCGCCACGAGGTCGAGCAGGGCATCCAGGCGGGGCTGGCCGGCCAGATCGAACTCGCCCCGCTCGCGCAACTCGGCGCGCAAGGCCAGCAGCACGTAGAAGGCGACGCCGACGCCGGCGAGCTGCTTGCTCGCGAACGTGCAGCTGGGCTGGTTCGGGTTGACGATGACGTCGGCCTCGGGCAGCACAACCCCGTCGTCGACCAACGCCGGCAGGTGATGGTCGGTGATGACGACCGTGAGCCCGTGCGCCACCGCGTGTGCCACGCCTTCGAGGCTGGCGATGCCGTTGTCGACGGTGACCAGCACATCCGGTGCCGCCGATGCGAGAGCCAGGTCGACGATCGCCGGCGTCAGCCCGTAGCCGTGCACGCGCCGGTCGGGCACGACGTAGGCGAGCGTGGCCGCTTCGGCGCCGAGCATGCGCAGGCCGCGCAGCATCACGGCGCAGGCGGTCGCGCCGTCGCAGTCGTAGTCGGCGACGACGCAAATCCTGCTGCCGGCTCCGATCGCGTCGGCAAGCACGATGGCCGCGTCGGCGGCGCCGAGAAGGCCGGCCGGCGGCAGCAGTTTGCCGAGCGTTTCGTCGAGCTCGTCGGCGCTCTTCACGCCGCGCGCCGCGAACAGTCGCGCGAGCAGCGGATGCACGCCGGCCTGTTCGAGCGCCCACGCCGTGCGCGGCGGCACGTCGCGGATCTCGATGGCGATGGGATCGGTGCTCATGGCGCGGCTACAGGGCTTCGAGCAAGGTGTGCGGCTCGACCGCGTTCCATCGCTTTCGCAGACGATGCAGCAAGCCCGTCGGTGTCTTGGCGAAGCGTGCAGCGCTGCGTTCTCCACATAGCGTCAGCGCATCGATGCCTTCGCCTTCGCGCGCCAACGGTCCCGCGTCGATGGCGTACCAGGCCTCGGCCCAGGCCGCCCAGTCGCCGGCGAGCAGAGGTGCGCGAAGCGAGTTGTCGACGACCGGCTCCTGCGTTGCGCCCGATGCCTGCGCGTGCCCGCAGCCGCTCAGCCAGAACGAGTTCACTGCCGCTTCGCCGCGGGCCTCGCGCGATTCGTTGACGGGATGCTCGTGGAACACGAGCTGCACCTCGCTTTGCAGCCGGCGCACGAGGCGACCCATCGGCGAGCGCGTCTCTCCCAGCCAACCGTCGACGTTGCGGCCGATGACGCGATCGAGCGACGCGGTGGCAAACCCTTGCAGCTCGGGCCGGCCGATGTACCAGCGCTCCGGCGCGCCCCAGGAGGCAACGAAGCCTTCGCTCACGAACAGCGCGCGCACCGCGGCGAAAAGCGCCCGCGAGTCGGTCTCGCCCAGGTGAAGTTGCACGGGGTCGATCATCGTCGCGTGGTCGCGTCCGAGCTGCCAGTGCGCCGGTGTCACGAGACCCCACGGCACGTCACCTGCGACCAGGCCGTCGCCGACCGCCGAACGGGCGGCGAAGGGAAGGGTTCCGTCGGCGGCATGCCAACCGCGGGCGGCGGCCAGCGCGCGCTCGTGCGGCGGCGACAACGTGGCGGCGGTGCCTTCGTCGCGCGCCACGGGCTCGAGGCGCGCGAGCAGACGCGCCAGATTCGGCAACGCGAGGTCGCGCAGCACATGCCGGCAGGCATCCGAGTCGTCGGAAGCAAAGGGGACGAGCAGGTGCATGGAAGGATTATCCGAGTGCCCCTCGTCCGGCCGACGACCGCCCTGTCGCGTAGCATGGCCGCCGCATGAACTGGCCCTACGAACTGCAGATCGGCTGGCGCTACACGCGGGCCGGGCGTTCGGGGCGCAGCAATCGCTTCATCTCCTTCATTTCCGGCGTGGCCATCCTCGGCATCGCCCTCGGCGTGGCTGCACTCATCATCGTCCTCTCGGTGATGAACGGCTTCCAGAAGGAAGTGCGCGACCGCATGCTCTCGGTCGTGTCGCACGTCGAGCTGTTCGAGGCCGGCGGCAACGCGCTCCCCGACTGGCATGCTGTCGCCGCTGAGGCCCGAAAGAACGCCGAAGTCGTCGGCGTCGCGCCCTTCGTCTCGTCGCAGGTGCTGATCGCGCGCGGCGACGAGATGCGCGGCGTCGTCGTGCGCGGCATCCTGCCCGCCGACGAGGCGACCGTCACCGATCTCGCGGCGCGCATCGAGCCGCTGCTCGTGGCCAGCCTCGTGCCGGGCACGTCGAACGTCGTGCTCGGCATCGAGCTGGCGCGCTCGCTGCGCGTGAAGGCGGGCGACAAGGTGACGCTGGTCCTGCCCGGCGGCAACACGACCTCGGCCGGCGTCGTGCCGCGCACCGCCGTGCTCACGGTCGCGGGCACTTTCGACGCCGGCCACTTCGAGTACGACAACGGCCTGGCGCTGGTGCATCTCGACGATGCGGCAATGCTCTTTCGCGTCGCCGGACCGAACGGCGTTCGGCTGCGCCTGAAAGACCTGGAGCAGGCACCGCGCGTCGCCGCCGAGCTCGAGTACGCGCTCGGCACGAAGATCGTCGCCCGCGACTGGACCGAGACCAATCGCAACTGGTTCGCCTCGGTGCAGATCCAGAAGCGCCTGCTCTCGATCATCCTCACCTTGATCGTTGCGGTTGCCGCGTTCAACCTCGTGTCGACGCTGGTCATGACGGTCACCGACAAGCGCGCCGACATCGCCATCCTGCGCACGCTGGGCGCGACGCCGCGCTCGGTGATGACGATCTTCATCGTCCAGGGGGCGGCCTCGGGAATCATCGGCACGCTGGCCGGCTTGCTGCTCGGCCTGGCCATCGCCTTCAACATCGGCGTCATCGTGCCGGCGATCGAGAGCGTGCTGCACGTGAGCTTTCTGCCGCCGAGCGTGTACCTGATCAGCCGCATGCCGAGCGATCCGCAGCGCGGCGACATCGTGCCCATCGTCGTCATCTCGCTGATCCTGGCCTTCGTCGCCACGCTCTACCCGAGTTGGCGCGCCAGCCGCTTGCAACCGGCCGAGGCACTGCGCCATGACTGAGCCGTGTCGCAAGGGCGTGTGCCAAGGTTCGTCAAGTAGCATCGCCGCCGAATGAACTGGCCTTATGAACTGCAGATCGGCTGGCGCTATACGCGGGCCGGACGGGCCGGGCGCCGCAATGGCTTCATCTCCTTCATCTCCGGCGTGTCGATGCTCGGCATAGCGCTCGGCGTGGCGGCGCTGATCATCGTCCTCTCGGTGATGAATGGCTTCCAGAAGGAAGTGCGAGAACGCATGCTCTCGATCGTCTCGCACGTCGAGGTCGCCGATGCGCAAGGCGCCGCACTGCACGACTGGCACGCGACGGCGGCCGAGGCGCGCAAGAACCCCGAGGTCATCGGCGCCGCGCCCTTTGTCGTTTCGCAAGCCCTGATCGCGCGCGGCGACGAGATGCGCGGCGTGATCGTGCGCGGCATCGTGCCCGACGAGGAAGCGACCGTCACCGACCTCGCCGCCAAGCTCAAGGACACGACCCTGGCGCGGCTGGTTCCCGACTCCTGGAGCATCGTCCTCGGCAACGAGCTGGCACGATCGCTCGGCGTTCGCGAAGGCGGCAAGGTGACGATCGTGCTGCCCGGCGGCCAGGTCACGCCAGCGGGTGTCGTGCCGCGGCTGCGCCAGATGACGGTCGTCGGCACCTTCGATTCCGGCCACTACGAGTACGACAGCGGTCTGGCCCTTGTGCGCCTGGAAGACGCGGCCAAACTGTTTCGCGTCGAGGGGCCGACCGGCGTGCAGTTGCGTCTGAAGGACCTGAACCGGGCGCCGCTCGTGGGCGCCGAGCTGGCGCGAAGCCTCGGCCCCGGCGTCACGGTGCGCGACTGGACCGGCACCAACCGCAACTGGTTTGCCGCGGTGCAGGTCGAGAAGCGCCTGATGTTCATCATCCTGACGCTGATCGTCGCGGTGGCCGCCTTCAACCTCGTGTCGACGCTGGTCATGACGGTGACCGACAAGCGCGCCGACATCGCCATCCTGCGCACGCTGGGCGCCACGCCTCGCTCGGTGATGGGCATCTTCATCGTCCAGGGGGCGGCCTCGGGAATCATCGGCACGCTCGCCGGCGTGCTGCTCGGCCTGGTCGTCGCTTTCAACATCGACGTCATCGTGCCGGCGATCGAGAACGTGCTGCATGTGAGCTTCCTGCCGAGCAGCGTCTACCTGATCAGCCGCATGCCGAGCGATCCGCAGCGCGGCGACATCGTGCCCATCGTCGTCATCTCGCTGATCCTGGCCTTCGCCGCCACGCTGTATCCGAGCTGGCGCGCGAGCCGATTGCAACCGGCCGAGGCACTGCGCTATGAATGAGCCAGCGGCCAGGGCGGCGATCGAGGCGCGTGCCCTGCACAAGCGCTTTGTCGAGGGCAGTGGCGCCTCGCGCATCGACGTGCAGGTGCTGCGCGGCGTCGACCTCGACGTGCACGCCGGCGAGACGCTCGCCGTGGTCGGCGCGTCAGGCTCGGGCAAGAGCACGCTGCTGCATCTGCTCGGCGGGCTCGAAGCGCCGACGAGCGGGAGCGTGCTGCTCTGCGGCCGCGACTTCGCGGCGCAGGGCGCGGCCGAGCAGGGCGAGTGGCGCAATCGCCATCTCGGCTTCGTCTACCAGTTCCATCATCTGCTGCCGGAGTTCACGGCGCTCGACAACGTCGCGATGCCGCTGCGCATCCGTCGCCTCGGCAATGACGAAGCTCGGGAGCGGGCGGCCGTGGCGCTGAAACAGGTGGGGCTCGGCGAGCGTTTGCTGCACCGCCCCGCACAGCTCTCAGGGGGCGAGCGTCAGCGCGTCGCGATCGCGCGCTCGCTGGCCGGCGCGCCCGACTGCGTGCTCGCCGACGAGCCGACCGGCAACCTCGACCGCGTCACTGCCGACGCGGTGTTCCAGTTGCTGCTCGACCTGGCCGAGCAGCGCGGCATGGCGCTCGTGCTCGTGACGCACGACGACAGCCTGGCGGCGCGCTGCAGCCGCAGGCTTCGTCTCGTGCAGGGACAACTGGCCGACTGAAGCCAGTCGCCGCGAAGGTGAAGCGCGCGGTTCAGCCGGCGCAGACCACCTGGCGATACGGAAAGCCGAAGCTGCGCCTCTCGCCGTTGCGGCTGCCTTCGATCCACGCGTACATGGCGTTGTTGCCATCGCGGCGATAGCCGATCTTCTGCGGGAAGTCCTGCTGCGGGTTCTCGAAGACGACGCTCGAGTCGGTGAGCGTCGACGAGGTGAAGACGATCGGCGGCTTGCCCGACGGCCGCACTTCGAAGTCGTAGCGGTCGCCCTGCTCGCGGATCATCATGAACTCGTAGCCGACCAGCGTGCTGCCGTCGACGGTGCGGCTCGAGCCGATCATGGTCTTGCCGCGCGGCGCCATCCATTGCTCCTCGACGGCGCGCTCCTGGCTGACCATCGCCCAGCAGCCCTGCAGCCAGCCCAGCTTGTGCGATTGCGGTGCCTGCGCCGGTGCCACGTTGGCGACGGCGAGCAGAAGGCTGAGGGAAAGCAAGGTCGGTGTGATTTTCATGGGGGCTGCTCCGTGAAGGCGCCTTGGCTCGGTGCCGCCGGTGCGAGGCGACCAGCACGAAGTCTGCCCTTTCAGGGGGGTCGGTGGCAAGGGCGAGAAGGGCTCGCTTCGTTGGCTATTTCTCGGTTCGGGCCGGTCCGCTGCCCTCGCGAGCCGGCGCGTCGCTGCCGAATCGGGCCAGCGAGCGGGCGCGGGCGCGCGCCGCCTCGATGGCGCGGTCGCGCGGCTCAGCGGTGGTGACGAGCAAAGCGATGAGGCGCCGCGCCGCGGCGGCGACGTCTTCCACCGCCTGGTCGAAGGCCGCCTCGTTCGACCGCGACGGCACGTTGAATCCGCTGATCTTCCTCACGAACTGCAGCGAGGCGGCGCGGATCTCGATCTCCGTCGCCGGTGGTTCGAAGTTGAACAACGTGCGGATGTTTCTGCACATGCGAAATCCTTTCTTTCGATGGGCCGTGGAGGACGCGCGCGATCCATGAACTGTGGCAGGAAGGCGGCGAAGAAGAGGGCCGTCTTCGGGTTGAGCAGGGCGACCGAGAAGCCGTCGCGGACGATGCGGCCGACCGGCGGCGCTTCGCTGTGCCAGCGTGCGCGCGACGATGTAGACGAGGCCCGGCCCCGGCGTCGCGGCGAGCACCAGGCTCGCGAGCAGGAAGGCCACGAACAAGGGGCCGGCGACGAAGCTGTCGTGCAAGATGCGAAATGTCCGAGGCTGGAGGCAGCTGCGCGCCGATTCTGAACCGGGCTCAGCGCACGAACAGCCGCTCGGTCGAGGAAAGATCGTGGCCTTCGAGCTCCTCCGTCGTCGCGGCGTGAAAACCAAGGCGTTCGAGCAGGCGGATCGAGCGACGGTTCTCGACCTCGACCGTGGCGAGAAACCGGCGAACGGCGTAGACCGTCTCCAGGTGCTCCACCATCGCGCGCACCGCGATGCGGCCATGGCCACGGCCCCAATGACGGGTCGAGAGGACATAGGCGACCCAGGCCGTGCCGGAGGCCGTCACCGTCGCCTGCACGTAGCCCAGCAACGGTCCCTCCGGATCGCGGATCGCCCAGTTCAGCCAGCGCTGCGATCCGTCTGGCGAGCGACGCGCTTCGAGCCGGTGGTGGACGTCGCGCAGATGCTCGACCGACGGCGGCGGCGGGTAGTCGAGATAGCGGTGGATCCCGGGCTCGGCGAGGATCTCGAACATCGCCTCGGCGTGTGCCGTGGTCAGCGGCTCGAGCCGCAACGTGCCGGCTTCGATCGACTGCAAGGGACGGGGCCCGGCTACAGACCGGTAACGGCGATGATGTTCGACGTTGCGCAGCTCTCGCGGAGCGCGCGCATTGGGCTGTACTCGGGCGACTCCCAGAACGCCTTCAGGGCGTCCTGGGTCGCGAACTCGAGAACAACGGTCCGGTTCGGCGACCGCGTTCCCTCCAGAAGCTCGGCGGCGCCGCCGCGAACGATGTAGCGCCCGCCGTAGGCCGCGATGATCGCGGGCACCTGTCGTCGATAGTTCTCGTAAGTGGAATCGTCGCTGACCGAGACGTCGGCAATGAGATAGGCGGCCATGACTTCCTTCAGGGTGGGGATCGGCGCAGGCTTACATGACGCGGCGCGGTTGATGCCTTCTCGTCTCGGTGCGGGCGTACTTTTCGCGGTAGCGATCGCGGGTGGCTCGTGCGATCCGCCAGAGACCGTAGCAGGCGAGCACGAGGAGGCCCAGCTTCCACGCGCCGTTGAGAAAGCCCTTGGTGTAGATGCCCATCTCGGGCTCTTGCGGCGACGCATGCGCCACGCTCGGCGCGGCGGGTCGCGGCGAGAGGGAAGACAGGTCGATGACCTTGGGTGCCGCGCTCGCCGCAACCGCCACCACCGCTGGAACGGGAGCAACGGGCGTGCAAGGAACGTCCTGCAGCACGAGCTTGCCCTTGGCATCGACGCAGCGGAGGACCTGCGTCGGCCTCAGATTGCCCACCGGCGCCTTGGCCGGCGCCTCGTCTTCCGCTGTCGCCGGACCCTCCTTCAGGATGATGTTCAGCGCCATGCTGGGCCCGTTAGCGAGCAGGATGGCGAGTGCGATGAGGAGCTTCATGGCAGACGTTTTATCCGAAAACCGTGTCGCTCTCGGCGTGCCCGCTGCTCAGAAAGAGGCGCAGGACGGGCGCACTGCCGTCGTGCTCCCAGACGCGCGCCTGGACGATGAACTGTCGACCGCCGATGCGAAGCGCGTCGCCGGCAGCCGGCGCGACGCTGTGCCCGGCCCAGTACTTGGGCACGACGATCGACGAGCGCCGGATCCACGCCTGGTCTTCGAGCGAGAACGCGAGGACGATGCGAAGGTTCTGCGAATCCAAGGGGATTGCTCCTGATGGCGATGTGCCGAATCTAGCGCGAGCGGCGCTTCGTCTTCACTTGATCTTGCCGCCGAACGCGAGCATCAGGCCGCCGACGACGATGGCGCCGACGCCGGCCCAGACCGGCACGTTGACCGTCTGCTTCTCCTTGACGGACACCTCGAGCGGGCCGAGCTTGATCGCCGTGTTGTCCTTCGTGTAGCTGAAGCTACCGTAGATCAGGCCGAGCAGGCCGGCGACGATGAGAGCGATGGCGGCGATCTTCATGATGATCTCTTTCGGGAAGTGCAAGGCCCATTCTGCACGCTGGGCGGGCATGGGCCGGATTCCAGCCGGACTAACAGGAGCACGGCCGGCGCAAGCTGCATGACTTCGGCAGGCCGGGAACCGGGCTCGAAGCCGACGTTTTTCGCATCGTCAGTCTGCCGATGCTCGACGAGGCTTCTGCGTTGCCGGATCGGGACTCTTCGGCAGGTCGTCGGCCACCGTCACCCAGGTGACGTGACTGTCGTAGTACACATGGGCCTGCGGCTCCCGGTCGATGGCTTCGGCAAAGAGTGCGCGAGCGATATGGAGCTCACCGGGCCACTGGCGGGATTTGAAGAACAGGCTGCTCCCGCAGCGTACGCAGAACGCTCGCTCGCCGCCGCCGGGCGAATCGAACCAGGCGAGCGCCCCGGCATCGTCCGAGACGAGCACCCTGGCCGACTCCATGCCGACCCAGGTGACGAACGCCGCGCCATGCGCACGCTGACACAAGCTGCAGTGACAGTGCGCGACCCACTTCGACGGCAGCAAGGCGATAAAGCCGACTGCGCCGCACTGACACTGGCCTCGCGCGGAGGCGTCACGCGCCTGGTTCTCGGAGCGCGTAGTCATAGCGGATGAAGCCGGCGTGCCGGGCGACCTTGTCGTACAGGGCGCGTGCCACCGTGTTGTGTTCCTGCGTCAGCCAATAGTAGCGGGCGGCCCCGTGCGCCCGAGCCTCGTTCGCAACCGATTCGATGAGCGAGCGGGCCACGCCCCTGCCACGCGCGGACGGCAAGGTGAACAGATCCTGCAAGTAGCAGTTCGACGTCGCCCAGACACTGGCATGAAAGAGGTAGTGCGCGATGCCCACTAGCCGGTCATCTGTGAATGCGCCGAGGCCGTGGACGCCGTCTTGCGCCAGCAGGCGCAGCCAAGCCCGGTCGAACTCGGCGTCGGTGGCGGGCGTTTCGTAAAAGGCCTTGTAGCCACGCGCGAGCAGCTCCCACTGTTCGCGATCCTCGGGTCGAAGGGCGGCGATCGTCACGACGCCCTCAGCGCAGCTTGGTACGACTCAGGCGCTTGGCGTTGGCCACGGCCTTTCGGTGCACCGGCGCGAAGCCCTTGCCCAGCACCCCGAGCGCGGCCTTGTGCAGTTGCGCCGCCGAGCTGGCTGCCGACGGAGGCTTGCCTTTCGCGACGGCCAGGAAGGAGCGATAGAACGCCGCCGCCAGCTGCTGGTTTTCGACGGCCGCCTGGGCGGCCATCGCGTTCCACGATTCGCTGAACGCAGCATTCTTCTCGGCGACCATGCGCTCGAATTCCTTGCGATCGCGCAACGAAAGCTTGGGTCCCGACAGCGCCATGCGCGTGACGCGATGCGCAACCACTCGCGGCACTGCAAATGCCAGCTCCGCTGCCTTTGTCGCCAGCGAGCGCGTGCCGCGAGCCTTGCGAGTGACCATGACTGACTGCTCCTCGAACGGTGCCCGACTGTAGGCCTGTGTCGCCTGCGACCGGCTTTGGCAGGAGGGATGGGCTCCTCCTGATGTCAGAAATGGAGTCTCGAAATGGGGGCGCGTTTCTTCTCATCGCAGGGCCATGTCACGAGCCCTCCACGACTTCTTCGTAGGAGCCGACCTACCTTGGTGCGTTCGATCCGCTGATTGCGCCCGTGACAGCGCTGCGCGGATGCTCTCGAATCGGAGGCGATCCTTCGCCCTCAAAGGAGAATGCACGTGTCATTTGCGCTGTACATCGTAGGTTTGATCTTGCTCGTCGGCGGGATCGCGTGGGGACTGTCAACGGCGGGCGTGTCCGCGGTGTACGTGGGAATCGCTTGCCTGGTCGTGCTCGGGGTCGGAATCATGATGGCGGTTTCGCGCACGCGCACCAGAGACACGTCCCCGTGAGTACCTCGAAGCGCGCGCGGCGGACTTTCGGCCGCCCGCTCAATGGAAAGGTTGGCGCCGACGCCCCGCGCGAGCAATGAGTGTGCTGCCGCACTGACAGTGGGAAGCTATTAGAGTAACTTGCCATTCACTATATCGCGTAGGGGAACTCATGAACGAAACACAAAGCGTTGGCGTCGGTCTTGCGCTCTTGCTAGCGACCGGTAGCGCTCTGGCGCAGAACGGAACCATGATGAATGGCGGCATGTGGGGCTCTGGCTGGATGGGTGGGTACGGCGGCGGATACTGGATGCCCATCTTGGTGTTGGCAGTGGTTGTCGGCTTGGTGGTTTGGGTGGTCAAGCAGCAGAAGAAGTGAAGGAGGCTGCGCTACCGCACCTGGGGAGCGCGCAAGCTGCTGCATCAGGTTGGCTTGCAGCAGCCCGAGCGAGCCTGTCCTGATTTTTGTGTTCGAGGCATAGCATGACCAGCAGGAGCATGTATGCCGATGAGCAACACGAAGATGACGAACGAGGCGATAGCGGCCAAGTCCGCGGCGTTGCCGAAGATTCCCAAGGAACTGCTTGACCAGTTCGTGAGCGGGCCGATGATGGCAAGACCGTTGATCGGCTCGATGCAGCTCGAGGTTGAGCCAGCCGGCTTGCCCGGAGGCGGCCGTGCGGTTTGCCAGAGCGAGAGTTCGCTGGCGACCAGGTTGGCGTGGCACCCGAATGGCCACAGCACTCACAGCGCGCAGCTGCGAGCCAGAAGCGCCGCGCATGGCACGACTGCGCGCCGCTCGTTGACAACTGGACCGGAGGGCTCGAGTACTCACAGCTGATAGCACGAGGGACCTAACGTTTGACATCAGGCGCGGCGCAAAGGGCGCGAAGCGGGCTTTGGGACGTCGCCTCGATGGAAGGGTTAGGTGCCAGCGCTGACACGAACGAATGCTCTTGGTGCAAGGGAGCGGAGTGCTTGCTCAAGCAGCGGGACCAAAGGCAACAGCGCCGACAGTTCGACAGAGTGGGCATCGAGCAGAACGACGGCAACAGGAAGGGTTGCCAAGTTTTGCTGATACGGAAGATTCTTGTCGACCGTTACAAACGCATCGAAGTCCGTGGCGGCGAGGGCGAGAAGCTTGCCGTTCTTCGTGCCGGACCAACCCATTTCTCCGACCGTTCGCACATCATGTGCGACAAGCGAGCGGCGAAGGCGGCTCGGGACCGACTCGTCAAGCAGCAGGCGCATCGGCAACGAGCTGCTGTCTCGCTGCTTCGAGGACGGCAATAGATCTCTCCCGAGAGACCGACGGGAAGTCCATCAGGAAATCTTCCAACGTGGAACTGCCCTCGAGGTACTCGAACAGGCTCTTCACAGGCACGCGCGTGCCTGTGAAGCAGAGCGCTCCGCTCATGATCTCGGGGTCCCGACTGACAAGCGACGTATCCATGCGTGGTTCCTAGCGGGCGATTTTACCGCCGGTAGCGTGTGGGGATGCTGCTTCTGGGACCTAACGTTTGACATGAGGCGCGGCGCAAAGGGCGCGAAGCGGCCTTTGGAACGTCGCCTCGATGGAAGGGTTAGGCGGCACTTGCGATCTACCGCCGTTGGGCGCGAATGTAGTTGACGAGATCCCAAATGTTCTGCTCCGTCAGCGCGCTCTTCCAAGCGGGCATAACCTCGCCGCCGTTTGCGATGCGATATGCAAGTACGCCATCGGGAAACACCGGGGCCCGGGCAATGCGGGTGAGGTCTTTCGACTTCTTCGGTAGTGCAGGACTTGCCGGTCCGTCGCCGCGACCAGCGGCGCCATGACATGCTTGACAGTTGAGCCTCCAAAGAACTGTGCCGCGCTCAAGGGACTGGGCGGAGCTCGCAATGGGGTTGGAAGTGAAAGCAGCGCGCAGCAGGCCCCTGTAGCTGAAAGCAAGCACAACAAGTGCTGCGCCGAAAGTGGCCCAGAGCCAAGGTGATCGTGCGAAGCGAAACGTAAGGGGCGTTTGCATCCGCTCGATCGTACCGCTGCAACAACGTGGCGCGCTCTTCGTGCCGCCTAACGTTTGACATGAGGCGCGGCGCAAAGGGCGCGAAGCGGCCTTTGGGACGTCGCCTCGATGGAAGGGTTAGGTGCCTGCGGGAGAAGAGCCACCAAGCTGCAGCGCGTGTCTCGGCGCTGGGACAGATGGGACCTTGTTGGGTGCCAGGCCATGGCCTGACCTACACGGAGCCGCGAACGCGCATTGCCTCAAGGCGAAGCGAGATCTTCTGCTGGAGCTCGCTCAGTTGCTGCCCGAGGACCCTGCGTTGCTCGGGATCGCTCTCCGACTCGAGGGCCACGGAAAGCGCCGCGCGCTCGTGAAACAAGGCAACCTCTGGTGGAGTGAAGCCGGCGTTCTTGAGGATCTTGAACGGCATGCGGAACTCTTCGGGCGTTGCCTCCCATCCGGGCTCCTCGGGCAGCGGCTTACCGTAGCCCGGCAGGCGACTCAATTCTCCCGACGCGGCCGCCTCCCGCAGGTGGCGCGCAATTTCTTCATCTTGAGTAGGCATGGCAGCTCGAACTCTATTCCAGACGAAAGAGGCGCCTAACGTTTGACATGAGGCGCGGCGCAAAGGGCGCGAAGCGGCATTTGGAACGTTCGCGAGTTGGAAGGGTTGGGCGCCTGCCGCACGGAGCGCGCTACCTGGACGCCACTGCCAGCACGGCCTTTGGATTCGTGCTCGCAATGGCGAGCAGCGTGCGCGCGGCGCCACTCGGCTGCTTGCGACCTTGTTCCCACCCTTGAAGCGTACGAACAGATACACCCAGCAGTACCGCGAACTGCGATTGGGACAAACCTGTCTTCTGGCGCGCCTCGATCACCGGCGAGGTGACAACCGCAACCTGGCCGGCCTTCATTTCACGCACCGACTGCAGCAGTTCGGCTGCCAGATCGCGATTTGCCTCGAAGGCGGCGAGTTCGGCTTTGGTGAGAGGCTTACGCTTCGAGGGCACGGCGAATCTCCTTGAGCTTTGGGCCGGTGAGGTTGTCCGTCTTGGCCTTGGCATAGAGCGTAAGCAGGACAAGCTCCCCTTGCGCCAGACGAGTGAAATAGATGACCCTGACTCCGCCCGACTTGCCCGAGCCCGCGCGGCTCCAGCGAACCTTGCGAATGCCGCCAGACTCTGGCACGACATCTCCGGCAGCGGGATGCTCTGCGATGAACGAGGCAAACTCGCCGCGCTCCTCCTCAGACCAGTACAACGGCCACTGACGCTGGAACAGCAGCGTTTCAACGACGGTGAGCATGGCAGACTATACGCCTTAGGCGCATAGAGTGCAACGCTTCGCTCAAGGGACCTAACGTTCGACATGAGCGGCGGGCCAAAGGGCGCGAAGCGGCCTTTGGAACGTCCGCTCGATGGAAGGGTTAGGCGCCCAGCCGCACGGCCCGCCAATTGCGGATCGAGCGGGAGCGCGACCCATAGCGCGCATGGTGTGTTGTTCAAAGGCCGAATTCGCAGCCCTACTCGACAAGCCTGCCACCGAAGGCCTGGCGCCCGGCTCCCGGTGGAGCGTATTGGACATGGACGCGTGAAATCGGGCGTGCAATGCACTTGGCAATTGCAGCCGTGACCGCACGGACTTCTGCTGCAAGCGCCTCACCGACAGGCGGGTGCGTGTGAAGCACGGTGACGAAGGCGGGGAGTTCCGAGCCTTTGAGACGAACACCATTTTCTGCATAGGCCGCATCGAGGATGGCATGAGTACGGACCCAAGTGTGACCCGGTGCAGAGCCGAACACCTCACCGAGTGCATTCGCGAGCGCCTCTGCCGAGACAGAACGAATCTGACCTACACGCTTATAGACAACCTGCACATCGACGATGGGCATTCTGGGCACCTAACGTTTGACATGAGCGGCAGCCTAAAGCGCGCGAAGCGGGCTTTAGGACGTCGCCTCGATGGAAGGGTTAGCCGACACCGACGCGGCTGGCGCCGCATGCAGTTGAAGCCCAAGGGCGCCTACAACCCGAAGTACTGTTGCGAACTCCGGGTTTCCGGATGGCGACAGCGCCTTGTAGAGACTCTCTCGCCCAAGCCCGGTGTCCCTGGCAAGCTGTGTCATGCCCTTGGCTTTCGCGATGTCGCCAAGCGCGGCGGCCACAAGCGCGGGATCGCCATCTTGCAAGGCAGCCTCCAGATAGGCAGCCATATCTTCACCTGACTGAAGATGTTCCGCCGGGTCCCACGGACGAGTAGTTGCCTTAGCCATGATTCACTCCAAGTACCGCAAAGCCAGCTTCTTGGCCTTGCGAATGTCTTTGACCTGTGACGCTTTGTCGCCCCCGGCGAGTAGGAGCACGTAGCTGCCACGGTGCTGCATGAAGTACACCCGGTACCCGGGACCGTGGTCGATCTTCAGTTCTGACAGACCGTCACCGATAGGAGCTACCTCGCCCGGGTTGCCCAGCGACAGCCGCCGAATGCAGATGTCGATCTTCGCCCTGGCCATCCTGTCCCGCAAGCCGCCGAACCACTGCTCGTACTCAGGCGTCTGGCGAATCTCGACCTTGAACACACTGTATCACATGGGATACGAGCGGCATGAGGCTCTGTGGGACTTCTGTTGGCTAACGTTTGACATGAGGCGCGGCGCAAAGGGCGCGAAGCGGCCTTTGGGACGTCGCCTCGAGGGAAGGGTTAGCCCTCACGGTGCGCCTGCTCGCACTGCCAGATACATGATGCGAGAGACTGCTCCCCGACTGGCCAACTCTGCGACGGTTGAAAGGTAGACGGTCTGAGTCTCGAACGACGCTATGCCCGAGAGACTTTCCAACTCTTCGCGATGGTTGCGCATTGCGGCAAGCCTTCCGTTGGCGTTCCGTACCACGCTTGAAGTTCTGTCTTGCGTCTCGAGCAATCGAAGGCCAGCCTCTTCGAGCAGTCTTTCGTTCCACCCTTGTGGCACAAATTGGGTGTACCCGTGGACGCTCCGAAGGCGGACTTCCTCGTTGGATACGGCGCCGGTGAGGACGCCAGCGTCGGTAACGAGGAAGCGCCCCCCGGGCTGGAGCAACGCGGAAACTTCCTGGAACAGCGCCTTCCGATCATGAAGGTGCAAGACGACGTCGACGGCGAGCGCGCTGCTGAATTGCCCGAGGCCGAGTGGCAAGGGCCTGTTTAGGTCTGCCACCTGGCCCGAGAACAGCGCTTCGATGCCCAGTTCGGTGGCGCGTGCGTAGCCCACTTCAATGGCGGAGGGGCTGAGCTCCAAACCGTGCCCGCTGCAGTGGAAGTTGGAGATCAGGAATGTCAAGGGCCCACATGGGCCGCTCCCCAAGTCAAGCAGTCGACTTGATGAGCCAAGACCGAGGCGCGTCGCGTCGTGTCGCAGCTCTTCCGAAGTGATCCAAGAGTGTTGGCCGATGTCTTCTCCATAGGCTTCCCGACGGATCTGGCGCATCAGCGGCGAGTCGAACTCGCGGTAGAACGATTCGTACTGATCAGCTCGAGAAGCGCTTGCTGCCATGGTGTTGTGGGGGCTAACGTTTGACACGAGGCGCGGCGCAAAGGGCGCGAAGCGGCCTTTGGGACGTCGCCTCGATGGAAGGGTTAGGCCAACGCCGGCGGGTCATTTGACTGCGGCTGCGAAGACAACGTTCGCCTCGACGGAGTCGAGGTTCTGCGTGCTGATGTATTCGAGATTCGCGCTGCGAACACGCTTGATATCCGCTGGATTCAACTGTTCCAGTGTGCCGCGATAACCCGACCCGATGACTGCCGACCACCAGGCTTCAGGGGAGGCAATGGGGTGCCGACCAGCCTCCCCGACGATTTGTGCGTTCGCAATGCCAGCTTCGCCCAGGAGCGCACGCAGCGACTCCGGGTCGCAGATGCGGTCCCACGGATTGAAGCCTCGGTATAAGTCCGGTCGGACTTGTTGAATCGCCTTCCAAAATGCGCTTGAACCAGGCTCGAAGAAACGTGGACCCCACGTCGTGATCGCGAGGGTGCCTCCTGGGCGAACGACGCTCCAAAGTGCACGAGCGGCAGCGACCATGTCAGGAACGAAGAAGACTCCAAAGACGCAGACTACAGCGTCGAAGTGCGAAGCGGGAAGACCCAATTCGAGCATGTCACCCACGCGGAATTCCACGTTATGCAGACCGCGTTCGGCAGCCTTCGCGCGCGCCAACGCGAGAAGCCGTTCGGCAAGGTCTACGCCTAGAACGGAGCCTGCGGGTCCTACCCGCTCGGCGGCTGGAATGGCCGACGCGCCGCTGCCGCAGCAAACATCAAGAACGGATGCTCCTTCGGGGAGATGAAGCCGCTCGATGGTTTGGCGACCAAAGCGAGACCAAAAAGAGTTCGCTGGGTCGTCGTAGTAGTCTGAAGCTGCGTTGTACGTAGCAGCAGCTCGAGTCTTGGCGTCTTCGAGTGCGGACATCGGAGCTCCTAACGTTTGACATGAGGCGCGGCGCAAAGGGCGCGAAGCGGCCTTTGGGACGTCGCCTCGATGGAAGGGTTAGGCCTCAGCAATTGCTGCAATCGAAACCTTCAGGCCGGGGATGCGAACAGGGAGCTTTGCGCCTTGGCGGGCCGGCGGATTGGATGGAAACCACTTGAGCCATTCTTCATTCATTCCTGCGAAGTCGTCTTCTTCGGCAAGCACGACCGTCACACTCGCCACCTTGTCCATGGAACTGCCCGCCTCTTCGAGGATGGCCTGGATGTTGGCCAAGCATTGCGCGGTTTGTTCTTGGATGGTCGTGCCCTTAATCACGCCGGTGGATGGATCGACGGGCGCGGTTCCGGAAACGAATACCAGCCCGGCCGCTTTGACTGCTTGGCTGTAAGACGCCGGCGGCTTGGCCGCTCGCGCAGTGAACACAATTTGACGGGTCACGTGTTCTCCTTCTGTGCTTGGCAATGATGTAGGTTCTGGGACCTAACGTTTGACATGAGGCGCGGCGCAAAGGGCGCGAAGCGGCCTTTGGGACGTCGCCTCGATGGAAGGGATAAGCGTCACGCACGAAGGCCGCGCAGAACCTTTGGGTGCTTGACGGCGACCTTAAGGAGCGTGCGCGCAGCCCCCGTGGGCTCGCGGCGACCCTGCTCCCAGTCTTGGAGCGTTCGCGCCGACACTCCCAGGAGCAGCGCGAACTCCTGCTGTGACAAGCCGACACTAGCCCGTGCCTGGGCGGCGACGGGCAGGGCAACCCTGCTGACCCGTGCTGCTTGACCACGGCGCATCTGCTTGGCGGACTCAAGCAGATCTTCCTGGAATTGCTTCATTTCAGTGGGCATCTTCGATTCCCCGTTTCAACTGTGCAATGAAAGACGTTGGCAAGTTGTCGAACTTGGCCTTCGTGTAGACGATAAGCAGCCAGACCGTGGTTTCCTCCGCAAGGAAGTAGATGACCCGAGCGCCGCCTCGTTTGCCAGTGCCGGTGCGTGACCATCGCACCTTGCGGCAACCGCCACTGCCGCGGATGATGCTTCCTGCCTCGGGGTTCAGCGCGATGAAGGTAATGAACGCCTGGCGCTCAGCCTCTGACCAGACTTCTTCAGCGTAGCGAATGAAGACCGGCGTTTCAGCCACTGTGCGCATGGCCAGATAATACGGCATTGCCGTAGCAGATGCGACCGATGCCGTTTGTGGCGCCTAAAGTTTGACATGAGCGGCGGGCCAAAGGGCGCGAAGCGGCCTTTGGGACGTCGCCTCGATGGAAGGGTTAGGCCACACCGGTGCGAGACTATGGAGAGTTTGGCTTGATGCGAATGAAGGAAAGAACGCCAACGCCTTCGCGTCCATCGACAGGGCTCTTGTTTAGTTCGGTCTTGAGCAAGAGACTGTCTCCAGTCAGAGTGAAGAAGCGCACTTGACATGAGGCGCGGCGCAAAGGGCGCGAAGCGGCCTTTGGGACGTCGCCTCGATGGAAGGGTTAGGGGACACGGAGGAACCTGCCGAGCAAGACCACCATTGCGACGCCAAGCACTGCGAAGAATAGCCCCAAGAGGGCAACCAGCGGCACGACCTCCAACTGCGGAGGCTGCACCGTGTTGGCTTGGATGACCAACCAGTGCACCAGGCAAAGCAGCAAGGCTGTGGCGTAGGCCACAACCGCGCCGAGCTTGCCCAGAGAGGCCAGGCTCGATGCCTGCCGTTCCGGCGCCAGCCAATAGCCCTTGGTGGGCAAGTTGATGAGTGCCACAGGCAGGCGCGAAGCGTATCGGGTGACGAAGTAGACGAGTGACGGAACCAGGAGCACCAAGGCGACCATGAACCTTGCGTAGACCTCGCGAGGCATGAAGCCATTGGCGACGCCGCCTGCTCCGAAGTGCGAGGCGACGGACTCGGGCATTGCACCGCTTGACCACCATACGAAGACGGCGGCGAACCCGACGAAGAGCAGAAAGATCTTGGCCATGCTCAATGCCGCTTCATGCTCCCCTAACGTTTGACATGAGGCGTGGCGCAAAAGGCGCGAAGCGACCTTTGAGACGTCGCCTCGATGGAAGGGTTAGGCGACAACGCTGAACAGTTGGCCTTCCGAATGCGGTTCCGGAACCTGCAACCCGTCTTGGCGCATACCTTCGATATGAAACTCGATGGCCTCCTGAATGAGAACCTCAACTTCCGCCCGGGTGGCGCCTACCGCAACGCAGCCAGGAAGATCAGGAACATACGCGCCGAAGCTGGTTGGGCCTCGCTCGATGACGACAAGGTATTGCATGAGAACCTCACTTCTTCAGGCCAGCTTGTTTCAGGATACTTGCGAGCGTACCGGGCGGCACTTCGACGCTCGGCTTACCCGCGACTGTGACAGTGCCGGACTTGCTTGGATGACGGAACTGCCGATGGCTGCCGGATTGCCTTACCTGAGCCCAGCCATCCGCTTGCAGTTGCGCGAGTAACTCACGGACTTTTGTTGGCATGAGGCGATCGTACCGCCGAGCCTGATTTCAGCGTGCGCGAGCCGAGAGGCCGCCCTTTGTTGCCTAACGTTTGACATGAGGCGCGGCGCAAAGGGCGCGAAGCGGCCTTTGGAACGTCCGCTCGATGGAAGGGTTAGAAGACCGCGGCCGCCCCTTGCGCGCCTGATAGACTGCCTCGCATGAATGCTCGGGTTGACCACATTCTCGACGAAGCGCTTTCTCTGGAGCCGGATGACCGCTCCGCGCTAGTTGTTGCCTTGCTCGACAGTCTGGATGGCGAAGACGAGGCAACTGTGGCAAGGGCTTGGGCGAAAGAAATTCGAGAACGTAGGGAGCAACTGCGCTCCGGCGCGACCACCGCCATACCGTGGGCTGAAGCTAGGGCCCGGCTGACTGCCTTGTGAGTGAGTTCTCGGTCGTTCTTGCGCCGCAGGCCGAGACCGACATTGCAGAGGCCTTCGAGTGGTACCGGGGAAGAAGCGCGACTGCGGCGGATGCATTTCGCACTGAAGCTCTGGACGCAATTGACCGACTCGCTGATGCACCGACCCGCTGGCGTGTGGACGAAGACGGCACGCGCAGACGTGTGCTTCGGCATTTCCCGTATTCGGTGGTGTTCGAGGTGCTTGGGGCCACGGTCACGATCTTGGCCGTTGCGCACGAAAGGCGCCAGCCGGGCTATTGGCGCGAGTGAACTACCGCCGTTCACAGGTCTTCTAACGTTTGACATGAGGCGCGGCGCAAAGGGCGCGAAGCGGCCTTTGGGACGTCGCCTCGATGGAAGGGTTAGGCCACATTTCTCAATCAGTCGCTCGCTTGGAGCCCAGCAATGCAAGCACCGTGAGCACCAAAGCTCCGATTCCAGCGATGCTACGAACGATATGCCACTGCCACCATTGGTCTCGCAACTCTGCCCAGTTCGCCGGAGGCGCCTGAGCGCTCCAAGTGATGACCACCGCGTTGATGGGCTGGTTGGCGAGACGCGTGACGAGGCCAGAGACGATCATCAGGAGCGCGGCGGCGAACAGAAGATAGCGGCTGCGCGGATCGGCCTTTGACATGAACGCGAGCGCCACAGACAGAAGGATGCAGGCACCTCCCATGGCCGGCAACAGCGTATTGAGAGCGCGAATGGCGTTTTGCTGCTGCTCTACATACGCGGACGCAGAAAGACTGGACGGATTGAAGCCGACCCAAATGCCGAACATCGTGCCCACAAGCAAGGCGAGCAGCACGACAAGAGCGAAGCGAAGGATGTTTTGCACGGGCCTGCTCGATGGAAGGGTTAGGTCTCGCCCTACGCTGGCTCATGACGCGGAAGACGAAGCCTTGGCATGAGCGCGAACACTACCAGCATGGCGAGGTAGACGGAACCGGATACTCGGTCTCGGCCGGCCAGGTACTCGCCGAGTGTTTGACTTTGAAGGGCAACTACGAGCCCCAGTTCCGCGCCGACGACAAACGCCAGTGCCAGGAAGCCGACGAAAAGGGAGCGGCCACGCGCACGAATTGCTGGGAACTTACGCAACACATAACCCGCAGCCAAGAAAATGACGACTGCCATGAGAGGCATTTCCGCCAGTTCGGCCCAACGCACGCCGATACGTGGAACCAGAAACGGAACTCGAACGATGCCGAACAGGAACCCCGTGCCAAGTATGAGGGCGAAGTAGACGAGGACAGCACGAATGATGCTTGACATGGCTCGCGTGCAGGAATGGCGGCTTGCGGGGTCTAACGTTTGACATGAGCGGCGGGCCAAAGGGCGCGAAGCGGCCTTTGGAACGTCCGCTCGATGGAAGGGTTAGACCTCGCGCTCACGCTATGGGCACTTCGGCGTATGTGCTCGCAGACGCATTGGCGACCGCAGCCTCCACGGCTTCTACCGAAGCTTGAATGCGCGGCCAGCTTGTGGTGCTGAGCACGACAACTGCGATTGCTCGAGAGGCGAGGTTCTGCTGGTACTTCAGGTTCGAATCGGTGGTGACGAACACCTGAAAGCCGTTCGCCTCGGCGGCGGCCAGTAGCGCTCCGTTACTGAGCGTCGACCAGCCGCACTCGAAGGAAGTGGAAACCTCGTGGGCTGACAGAAACCGACGCAAGGGCGCCGGTACGCCCTGATCGAACAGAACGCGCACCTAAGCAGTGGCCAGAGCGCTCCGCGCGGCGTGCTCCAACACGGAGCGAGCTTGCTCGAGCGTTACGCCGGGGAACAACTCGACGACTTGGCCGACTGGTACGCCGTCTTCGAGGTTCTCGAAGAGAGCTGACACTGGCACTCTGGTGCCATGAAAGACCCACGCTCCACTAACGCGTTCGGGATCGCGCTCGACTGCCGGACATGTAGACCAATCAATCATACTGAAGATCGTAGCACTAGGCGTTAATTGCGGGGTCTAACGTTTGACATGAGCGGCGGGCCAAAGGGCGCGAAGCGGCCTTTGGAACGTCCGCTCGATGGAAGGGTTAGGCCACACGCGCATTCTCGGCTTGGCGGAAGACTCGGACCATAAGCGCGGCAGCGATAGGAAAGAGCACGGCATAGCCAATGATGCCGACGTTTCGCACCTGCATGTTTGCGAGAGGCGCGCCCGCAAGGCCCGCAAGCGCCAGAGCGGCACTGGCGTAAAGGACTCCGCGTACAACGCGTGCAAGACCGGCGCCTTGAACTGCCGTAGCTGCGAACAGGGCGCCGAGGGGGAAGAAGACATCCCAGGCCAGGATGTCGAGCGCATAGGCGACAGACGGCCACTGG
>JBBRLS010000002.1:0-164781 GCA_038231215.1 Burkholderiales bacterium | reverse complement strand
GAGCGTCTGATCGACCGGACCGCGCTCGTCGATCGGATTGCCGAGCACGTCCATGATGCGGCCGAGCGTCGCCGGGCCGACAGGCACCGAGATCGGATGGCCGGTGTTGTTGATCACCATGCCGCGGCGCAGACCGTCGGAGGCGCCGAGCGCGATGGTGCGGACGACGCCGTCGCCGAGCTGCTGCTGCACTTCGAGGGTCAGCGCCGAGCCTTCCATCTTGAGGGCGTCATAGACCTTGGGCATCGCGTTGCGCGGGAACTCGACGTCGACGACGGCACCGATGCATTGGACGATCTTGCCTTGGGCGGTGGTGGCGGTTTGCATGTCAGCCATGTGTTTTTCCTTGGATCGCTTGATTCGTGGTCGTCGGGACCGTCGTATCGGTGCCGCTAGACGGCGGCCGCACCTGCGACGATTTCGGAGAGTTCTTTGGTGATCGCCGCCTGCCGCGTCTTGTTGTAGACGAGCTTGAGCTCGCCGATCACGTTGCCGGCGTTGTCGGTCGCAGACTTCATCGCGACCATACGCGCCGACTGCTCGGAGGCCATGTTCTCGGCTGTGGCTTGGTAGACCAGTGCCTCGATGTAGCGGACGAGCAGCTCGTCGATGACGACGCGCGCTTCCGGCTCGTAGAGGTAGTCCCAGCCGTGCTTGCCCTCGTCCTTGCTCATCTGCTCGTCAGAAAGGGGCAACAGCTGCTGAATCACCGGTTCCTGGCGCATCGTGTTGATGAAGCGCGTGTAGCAGAGGTAGACGGCGGAGAGCTGGCCGGCGGCGTAGGCGTCGAGAAGCACCTTGACCGGACCGATGAGCTTTTCGAGCAGCGGCCGATCGCCGAGCTGGGTGGCGTGCGACACGACCTTGGCCCCAATCCGATGCAGGAAGCCGAGACCCTTGTTGCCGATCGCGACGGCCTCGGCCTTCTGGCCCTGGCCCTCGACCTCCTTGAGCTTGATCGTGGTCGCGCGCAGGATGTTCGTGTTGAGGCCACCACACAGACCCTTATCCGTCGTGACGACGATGAAGCCGGCGACCTTGGCGTCCTTGTTCGCGACCAGGAACGGGTGCTTGTACTCCGGCGTCGCGTGCGAAAGGTTGGCGGCGAGGCTCCGCACGCGCTCGGCGTACGGGCGCGCTGCGCGCATGCGCTCCTGCGCCTTTCTCATCTTCGAGGCGGCGACCATCTCCATCGCCTTGGTGATCTTCTTGGTGTTCTCGACACTCTTGATCTTGCCGCGGATCTCTTTACCGGCTGCCATCGATGTTCCTTGCTGCTCGCTTCGGGCTGCTCAGGCGAACGACTTCTTGAAGGCCGTCACCGCGCTCGTGAGCTCGGTCTCGGCGTCCTTGTCGAGCTCCTTCGAGTGCTCGATCTTCTTCAGAAGGCCGGCGTGGCTCGTCTTCAGGTGCGTGTGGAGGCCGCTTTCGAAGGCGAGCACCTTCTTGACGTCGACGTCGTCCATGAAGCCCTTGTTCACCGCGAACAGCGATGCGCCCATCAGCGAGATCGGCAGAGGCGAGTACTGATTCTGTTTCAGCAGCTCGGTAACGCGGGCGCCACGATCGAGCTGCTTGCGGGTCGACTCGTCGAGGTCGGAGGCGAACTGCGCAAACGCGGCCAGCTCGCGGTATTGGGCGAGGTCGGTGCGGATGCCGCCCGACTGCGCCTTGATGACTTTTGTCTGCGCCGCCGAGCCGACGCGCGACACCGAGATGCCGGCGTTGATCGCGGGTCGGATGCCGGCGTTGAAGAGCGACGTCTCGAGGAAGATCTGGCCGTCGGTGATCGAGATCACGTTGGTCGGCACGAATGCCGAGACGTCGCCGGCCTGCGTCTCGATGATCGGCAGCGCCGTCAGCGAGCCAGTCTTGCCCTTGACGGCTCCTTCGGTAAAGTCCTCGACGTACTTCTCGTTCACGCGCGCGGCGCGCTCGAGAAGGCGCGAATGGAGGTAGAAAACGTCGCCTGGATAGGCCTCACGGCCCGGCGGCCGGCGCAGTAGTAGTGAGACCTGGCGATAGGCGACGGCCTGCTTGGACAGGTCGTCATAGACGATCAGCGCGTCTTCGCCGCGATCGCGGAAGTACTCGCCCATCGTGCAGCCGGAGTAGGCCGACACATACTGCATCGCAGCCGACTCGGCGGCCGTCGCGGCGACGACGATCGTGTACTCCATCGCACCGTTCGCCTCGAGGGCACGCACCACGTTCTTAACCGACGACGCCTTCTGGCCGATGGCGACGTAGACGCAGGTCATGTTCTGACCCTTCTGGTTGATGATCGCGTCGATCGCCACGGCGCTCTTGCCGGTCTGGCGGTCGCCGATGATCAGCTCGCGCTGGCCGCGACCGATCGGCACCATCGAGTCGATCGACTTCAGGCCGGTCTGCATCGGCTGGCTCACGCTCTGGCGCGCGATCACGCCCGGCGCGATCTTCTCGATCGGCGCCGAGAGCTTGGCGTTGATAGGGCCCTTGCCGTCGATCGGCGCGCCGAGAGCGTTGACGACGCGGCCCTTCAACTCCGGGCCGATCGGCACTTCGAGGATGCGGCCGGTGCACTTGACCGTGTCGCCTTCGGAGATGTGCTCGTATTCGCCCAGGATCACGGTACCCACCGAGTCGCGCTCGAGATTGAGCGCCAGGCCGTAGGTGGCCGAGCCGTCTGGTGCGGGCGGGAATTCGAGCATCTCGCCCTGCATCGCGTCGGACAGGCCGTGCACCCGGCAGATGCCGTCTGTCACCGAAACGACGGTGCCCTCGTTGCGGATGTCGGCCGAGACGGCGAGCCCCTGGATGCGGCTCTTGATCAGCTCGGAAATTTCAGCGGGATTCAGTTGCATGTCGGGCTCCGGTCTGCAGTTCGGGCAGGCTGGTTGAAATTCGGGAACAAGAATTCGGTCGGGCGATGAGAGCGCCGGCCCGTCAGGCGACGAGCGCGGCCTTCATCTGCTCGAGGCGGGCGCGAATCGAGGTATCGAGCACTTCGTCGCCGACGATGACGCGCACGCCACCGATCAGCTCGGGCTGGACGACGACGTGGACGTCGAGGTTGCGCAGAAAGCGCCGCTCCATCACTGCCTTGACTTGGGCGACCTGCGCGGCGTCGAGCGGGAAGGCGCTTTCGATCGTGGCCTGCGAGGTCCCGCTCTGCGCGTCGACGAGCGCCTGGAATTGCCGGGCGATCTCGGGCAGCGCGGCAAATCGGCCGTTGTCGATGACGGTGCGGACCAGGTTCTTCGCGGCGTCGCCGAGAGGCGCACCCGACGGCGTTTTCACGACCGAGGTCAGCACGTCGAAGACCTGCGCGGAGTCGACCTTGGGGTTGTCGGCCAGGCTCTTCATCTGCACGTCGCCGGCGACCTGCGCCAGCGCGCCGATCTCGGCGGCGAGCGCGGCAGCAGCGCCGGGCGCCGACGCCTTCATCAAGGCCTCGGCGTAAGGCCGGGCGATCGTCGCGATCTCGGCGGCCATGCGACTACAGCTCGGTCTTGAGCTGGTCGAGCAAGGCGGCGTGCGCCTTGGCGTCGACCTCGCGGCGCAGGATCTGCTCCGCGCCCTTGACGGCCAGCGCGGCAACCTGCTCGCGCAGCGTCTCGCGCGCCTTGGTCGCTTCCTGATCGGCCTCGGCGTGCGCGGCAGCGACGATCTTGGCGCCCTCTTCGCTGGCCTTGCCCTTGGCTTCCTCGATCATCGAGTGTGCCAGGCGCTCGGCATCGGCCAGGCGCTGCGCCGCGTCGTTGCGCGCCGACGAAAGCTCCTTCTCGACGCGCAGGTTGGCGGCGACCAGTTCGGCCTTGGCCCTGTCGGCAGCCGAGAGTCCTTCGCGGATCTTCGCGGCGCGCTCGTCGAGGGCGGCCGCGATCGGCGGCCAGACCAGCTTCATCGTGAACCACACGAGAAGCAGGAACACGATCAACTGGATGATCAGGGTGGAGGTGATGCTCACGTCGAGACCTCGGCGTAGTGGCGATGCGGCCCGGCGGCGAAAGTCCGGCCGGGCAATGCGATCACTTGGTGACGATTTGGCTCAGCTGGGCGAGGAACGGGTTGGCCGTCGTGTACCAGAGCGCGATACCCGTGCCGATGATGAACGAGGCGTCGATCAGGCCGAGCAGCAGGAACACCTTGGTCTGCAGCACGCCCATCAGCTCGGGCTGGCGCGCAGCCGATTCGAGGTACTTGCTGCCCATGATGCCGACGCCGACGCAGGCACCGAGCGCGCCGAGACCGATGATGAGGCCGGCAGCGACGGCGACGAGACCGATGAGTTCCATGTAGTGGCTCCTGAGTAAAAAGAAATGAAAGGGAAAACGTGATCAGGCTGAAGTCGTGAAGAAACCGTAGCGAGCGGCCCGAGGTTGCGAAGAGAAGCGCAGCCGTACGGGCAGTACGGCGAGCATCGCAGTCGCAAGATCGGGTCGCGCAGTAGGTTTATTCACGGCTTCAGTGCGAGTCGTGCGCCTGACCGATGTAGACCAGCGTCAGCATCATGAAGACGAAGGCCTGCAGCGTGATGATCAGGATGTGGAAGATCGCCCAGCCCAAGCCGGCGATGATTTGCAGCACGCCGAGCGCCACGCCGCCGAAGCTGAGCGTGAAGGCGCCGCCGAGCAGGGCGATGAGCAGGAAGATGAGCTCGCCGGCGTACATGTTGCCGAACAACCGCATGCCGTGCGAAACCGTCTTCGACACGAACTCGACGAGTTGCATCGCCACGTTGGCGATCGAGAGCAGGAGGAAGCCGATCCAGCTGAGCGGATTGGCGCTCATCTTGACCGTGCCGAACGGCGCCGTGTAGAGCTCGTGCATGAAGCCGCCGAGGCCCTTGATCTTGACGCTGTAGAACAGGCACAGGATGAGCACGCCGATCGACAGCGCCATCGTGATCGAGAGGTCGGCCGTCGGCACGACGCGCAGGAAGGCGTGCTCGGGGTCATGCCCGGCGGCGCCGTAGAGCTTGCCCCAGATGGCAGGCAGCAGATCGACGGGCAGCAGGTCCATCGCGTTGAGCAGGAAGATCCAGATGAACACCGTCAGCGCGAGAGGCGCGACGAGCTTGCGGCTCTCGGCGTTGTGGACGATGCCCTTGGCTTCGTTGTCGACCAGCTCGAACAGGAACTCGACGGCGGCCTGAAAGCGGCCCGGCACGCCCGAGGTGACCTTGCGCGCAGCCAGCCACATCAGGAAGCAGCCGAGCGCGCCGATCGCGGCCGAGAAGACGACCGAGTCGAAGTTGATGACGGAGAAATCGACCAGTCCCTTCGGCTTGCCGGTGCCGAAATGGGTCAGGTGGTGAATGATGTATTCACCGGACGTCTGGGTGTGCTCTTCGGCTGCCATGTCTGTGCTGTCGAATGGATTCAGTTCGCTCGCGCTGCCCGGCCGCGCCAGAGCAGAGCGAATGGATAAGTCTGCATGGCAAGCGCCAGCGTCGCCAGCATGACCGGCCAGTTCAGGCCGGGAACGATGCGCGTGGCGAGTGCCAGCATGATGACGGAGACGGCGATCTTCACCGTCGCCCAGCCCATCACGTTGACGGTGCTGATGAGCGGCGAGATCGTGCCGAGCGGGCTGGTCGCGCCGCGCGCCATGAGCGCGCCGGGAATCGCGACCACCGCGGCGCCATAGAGCGCCGATGCGGCAAGCAATCGGTCGCCGGTGATCGCCTGGACAAGGCCCGCGACGACGAGTCCGACCACGACCTGGGCAGCAACGACGCGCCAGGGCGAAAGGACGGGTTGGCGGGCAACGAGGTCGGCGGCTTCGGCGCGCGTCAGGCGCCGGATGGGCGCTTCGGCGTCGTCATCGAAAGCGGGGTTTGCGAAAGCGGCACGCCCGTCGCCGCGGATCACCGCGTCGGGGGAGGGGCGCGGCAGGGCGACTTTCAGCACAGCCCAAGATTATACGTACTAACCCACCCGTTCCAGGCCAGGCTACGACACCGGAGCCGCGAAGGCGACGGGCAAGCCCGGCACGTCGACGTCGAACGCGAACACGCAGCCCGAGTCGGGCAGGCGCGAGAGCTCCTCGGCCGTGCGGCCGGCGCGCGCCGTCGTCACGTAGACGGTTTCGAGCGACGGCCCGCCGAAACAGGGCATGGTCGTGCAGAGCGCCGGAACGCGGACTTCGCGCAGCAGTTCGCCGGCGGGCGAAAAGCGCAGTACCCGGCCGCCCTCGTACATGGCGACCCAGTAGCAGCCCTCTGCATCGACGGTGGCCCCGTCGGGCCGGCCGCCGTAGCCGGCCAGGTTGCCATCGGCGGGCTTCTTCGGAAAGCTTGCGAAGACACGGCGATTGCTCATGGCCCCGGTCGCGAGGTCGTAGTCGAAAGCCCAGACCGTGTGTGCGCCCGTGTCGCTCCAGTACATGGTGCGCCCGTCGGGACTCCAGGCGAGGCCGTTGCTCACCATGATTCCGTCCTGCCTTTGCTCGAGCCGGCCGCCGCTGAAGCAGTAGAGGGCCGCGTGCGTCGGCCGGCGCGGCTCGTCGATCGTGCCGACCCAGAAGCGGCCGGCCGGATCGCACTTGCCGTCGTTGAAGCGGCAGGTGGTCGTGTCGTAGGGCGCTTCGACGAGCCGGGTGCGCCGGTCGTCGCGCGGGTCGAAGTGCCAGAGGCCGTCGCGCAGGGCGAGCAGGAAGCTGCCGTCGGCACACGGCGCGCCGCTGCCGACGTCGGTGTGAAAGTCCCAGCGGCGGCTCGTGTTCGTCGCCGGATGAAAGCGATTCAGCCGATGCCCCGGGATGTCGCAGTACCAGAGCGCCTGTTCGCCCGCCAACCACATCGGCCCTTCGCCAAGCAGCGACGGCGTGGTGACGGCGACGCGAACTGCAGGGTCGATGGGCACGTCGGACAGAACGGCTCGCCCTTGAGCGCTCAGACCACGGCGACGTCGAGCCGCATCGCCGCCTCGAGCGTCGCGCCGGGCGCCAGCGATACGAGCCCGCACGCCGCGGGATCGGCCATGTGGATGGCGTTGTTCACGTGACTCACCGGCTCGACGCAGAAGAAGTCGCGGCTCGGCGGCGTGTAGACGACGAGGTAGGGCAAGGACGACGTGAGCTGCAGCGAGAAGCGCTCGTCGCGGATGCGCGCCGGGCCGCGCCAGCCTTCGAAGCAGTTGTCGAAGTCGAGGTGCGAGAGATCGCTGTCGATGCCGGGCTGCGCCACCTTGCGCGTCGGCAGCAGCGTCGCGTCGGCCTCCCAGCGGTCGGAAAGCTCGATGTGCAAGCGGCTGCGCGGGCGCTTCACGAAGTACGGATGCCAGCCGAGGCCGACCGGCGCCGCGAGCTCGGCCATGTTCGTGAACTGCAGTCGGACGCTGAACGACTCGGCGCTCAGGCTGAAGTACTGGCGCGCCGTGAAGGCGAACGGCCAGTCGTCGTCGGGCTCGTGTTCGAGCTCGAGCACGACTTCGAGCACGCTCGACGAGACGATCTGCCACGGCCGTTGCCAGCCGATGCCGTGCAGCGAGTGCGGCGAGTCGGCGACATTGGCGCGCGTCGTGTAGTCGCGCCCCTTCCAGCGAAAGCGCCGGTAGCCGAGGCGGTTGGAGTACGGCAGCAGCGGATACATCGCCGAGGCGCGTGCCTCGGTCAAGGCAGCCGGCTCTGTCGAGCGCAGGATCGGCGTTTCGCGATGCCAGAAACCCGCGACGGCGCCGCCGAGGTCGGGTCGGACGGCCAGGCGCAAGGCGCCGGCATGCAGCTCGTGATTCAAGTCAGGTCCGCTTTCAGGTAGTGCGCGCCGGCGATCGGGTTGAAGTAGTACGGCGGAATCTCCTCGAAGCCGAGCGTGGCGTAGAGCTCGCGTGCCGACTCCATGTCGTCGAGCGTGTCGAGCAGCATCGCCGAATAGCCGGCGCGGCGCGCCTCGTCGAGCAGCACCTGCGCCATGGCGCGGCCGAGGCCGAAGCGGCGAAATGCCGGACGCACGTAGAGCCGCTTCATCTCGCAGGCGTTGGCGTAGTCGACCTCGGCGAGTGGCCTCAGCGCACCGGAACCGGCCGGCTCGCCGTCGACGAGGGCGAGCAGCAGGCAGCCGGCCGGTGCTGCGTATTCGCCGGGCAGCGAAGCGACTTCGGCGTCGAAATTCTGGAAGCACAGGTCGATGACAAGGCTCGCCGCGTATTCGCGAAAGATCGCCGCCGCCTGTGCCACCTCGGTCGCGGTCTCGGCGCGGCGCAATTCGATGCTCGGCGTCGCCACGACCTTCTTCTTTGCCGATCGCGCGTCGCGCGTCATCAATGAGCTCCCCGCCCTTTGCCTCTGGAGACGAACAATAACCGCAAAGGCGGTGCGCGAACGGGGCTCCGGGTTTGCCGGGGGCACCGGCCCGGCGCCGGCGTCCGCGTTCAGCTCGACATCGTCGGCGCAGCCAGTGTCACGTGGCCGCGCGGCGTGGCGAGCGAGACCGTGAGCGGCGGCGAGCCGACGGGCGCCACCGAGACGCCGAGCAGATGGGCCAGCGGCTCGCCCACGCCAGCGACCGCGATCCGCTCGACCGAGACACCGCTCTTCGGCAAAGCATCGCAGGGATGCACGTCGCCCCATTCGATGACCAGCGGAACGGCGCCTGCGCCCAGCCTTCGGCCGTCGTCGCGCAGCGCGATGCGCCAGCGCAGCGGGCCGCGCGGCGTCATCCGTTCAGCGTCGATCGCGGCGCCGGGGTCATGACCCGTGGCGCGCAGGGCGGCCATGCCAGCCTCGATGTCGCTCGTGCGCGCCACCCAATGGACGAGGCGGGGCGACGCGGCGATCGCCTGCTGCAACTCGGCCACGTCGAGGTCGAACCAGCGTGTCCGCGCCGGCGCGGCGGCGTCGGGATCGAGGGCGATGATTTCGAGGTACACGCGCGGCAAGCGCGGCGAGCCGACGGCGAGGAGGCGGTTGTGCGTGCCCATCGTTGGATGCTTGCCGCCGGCAGAAGGCGCGACGCCCAGCGTCGCCTCGCACCACGCCGCGCCCTCGTCCAGCGTACGCGCCGCGACGACCAGGTGGTCGGGCTTGAAGCGCGTCAAGAAAGACGCAGGCGTGTCGCTCACAAGGCCAACTCGCCGCGTACGCAGCTCACGCTGCTGCCGCCGACCCACACCGTGTCGCCTTCCTTGACGACGTGAACGCGACCCGCGCGGCCCAGCTTCGCGCCCTGCGCCGCGACGTAGCGCGGCGGCGCTCGCCCTGTGCCGATCAGCCACTCGGCGATGCCGGCGTTGAGGCTGCCGGTGACCGGGTCTTCGAAGCCGGCATCACCGCCGACGAAGCCGCGCACTTCGAAAGCGCACTCGCTGCCGGGCGGATGCGGGCCGACGACGCCGATGGAGGCGAACGGCTTCATCAGGGCGCTGTCCGGCGCAAGCGCCAGCACCGTCTCGGCGGAGTCGAGAAGAAGCGTGAGCCAGTTCGGGCCGTTGCGCAGCCACTGCGAAGCGACCAGGCGGGAGCGCGGCACGCCGAGCGCGGCAACGGCGGCCGCCAGCGTCGCGGGCTCGACCTCGGATCGGTGCAGCGGCGGCGCCGCGAACGCCGCGCGAACGCCTTCGAGACGAATCCTCACCAGCCCGACGCCGCATTGCTGCACGACTTCCTTCGCCATCTTCGGCACGCCGCCGCGCTCGAGCCAGGCGTGGCAACTGCCGAGTGTCGGATGGCCAGCGAACGGCAGCTCGTGGTCCGGCGTGAAGATGCGCACGCGATAGTCGGCCGCGGCATCGGTCGGCGCGAGCAGGAAGCTCGTCTCGCTGAGGTTCGTCCAGTGCGCGAAGGCCTGCATGCGCGCCTCGTCGAGCGCGTCTGCGCCATGCACGACAGCGAGCGGATTGCCGAGCAGCGGGCGCTCGGTGAAGACGTCGACCTGGGTGAAGGCGAAGGTCGCTCGCGCTGTCATGGCGCGGATTCCAGCGCCGCCGCGAGTGCCCGCACGCCGCGCTCGATCGCTTCGGGCGACACGGTCACGAATGACAGGCGCAAGGTGTTTTTCATGGCCGCACCTGCGAAGAACGGCGTGCCGGGGACGAAGGCGACGCCGCGCTCGACAGCGCGCGGCAGCAGCGCTTCGGCGTCGACGCCTTCCGGCAACTCGATCCAGAAGAACATGCCGCCGCCCGGCACGTTCCAGCGACAGGCGCGCGGCCCGCTCTGCGGCAGATGGGCGACGAGCGCCGCCTGCATCGCGTCGCGCTGCGCCTTGTAGCGGGCGCGGATCGTCGGCACGTGCTCGCGCAGGAAGCCGTCGCGAATGACTTCGTGGACGATGCGCTGGTTGAAGCCCGGCGTATGCAGGTCGGCGGCCTGCTTGGCCTGCAGGAGCTTGGCGAAGACTGCCTCTGGCGCGATCACGTAGCCGAGGCGCAGGCCCGGAGCGAGCACCTTCGAGAAGCTGCCGAGGTAGATCGTGCCTTCGCGCCAGCGCGAGGCGATCGGCGCGGGCGGTGCGACGTCGAACCAGAGGTCGCCGTATGGGTTGTCCTCGACGATCGGCAGGCCGATGGCGCGCGCGCTTCGCACCACGGCGTCGCGTCGTGCATCGCCCATCGAGCGGCCGCTCGGGTTCTGGAAGTTGGGCAAGGCGTAGAGAAAGCGCGCGTCGGCCGCGCTGCGCGACAAGGCGTCGGGCAGCGGGCCTTCGTCGTCGCACTCGACGGCGACGAACTCCGGCTCATACGGCACGAAGGCCTGCAGCGCGCCGAGGTAGGTCGGCGACTCGACCGCCACTTTGCTGCCGGTGTCGATGAGCGCCTTGCCTACGAGGTCCAGCCCTTGCTGCGAGCCGGTTGTGATGAGCACTTGCGATGCGTCGGCCTCGATGCCATGCGTCGCCATCTCGGCCGCCACCCATTCGCGCAGCGGCGCGTAGCCTTCGCTCGCCGCGTATTGCAGCGCCTCGCGCGGGGTGTCGCGCAGCACGCGCTCCGACGCCTTGCGCATCGCCTCGATCGGGAAGGTGTCTGGCGAAGGCAGGCCGCCGGCCAGCGAGATAATGCCCGGCAGTTCGGTGAGCTTGAGGATCTCGCGGATCACCGACGGGTTCATGCGCGCGGTCCGTGCCGCGAGGTGCCAGGGGTTGTCGTTCATCTCGGACTCGCAGCCAAGGGTTGAGTGGTGAGCGGCACGCCGCCCGCGCGCCGGACCGGCATCGCCCGGCCGACGAAGACAGTGGCGACGACGGCGAGCGCGAAGCCGACCGTCGTCGCGTCGAGCCGCTCGCCGAGCACGGGCACCGCGAACAGCATGGCGAGGAAGGGCTGCACGAGCTGGACCTGGCTGACCCGCACGGTGCCGCCGAGCGCCAGGCCGCGATACCAGGCGAAGAAGCCGAGCCACATCGAGAACACCGTGACATAGGCGAAGCCGCCCCATGCGGCCGCACTTGCCGGACGCTGCGGCCAGCTCGCGAGCATCGCCGGCAAGGTCACGGGCAGGCTCATGACGAGCACCCAGCAGATCACGCGCTCGGCCGGCATGCGTGCCGAAAGCCGCGCACCGGCGACGTAGCCGACCGCTGCGCTCACCACGGAGCCGAGCAGCAAGGCGTCGGCAAGCACCAGCGTGCCGCTGCCTTGCCACACCGCGAAGCCGAGCACGAGCGCGCAGCCGAGCGCGGCGCACAGCCAGAACGCCGCCGAAGGTCGCTGCCTGAAGGCGAGCGCGGCTGCGATCGCGGTGGCGAGCGGCAGCACGCCGGTGACGACCGCGGCATGCATCGCGTCGACGCGGCGCAAGGCCAGCGCGAGGAACAGCGGAAAGCCGACGACCGTGCCGAGCGCCGACACGAAAAGCGCGAGCCGATGCTCGCGGCCGGGCCACCGCGCGCGAACGGCGAGAAGATAGATCGCGGCGAGCCCGCCGGCCAGTGCGGCGCGGCCAGCGGTGACGAAAAACGGCGGCAGTTGCGGATCGAGGGCCGGGCCGACGGCGAGCCGCGTCATCGGCACCGTCATCGCGAAGATGACGACGCCGAGCAGGCCGAGCGCGAGGCCCCGGGTCTCGTTTCGGCTGGCGGTGACGGAAGCGGTGGGCATGGCAGGAATTTTCGCCAGTGTAGGCGCACCGATCGACACACGACCAGTACACTTTGGCGCATGGCTCGCCCCGCTGTACCGCTGCCAACGCCGGCACGCCCTCGCACGTCCGCGTCGGCACGCACGCCTCGCGACGCCGCTCACGCCCTCTCGCGCCGCTCCGACACGACGCTCGCCGAGCAGCTCATCGGCCGCTACGCCGAGCTGGTTCGCCAGCGCCTGCTCGCGCCCGGGGCGCGCCTTCCCTCGGTGCGCGAGTGCGCCCGCCGCCACGCGGTGAGCCCGGCCACGGTCGTGAGCGCTTATGACCAGTTGCTGGCGCGCGGCCTCGTCGAGGCGCGGCCGCATCGCGGCTTCTTCGTGCGCGGCGCGACAGAGGATGCGAGTGCATCGCGCGGCCCGGCTCGACCGCCGGCACCGACGCCGCCGCGCCACCCCGTGCCAAACAGCGCGACGGCCCTGATCCGCGGCATGTTCCAGTCACCCGGCGGTCGCGCCATGCCCGGCCTGGGCACGCTGCCCGCCGAGTGGCTCGACGCGACCCTGCTCGCCGCGGCGATGCGCAAGGCGACCTCGAGCCGGCAGATCGCGATCACTGCCTTGCAGTACGGCGACCCGGCCGGCGAGTTGCGTCTGCGCGAGGCGCTGGCCATCAAGCTCGCCGACCACGGCATCGCGGTGCACGCCGGCCAGATCGTGACGACGGTGGGCGCCACGCACGCACTCGACATCGTCACGCGGACCCTGCTGCGCGCCGGCGACAGCGTGCTCGTCGACGAGCCCGGCTGGTCGGTCGAGTACGCGCGGCTCGCCGCGCTCGGCATGCGTGTGCTGCCCGTGCCGCGCGGCAGCGACGGTCCCGACGTGGCCGCCATGCGGCGCCTCATCGAAGCGCAGCCGCTGGCCGATCGGCCGCGCCTCTACGTCACCGTGTCGGTGCTGCACAACCCGACCGGCGCGTCGCTCGGCCTGCACGCCGCGCACCAGGTCGTCCGCCTCGCCCACGAGCACGGCTTTCACATCGTCGAAGACGACACCTACGCGCATCTCGCGCCGGCCCATTCGCCGCGCCTCGCCGCCCTCGATGCGCTCGAGCGCACGATCTACGTCTCGGGCTTCTCGAAGATCCTGACGCCGAACTGGCGCGTCGGCTACCTCGCCGCGCCGGCCTCGCTGGTCGATCGCTTCGTCGACACCAAGCTGCTCTCGACGCTGACGACGCCAGGCGCAGGCGAGCTCGCCCTCGCGTTCTGCCTCGAACAAGGCTCGTTACGCAGGCACGCCGAGCGCGTCGTGCAGCGGCTCGGCGCGGCAAGGGCCCGCACCGTGCGCCTGGCCGAAGCACACGGCTGCCGCTTCGCCGCCGAGCCGCGCGGCCTGTTCGGCTGGGTCGACGCCGGCGTCGACACCGAGCGCCTCGCGCTGGCCATGATCGACGACTGGCTGATCGCGCCAGGCTCGCTCTTCCACGCAGAGCACCGGCCGACGCGACTGATGCGCATCAACTTCGCGACCTCGCAGGACGCGCGCTTCTGGAAGGCGCTCGCCGCGGAGCGCGCGCGGCTGTAGCGGGTCGGCTGCGCGCCGAGCCCGCGCGCTCAGCGCGCGCCGAGCAGCTCCCAGCGTTCGAGCGCCTGCAGCAGCTCGTCGTCGATCTGCGCCACTCGCATCTGCGCCGACTCGACACGCGCCGGATCGTCGGCATAGAAGTCGGCGCTGCTCAGCAAGGTGGCGAGCTCCTTCTGCTCGATCTCGAGCGCCTCGATGCGGACAGGCAGGGCATCGAGCTCGCGCTGCTCCTTGTAGCTGAGCTTCTTCGGCTTGGCGGTTGGCGTGGCGACGGCACTTGCCGCAGCCGTCGGCGCTGTAGCCCTGGCGGCCGGCGCACTGCGACGCTCGGCCTCCAGCGCCAACGCACGTGCCCGCTCGCGCTGCGTCTTCCAGTCCTCGTAGCCGCCTTCGTATTCACGCCAGCGGCCGGGCGAGTCGTCGCCCTCCCAGGCGATCGTGCTGGTGACGACGTTGTCGAGAAAGCGCCGGTCGTGGCTGACGAGAAAGACCGTGCCGGCGTGGCTCTGCAGCATCTCTTCGAGCAGCTCGAGCGTGTCGATGTCGAGGTCGTTGGTCGGCTCGTCGAGCACCAGCACGTTGGCCGGCAAGGCAAGCAGACGGGCGAGCAGGACGCGGTTGCGCTCGCCTCCGGAAAGCGTTCGCACGGGCGAGTTGGCGCGCTCGGGCGAGAACAGGAAGTCGGTGAGATAGCTCATGACGTGCTTCTTCCCGGTCGCCGTCTCGATCCACTCGCTGCCGGGGCTGACGCTGTCGGCGAGCGTTGCGTCGAGGTCGAGCGCGCTGCGCATCTGGTCGAAGTAGGCGACCTCGATGCGCGTGCCCTGGCGCACCGTGCCCGAGGTCGGCTGCAGCTCGCCGAGGATGAGCTTGAGCAGCGTCGTCTTGCCGGCGCCGTTCGGCCCGATCAGGCCGACCTTGTCGCCACGCAGGATCGTCGCGGAGAAGTCCTTGACGATGAGCTTGTCGCCGAATTTCATCGACACGTTCTTCAGCTCGGCGACGATCTTGCCGCTCGGAATCCCCGAGTCGGATTCGAGGCGGACACGGCCGAGCGTGTCGCGCCGCGCGGCGCGGGCGCGGCGCAGTGCCTCGAGCCGGCCGATCCGGCCGACGCTGCGCGTGCGCCGCGCTTCCACGCCTTTGCGAACCCAGACTTCCTCTTGCGCGAGCAGCTTGTCGGCGCGCGCGTTGGCGAGCGCCTCCGACGCGAGCTCCTCGACCTTGCGCGCTTCATACGCGGCGAAGTTGCCGGGGTAGCTGCGCAGGACGCCGCGATCGAGCTCGACGATGCGCGTCGCCACGGCGTCGAGAAAGGCGCGGTCGTGGCTGATGACGACGACGCTGCCGCGAAAGCCCCTCAGCAACTCCTCGAGCCAGGCGATCGAGTCGAGGTCGAGATGGTTGGTCGGCTCGTCGAGCAGCAGGACGTCGGGCACGGCAACGAGCGCCTGCGCCAGGGCGACGCGCTTCTTGGTGCCGCCCGAGAGCTCGCCGATGCGACGCGCGCCGTTGAGGTGAAGCTGGGCGATCGTCGTCTCGACGCGCTGCTCCCAGGTCCAGGCGTCGAGGGTCTCGATCCGTGTCTGCAAGGCATCGAGATCGTCGCCCGGCGCATGCGCTTCGTAGCGCTCGCGCACCGCGCGCGCCTCGGCAACGCCGGCGCCGACGGCGTCGAAGACCGTCATGTCGGCGTCGAAGCTCGGCTCTTGCGGCACGTAGCGGATGCGCAGGCCTTGCGTGAGCTGGAGCAGGCCGTCGTCGAGCTTTTCGAGACCGGCGATGACCTTGAGCAGCGAGGACTTGCCGGCGCCGTTGCGGCCGATCAGGCCGATCCGTTCGCCGGCCTCGAGCGACAGCGCCGCCTCGTCGAGCAGGGCGACGTGACCATAGGCGAGGTGCGCGCCGGAGAGCGAGAGGACGGCCATGAGGGAACGGTTCGGTCGCGGGTCTAGACCAGCGCCGCCTCCAGCGCGTCGATGAAGGCCTTCGCGACGTCGAAGCCGGTCTGGTCGGTGATCTCCTGAAAGCAGGTCGGGCTCGTCACGTTGATCTCGGTGAGGCTGTCGCCGATCGCGTCGAGGCCGATCAGGAGCAGGCCGCGCGCCGCGAGCAGCGGGCCGATCGCCTCGGCGATCTCGCGGTCGCGCGCCGAGATCGGCTGCGCCACGCCGACGCCGCCCGCGGCGAGGTTGCCGCGGATCTCGTTGCCCTGCGGGATGCGCGCCAGCACGAACGGCACCGGCTTGCCGGCGATGACGAGGATGCGCTTGTCGCCGCGCACGATCTCGGGCAGGTAGCGCTGCGCCATCACCGTGTGCATGCCGCGCGCGTTCAGCGTCTCGACGATGGAGCCGAGGTTCATGCCGTCGGCGCCGATGCGGAAGATGCCGGTGCCGCCCATCCCGTCGAGCGGCTTCAGGATGACGTCGCCGTGCTCGGCGTGAAAGCGCTTCAGCTCGTCGGGATCCTTGGTCACGAGGGTCGGCGAGATGAACTGCGGGAACTCGAGGATGGCGAGCTTTTCCGGGTGGTTGCGCAGCGCCGCCGGCTTGTTGAAGACATGCGCGCCTTCGCGCTCGGCCTGTTCGAGCAGGTGCGTCGCGTAGAAATATTCGCTGTCGAAGGGCGGATCCTTGCGCATCAAAACAGCGCCGAAGTCGGCGAGCGCGACGCGCGCGCGCGCGCGGCCCGGGTCGGGCACGAACTCGCTGAACCAGGGCGCCTTGCCGCCGGTGAGCGCGATCTCGCGCACGTGGGCGGCCACCCTGGCGCCGCGCTGCCACATCAGGTCCTTCGGCTCGCAGGCAAAAAGCGCGTGGCCGCGCCGCGCGGCTTCCTTCATCATGACGAAGGTCGAGTCCTTCTTGACGTTGAAGCTTTCGAGCGGATCGGCGACGAAGAGCAGGTTCATGAGCGCTGTTGTTCCCGGCGGGGCCGCCACTGTTGCACAAACAGCGCGACGGCGCCGGCAACGACGCCCCAGAACGCCGAGCCGACGCCGAACAGCTGCAGCCCCGAGAGCGTGACGAGAAAGGTAATCAGCGCCGATTCTCGGTAGGCGTCGTCCTTCAGCGCGGCGGCGAGCCCGGAGCCTATCGTGCCGAGCAAGGCAAGCCCGGCCACCGCGACGACGAGTTCGCGCGGAAACGCCGCGAGCAATCCGGCGACGGCGGCGCCGAATACGCCGACCACGCAATACAGCGCGCCGCAGGCGGCGGCGGCGACCCAGCGCTTGTCGGGATCGGCGTGCGCTTCGCGGCCGATGCAGATGGCCGCGGTGATCGCCGCGAGGTTGAGCGCAAAGGCGCCGAAGGGCGCGAGCAGCAGCGTGGCGACGCCGGTCAACGCGATGATCTTCGAGATCGGCAGGTGATAGCCCGCTGCGCGTATCGCCGCGACGCCGGGCAGGTTCTGCGACGCCATCGTCACGATGAAGAGCGGCAAGGCCAGGCTTACCATCGCGCGCCACGTGAATTCGGGCATCGTGAAGACGGGTGTCGTGACGGTCCATTGCACGGCGCCGACCGCGAGCTTGCCGGCGACCGCGGCGATGGCGACGCCGGTGGCCAGTACGCCGACCACGGCGTAGCGAGGCCAGAAGCGCCGTCCGACCAGATAGGCGGCGAGCATGGCGATGACCAGCCCGAACCACGACTGCACCGCCGCGAACGCGTCGAGTCCGAAGCGGGCCAGCACGCCGGCGAGCAGCGCGCCGGCCAGCGGCATCGGAATCTGTTCCATCACGCGCTCGAAGGCGCCGCTCGCGCCGGCCAGGATGATGAGCACGGCGCAGACGATGAACGCGCCGGTCGCCTCGGCCATGCCGAAGCCGCCACTGGCACCGGCGACGGCGAGCACCGCGGCGCCCGGCGTGCTCCAGGCGATCATCACCGGCTTCCTCAGCCACAGCGATGGCAAGAGGCTGGCGAGCCCCATGCCCCAGCCGAGCGCCCACAGCCACGACGCCGATTGCGCCGGCGTCGCGCCGAGCGACTGCGCGGCCTGGAAGACGATCGCCACCGAGCTCGTGAAGCCGACCAGCACGGCGATGAAGCCGGCGGTGACCGCCGACAGCGAAACGTCCGAAAGACGCGAGCGCGTCACCGAGAAGGACGGGTGCTGAATTGCCGGGAGCGCGGCTTCATATCTCGACCTTCGAGCCGAGTTCGACGACGCGATTGGTCGGCAGGCGCAGGAAGTCGGCGGCCGCCGACGCGTTGCGGTGCATGCCGACGAACAGCTTCTCGCGCCAGTCGGCCATGCCGCCGCCCATCGTCGGCACGATGATGTCGCGCGACAGGAAGTACGAGGTGTCCATGTCCTCGACGACGCAGCCGCTGGCACGCAGTTGCTCGAGCGCGAGCGGCACGTCGGGCTCGTCCTTGAAGCCGAAGTGCAGCGTCACCTGCCAGCAGTCGTTGCCCAGCGGCTCGACGGCGCAGCGCTCTTCCGGGGCGATCCAGGGCATCTCGTGGTGGCGCACCGTGACGAAGAGGTTGCGCTCGTGCAGCACCTTGTTGTGCTTGAGGTTGTGCAGCATCGCATTCGGCGTCAGGCCCTGGTCGCTGACGAGAAAGACGGCCGTGCCGGGCACCCGCGCCGGCGGGCTGATGAACACTGACTCGAGAAAGCTCGTCAGGTCGACGGAGTCGTTGCGCAGGCTTTGCGCCATGAGCTTTCGGCCTTGCTTCCAGGTCATCATCAGGATGAACATGCCGGCGCCGATGAGCAACGGGAACCAGCCGCCGTCGACCACCTTGACGGCGTTGGCAACGAAGTAAGTGAAGTCGACGATGAAGAAGAATCCGGTCGCGGCGAGCGCCACCGACCACGGGTACTTCCAGCCGTAGCGCAGCACGAAGAAGGTCATCGTCGTCGTGATCAGCATGTCGATCGTGACCGTGATGCCGTAGGCGGCGCCGAGGCTGTCGCTCCCGCCGAAGAGGACGACGGCGACGACGATGCCGCAGAACAGGCCCCAATTGACGAAGGGCACGTAGACCTGGCCCGTCTCCAGCACCGAGGTGTGCAAGATGCGCAGGCGCGGCAGGTAGCCGAGCTGGATCGCCTGCTTGGTGACCGAGAAGGCGGCGGTGATGAGCGCCTGCGAAGCGATCACCGCGGCGCAGGTGGCCAGCGCGATCAACGGATAGAGCGCCCAGGTCGGCGCCATCTCGAAGAAAGGATTGCCGACCTTGGCCGGGCTGGCGAGCAGCATCGCGCCCTGGCCGAAATAGTTGAGGACGAGCGCCGGCATGGCGACGCCGAACCAGGCGAAGCGGATCGGCCGCTTGCCGAAGTGGCCCATGTCGGCATAGAGCGCCTCGGCGCCGGTGACGCAGAGAACGACGGCGCCCAGCGCCACAAACGCCACGGCGGGCTGGCCGAGGAGGAACAGGATCGCGTAGTGCGGCGACAGCGCGCGCAGGATGTCGGGCCTGTCGCCGATGTGCATCAGGCCCAGCACCGCGATGACCGCGAACCAGACCAGCATGACCGGCCCGAACAGCTTGCCGACACGCTCCGTGCCGTGGCGCTGGAACATGAACAGCGCGGCGAGGACGACGAGGGTGATCGGCACGACCCAGGTGTGCAACGCCGGCGCCGCCACCGTCAGGCCCTCGACCGCGCCGAGCACCGAGATCGCCGGCGTGATGACGCCGTCGCCGAAGAAGATCGCCGTGCCGAAGATGCCGAGAAAGAGCAGGCGGCGGCGCAGCTTGGGCCGGTCGCGCACCGCCTGCGAGGCGAGCGCGAGCATGGCGATCAGGCCGCCCTCGCCGTTGTTGTCGGCACGCAGGATGAGGACGACGTATTTGATCGAGACGATGACCGTGAGGGTCCAGAAGACCAGCGACAGCACGCCATAGATGTTGTGCGGCGTCAGCGGCACGTGCCCGTTCGCGAACACCTGCTTCAGCGCGTAGAGCGGACTCGTGCCGATGTCGCCGTAGACGACGCCGACGGCGCCGAGCGTCAGGGCGGCAAGGCTGGAAGCGGTTCGGGGTTGGGTCAAGCGAAGCACCCGCGCCGCACTGGCAGCGGGGTAGCGAGAGAGCGGCTATTGTGCATTGCAACGCCGGTCATCCTGAGCGACGCGAAGGATCTCACTGGCGCGAGATTCTTCACTGAGTTTCAGGTTGACGGTCGGGGCGTCTATTCGTAGATCTCGGCGTCGGGGTCGGTGGCCTCGAGCTCGTAGCTCGCTGCGACCATCGCCAGCCGTGCGATCACGCCGTACATGTAGAAGCGGTTGGGAGCGCTCGCTCCCGGCTTGGCGCCGGGCTTGGGAAGCTGGTTCGAGCCGGCGAAGGCCAGCGGCACGAAGCTGGCGCCGGGCGAGTTGAGGTTCTCGTCGTTGCCGCGCTCGGAATTGACGCGATAGAAGCCGCCGACGACGTAGCGGTCGATCATGTAGACGACCGGCTCGGCCACCGCCTCGTTGACGCGCTCGTAGGTCGGCACGCCTTCCTGCAGGATGACCTCGCTCACTTCCTGGCCGTCCTTGATGACGCTCATCTTGTTGCGCGAGCGGCGGTTCAGGTCGGCGAGCTCCTTCGCGTCGCGCACCGTCATGATGCCCATGCCATAGGTGCCGGCGTCGGCTTTGACGATGATGAAGGGCTTTTCCTGGATGCCGTATTCCTTGTACTTGCGCCGGATCTTGCCGAGCAGCGCATCGGCATTGCTGGTCAGGCACTCGGCGCCCGAGCCGTCGCTGAAATTCACCTCGCCGCAGCGCGCGAACATCGGGTTGATGAGCCACGGGTCCATGCCGAGCAGCTTGGCGAACTTCTTCGCCACTTCTTCATAAGCCGCGAAGTGGTTCGTCTTCCGCCGTACCGCCCAGCCGGCGTGCAGCGGGGGCAGCAGGTACTGCTCGTGCAGGCCTTCGAGGATCTTCGGGATGCCGGCCGAGAGGTCGTTGTTGAGCAGGATGGTGCAGGGGTCGAAGTCCTTCAACCCCAGGCGGTTGCGCGTGCGCACCAGGGGCTCCACCGTCAGCGAGCTGCCGTCGGGCAGCGGCACCGCGGTCGGTACGGTGATCGAGTCGTCGAGCGTACCCAGGCGCACGTTGAGACCGGCCTGGTGAAAAATCTCCATCAGCCGCGCCACGTTCATCAGGTAGAACGAGTTGCGCGTGTGCTTCTCGGGGATCAGCAGCAGGTTCTTCGCCTCGGGGCAGATCTTCTCGATCGCCGCCATCGCCGCCTGCACGGCGAGCGGCAGCATCTCGGTCGTCAGGTTGTTGAAGCCGCCAGGAAAGAGGTTGGTGTCGACCGGCGCCAGCTTGAAGCCGGCGTTCCTCAGGTCGACCGAGGTGTAGAACGGCGGCGTGTGCTCCATCCACTCGAGCCGGAACCAGCGCTCGATGGCCGGCAGCGACTCGAGCATTCGCTGCTCCAGTTCGTTGATCGGGCCGGTGAGCGCAGTGATGAGGTGGGGAACCATGGGGTGCCGCTCGATGCGGTGAAAGCCTGCGGACGGGGAGCGGGGATTCTAGGCATATGGGGTGCCGCCGGGACGGCGCAAGCGGCCGAAACCGTCATCCTGAGCGAAGCGACGGATCTCGCCCACCAAAAGGAAAGGGCCACCTTTCGGTGGCCCTGAAGTCTGTCGAGCGCGAAGGGATCCTTCGCTTCGCTCAGGATGAGCAAGGCGCCGCGCGGGCGCGGCGCCTTGCTCAGTTGTGGTACGCCGTCTCGCCGTGAGACGTGATGTCCAGGCCCTCGCGCTCGTCTTCCTCGCTGACGCGCAGGCCGATCGTCATGTCGACCAGCTTGTAGGCGATCAGCGACACGACGCCCGACCAGACGATCGTGATGACGATGGCCTTGAACTGGATCCAGACCTGGTCGCCGATGCCCACCGAGCCGACCGTGGCGGTGACCCAGTCGGTCACCTGGCCGGGGCCGCCGAGCGCCTGGGTGTTGAACACGCCGGTCAGCAGCGCGCCGACGATGCCGCCGACGCCGTGCACGCCGAACACGTCGAGCGAGTCGTCGGCGCCGAGCATCTTCTTCAGGCCGCTCACGCCCCAGAGGCAGGCGAAGCCGGCGACAAAGCCGATCACGAGCGCACCGAGCAGGCCGACGTTGCCGCAGGCCGGGGTGATCGCCACGAGACCGGCGACCGCGCCCGACGCGGCGCCGAGCATCGAGGCCTTGCCCTTGAGCAGCGCCTCGCCGATGCACCACGCCAGCACCGCCGCGGCGGTGGCCGAGAAGGTGTTGACGAAGGCGAGCACGGCGGTGTTGCCGGCCTCGAGCGCCGAGCCGGCGTTGAAGCCGAACCAGCCGACCCACAGCAGGGCGGCACCGACCATCGTCAGGGTCAGCGAGTGCGGCGTGAACGACTCGCGGCCGTAGCCGATCCGCTTGCCGACCATGTAGGCGCCGACCAGGCCGGCGACGGCTGCGTTGATGTGCACGACCGTGCCGCCGGCGAAGTCGAGGGCGCCCATCTGGAAGATGTAGCCGGCCTTCGCGGCGACGGCGTCGGCGACCGCCTTGCTCGAGTAGGCGTCCGGACCCATCCAGAACCAGACCATGTGCGCGATCGGCGCATAGCTGAAGGTGAACCAGAGCACCATGAAGGCCAGCACGGCACTGAACTTCATGCGCTCGGCGAAGGCGCCGACGATCAGGCAGCATGTGATCGCCGCGAACGTCGCCTGGAACGCCATGTACAGCAGCTCGGGAATGTAGACGCCCTTGCTGAAGGTGGCGGCCATCGCGAACGTGCCGTCCTTGGCCATGAACATGTCCTTCATGAACAGGCGATCGAACCCGCCGAAGAACGCATTGCCCTCGGTGAATGCGAGGCTGTAGCCGTACAGGCACCAGAGCACGACGATCATCGAGAAGGTGACGAACACCTGCATCAGCACCGACAGCATGTTCTTGCTGCGCACCAGGCCGCCGTAGAACAAGGCGAGCGCCGGCACCGACATCATGATGACCAGCGCCGTGGCGACGATCATCCAGGCGACGTCGCCCTTGTTGGCCACCGGAGCGGAAGCAGCCGAACCTGCGGCATCGGGAGCCGACGCCGAGGAGGAGGAGGAGGCCATCGGCGCCGAAGCGGCCATCGGCGCGATCGCCGCGGCAGCGCCGGACGCTGCGTCGGAGGCGGCCTGGGCGAACGCGCTCTGTCCGGAGACGAGGGCGAACAGGCTGAAGACGAAGGCGATAAGTATTTTGTTCATGGCGTGTTGTTCTTGTGGCCTCAGAGGGCGTCCTTGCCGGTCTCGCCGGTCCGGATGCGGACGACCTGTTCCAGCGACGAGACGAAGACCTTGCCGTCGCCGATCTTGCCGGTGCGCGCCGCCGCCTCGATGGCCTCGATGACGCGGTCGACGATCGCGTCGTCGACCGCGGCCTCGATCTTCACCTTGGGCAGGAAGTCGACGACGTACTCGGCGCCGCGATAGAGCTCGGTATGCCCCTTCTGACGGCCGAAGCCCTTGACCTCGGTCACCGTCACACCCTGCACGCCGATGGCGCTCAAGGCCTCACGAACTTCGTCGAGCTTGAATGGCTTGACGATCGCAGTCACCATTTTCATGGTCGCACTCCCTTCCCGGTATTGATTGAAGAACCGCCGCAGCGCCTCCCCTTCGAGGCGCGGCGCGGCGACTACATGGTCTTGCTGAGCGTGAAGATGGCCTGTGCCTTGTTGATGTCGCCGTAGAAGCTCTTCTTGCTCGCACCGACGACCGCGCCCGCCACCGAGTAGCCCGAGCCGAGGTCGTAGGTGACGCCGAGCTTGTAGTCGTAGAAGTTCGGAACGCCGATGCGGGTGATGCCGCCTTCGCCCGCGTCGAAGGTGGCGTTGCGCAGCCCGCTCGAGAAGTGCGTGTAGCCGACGTGCGTGTTGAGCGTGAACTTGTCGGCGAACGGGAAGTTGGCGGCGGCTTCGAGGTAGCCGGTGTTGCGGCCCGACGGGCGCGGCGACGCGCCGAGGATTTGCTGGGCCGCGCCGATGCCGAAGTAGTCCTTCGAGACGGTGTGCGAGTACTTGACCGTCAGCCACTGCCACGACAGGGCGCCATAGATCTCGGTGACGTTGAAGTCGATGACCTTGTTCTTCTGCGGGTAGTAGTACTGCAGGATGCCGACGTCGTAGCCGAAGTCCTTGGCGATCTCGCCCTTGTAGCCACCGTAGAAGTCCATCTCGATGGCGGCGTTGCTGAAGTTGACGTTCGAGTTCCAGTTGCCCAGGTAAAAGCCGTTCTGCGTCCAGTCGAAGCCGCCTTGCAGCGCCGGCGAAAGGAAGTTCGTGTTGCCCTGATCCTGGCCGCGGAACTTGTACTTTGTCGTCAGGTTGATGTTCGCGCTGAACGGCGAAGGATCGGGCGCCGGTGCAGGCGCCGGCGCCGTGGCTTGCGCCATCGCGCCGAAGGCGCCCAGCGACAAGAACGACGAAACAATGATCGATTTCTTCTTCATCAGGGCTCCCAGAGGGGTCGGTTGAGGTTCGCCTGTCTTCTGCACGATGCGTGCCAAGCGACCCTCTTCGCCTCCGCCCCACGGCGAGGCACGTCTCCGCCTCGAGGACGTCACCCGGGCACCAGGGCAACGCACGACGCCGTCGCGCCTTCGCACCGCGCTGGTGCCCTCGTTCGGGTGCACCCGCGCGCAACGGCGAACGGCGTTCGACAATCCGCCGACCCCGCACCGCACTCCGTCGCCATGGCCTTTGCCGTCGTCCACAGCCGCACCCTGCGCGGCCTCGACGCGCCCGCCGTCACGGTCGAGGTGCACCTCGCCAACGGGCTGCCGAGCTTCACGCTGGTCGGCCTGGCCGACACCGAGGTCAAGGAGTCGCGTGAGCGGGTGCGCGCCGCGCTGCAGACGAGTGGCCTCGAGTTTCCGCACAACAAGCGCGTGACGGTCAACCTCGCGCCGGCCGACCTGCCCAAGGAGTCGGGCCGCTTCGATCTGCCGATCGCGCTCGGCATCCTCGCTGCCGCAGGATTCATCGATGCGACGCGGCTCGAGGCCTTCGAGTTCGCCGGTGAGCTTTCGCTCGGCGGCGAACTGCGGCCGGTGCACGGCGCGCTCGCCGTGGGACTCGCCTTGCATCGCAGCGCGACCTCGGCAGAACGGGCGCGTACCCTCGTTCTGCCGGCGGCGAGCGCCGATGAGACCGCGTCGGTGGGCGGCCTCGCGGTGCGCGGCGCTTCTCACCTGCTCGACGTCGTCCGCGCCCTGCTGCCCGGCGACGCCGCCGACCCGAGCGGCCTGCGCGAAGCCCGGCCGCTGCGCCGCGCCGAGCCGCCGCCCCTGCCCGATCTGCGCGACGTCAAGGGTCAGGCTGCGGCCAAGCGCGCGCTCGAGATCGCCGCCGCCGGGGAGCTGAGCCTGCTCATGGTGGGACCGCCGGGCACCGGCAAGTCGATGCTGGCGCAGCGCCTCGGCGGGCTGCTGCCCGATCTGTCGCACGAGGCGGCGCTCGAATCGGCGGCGATCCTGAGCGTGGCCGGCGTGTTCAGTGCCGCGCGCTGGGGTCAGCGCGTGCTGCGCGCTCCCCATCACACCGCATCGGCTGCCGCGCTTGTCGGCGGCGGCTCGCCGCCACGGCCAGGCGAGGCGTCGCTGGCTCACCACGGTGTGCTGTTTCTCGACGAGCTGCCCGAGTTTCCGCGCGCCGCGCTCGAGGCCTTGCGCGAGCCGCTCGAGAGCCGGCGCATCGTCATCTCGCGCGCCGCTCGACAAGCCGACTTCCCGGCGCACTTTCAGCTCGTGGCGGCGATGAACCCCTGCCCCTGCGGTCAGCTCGGCAATCCTGCCAAGGCCTGCCGATGCACGCCGGACGCGGTCTTGCGCTACCAGGCACGCATCAGCGGCCCGCTGCTCGACCGCATCGATCTGCAGGTCGAGGTGCCCGCGGTCGGCGCCGAGCTGCTCGCAGCCTCGGCCGACGGCGAGTCGAGCAGCGTCGTGCGCGAACGTGTCGCCGCGGCACGCGCCGTAGCCTATGCGCGCCAGGGCGCGTGCAACGGCGAGCTCGCCGGCGATGCGCTCGACCTGCACTGCGCACTCGACGCGGCAGCGTCACGCTTTCTGCGCTCGGCGGCCGATCGGCTCGGCTGGTCGGCGCGCAGCTTTCATCGCATCCTGCGCATCGCGCGGACCATCGCCGACCTGGACGAAAGTCGCGACATCGCCGTCGCCCATCTCGGCGAGGCGATCCAGTACCGGCGCGTCCTGCAAACGCATTGACGCGGGCACGGACGGCCCGGATAGCGGACGCCCAACGAAAACGGGCAGCCCGCAGGCTGCCCGCATCCAATGGCCCGGGGTCGTCGACTGTCAGCCGAGGAAGCCGAGGTCGCGCGGGAAGTTCCCGAGGTTCGGGAACACCGTGTCGAGGTTCGAGTCGCTGACGCCGAACCATTTGCCGAGCGTGCTGCCGATGGTGTCGACCGAGGTCGACGGCAGGTAGCCGTTGTTGGCCGAGTCCATGTTGTTGTTGAGGCCGAAGATCGGGAAGCGACCGTAGATCTCGCCGCCCTTGACCGCGCCGCCGAGCACGAAGTGGTGGCCACCCCAGCCGTGGTCGGTGCCGTCGCCGTTGGTCGTGATCGTGCGGCCGAAGTCGGACGCGGTGAACAGCGTCACGTTGTTGCGCAGGTCGACGCCGCCGACGTTGCCCATCACGGTGTCGAAGTAGCCGAGTGCGTGCGACAGCCGCGCCAGCAGGTCGGCCTGGCCCGGGTTCTGGTTGTCGTGGGTGTCGAAGCCGCCCATCGAGACGAAGAAGATCTGCCGCTGGGCGCCGAGTGCGCTGCGCGCGCCGATGACGCGGGCCACGGTCTGCAACTGCAGCGCCAAGCCGTTCGTCTGGTTGTTGCCCGACGATGGCTGGAAGTATTGCGTCGGGTTCGGCACCGTCGACGCCGCGAAGGCGCCTTGAAACGACGCCTGCGCGCTTATCGACCGGTTGATGATGGTCGAGTACTCGTTGGCGAACAGGTGCGAGTTGTTCGCGGTGACGATCGAGCGCAGCGTCGTCGATGCGGTCGTCGAGTTGAACAGCGTGCCGGTAATGCCGCCGATCTGCACCGCTCCGCCGCCGCCGACCTGGTACTGGAACACCTGGCCGCCGGCCGAGAACACGTTGTTGCCCGAAGCCGAGATGCTGGTGAAGCTCGTGTTGGCGTTGCTGCTCGCGACCAGGTCGCCGAGGCGGCCGCCCCAGCCGATCTTCACGCCTTCGGGGCCGAGCGCTTGCCAGGTCGACTGCTGGTCGTTGTGCGAGCCGAGCGCCTGCGGGCGCGGCTTCGAGTTCGACGTGTACTCGGTGCGGCTGAGCGGAACCACCAGCGGGCCGGCGTTGGCGATGATGCCCAGGCGCCCGGCGGCGAACAGGTTCGCCACCTCGGGCATGCTCGGGTGCACGGCGTAGGTGTTGGCCGCGTTCTCGGCGGCGAAGACGCTGAACTTCGGCGAGAGCGGCAGCACGCCGCCCAGGTTCGCCGGCGACGCTCTGGTCGCGCCGCCGTTCGGCGCGGTGCCCGGCGCGAGCAGTGCAATCGGCGCCGGACCCGTGGCGCGCATGCGCGTGTACTCGGCGAACGATGCCGCGTCGGTGCGCAGCACCATGTGCGAAGAGTCGTTACCGCCGTAGAGGAAGAGGCAGACGATCGCCTTGTAGCCCGGCGCGGTCTGGGCGGCCGCGCTGCCCAGGCTCGCGAGATTGAGTGCGAAGGGCGCGCCCGCCGCGCCGACGGAGCCGGAGACGACCGACGCGGTGCGCAGGAACTGGCGTCGCGAAGCGTTGAGTTTCGACATGATCGTTTCCCTCTTATTTCTGAATCAGGTAGTCGGGCGAAGACATCGACAGGAACACCGCGAGGTAGACGCGGTCCAGCTTGGCGGCATCGATCGCCGCCTGGTTCGTCGGCTTCGCAGGCGGGGCGCTTGCGGCGCCGCTGGCGCCCGACGCGGCGACCGGGGCACTCGCCGCAGTGCCCGCGGCGTAGACCGCCGCCGGAATCACGCGGCTTCCCACCGCCGTCGTGATCTGCGTCTTCAGCGTGTCGGGCATCGTGCCCGAGAAGAGCAGCAGGTTCATGCGATCGACCAGCGCCGACGGTGTCGCTGCCAGCGTCACCTCGGTGTCGTACTTGTGCTGGATGTCCCGCGCTGCGCTGAGCGTGGTCCAGCCGCGGATGTAGTTCATGTAGCCCGCCACCGACAGCTCGTGCGTGATCTGCAGCTCGGGGACGACCAGGTTCGCGCTCGTGATCGCGGCGCTCGTCGGCACGTAGCCGGGGCGGAAGTAGTTGAACACCGTCGGCGCGAACATCGGCGTCTGGTTGAGGCGCGTCGACGGGTCGTCGGTCAGGCCGATGCCGGTGTAGCGGCCGCTGATCGATTGCGCACCGAAGGCGCGCAGCATGCCCGACAAGCGCAACAGCGGCTCGCGCACCTTGCCGTAGTTCGGCGAGGTGTTGGCGGTACGCGCTTCCTGATCGAGCAGGATCGCCTTCCACAACGCCGTCATGTCGCCGCGCACGCCCTTGCCGTTGTCGTTGAAGACGGTGGCGACGCGCGAGACGTAGGCCGGGCTCGGATTGCTGGTGACCAGACGCTGGATCAGCTGCTTGCTGACGAAGGGGCCGACGCTCGGGTTGTTGAACAGGGTGTCGAGCGCGATCTTGACGTCGCCGAGCGTGTCGGGCTTGGTCTGCGGCGCGATCGTCGTGCCCAGGAAGGTCTTCTGCGAGATCGAGTGAAAGCTCGTGTTCGGCGTGTACTCGTTGTAATCCTGCATCGGCTTCCAGTCGCGCGACAGGTCGGGGGTGCCGCCGTTGAAGCGCTGCGCCGTGCGGTCGGTGATCTGCGGGCCGGCATACCAGCTCAGGCCGGTAAAGACCTGCGAGAGGCCTTCCAGGTCGGCCGACTTGTAGGCCGGCACCGGGCGGCCGTCGCTGCCCATCTGCGCGCTGCCATCGATGTTGAGCTTGTATTCGCCGACGGCAAACAACTGGGTGATCTCGCGGGCGTAGTTCAGGTCGGGGACGCGGCCGGTGGTCGGGTCCTCCTTCAGGTTTTTCATGTGGGTCAGGTAGATGCCCATCATGGGATGGAAGGTCACCGCCTCCATCAGATCGCGAAAGTTGCCGAAGGCACCCGCGCCCAGCGTGTCGTAATAGGAGGCCACGCCGCGCACCTGGGTCTGCAGCGTCGAGTTGGCGAACGAGATGACCAAGAGCTCGGAGAGCGCGAAGGTGACGCGTTGGCGGAGCTGGTCGTCGGCGCCGAGCGCCTGGCTCCACCAGGAGTCGTAGAAGTTGGTCGGGCTGAGCTTCTGGCCGACGGCGTCGAGGTCGGCCGAAGCCTGGTTGATGTAGAGGCGATGCAGCGTCTGCGGCTTGGCCATCTGCTCGTCGATCCACGCACCGTACTGCATGGCCGAGAGACGGTTGATCTCGGCCTCGGTCGCGCCCATGGTCGCCTGCGTGAGGAAGCGCGCAGCCTGGGTAGGGGTCGGCGTCACGGCGGCCGTCACGGCCGGAGGCGTGGTGCCCCCGCCCGCCGCCGGATCGCTTGAACCACCACCGCCGCCGCAGGCTGCGACGACGAGCAAGACTGCGGTGGCGACGGCGCCGCGCCCGAAGCGGGCGAAACGCCCGCTGCCGATTTCGATGTTCTGAACAGTGTTCACTGTGGCTCCCCGACGACCAAAAGAATTCTTTACACGGTGCCGACAACGCAGCGTTTGTGCCAAGGCCTGAAAGGCATTCTCGGCAGCGGCGGGCGCGAAGATAACGTCAAAACTTGGCAAACCGCGGGGGCCTTACAGGCGGTCGCAACTGATGCATAGCCGCTTTGTGCGAGTGTTGCAAGGAGTTGCGCCAGATGTAATCAAACGCGTGCGGCACGGGCCCGTCGCGTCGTCGGGTGCGACGGGCCGAAGCCGCGCCAGCCGACTCTCTCAGAGCAGCGTCGTCAGCGCTCGCTCGGCGTCGCTCTGCTCGAGCGCGTTGCGCCGGGCCCAGTCGCGCACCTGGTCCGCGCCGATCTTGCCGACGTTGAAGTAGGCTGCCTCGGGATGGGCGAGGTAGAACCCGCTCACGCTTGCCGCGGGGAGCATGGCCAGGTTGTCGGTCAGCGTCATGCCGATCTCGTCGCAGCCCAGCACGCGGAACAGCTCGCGCTTGACGCGATGGTCGGGGCAGGCCGGATAGCCGGGCGCCGGGCGGATGCCGCGATAGCGCTCGGCGACGAGCTCGCTCACGCCGAGCGCCTCGTCGGGCGTGTAGCCCCAGAGGTCGGTGCGGACGCGCCGGTGCAGGCTCTCGGCAAACGCTTCGGCGAGCCGGTCGGCGAGCGCCTTCAGCATGATCGCGCTGTAGTCGTCGAGGTCGGCCTCGAACTGGCGCTCCTTCTTCTCGACGCCGAGGCCGGCCGTCACGGCGAAGAGACCGATGTAGTCCTTCAAGCCCGAGCCTTTGGGGGCGATGAAGTCGGCGAGGCAGCGGTTCGGACGCCTGATCTTTTGTCCGTCCTCGCCATCGACCACCGGTCGCACGCTTTGCATACGCAGGCCGTGCCACGTCATCAGCACCTCGGTGCGCGACTCGTCCGCGTAGATCTCGATGTCGTCGTCGCCGACGGTCGCGGCGGGATAGAGACCGACGACGCCGTTGGCGGTGAGCCAACGGCCCTCGATGACACGACGCAGCATGCGCTTGCCGTCGGACAGCACGCGCCGCGCCGATTCGCCGACGATGTCGTCGGTGAGGATCGCCGGATACGGTCCGGCCAGGTCCCAGGTCTGGAAGAACGGGGACCAGTCGACGACCTCGGCGATCTCGGCGAGGTCCTGGTTCTTCAGCAAGCGCCGGCCGATGAACTTTGGCATCGGCGGCGTGTAGGCGGCCCAGTCGACCGGCGTCTTGTTGGCGCGGGCTTCGGCGAGCGTGACCAGCGGCGTCGCCTTCTTGCTGGCGTGGTGCTCGCGCACGCGCACGTAGTCAGCCTCGAGATCGGCGATGTAGGCAGCGGCGCGCTCGTCGCTGAGCAGGTCGCTGCAGACACCGACCGAGCGGCTCGCGTCGGGCACGTAGACGACCGGGCCTTCGTAGTGCGGCGCGATCTTCACGGCCGTGTGCACGCGGCTCGTCGTCGCGCCGCCGATGAGCAGCGGGATCTTGCGGATGCGGAAGAAGTCGTCGCGTTGCATCTCGGAGGCGACGTGCTGCATCTCCTCGAGGCTGGGCGTGATCAGGCCCGACAGGCCGATGATGTCGGCGCCCTCGACCTTGGCGCGCGCCAGGATGTCCTGGCACGCGACCATCACGCCCATGTTGACGACCTCGAAGTTGTTGCACTGGAGGACGACGGTGACGATGTTCTTGCCGATGTCGTGGACGTCGCCCTTGACGGTGGCGATGACGATCTTGCCCTTGGCCCTGGCCTCGCCGCCGCCTTCGATCAGCAATTGCTTCTCGGCCTCGATGTAGGGCAGCAGATGGGCCACCGCCTGCTTCATGACGCGCGCCGACTTCACGACCTGCGGCAGGAACATCTTGCCCTGGCCGAACAGGTCGCCGACGATGTCCATGCCGGCCATCAACGGCCCTTCGATGACGTGCAGCGGCCGGCCGCCCTCGGCCTGGATGACTTGCCAGGCGGCTTCCGTGTCCTCCACGATGAATTCGGTGATGCCGTGGACGAGTGCATGGCTGAGCCGCTCGGCGACAGTCTTCGGATGCTCGGGCGTGCCACGCCAGGCCAAGCGCGCCGAGTCGTCGCGCGCCGCGCCCTTGGCGCGCTCGGCGATTTCCACCAGCCGTTCGCCGGCGTCCTTGCGGCGGTTGAGCACCACGTCCTCGACGCGCTCGCGCAACTCGGCATCGAGGTCGTCGTAGACACCCATCATCCCGGCGTTGACGATGCCCATGTCCATGCCCGCCTTGATCGCGTGGTACAGGAACACCGTGTGGATCGCCTCGCGCACCGGGTCGTTGCCGCGAAACGAGAAGCTCACGTTGGAGACGCCGCCGCTCACCTTCGCGCCGGGCAGATTCGCCTTGATCCAGCGCGTCGCCTCGATGAACTCGACAGCGTAGTTGTCGTGCTCCTCGATGCCGGTGGCGATGGCAAAGATGTTCGGGTCGAAGATGATGTCTTCGGGCGGAAAGCCGACCTCGTCAGTGAGGATGCGGTACGCCCTTTCGCAAATCTGTGTCTTTCGCGCAAAGGTATCGGCCTGCCCCTGCTCGTCGAAGGCCATCACGACGGCGGCGGCACCGTAGCGGCGCACCAGCATGGCCTGTTGGCGAAACGCCGCCTCGCCCTCCTTCATCGAGATCGAGTTGACGATGCCCTTGCCCTGGATGCATTGCAGGCCGGCCTCGATGACCTCCCACTTCGAGCTGTCGATCATGATCGGCACGCGCGCGATCTCGGGCTCGCCGGCGATCAGATTCAGGAAGCGGACCATCGCCGCCTTCGAATCGAGCATCGCCTCGTCCATGTTGATGTCGATGATCTGCGCGCCGTTCTCGACCTGCTGGCGGGCGACGCTCAATGCTTCCTCGAACTGACCATTGAGGATCAACCGCGCAAAGGCTCTCGACCCCGTGACGTTGGTGCGCTCGCCGATGTTGACGAAGAGCGAGCCGCTGCCGATCAGCACCGGCTCGAGTCCGGACAGCTTGAGAGGTGGAACGACGGTCGCGGCGGCGCTCATCACGCCGCTTCCAACTCGCCGAACAGCGCGCCGCGATGGCCGCAGCGCGGCTTGTAGCGGCCGACGCGTTCGGCGATGCGGGCGATGTGCTCGGGCGTCGTGCCGCAGCAGCCGCCGGCGATGTTGAGAAAGCCCGCGCTCGCGAATTCCTCGAGCAGGCTGGCCGTGATCTCGGGCGTCTCGTCGAAGCCGGTCTCGCTCATCGGGTTGGGCAACCCGGCGTTCGGATAGCAGCTCACGAAGGTGTCGCCGGCGATGTGCGCCAGCTCTTCGAGATAGGGGCGCATCAGCGCCGCGCCGAGCGCGCAGTTGAGGCCCACGGCGAGCGGCCGTGCGTGCCGGATGCTGTGCCAGAAGGCGGGTACGGTCTGGCCCGACAGGATGCGCCCCGAGGCGTCGGTGACGGTGCCCGAGACGATCACGGGCAGCCGCTCGCCGCTGTCTTCCATCAGCTCGTCGAGGGCGAAGATCGCCGCCTTGGCGTTGAGGGTGTCGAAGATCGTTTCGACCAGGAACAGGTCGCAGCCGCCTTCGAGCAGCCCCTCGGCCTGCTCGCGATAGGCGGCGCGCAACTCGGCAAAGGTGATGTTGCGCGCAGCCGGGTCGTTGACGTCGGGGCTGATGCTCGCCGTCTTCGGCGTCGGCCCGAGCGCGCCGGCGACGAAGCGGGGCTTGTCGGCGCTGCTGAAGCGGTCGCAGGCGGCGCGCGCCAGCCGCGCACCTTCGACGTTGATTTCGCGTGCGAATGCGCCGAGGCCGTAATCGGCCTGCGCCACCGACGTCGCGCCGAAGGTGTTGGTCTCGACGATGTCGGCGCCGGCCGCGAGGTACTGGTCGTGGATAGCGGCGATGACGTCCGGCTGCGTGAGCTGCAGCAGGTCATTGTTGCCCTTGAGGCTCTTCGCGTGGTCCTTGAAGCGCTCGCCCCGGTAGTCGGCCTCGGACAGGCGATGGCGCTGGATCATCGTGCCCATGGCGCCGTCGAGCACGACGATGCGCTCCTTGAGGATCTGCGGCAGCGCCGCGGCGCGCGTGTAGGCCAGCGTGTTCATGGCCTCGATTGTAGGAAGGCCGCGGCCCTATCGTCCTGACCGGCCCTGTCATCCTGAGCGCCAGCGAAGGATCTCGCGCCTCGCGCAGGGAGATCCTTCACTTCGTTCAGGATGACAGCCGTTGGGGCGAAAAGCTCAGTGCAGCGCCCCGGCGACCGTGGCCTTGTAGAGCGAATCGCGGAACTCGAGGCCGCGCGTGCCTTCGTCGTCCATGGCCCAGGCGGAGAGCGCCAGCGCCGACATCGGCCGCGCGAACAGGAAGCCTTGCAACTCGTGACAGCCGAACGAACGCAGGATCTCGTGCTGCGCCTCCGTCTCGACTCCTTCGGCCACGACCTTGAGGCCGAGCGCCTGAGCCAGCTTCACCACGGCGTCGACGACCGCGCGCGCGTCTGCACTCGTCTCGAGGTCCATGACGAAGCTGCGGTCGATCTTCAGCTCGCCGGCGCGGAGCTTCCTCAGATAGGCGAGGCTCGAGTAGCCGGTGCCGAAGTCGTCGATCGAGATGTTGACGCCCATGGCGCCGAGCTTTTCGACCATCCGGATCGCGTTCGACGCGTCCTCCATCGCCACCGATTCGGTGATCTCGCAGGTCAGCAGTTGCGGGTTGATGCGGTGGCGCTTGAGCGCCGCATCGATGCGGTCGGCGAGGTCGGCATGGCGAAGCTGGTAGGCCGAGAGATTGATGGCCACGCGCATGCGCAGGCCCTCGTCGCGCCATTGACCGGCCTGCCGGCAAGCTTCGTCGATCAGCCAGTTGCCGATCGCGCCGATCAGGCCGAAACGCTCGGCGATCGGAATGAACACCGCCGGCCCGACCAGGCCACGCTGCGGATGCTGCCAGCGCATCAGCGCCTCGGCACCGGTGATCTCGCCGCTCGGCGCATGCACCTTGGGCTGATAGAGGAGATGGAGTTGGCCCTCGGCAAGGGCGCGGCGCAGGTCGCGCAGCAGGTCGAACTGGTCGCGTGCGCCGCTCATCATGCGTGCCTCGAAGAAGCAGTGCGACGCGCCGCCGCCGCTCTTGGCAGCGCGCATCGCCGCCTCGGCGTGGGCGATCAGCTCGGCCATGACGCCGTTCTCGGGATACATGGCGATGCCGACCGAGCTCGACACCGCGGCTTCGCGCCCGTTCATGTTGCAGGCCTCGCCGATCGAGGCCTGCAGCCGCTCGGCGAAGATGACGGCGTCTTCGGCGCTCGGGTTGCCGCGCACCAGCATCAGGAACTCGTCGCCGCCCAGGTGCGCAACGCGGTCTTCGGGCCGGGCAAAGCGCTTCAGCCGCGCCGCGATCTCGCGCAGCATCAGGTCGCCCATGTGGTGGCCGAGCGATTCGTTGACCGGCTTGAAGCCGTCGAGATCGATGAAGAGCATGGCCATGCGCTCGCCGCTCGCATCGGCCTGCTGCACCGCCTGTGCCAGCGTGCCTTCGAACATCAGGCGATTCGGCAGGCGGGTCAGGCCGTCGCGGAACGAGCGCCGTTGCAACTCGGTTTCGGCGCGGCGCAGCGACCGGCGCAGCCGCGCTTCGAGAGTGGACAGGATCAGGCCGACGAGCAGGAGCGCGATCGAGCCGACCGACGCAAACATGGCCAGCGTCGTCGAGGCGATGCGGTCGGCGTTGAGCGAAGCCGTCTGCTCGCTCAGTCCGGCGGCGCCGATCACGAGCTGCTGGCTGGCGACCAGGGTCGCGCCCAGGACGAGCGCCGCCGTCGCCTGCCAGGGCACGGTGGCGGGTCGGGTGCGGTCGCCGCCGCGGAAGAATGCGCCGAGGGCCATCATGCAGCCGCCGCAGGCGCCGGCCACGGCAGCGCCGAGCGGAAGGGCATGCCAGCTGATGCCGGGTTGCAAGCCGAGCGAAGTCAGCGCCACGACGTGCGCGCCGACCGCGCCGGCACCCAGCGCGAACGCACCGAGGCCGACACGGACCGGCGTCGCGACCCGTCCGCTGACCGCGCCGAGCCCGGCCATGCCGACCGCGACCGCGACCGCCCAGGCGATGAGCGAGTCGATGCCGTTGTAGCCGAGCGGAAAGGACAGCGGCTCGGCGGCGATGCCGATGATCTGGCAGGCCCAGATGCCGAGCGACAGGGCCGCCGCCGCGCCGAGCAGCCAGAGCGCGCCGGTGCGCGTGCGCAGGACGCGAACGCGCCGGGCCAGGTCCAGCGCGACGTACGACGCCAGCGTGCTGACCGCGAGGCCGAGCAGAAGCAGGAGTGCCGCCGGCATCGCCGACTGCACTCCGGAATTGACTACCAGCTCGGCTGCCGTGCGCCCTTCAGAAACGAAAACGCCAAAGCGACGGCGAATTCGTGATTCGCGTTCGCAGTGACATATCGACAAGGGGCGGGCGAACTTGAGGCGCGAAACGGGTCGCGCCGGCCCCAATGACCGACGGATGGCGGCTCGGCCGCGACCGGTGGCCGGGACCCTAGTGCAGGACGAGCGGCTGCTGCATCACGGCCGTGAAGCGGCCGATGTACTCGTCGATGTCTTCCTCGCTGGGCCGGCTGGCCATCAGCGCCAGGGCGCCCGCCTTGAAGCTCTCGGCGACCGCGCCCTCGAGAAAGATGTCCTTCTTCGCGAACTTGTCGACGATCTCGAAGCCGCCGCGCGGCTCGGGTGGCTCGCCGCCTTCGGTGGCAGGTGGCGTTGGCAGGTCGAAGGCGACGACGGCGAAGCTGTCGGAGTTGTAGAGCATGTGCATGGCGAAATCTCCTGCCGCCTAGCTGCGGGCCGAGGCGCCGATTGCAAGCGTCGCGGGCGCAGCGTCGAAAGATCCTTCAGGGCTCCGTCCGCTCCAGGAGCAGGTCGAACTCGGATTCGCCGGCGCCGTTTCGCGCCGTCGCGTGCACCGGAAGGAAGCCGCGCGCCGGATCGAGCCAGATCTCGTAGCTGGTGTCGTAGGCGGAGCGACCGGCGACGACGAACTTGAGCGCCGGCACGCTGCCGAAGGCCGTTTCGGCGTTGTCGCGCCCGGCGTAACGCAGCGTCCGCACGGCCGCCTCGCCGCGCGCGCCGACCAGCACCATCGAGATCGTCGCGCCCTCGGTCGCCCGCTCGGGGTCGGCGGCGACGATGCCGACGAGCTGCATCATCCAGCTCAGGCGATCCTGGGTGCCGGCGAGCAGGGGCCATTCGGTTGCCGGGCCGGAGAACGTGATGGTCGCGCTGTCGCGCTTGAAGTTGGCGGCCTGCGTGGCGCGCCGGGCCCTCTGGTCGAGAAAGCGGGCCGGCTCGATCCCGATCGCGCCGATCGCGCCCTGGCTGGTCTGCGAGAGCAGGGTGATGCCGGCCACGCGAGCGTCGAGATGAAGCTCGTAGCGATCGCCGGCGGGTTGCCAGCGAATCTCGCCGCTGCCGCGGAAGAAACCGCGCCGGACCTCGTAGCGCAGCGTCACGGGCGGCGGCAGGACCGTGCGGTAGGTCGGCGGCGGCTGCTCGCCGGCGGCGAGAAAAGTGGCCGACGCGGCCAGCGCCACGGCCGAAGCCGCCTGGGCTGGCGACGCGTTTGCCACGGCCGGTGCCGAGGCGGGCGCAGCCTCGGCGGGTGCCTGGGCGGTCACCGGTTCGCTGGCCGCGGCCGACGGCGCATCGGGGGCCGACGCGGCCGCCAAGACCGGTACCGGGTCGCTCGCGGCGCTGCTTGCCGGCTCTACCGAGCGAGCGCTGACTTCTACGTTTGCCGTTGCCGAGACGGTGCTGGGAGCCCGCGGCGCCCGCGGCTGCCGGGCCGGGCGCGGCGCGGCGATAGGCGCGGCTGGCGGCGTCGGCTCGACGGCTGGCGGTACCTCGACAAGCGCCGGCTCGGCCTCTGCTTCGATCGTCCGCACCGCCATCGGCGCGCCGATCGAGGCGTCGCGAGTCATGCCGATCGAGGCCTGGCTCGCAGCGCCCAGCAGGGCGGCGTGCAGCACGACAACGAGCGCGCCGACGAGGACGAAGGCGCGTCGCCGCGCCCGGCTGGACAAGCCGGGCGGGTCGGGGGCGAAGGGTAGGGGCGATTCCAAGGCGTCGGGTCCAGCATCGACAATGCTCTAACGCAGCCCGGCACCCCGAGGACAACGAGGACCACGAACGATGAAGCTCGCCACGTACAAGGACGGGTCGCGCGACGGACAACTCGTCGTCGTCTCGGGCGATCTGGCCAGTGCCCACTATGCCAGCGCGATCGCGACCCGGCTCCAGCAGGTCCTCGACGACTGGAATTTCCTGTCGCCGCAACTCGAGGACCTGGCCGCCACGCTGAACGACGGCAAGGCGCGCCACGCCTTCGCCTTCGAGCCGGCCCGCTGCATGGCGCCCCTGCCGCGCGCCTACCAGTGGGCCGACGGCTCGGCCTTCGTCAACCACGTCGAGCTGGTGCGGCGGGCGCGCAATGCCGAGATGCCGGCCACCTTCTGGACCGACCCCTTGATGTACCAGGGCGGCAGCGACGACTTCATCGGCCCGACCGACGACATCGTCGCCGCCAGCACCGACTGGGGCATCGACTTCGAGGCCGAGGTCGCCGTCGTCACCGGTGACATCGCCATGGGCACGTCGCCCGAGGCGGCGATCGACGGCATCCGCCTCGTCATGCTCGCCAACGACGTCAGCCTGCGCAACCTCATCCCGGCCGAGCTGGCCAAGGGCTTCGGCTTCTTCCAGAGCAAGCCGGCGACGGCCTTCAGCCCGGTCGCCGTCACGCCCGACGAGCTGGGCGATGCATGGCACGGCGGCCGCCTTCACCTCGATGTCGAAAGCACCTGGAACGGCAGGCGCGCGGGCCTCTGCAACGCCGGCGAGGAGATGACCTTTCACTTCGGCCAGCTCATCGCGCACCTGTGCAAGACGCGCAACTGCCGCGCCGGCTCGATCGTCGGCAGCGGCACCGTGAGCAACAAGGACTGGACGCGCGGCTATTCGTGCATCGCCGAGAAGCGCGCCATCGAGACGATCGAGACCGGCAGCCCGAAGACGCCGTTCATGCAGTTCGGCGACACGATCCGCATCGAGATGATGAACGGCGCTGGGCAGAGCCTGTTCGGCGCGATCGACCAGAAGGTGGCCGCGGCGCCGCGCTAAGCTTTCGCCATGACGATCCTGATCCGCCTCGCCGCCTGCCTCGGCGCCGTTCGCTCCGCCCTCGTGCGCGCCGCTATTGCTGTCGTCGCCGCGATCGCCGCCTTGTTGCCGTGGGCCGCCGCGCACGGCGCCGATGCAACGCCGAACGCACTCTGTCCGCCCACGGCCGAGCCGCTCACCGGCGATCGGCTGACGGCCGGGATGAAGACGGCCAAGGACCACGGCTTCATCTGGCGCCTCAGCAAGGACGGCCGCGTCTCCTACCTCTACGGCACCATCCACGCGGCACGGTCGGAATGGATGTTTCCCGGCCCGACCCTGGTCGACGCCCTGCGCGAAAGCGACACGGTGGCGCTCGAGCTCGACGTGCTCGACCCCGACGTGCAGCGGCGCCTGGTGGCGAGCGTCGTCGCGCAGCGCAGCGACCCCTTGCCGCCGGAACTCGTGCGGCGCATCGGCCGGCAGATCAAGGCCGAGTGCCTCGACGCCGAGTCTTTCGCGAAGTTCGCGCCCGAGTTCCAGATCGCCTCGCTCAGCGTCATGGCGGCACGGCGCGACGGGCTCGATCCGGCCAACGCCATCGACCTCGTGCTGGCAGCAGTCGCGCGTGAGTTCGGCAAGCCGGTCGCGTCGCTCGAGACGCCGGAGTCGCAGATGCAGGCGCTGCTCATGCCGACGCAGGCCGAGACGATCGAGTTCGTCAAGAGCGGGCTCACCGACCTCGAGTCGGGTCGCGCGCGGCCGATGCTGAGGCGCATGGCCAAGGTCTGGACCGATGGCGACTACGCCGAGCTGTCGCGCTACGAGCGCTGGTGCGACTGCATGGGCACAACCACCGAGCGCGCGGCGATGAAGCGGCTGCTCGACGACCGTAACCCGCTGCTTGCCGCGTCCATCGACAACCTGCACAAAAGCGGCCAGCGCGTCTTCGCTGCCGTCGGCAGCCTGCACATGATCGGCCCGAACGGGCTGCCGCAGTTGTTGCGACAGCGCGGCTACAAGGTCGAGCAGGGTGACTTCACGCGCTGAGCGTTGCGCCGCGTCGGCGCGACGGCTGCGCAACATAGGGCTCGGTCTCGCGTTCGCTTTCCTTTCGATCGAGGCTTTCGCGATGGACGTGTCGCCCTACTGGAATTTCGGCGATCCGGCCGCGTCGGAGGCGGCCTTTCGCCAGGCCCTGGGTGCCGGCGCCGTCGGCGACGATGCGCTGACGCTGCAGACGCAGATTGCCCGCACCTACGGCCTGCGCTCGCGCTTCGACGCTGCCCATGCCCTGCTCGACCGTATCGAGCCCCAGCTCGCCACCGCCGGCGCCGAGCCACGCGTCCGCTATCTGCTCGAGCGGGGCAGGACCTTCCGCTCGTCGAAGGCGGCGGAGCGGGCGCGGCCGCTCTTCATCGAGGCCGCCGAGCGCGCCCACGCTGCCGGACTCGACGCGCTCGAGGTCGATGCCTTGCACATGGTCGCGCTGGTCGAGAAAGAACCCGAAGCGCAGATGCAGTGGAACCGCCAGGCACTCGCCCTCGCCCGGTCCTCGGCCGACCCGATCGCGCGCAACTGGGACGCCTCGCTCGCCAACAACATCGGCATGACGCTGCACGACGCCGGCCGCTACGACGAGGCGCTGGCGAGCTTTCAAACAGCCCTGGCCGCGAGCCAACGCATCGGCAAGGCGGGCACGATCCGCGTCGCCCGCTGGATGATCGCCTGGACCTTGCGCTCCCTGCATCGCCACGACGAAGCGCTGGCGATCCTGCGCCGCCTCGAAACCGGGACGTCCCTCGCCGCGGGCGAGCCGGACGGCTATGTCTTCGAGGAGATCGCCGAGAACCTGCTGGCGAAGAACGAGGCCGATGCGGCCAGGCCGTATTTCGCCAAGGCCTGGCGCTTGTTCTCGGCGGACACTTCGCCCGACCGACCCGACGACGCGCGCCTCGCGCGGCTCTTGCGCCTTTCGCAATAGGCGCATGAGCCTCGGGCGCAGCGAGACAGGCCCGAGCCGGGCGACAATCGCCCGCGACCCGGATCGCGCCAAGGAGACACGACGATGAACGACGCGAGCGGCTTCACCAAACTCGTCCCCGGCTTCGACTTCCTGCAGAACCTCGTCAAGAACGCGGGCGCCGCGCTGCCCGGCATCGGCCAGTGGGTCGCGCCGACGCTCGACCCGGCCGAGCTCGAAAAGCGCATCGGCGAATTGCGCACCGTGCAGTTTTGGCTCGAGCAGAACGCGCGCATGCTGGCGACGACGATCCAGGCCCTCGAAGTGCAAAAGATGACGCTCTCGACGCTGAAGACGATGAACGTGCAGATGGGCGACCTGCGCGAATCGCTCAAGCTGAAGTCGCCCGCCGAAAGCGCAGGCCCATCGACCGCCGCGTCGGCATCCGGCCGCTCGAAGAAGGCTGCGGCCGCGCCCGCCGGCGTCGTCGTCGATCCGATGCAATGGTGGGGCGCGCTGACCAACCAGTTCACGCAGCTCGCGACGACGGCGATGAAGGACAGCGCGACGGACGCCGCCAAGACGCTCGCCGGCAACATGCTCAAGCAGTCGATCGACGGCGCCAGCGCGACCTTCAAGGCGGCGGCGGCCGCCCCCGTCAAGGTGGCGAGCGCGGCTGGCGCTGCGGCACTCGGTGTTGCGGGCGCGGCGGGCCGCAGGCTGACCCGATCGAAGACGGCGAGCAAGCGCGCCGCCGGCAAGCGCTAGCCGCATTGCAGCCACGCCGATGAACGCCGCCACGCCCGCAGCCGCGTTGCTAGCCGCCGCTCAGCCGATCGCGGCCGAGCGTGCTCGACGCCAGTCCGAAGTCGTCGCCGCGCTCGGCGCCGCGTTGCCGGCGCACGCCCTGCTCTGGACGCGCGAGGACACCATCCCCTACGAATGCGACGGCCTCACCGCGTACCGCGAGCAGCCGCTCGTCGTCGCCTTGCCCGAGAGCGAGGCGCAGATCGCGGCGGTGCTGGCGATCTGCCATCGGCTCGAGGTGCCGGTGGTGGCACGCGGCGCCGGCACGGGCCTCTCGGGCGGTGCGTTGCCGAATGCGCTGGGCGTCACGCTCAGCCTCGCCAAGTTCAACCGCATCGTCGCCATCGACCGCCTGGCCCGCACGGCCACCGTGCAGTGCGGCGTTCGCAATCTCGCGATCAGCGAGGCGGCCGCACCGTACGGCCTCTTCTACGCGCCCGACCCGAGCAGCCAGATCGCCTGCACGATCGGCGGCAACGTCGCCGAGAACTCGGGCGGCGTGCATTGCCTGAAGTACGGCCTGACGCTGCACAACGTGCTGAAGGTGCGCGGCTTCACTGCCGAAGGCGAGCCCGTCGAGTTCGGCAGCGACGCGCTCGACGCGCCCGGCCTCGACCTGCTCGCGTTGCTCGTCGGCAGCGAAGGCATGCTCGCGGTGATCGTCGAGGTCACGGTCAAACTGCTGCCCAGGCCGACGACGGCACGCTGCATCCTCGCCAGCTTCGACGACGTCGTCAAAGCCGGCGACGCGGTGGCGGCGATCATCGCCGCCGGCATCATCCCGGCCGGCCTGGAGATGATGGACGGGCCGATGACCGCCGCGGTCGAGGGCTTCGTGCACGCCGGCTACGACCTCGACGCCGCCGCCATCCTGCTCTGCGAAAGCGACGGCACGGCGGCCGAGGTGGAGCACGAAGTCGCGCAGATGACGCAAGTGCTCAACGCGGCGGGCGCGACACGGCTTGCCGCGAGCGCGAACGAAGCCGAGCGGCTCAAGTTCTGGAGCGGACGAAAGAACGCCTTTCCGGCGAGCGGACGCATCAGCCCCGACTACATGTGCATGGACTCGACGATTCCGAGGAAGCGCCTCGCCGAGATGCTGATCGCCATCGGCGAGATGACGAACAAGCATGGCCTGCGCTGCGTCAACGTCTTCCACGCCGGCGACGGCAACCTGCACCCGCTGATCCTGTTCGACGCCAACAACCCCGGCGAGCTGCATCGCGCCGAAGCCTTCGGTGCCGAGATCCTCGATCTCAGCGTCGCCATGGGCGGCACGGTGACCGGCGAGCATGGCGTCGGCGTCGAGAAGCTCTCGTCGATGTGCGTGCAGTTCTCGCCGGCCGAGCGGGCGCAGATGATGGCCGTCAAGCGCGCCTTCGACCCGGCCGGCCTGCTCAATCCGGGCAAGGTGATCCCGACCCTGGCGCGCTGCGCCGAGTACGGGAAGATGCACGTCAAGCGCGGCCTCGTCGCGTTCGCGGATCTGCCGAGGTTTTGATCGCGACGAAGCCTGGCCTCGATGCGCTCGTCGAGCGCGTGCGCCACGCCACCGCGTTGCGCAAGCCGCTTCGCCTGCGCGGCGGCGGCACCAAGGATTTCTACGGCGAGGCGCCGGCCGGCGAGCTGCTCGACACGCGCGTGCTCGACGGCCCGTGCGAGCATGAGCCGACCGAGCTGGTCGTCACCGCACCGGCCGGCATGAGCGTCGCGGCGCTCGAAGCGCAGCTTGCCGAACACGGCCAGTGCCTCGCCTTCGAGCCGCCGCATTTCGCGTCGGGCGCGACCGTCGGCGGCATGATCGCCGCCGGGCTCTCCGGGCCATCGCGGGCACGCGCCGGATCCTTGCGCGATCACCTGCTCGGCGTCGCGCTCTTGTCCGGCACCGGCGAGCTGATGCGCTTCGGTGGCCGCGTCATCAAGAACGTTGCCGGCTACGACGTCTCGCGCGTCATCGCCGGATCGATGGGCGTGCTGGGCGTGATCGTCGAAGCGTCGCTCAAGGTCTTGCCCCGGGCCGGGCGCGAGACGACGCTGCGCTTCGACATGAAGCCGGCCGAGGCCCTGGCCGCCCTGCACGCCTGGGGCACCGAGCCCTTGCCGCTCGACGCCAGCGCCTGGTGGAACGGCAACCTCGTCGTTCGCCTGCGCGGCGCCGAGGCGGCCGTCGATGAGGCCGTGCGGCGGCTCGGCGGCGACGAGATCGACGAGGCCGCGGCAGTTCCGTTCTGGCATGCCTTGCGCGACCAGACCGATCCCTTCTTCGTCGCCGCGCAGGAAGCGATCGATCATCAGGACGCCGCACTCTGGCGCCTCTCGCTGCCTGCGGTGGCGCCGCTGCTCGCGCTCGCCGGCGACGAGTTGATCGAGTGGCACGGCGCCGAGCGCTGGCTCGCCACCGCGTTGCCGGCAACGCTGGTGCGCGAGGCGGCGGCGGCGGTCGGCGGCCACGCCACGCTCTTTCGCGGCGGCGACAAATCGGCGGGCGTGTTCACGCCCCTCTCGCCACCACTCCGCGCCATTCACGAGCGGCTGAAGCGATCGTTCGATCCCGCCGGCATCCTCAATCCCGGCCGGCTCTACCCCGGCCTCTGACCCGATTCCATCCCGCCGCATGCAGACCGCCATCGCCCCCGAATTCGCAGGCAGCGCCGACGGCGACGAAGCCGAAGCGATCCTGCGCAAGTGCGTGCACTGCGGCTTTTGCACCGCCACCTGCCCGACCTATCAGCTCCTCGGCGACGAACTCGACGGGCCGCGCGGCCGCATCTATCTGATCAAGCAGGTGCTCGAAGGCCAGGCGCCGACGCGATCGACGCAGATGCATCTCGATCGCTGCCTCACTTGCCGCAACTGCGAGACGACCTGCCCTTCGGGCGTGCAGTACGGCAACCTCGTCGAGATCGGCCGGCGCATCGTCGATGCGAAGGTGCCGCGCCCGGCCGGCGAACGCATGCTGCGTTGGGCACTGAAGGAAGGCCTCACCTCGCCGCTCTTCACACCGGCGCTGAAGGCCGGCCAACTCGTGCGCGGCTTGCTGCCGGCCGTTCTGAAGGCCAAGGTGCCGCCGCCGGCGCCCGCCGCCGCGCACCGCTGGCCGCAGCGCGAGCATCCGCGCAAGGTGCTGCTGCTCATGGGCTGCGTGCAGCCGGCCATGATGCCCAACATCAACAGCGCGACGGCGCGCGTGCTCGACGCCGCCGGCATCCAGACGCTGGTCGCGGCCGACGCCGGCTGCTGCGGCGCGATCCGCCTGCACGGCGGCGATCACGAGGGCGCGCTCGAGCACATGCGGCGCAACATCGACGCCTGGTGGCCGCTGGTCTCGGCTGGCACTGTCGAAGCCATCGTCATGAACGCGTCGGGCTGCGGCGTCACGGTCAAGGAATACGGCCATTCGCTGCGCCACGATCCGGCGTACGCGGAGAAGGCAAATCGCGTCGCTGATCTGACGCGCGACTTGTCCGAGCTGCTTCCCGATCTCGTGCCCGCGCTGAAGAGTCGTGTGGCCCTCCCCCGCTCGGCGGGGGAGCGGGGAGGGGGTGCAATCCTGTCACCCGCCAGGCGGGTGGTACGCATCGCGTACCACCCGCCGTGCACCTTGCAACACGGCCAGCAACTGCGCGGCGGCGTCGAGACGCATCTGCGCGCGCTCGGTTTCGACGTGCAGGTGGCGATGAACGAAGCGCACCTGTGCTGCGGCTCGGCCGGCACCTACTCCATCCTGCAGCCCGAGCTCGCCATGCCCTTGCGCGACCGCAAGCTCGGCCACCTCGCCGCGCTCGACGCCGAGACCATCGTCTCAGCCAACATCGGCTGCATCCAGCATCTGCAAAGCGGCACCGCGACGCCGGTGCGGCACTGGATCGAAGTGCTCGACGACGCGCTGATGCCGGCATGACACGCGCCAGGGACAAGGTGGCCGATCTGCCGGCCAAGGATTTCGCCAGCCGGCTCGGACCCGGCCTCATCACCGGCGCCGCCGACGACGACCCGAGTGGCATCGCCACCTACTCGCAGGCCGGCGCGCAGTTCCGCTTCGCGCTGGTCTGGACGCTGTTCCTGACCACGCCGCTGATGATCGGCATCCAGATGCTGTCGGCGCGGATCGGCTTCGTCACCCACGAGGGGCTGGCCGCGAACATCGACAAGATGTGCCCGCGGTGGTTGACGCTGGTCCTGGTCGGGCTGCTCGTCGTCGCCAACACGATCAACATCGCCGCCGACATCGGCGCCATGGCCGAGGCCGTCAAGCTGCTCGCCGGCGGGCCGCATCTGCTCTACGTGCTCGGCTTCGGCGCGCTCTGCATCGTCACGCAGATCTACTTCTCGTACGAGCGCACGGTGCGCGTCCTCAAGTACCTCACCCTGGCGTTGTTCGCCTACGTCGCGGTGATCCTCGCCGTCTCGGTGCCGTGGAAGCGGGCAATGCTCGAGTCGGTCCGGCCATGGGCGTTCTTTCCGCCTGGCGTCTCGGTCAAGGACTACGCGGCGATGGTCGTCGCGGTGCTGGGCACGACGATCAGCCCCTACCTCTTCTTCTGGCAGGCCGCGCAGGAAGTCGAGGACAACCACCGCAGGCCGAACGCGCGGACCTTGCGCGAGCATCCGGAGTACGTGGTCGAGCATCTGTCGCGCATCAAGCAGGACACCTTCGTCGGCATGACGTTCTCGAACCTCATCGCCCTGTGCATCGTCGTCGCCACGGCGGTGACCCTCAACGAGCACGGCATCACCAACATCCAGACCTCGGCGCAGGCGGCCGAGGCCTTGCGCCCGGTCGCCGGCGACTTCGCTTTCGCGGTCTTCGCGATGGGCATCATCGGCACGGGCCTGCTTGCCGTGCCCGTGCTGGCCGGCTCGGCCGCCTACGCGGTCAGCGAGCTGTTCGGCTGGCGCGCCGGCCTCTCGCACGGCTTTCGCGAGGCACGCGGCTTCTATCTCATCATCATCGCCGCCACCGGCATCGGCACCGCGATGAGCCTCTTCGAGCTCGATCCGATCAAGGCGCTGGTCTGGAGCGCGGTCGTCAACGGCGTGATCTCGGTGCCGATCATGGTCGTGCTGATGTTGATCGGCCAGTCGAGGCGGCTGATGGGTCGCTACACCATCACGGCACGGCACCGCCTTTTCGGCTGGGCGGCGACGCTCGTCATGGGTAGCGCGGTCGCCTTCATGGTGGCGACGACCTTTTGAGCACGCGCCCGGGCTGGTTCGCTTCGGGAGCCCGGGCCTGCCTCAGATGCAACGCCCGCCGTCGACCTCCATCGCCACGCCGGTGATCATCGAGGCCTCGTCGCTGCACAGGAAGCAGGCGGCGTTGCCGAGATCTTCGGGCGTCGAGAAGCGGCCGATCGGAATCGTCGACAGGAACCTGGCGCGCATCTCGGGCGTGTCCTCGCCCATGAAGGTCTTCAGCATCGGTGTATCGCCGGCCACCGGATTGAGCGCGACGACGCGGATGCCGAAGGGCGCAAGCTCGACCGCCATCGCCCGCGTCGCCGTGATGACCCAGCCCTTGCTCGCGTTGTACCAGCACAGGTGCGGCCGCGGACTGACGCCGGCCGTGCTCGCAACGTTGAGGATCACGCCCTTTTTCTGCGCCTTGAAGCGCGGTACGACTTCCTTCGCAGCGAGATAGATTGCCTTGACGTTGAGGGCGAGGATGCGGTCGAAGGTCTCTTCGGCCAGTTCCTCGAGCGGCTGCGGCAGGTGGCCCATGCCGGCGTTGTTGACGAGGATGTCGAGGCCGCCGAAATGATCGTGGGCGGCCGCGACCATCGCCCTCACGTCGGCGGCGACGGTGACATCGGCGCGAAAGCCGAGCGCCGCGGCGCCGAGCCGGGACGCCACCCGCAATGCCGCCTCGCCGTCACGGTCGGCGACGACGACGCGCGCCCCTTCGGCGACAAACTTCTTTGCGATGCCCTCGCCGAAGCCGGAGCCGGCGCCCGTGACGATGGCTCGCTTGCCTTCAAGACGCATGATGGCTCTCTCTCGCGCCGTTCACGGCGCCAACAGGTTGACGAAAGGTTTGTGCTGCTTCCAGCGATAGGCCCGGAAGTCGCGTTCGTCGGTCGACAGGATGCGGCCGTGGCCGAGCGATTCGGCAAGCAGCACCAGCGACGCGTCGGCCAGATCCATCGGCAGCGCAGCGTACTTGCGCATGAGGACCGGAACCCGGGCATACGACGCGCGAGGCAGATCCCACACACCGATTCCGCCCGCCGACACCTCGTCCATCAGAGCCGACGCATAGCCGGTCCCCAGTCGTTTGCCGAACAGGTACGTCGCTTCGGCCAGGACGGGCCATGTTGTCACCCAGCCCTCGTCTTGGGTCGACGCCAACGCCCGGCATCGCACATGCCAGCGGTCGTCACGATCGACGAGAGCGAAAATGAAACCGGCGTCGATCGCGATCAACGTTTCCTGCGCAGCGGATATTTGTCTTCCAGGTATTCGCCGACATACTTCTTGACGTTCGACGCGATGTCGCTGCGGCCGCTGCTGCCCTTGCCGATCAGCGGACCGAGATGCACGAGCCCCTTCTTTTGCGCCTTCACGTGAAGGTAGTAGTGGGCGACGCTCTCTCGCAGCACATGGCTGATGCCCTCGCCGGTGGCCGCGACCAGATACTCGATCTGTTCGGCCGATTCTTCGTCGAGGCGGGCATTGACGCGCATGTCAGGAATCCAGTTGTCATCCAGTGTATGACAATAGCGCCGTGCTGGTCAACCGTGATGGATCGCCACCGTCTTCAGTGTCGAGAAGCCGTAGAGCGCCTCGAAGCCCTTCTCGCGGCCGTGCCCCGAGTGCTTGACGCCGCCGAAGGGCAGCTCGATGCCGCCGCCGGCGCCGTAGTTGTTGATGAAGACCTGGCCGCAACGCAGCGCCCGCGCCATGCGCATCTGGCGCCCGCCGTCGCGTGTCCAGACGCCGGCGACGAGGCCGTACTTCGTGCCGTTGGCTATGGCGATCGCCTCGACTTCGCCCTCGAAAGCGATCAGCACCTGCACCGGCCCGAAGATCTCTTCCTGCGCGAGCACGTGATCGGCCGGCACGTCGTCGATGAGCGACGGCCGCACATAGTGGCCACCGCGCGGTGCGCCCTCGACGACCCTGCCTTCGCCGGCGACGCTCAGCCCGTCGTCGCGGACGAGGCCGAGGAAGTGCTCGATGACGACCTTCTGCCGCTGCGAGATGACCGGTCCGAGGTCGAGGTCGGCGGCCGCCGGGCCGACGCGCAGGGCCCGGTAGCGCTCGGCCATCTTCGCGCGCACTGCCGCGAAGACCGGCCGCTCGACGAGGATGCGCGACGCCGCCGAGCAGGTCTGCCCGGCGTTCTGGATGCCGGCGTTGACGAGAAATGGCATCGCTGCGTCGATGTCGGCATCGGCGAAGACGATCTGCGGGCTCTTGCCGCCGAGCTCGAGCGTCACCGGCACGGCGTTCCGCGCCGCGGCGGCCTGGATCAGCGCGCCGGTGGCGACCGAACCGGTGAAGGAGATGTGCTGGACGCCGGGATGCGCCGAGAGCGCCGCGCCGGCCTCTTCACCGAGACCGGGCACGACGTTGAGCGCGCCCGGCGGCAGCCCGGCTTCGGCGGCAATGCGCGCGAACGCGAGCACCGTCAGGCACGCTTCCTCGGCGGGCTTCAGCACGCAGGCGTTGCCCATGGCCAAGGCCGCGCCGACGCTGCGGCCGACGATCTGCATCGGATAGTTCCAGGGCACGATGTGGGCGGTCACGCCGTGCGGCTCGCGCAGCGTCATCGCCGTGTATCCCGCTGCAAAAGGCAGCGTCTCGCCGTGCACCTTGTCGCAGGCGCCGCCGTAGAACTCGAAGTAGCGGGCCAGCGCGACGGCGTCGGCGCGCGCCTGCTTGAGCGGCTTGCCCACGTCGTGCACCTCGAGCATGGCGAGCAGCTCGACGTTGTCGAGCACCTTCTTGCCGATCGACGAGAGCACGCGGCCGCGCTCGACGGCGCTCATCCGCCCCCATGCGCCGCGATCGAGCGCGCCCCGCGCCGCCGCCACCGCAGCATCGACGTCGGCGGCGCTGCCGCGCGCGATGCGCGCCAGCTCGCTGCCGTCGGAAGGGTCCTCGAGGCCGAGCGTCGCCGCGCCGTCGGGCGCGCGCCAGTCGCCGCCGACGAGCACCTGGTCGGTGGCGAAGGGAATCGCGAAGCGGGTAGCGGCGGTCGAGGTGTTCATGCGGCAGGCTCCAGGGTCCGCGCGAGCGGCTTTGCGCCATCATAAGAACCTCCCTGCACGACCGGGCCCCGGCCATCAGCTTCTTTCTCGCCAAGCGCTTCGCGAGCTTCGTCCTGACGCTGCTCGCCGCCTCCGTCGTCATCTTCACGGTGCTCGACGTGCTGCCCGGCAACGCCGCCGAGGTCATGCTCGGCGCCAGCGCGACGCCCGAGTCGATAGCGGCGCTCTCGGCCAAGCTCGGCCTCGACCGGCCGCCGGTCGTTCGCTACGTCGACTGGATGAAGGGCCTGGCGACCGGCGAGCTCGGCACCAGCATCGCCTACGACACGCCGATCGCCCAGCTCATCGGCGAACGGCTCGTCGTCACCGTACCGCTCGCCCTGATGGCGATGACGCTCTCGGCGGCGCTCGCCTTCACGCTCGGCTTGTTCGCGGCGGCGCGACACGGCAAGGCCGGCGACGTCGGCGTCATGGCCGTGAGCCAGATCGGCATTGCCATTCCGAACTTCTGGTTCGCGATCCTGCTCATCCTCGTCTTCTCGGTGAAGCTGCGCTGGTTCTCGGCGGGCGGCTTTCCCGGCTGGCACGCCGACGACGGCGGTGGCATCGGCCCGGCGCTCGCTGCGCTCGTGCTGCCCGCCGTCGCGCTCGCCGTCGTGCAGGCCGCGATCCTGGCGCGCATCGTCCGCTCGGCCGTGCTCGACGTGCTGCGCGAGGACTTCGTACGCACCGCGCGCGCCAAGGGGCAGACGCCGCGCGGCGTGCTCTGGGGCCACGTGCTGAGGAACGCCATGGTGCCGGTGCTCACGGTGATGGGCCTGCAGTTCGCCAACCTGCTCGCCGGCACCGTCGTCATCGAGAACGTGTTCTCGCTGCCGGGTCTCGGCCGGCTCGTCTTCCAGGCGATCGCCAACCGCGACCTGCTCGTCGTGCGCAACGTCGTCATGCTGCTCGCGGCGACGGTCGTCGTCATCAACTTCGCGGTCGACGTGCTCTATGTCGTCATCGATCCGCGCCTGCGCGCGAAACGTGCATGAGCGACGACGCGACACGGCCGAGCCGCTGGCGGCGCGCCAACTTCGCGATCGGCGCGGTGCTCGTCGCCGGCGTGATCGGCCTGGCCCTTCTCTCTTTCGTATGGACGCCGTATTCCGCGATCGAGCTCGACATCGCGCACAAGCTGCAGCCGCCCTCGTGGTCGCACTGGCTGGGCACCGACAGCCTGGGCCGCGACATCGTCTCGCTGCTCATCGTCGGCAGCCGCGTCTCGATCGCGGTCGGCCTGATCGCCGTGGGCATCGGCATCGGCTTCGGCGTCGCGCTCGGCCTGATCGCCGCCGTCAAGCGCGGCTGGGTCGAGGAAGGCGTCATGCGACTGGCCGACTTCACCTTCGCCTTTCCGGCGCTGCTCTCGGCGATCATGTTGACGGCGATCTACGGGCCCGGCCTCGTCACCTCGATCGTCGCCATCGGCATCTTCAACGTGCCGGTGTTCGCGCGCATCACGCGCGCCAGCGCGCTGGTCGTGCGCTCGCGCGAGTTCGTGGTTGCGGCGCGGGCGCTGGGCAAGAGCGAGTGGCGCATCACCTTCGAGCACGTGTTGCCGAACATCGCGGCCATCCTCATCGTGCAGGCGACGATCCAGTTCGCGCTCGCCATCCTGGCCGAGGCGGCGCTCAGCTACCTCGGCCTCGGCACCCAGCCGCCGACGCCGTCGTGGGGCCGCATGCTTAACGATGCTCAGCAGCAGCTCTTCCAGGCACCGCAGCTCGCCGTCTACCCCGGCGTGGCGATCGCCCTGACCGTGCTCGGCCTCAACCTCATGGGCGACGGCCTGCGCGACATCTTCGATCCGCGCCTGGCGCGCCGCCGCTGACGCCGTATCGACAAGGACTCCCATGACCGCAACGCCCGCCATCGACCTTCGCTCCGACACGGTGACCCAACCCACCGATGCGATGCGCGCCGCGATGGCGGCGGCGCCGGTCGGTGACGACCAGTACGGCGAGGACCCGACCTGCAACCGCCTGCAGGCGCGCGTCGCCGAGATGCTGGGCAAGGAGGCGGCGCTCTGGATGCCCTCGGGCACGATGGCCAACCAGGTGGCGCTGCGCGTTCTCACGCGGCCGGGCGACGAGGCGATCGTCAGCCGCGAATGCCACGCCGGCTGGCACGAGGCCGGCGGCTCGGCGGCCAATGCGGGCGTGCAGCTCCACGAGATCGGCGCCCGCGGCGTCTTCAGCGTCGAGGAATTCGAGGCCGCGATCAAGTCGCGCTCGATGTCGGTGTTTCCGCCGAGCACGCTGGTCGAGATCGAGAACACGCACAACCGCAGCGGCGGCATCGTCTTTGCGCAAGACGAGGTCGAGCGCATCTGCGCATCTGCGCATCGGCGCGCACCCGAGGTCTGGCCAGCTTTCTCGACGGTGCGCGTCTGTGGAACGCGGGCATCGCGAGCGGCCGGCCCGAGGCCGAGCTGGCCGCGCCCTTCGACCTCGTGGCGGTGTCGTTCTCGAAAGGCCTGGGCGCCCCCGGCGGATCGATGCTTGCCGGCGCGAAGCATCTGATCGTCGCGGCGACGCGGCATCGCCGCATGCTGGGCGGCGCCATGCGCCAGGTCGGCATCTTCGCCGCCGCCGCGCTGCACGGCCTCGACCATCACCGCGAGCGCATGGTCGAAGACCACGCCAACGCGCGACTGTTCGCCGGTTTGCTCGCGGCGAGCCCGGCCATCGAGATCGACCTGGCCTCGGTGCAGACCAACATCATCGTGTTCAAGCTCGCGCCCGGCGCGATCGATGCGGACGCGCTGGTGGCGCGGGCGCGCGAGTGCGGCCTGCTCCTCAACGCCTTCGGCGGCCGCGCCATTCGCGCTGTGACGCATCTCGACGTGTCGCGCGAGCAAGCGCAGCGTGGCGCGGCGGTTCTGCTCGAGCTGCTCAGCCAGGGTCGATCGCAGCTGACGAGGCCTTAACGTGACGCTTGTCGCATCCGCCGCAGCGCGCGGCGAATGGTGCAGGCTAGGATGCCTCAAAAGGGGAAGACAGGATGGCGGCACTCGATTCGGCGCGGCGCGCAGGCGCTCGTCATGCGCTCTGCACGGCACTGTGCGCGGTCGTGCTCGCGAGCGCGCTGGCCGCGTGCGGCGGTGGCGGCGGCAGCGCGGCGCCGACATCGACGACGCAACTGCCGGCGACTCTGGTGGTGACACTGCCGAGCGCGCAACAAGCGCTCGGCGCCACCCTCTCGTTCTCGTCGAACGCAGCCGACCCGGCCGGCGTGCTCACCTGGCGCTGGGACTTCGGCGACGGCGCCACGAGCGCGCTCGCCACGCCGACGCACGCTTATGCGAAGGCCGGCGTCTTCAGCGTGCGCCTCACGCTCAGCAATGAAAGCGGCAACGCGCTCTCGACGAGCGGCACCGTCTCGATCGCCGACTTCGCGATCGTTGCCGGCCAGGCCTGCAGCGGCCCCGCCAGCACGGGCTGGTGCTGGCAGCGGCCGCTGCCGCAAGGCAACCGCATCTTCGACTACGCCTTCGCCGACGACACGCATGGCTGGGCGGTCGGCGAGGGCGGCAGCGTGCTGGCGACGATCGACGGCGGCGCGAGCTGGCATGCACAGGTCTCGGGGACGAGCCTCGACCTGGGCCGGGTCAGCTTCGCCAACGCCCAGGTCGGCTGGGTCGCGGGCAGCAACAGCGAGTTGCTGAAGACCGCCGACGGCGGCGCGACCTGGCAGCGCCTCAGCTTCGGCCAGCTCGAGCCGGTGCGGGGCATCCACGCCTCCGACATCGCCAATGCCTGGGTGACCACGCTGTTCGGCACCGCCTACGTCACGCGCGACGGCGGCGTGCAATGGAGCCGCATCGTCCCTCCCGCCGGCTCGTTCAAGCTTGCGATGGTGAGCGGCAGCGACGTCTGGGCGCTGCCCTACCACGACGACGGCACGACGACGACCTTGCCGCACTCGGTCGACGGCGGCGTCACCTGGTCCGCCGTCGCCCTGCCACCGCTGGCACCAGGGTTTGCGAGCTCGCCGCAGGACCTGCAGTTCGCCGACGCGACGAATGGCCTCCTCACCTGGAACGAGTTCGGCTTCGACAACACCCTGCAGACGTTCGTCTCGCGCGACGTCGCCTGGCGCACCTCGGACCGCGGCGTGTCATGGCAGGCGGTCGGCGCGCCGCCGGGCGGCGCTTCGGGCAACACATGGCGGCTGGTCGACGCGACGACGCTCTTCGTCTCGTCGCTCGTGTCGCCGCTGCAGCGCAGCAGCGACGGCGGCGCGACCTGGCAGAACGTTCCGCTGCCCGCGGTCGCGAACTCGTTCATCGCGTCGTACGAAACATTCACGGCGCTGCGCTTCATCGTCACCGACGGCAACGGCCGCGTCTACCTGACGACCGACGGGGGCGCCACCTGGAACCTGCGCGGCGCGGGCGGCGCGGCGCAGACCGGACTGAACAGTGTCTGGTTCTTCGACTCGCGCGAGGGCATGGCGCTCGCCTACGACGGCAGCAGCGTTCGCACCATCGACGGCGGCCAGACCTGGAGCGCCGCCACGCCGGGCGGCTCATTCGGCTGGCGCCATCCGCAGTTCCTGGCCGATGCCAGCCTGGGCTGGGTCATCTCCGGGAGCGGCACGATCTCGCGCTCGACCGACAAGGGCCGGACCTGGGTCACGCCGCCCGGCACGCCGCTCGTCGGCACGACCGACTTCCACTTCATCGATGCGCTGCATGGCTGGGCCGTCTCGCCGTTCGGCACGGTCGGCCAGGCCGCCCTTTACACCAGCGTCGACGGCGGCCTGAGCTGGCAAGCGGTCGCCGGCACGAGCACGCTGGGCGGACTGGTGTCGCTGCGCTTCGGCGACCTCCTGAACGGTGCGGCGATCGGCCCCGCCGGCATCGCCATGATCACCGCCGACGGCGGCGCCACCTGGTCGCCGCGACCGACCGGCATCGCCAGCAACCTGCGGCGCATCACCTTTGCCGACGCGACGACGGCGGTGGCAGTGGGCGACAACGGCGCCATCGTCCGCTCGGTCGATCAAGGCCGCACCTGGAATCCGGTGCCCAGCCCGACCCCGAACAGCCTGAACGACGTGCGCTTCGTCTCGGCGCTGGTGGGCCATGCGGCCGGCGAATTCGGCACCCTGCTCACGACGCGCGACGGCGGGCGGAGCTGGACGCTCGGCAACACCGGCGGGCGCCCGAGCCTGCAGTCCGTCTTCTTCGTCGACGAACAGACCGGCTGGATCGCCGGCGACAACGGCAGCATCCTGGCGACGGTGAGCGGCGGGCGCTGAGCAGGCACGGCGCCCGGCGGAAGATCGGAGCGTTCATCGGAAGAGGGTGATGCGACGCCGACGGGCGTCGCGCGCTCAAGCGCGGAGTGCGCGCGCAATCTCGTCGGCGAGAAAGTCGTAGGCCGTCCGCACCAGCGGATTCGAGCGGATCTCGCGGTGCACGGCGAGCCAGCAAGGCAACGAGGGAATCGCCAGCTCAGGCAACAGCCGCACGACGCCCGGCCATTGCCTGAGCGCGTAGTCGGCGACGAAGCCGACGCCCGCACCCTCGGCGACCAGCCGCCCATAGGCCACCTGATCGTCGGTGCGAAACGCGAAGTCGGAGCGCGCGAGCGGCACGCCGAGCCGGGCGAATCCGCGCAGGATCGAATCGTCGCGGTCGAAGCCGATCAGGCGATGCGCGAGCAGCTCCTCCGGCGTACGCAGCGGCGGCGCTTTGGCCAGGTACGACTCGTGCGCGGCGGCGACGATCCCGATCTCGCCGAGCTTTCTGGCGATCAGCGAAGCCTGCGCCGGCCTGACCATGCGCACCGCAATGTCGGCCTCGCGGCGAAGCAGGTTGGTGAGCTCGTTCGAGCCGACCAGTTCGACCTCGATCTCGGGATGGCGGCGCTGCAACCGCACCAGCACGCGCGGCAGCAGCCAGGTCGCCGCGACCAGGCTGGTCGTGATGCGCACGCTGCCGCGCGTCGCCGAGCGCGAGCGCGCGAGACCGCGGCCGACGGCCAGCGCGCCCTCCTCCATCTGCCGCGCCGCCGCGGCGATGGCGAGCGCCGCGGCGGTCGGCGTGACGCCGCGGCCGGTGCGCTCGAAGAGCGGCGCGCCGAGCTGAGCCTCGAGCTCGGCGACGTGGCGGCTCAGCGTCGGCTGCTGCGCGCCCGTGCGCCGCGCCGCGGCAGTGAGGCTGCCGGCATCGAGCACGGCGAGAAAGCTCTTCACCAGGGCCCAGTCGAAGCCGCCGGCGGTCGCTGTATTCATGCATAAGTGTATAGCTCTCATGCTGATATTTGTATGGATTTGGCGACGCTCGGCGCTCACACTCCTGCCATCGACACCGTGCCACTGCGCTCCAAAGGAACCCCCGCCATGACTTCCACCGCCACCCGCCCCACCGTCCTCATCCTCGGAGCCAACGGCCGCTTCGGCCTCGCTGCCGCGCAGGCCTTCGACGCCGCCGGCTGGACCGTGCTCGCCCACGTCCGCCGCGACGCCGCCGCCAGCATGCCGGTCGGCGCCCGGCTCGTTCGCGGCGAGCTGGCGGACCTGCCGGCCGCGTTCGGCGGCGCCGCGGCGCCCGCCGTCGTCGTTTACGCGCTCAATCCGATCTATACGCGCTGGGACGAGGAGGCGCTGCCGATGGCGCGCGCCGGCATGGATCTCGCCGAGCGACTCGGCGCGCGCTTCATGCTGCCCGGCAACGTCTACAACTTCGGCGCCGGCATGCCCGCGCTCATCGACGAGACGGTGCCGCAGCGACCGACGACGGCGAAGGGTCGTATTCGTGCCGACATGGAGGCCGAGCTCTCGCAGCGCGCCGCCGCAGGTCGCTTGCGCTCCACCGTCATCACGGCTGGCGACTTCTTCGGCGGCGGCAGCGGCAGCTGGTTCGACCTGGCCATCGTCAAGTCGATGGCGAGCGGCAAGCTGGTCTATCCCGGGCCGCTCGACCTCGTCCATGCCTGGGCCTATTTGCCCGACCTGGCGCGCGCCTTCGTCGCGCTGGCCGGCGCCGACGACAAGCCCTTGGCGCGCTTTCACTTCGCCGGCCACGCCGTCACGGGCCACGAGTTCCTCGCCGCCACCGAGCGCGCCGCCGAGTCGCTCGGCCTCGCGCCTGCGCGCGGCTGGCGTCACGGGTCGATGCCCTGGGCCGTGATCCGCGCCGGCGGCCTCGTCGTGCCGATCTGGCGCGAGCTGTCGCGCATGTCCTACCTCTGGCGCGTGCCGCACGCACTCGACGGCCGCAAGCTCGCCACGCGCTGCCCGCAGCTCGCCAACACACCGCTCATCGAGGCGCTGCGCGAAAGCCTCGTTGCGCTCGGGCTCCGCGGGGAGCACGCGGAGTCCCGTACAGTGGCGGCCTGACTTCCTGCTTTGGAGCACTCACCATGGCCGTTTCGCGTCCCCGTTCTATCGTCCCGACCCTCCGCGCCTGCGCCGCCGTCGTCGCGTTGGCGGCAGCCGCCGCGTGCGTGCTCGCCTTGCCGAGCGAAGCGCTCGCCCAGGCGAAGAAGGACAGCGTCGTCCTCGGCATGGTGCTCGAGCCCGCGCCCGGCCTCGACCCGACCATGGCGGCCGCCGCGGCGATCGGCGAGGTCGTGCACATGAGCGTGCTCGAGGGCCTGACCAAGATCAACATGGACGGCAAGATCACGCCGCTCCTCGCCGAGAGCTGGACCACCGACCCCGACGGCAAGGTCTACACCTTCAAGCTGAAGAAGGGCGTGAAGTTCCACGACGGCGAAGCCTTCGACTCCAGCGACGTCAAGTTCAGCTTCGAGCGCGCCAAGGCGAAGGAGTCGACCAACAAGGCGAAGAAGGCGGTGTTCGACAACATCAGCCGCGTCGACACGCCGGACGCCAACACCGTCATCATCGTCCTCGACAACGCCGACGGAAACTTCCTGTTCCGCATGGGCGAGAACACGGCCGTCATCCTCGACCCGAAGAGCGCGCCGACGACCGCGACCAGGCCGATCGGCACCGGCCCCTACAAGTTCGACACCTGGGCCAAGGGCTCGTCGATCACGCTCGTGAAGAACGACCAGTACCGCGACGCCGCCAAGGTGGCGATGAAGAAGGTCACGTTCCGCTTCATCAACGACCCGGCAGCCCAGGTCGCCGGGCTGCTCGCCGGCGACATCGACGGCATGCCGCGCTTCGGCGCGCTCGAAAGCCTGAAGCAGTTCCAGAGCGACGCGCGCTTCTCGGTGACCGTGGGCGGCACCGAGGGCAAGACGATCATGACGATCAACAACAAGAAGAAGCCCTTCGACGACGTGCGCGTGCGCCGTGCGCTGGCCGCGGCGATCGACCGCAAGGCGCTCATCGACGGCGCGCAGGAAGGCTACGGCACGCCGATCGGCAGCCACATGGTGCCGAGCGACGCCGGCTATGTCGACCTGACCGGCGTCAATCCGTACAACCCGGAAAAGGCGAAGGCGCTGCTCAAGGAAGCCGGCATCACGACGCCACTCAACGTGACGCTGACGCTGCCGCCGCCGGCCTATGCGAGGAAGGGCGGCGAGATCATCGCGTCGCAGCTCGCCAAGGTCGGCGTCGTCGCCAAGATCGAGAACGTCGAGTGGGCGCAGTGGCTCTCGGGCGCGTTCAAGGGCAACTACGACCTGACGGTGATCAGCCACGTCGAGCCGCTCGACTTCGATCGCTACGCAGACCCTGCCTACTACTTCGGCTACGACTCCAAGGCCTACAAGGACCTGGTCGCCGCCTACAACTCGACGGCCGACCAGAAGGGTCGCCTGAAGCTGCTCGGCGACATCCAGCGCCAGCTCGCCAACGACAGCGTCAACGCCTACCTGTTCCAGTTGCCGCAATTCGCGGTCGGCAACAAGAAACTGAAGGGCATGTGGAGCAGCTCGCCGATCTTCGGCAACGACCTGGGGGCACTGAGCTGGCAATAGGGCGCAGGGGCGAACGAGGCGGGCCGCTCCTCGATGGCTCGCCACTCGCCCACACTGGACCCGTGCTACACTGATCCTGCGTTGAATCCACTGCCGCGAGCAGCGTTTTGCCATGAGCAATCTCACCCTCTCCATCGACGATGCCCTGCTGCGAGCTGCGCGCATCAAGGCGGTCCAGGAAGGAACGAGCGTCAACGAGGTCTGCCGCCAGGCCATCGCTGCCTACGCGCAGCAAGGCGACGTCGACGCGGTCACGCTCGCCCGCGCCAGAGCAGAGGCGTTCCTCAAGCACGCGCTCAGCGTGAAGCTGGGACCGGGCGACGGACCCCGGCTGAGTCGCGATGAAGAATACGAGGCGATGTTCGCCGAGCGTTCGCCCGGCGGACCCCGTAGATAGCCGCGGGTGCGCGGCATGAATCGCGACCCGACGCGCACCGCCCGGAGCGAGGCGCCGATCTTCTTCGACAGCAACGTTCTCGTGTATGGCTACGATCCGCACGAGAATGTTCGCCGCGAACGCGCGCTGGGCCTGATCGCCGAGGCCATGCGAACCCGCCGCTTCACCGCCAGCGCACAGGTGATGCAGGAGTTCTACAACACGGTTCTGCGGCGACGCTTCCTGGCCGCCGCCGACGCACTCGGCTTTCTCGAACTGATCGCCGCACACACCATCGTTCCGGCCGACGCCAACTCCGTGCTCAGAGCCATCGCGCTTCAGCAGCGCTACCGCACCTCGGTCTGGGATGCGCTCATCGTCCAGTCCGCGCTCGACGCGGGCTGCGCAACCGTCTTCAGCGAAGACATGCAGGATGGGCAGCGCTTCGCCGCCATCGGCGACGCCGCCATGACGGTCACTGTCATCAATCCCTTCGCACCCGGCTACCCGGCGGTCGGCCCGGCGGTTCACGAGCCGCGATCGGCGTATGCGATCCCGGCACCGAAGCGCAGGCGTGCATCGCCGCACCGCCCACGATGACCGCCCTGCACGAACTGCACGCGACCGAACTCGTCGCCCGTTATCGCGACCGATCGCTGTCACCGGTCGAGGTGACGCGAGCCGTCGCCGATCGCATCGCTGCGTGGGAGCCGCACCTTTGCGCAACCTACGCGCTCGACATCGAAGCGGCAATGGCGGCGGCGCGCGACTCCGAGGCACGTTGGGCCCAGAGCGCACCGCTCGGCGCCATCGACGGCGTGCCGTCCATGATCAAGGAGAACATCGCGACGCGCGGCACGCCGGTGCCGCTCGGTACGGCGGCGACCATGCTCGTGCCGGCCGCCGGCGACGCACCGCCTGCCGCGCGCATGCGCGCATCGGGCGCCGTGATCCTCGGCAAGACGACGATGCCCGACTACGGGATGCTGTCGTCGGGCCTGTCGAGCTTCCACAAGCTGGCGCGCAATCCGTGGGACCTGACGAAGGGCCCGGGCGGCAGCAGCGCCGGCGCCGGCGCCGCGGTCGCGGCGGGCTACGGTCCGCTGCACGTGGGCACCGACATCGGCGGGTCGCTGCGCTTGCCGGCGGCCTGGTGCGGCATCTTCACGCTCAAGCCCAGCCTCGGCCGCATCCCGATCGATCCGCCGTATGCCGGCCGCTGCGCCGGGCCGATGACGCGCAGCGTCGCCGACGCCGCGTTGCTGATGGGCGTGCTCGCGCAGCCCGACGAGCGCGACACGATGAGCCTGCCGGCGCAGGCGATCGAATGGTCGCGGCTCGATCGAGAGGTGCGCGGCCTCAGGATCGGCCTGCTTCTCGATGCCGGCGCGGGCCTCCCTGTCGACCCCGAGATCGCGGCCGCGGTGCGCGCCGCGGCCGATCGCTTCGCAGCCGCGGGCGCGAACGTCGAAGCGATCGAGCCCTTCTTCACGCGCGCCATGCTCGATGGCATGGACAACTTCTGGCGCATGCGCTCGTGGCTGGATTTCTCGCGCCTGCCGGCCGAACGGCGCGCCAAGGTCCTGCCCTTCATTCGCGAATGGGTGGCACGCGGCGCGGCCCTCAGCGCCGAACAGCTCTTCGTCGGCTACAGCCAGATGGGCGCGATGCGCGACGCCGCCGTCGCCGCGCACCGGCCCTTCGACTTCGTGCTCTCGCCAACCGCGCCGATCGCCGCCTTCGCCGCCGAGCTCGCCTCGCCCACCGACGACCCGGCGCGGCCGCTCGAGCACATCTGCTTCACCGTCGCCTACAACATGAGCGAGCAGCCGGCCGCCAGCATCAACTGCGGCTACACGACGGGCGGCCTGCCGATCGGCCTGCAGATAGCCGGCAAGCGCCACGACGATCTCGGCGTGCTGCAGATGTCGGCGGCGTGGGAAGCGATGCGACCGACCTCGCGGCCCTGGCCGGAGCCGCCCGGCACGACGACGCGATGAGCCTGCGCGACGCGCAAGGCCACGCGACGAGCACGTCGTCGCCATCCGCGCTCGCGTCGAGCGAGCAGGCGCTCTGGCGAATGATGTCGTTCTACGGCACGCCGGTCGACGACCTCGATGCCGCCATCGCCGCCGACCCGGCGTGGCTGCTGCCGCGGACCATGAAAGCCGGCTTCCTGATCAGCCTCACCGAGCCCTCGCTGGCCGGCGAGGCGGTCGCGCTGCTCGACGCGGCGGAGCCGCTCGCCAAGCACGCCGTGCCGCGCGAGCGTCTTCACTTCGTCGCTGTCCGCGCGGCGTCAGCCGGCGACTGGCAGCACGCATCGAACGAATGGGGCGCGATCCTCGACGAACATCCACGCGACGCGCTCGCCCTGCAATGGGCGCTGCTCTTCGACTTCTATCGCGGCGACGCGCTCGCGTTACGACAGCGCGTAGAGCGCGTGCTGCCGGCATGGAGCGCAGACGACGCGCTCCATCCCTACGTGCTCGGCCACCACGCGTTCGGCCTCGAGGAGTCGCTGCGCTTCGACGAGGCGGAGGCGGCCGGCCGGCAGGCACTCGCGGCGTCGACGCATGTGCCCTGGGCGATCCACGCCGTCGCCCACGTCATGGAGATGCAGGGCCGGCATGAGGAAGGCGCGCGCTGGATGAGCGAGTGGCGACCGAGCTGGGGCGAGGGCAACGGCTTCGCCGGCCACCTCGGCTGGCACGAAGCACTGTTCGCGCTCGAATCTCTGGACCACGCGCGTGCCCTCGCCGTGTTCGACGACTACCTGCGCGCCGAGGTCAACGAGATCACGCTGCAACGCGTCGATGCCGCGTCGCTGCTCTGGCGTCTGTCGCTGCAGGGGGCCGACGTCGGCGACCGTTGGCAACGCCTGCGCGCCGGCTGGACGCTCGACGCCCGCGCCGCCGGCAGCTCGGCCTTCAACGACGTGCATGCGTTGCTCGCGCTGATCGGCGCCGGCGAACTGGCCCACGCCGGCGCCTGGGCCGAGACCTCGCTGATCGTCGCGGCACGCAGTGGCGGTGCCTGGAACCGCGAGGTCTCGCACGACCTGGCGACGCCGCTGATGCGCGGTCTGCTCGACTTTGCGCACGGCCGCCACGACGCCGCCGGGGAAGCGCTTTTCCCGCTGCCTGCCATTGCCGCCCGGCTCGGCGGCAGCCACGCGCAGCGCGATGTGATCGACCAGACGCTGCTCGCCATCGCCGCGCGCGGCGGCATGAAGCAGGCCGGTCGCGCCCTGCTCGAGAAGCGTCGCCTCGCCAAGCCGTATACGCCGCTCACCGAATGGTGGGCGCGTGCGCTCGCCGCGTAGGGCCGCGACAGGCGCAGGTCGCCGCTAGACCCTGGGAGGCGGCAGCTTCTCGGTCGCGAAGGCGCGCTGCACCGCGGGGCGCTCCTGCATGCGGTCGAGCCAGGGCTTCAGGTGCGGCAGGTCGCGCGCCGGCCGATGGAAGCCGCGCGTCCACCGGCAGAGGACGAAAGCATACGGGTCGGCGAGGCTGAAGTTGTCGCCGAGCAGCCAGGGGCCGTGGTGGCGCGCGAACTCGGCGTCGAGCAGGTCGAGCATCGCGCCGATCTTCGTCTCGGCGTGCGCCTTGACCTGGGCGATCGCCGCCGCGTCGTCGGCCCATCGCTCAGGGTAGAAGTAGACGATGAGCGTCGCCTGCAAGGTGTTGGTGAGCCAGGCCAGCCACTTGTAGGCCAGCGCGCGATCCGCGCTCGCGAGCGGCGGCAGCAGCCCGGCCGCGGGGTGCGTATCGGCGAGATGCAGGCAGACGGCGGCCGTCTCGTAGAGCACGAGCGGTTGCGCCTTGTCGCCGACCGAATCGTCGACGAGCACCGGGATCAGTCCGTTCGGATTGAGCGCCAGGTAATCGGACGTTTTGTGCGCGGCGACCGCGCGGTCGACGTACTTCAGCTCGAAGGGCACGCCGAGCTCCTCGAGCACGATGTGCGGGATCAGGCTGGCGTTGCCGGGAAAGTAGTGAAGCTCGAGCATGGCGCATCCCTTCGGGGTGAGGCGCGGATTCTCGGTCCTTGCCAGATTCGCGTCGCCTTTCCATACTAGGCCGATGCGATTCATCGGTGCCGCGGAAATCAGAAGCGTTCTGAGCTTTCCGCTCCTCATCGACGCCTTGGAGGCGGCCCATCGCCGGCCGAAGATCGAGGTTCAGGACGCCTTTCTCGGCAGCGAGAAAGGCCAGTACTTCGTGCGCCATGCGGTCGATCGCGGCCGCTACATGGCGAGCAAGCTCATCACCAGTTTTCCCGCGAATCTCGACGGCGGCGAGCTTCCTGCCGTGCAAGCCGTCTGCGTGCTCTTCGATGGCACGAACGGCCGGCCGCTCGCCGTTCTCGACGGCACCGAGATCACCTACTGGCGAACCGCGGCCGACTCGGCCCTCGGCGCCCGGATCCTCGCGCTGCCCGAGCCCGAAACGCTGCTCGTCGTCGGCGCCGGAGAGATGTCGACGCGGCTGGTTCACGCGCACCGTGCCGCGAGGCCCTCGCTGCGCCGCGTGCTCGTCTGGAACCGCACGCCCGATCGGGCCGCGCAAGTGGCCGCGCGACTGGGCGCCGAAGGCATTGCAGCGGAGCCGACCGCCAACCTCGCCGCGGCGACGCGCGTGGCCGACGTCATCAGCACCTGCACCCGATCGCACGAGCCTCTGATCTTCGGCGCCGACCTCAAACCCGGCGTCCACCTCGACCTGGTCGGCGGCTACATGCCGAGCACGCGCGAGGCCGACGACGATGCGGCGCGCCGCGCCCGCGTCTTCGTCGATCGCCGCGAGTCCGCGTTCGACGGCGTGGGCGACATCCTGCAGCCCATCGCCAGCGGCGCGATCCGGGAGGCCGACGTGCTCGGCGACCTGTACGACCTGGTCGGCGGCCGCGTCATCGGCCGCAGCTCGTCTTCCGACATCACCTTCTTCAAGAACGCCGGCGGCGGCCATCTCGACCTGATGACGGCCGAGTTGATCGTGCAGCGATCAGCCGGTTCGAACCCGCCTGGCGATCGATGACGCCGCGCCGGCGCTTCAATGGCCGGCGCGAGGAATGGCGATGCCCTCCGAGCCGAGCGGAATCTCGAGCGGCAGCCGCCACTCCGGCGTCGGCCGTTCCACGAGCTTGGCGTTGCCGTAGCTGAGCTTGACGATGGCCGCGCCGGTGCCGGGCCGCAGGCTCCGGATGCGCGCATCGCGCACGACGAGCTGGACCGTCTTGAACTTCGCGGTGAGCGCCAGCGTGAAGCGCAACTCGGGCAGCGCCACGCCGCCGACCGTGCTGTGCAGCACCGGCGAATTCGTCGAGCCGATCTCGACGTCGTGCAGCGTCACGATGGTGTCCTGGCCGGGTGGATGCGTGACGGTGTCGGCGCAGTCGCGCACCTGCTTGAAGGCCAGCCACCCGTCGGCGAGCATCTCGAAGACGTCGGTGTCCAGCACGCTGTTGAGCTTGTTCGCCGCGGCCTCGGCGACAAAGCCCACGAGCGTCGGCGGCCCCGCGCTCGCGGGCGATTCCTTCGCTTTCTCGGCGGCGCCGCGCTCGACGAGCGCCCCGCTGAACTCGAACAGGCTGTGCAAGCTGACGCCGCTCATGTCGACTCCTCCTTGTCTGACTTCGCCCAGGGGCGGCCGCGCACGAGCTCGGCGCGAAGGCCGATCTCCGGCACCTGCGGACCGCTGGCTCGCGCCACGATCGGCTGCACGTTGAACTCGATGCTCGGGCTGAAATGCGCATCGACGAGCGGGACCGGTGACGTTGCACGAGGCTTGGGCCGCAGCCACTTGAGGGCGCCCGCGACCGCGGCGACGAGCAAGGCCGCCGCGCCGGCAGCGCCGGCGGCCCACGCCCACCACGGTGTCGTCGGCAGCAACGTCAACGTGATCGTGTCGCCGCGCTTCAGCCGCGTGCCGGCCAACGGCACCGATGCATCGACGATGGCCGTGCCCGCGTCGTTGGCGGCGGGCGTACTGGCGTTCAGGTCGCCGACGCGCAGCAGCTCGACACGCGCCGCATCGAGCGTCATGCCGCGCAGCTCCGGCACGATGACGATCGAGCCGTCGGAGACGCTGAGCGTGACGGTTGTGCGCGCCGCCGCGCGTGTGCCGGCGGCAGGCGACTGCTCGAGCACCTCGCCTTCCGCGCGCTCGCTCGCGACCCTTTCCGCGCGGACGGCGAACGACCGCAACGAAGTCTGCGCATCGCTCAACGGTCGGCCGACGACGTCGGGCACGCTCAGGCCCGCCGAGACGTGCAGCGTCACCGCGCTGTCGCGCCGGACCTCGGTTTTCGGCGCCGGGTGCTGTGTGGTCACCAAGCCGACCGGCGCACTCGACGTTTCCTCGATCGTGGCGAGTCGCAGGCCCGCCTGGGCGAGCATCTGCTCGGCTTTCGCCAACGGGCGTTTGACCAGGTCGGGCACGGCGACGAGCGCGCCGTCGGAGACGCTCAGCAGCACTTCGATGCCGGGCTTGGCTTGCGTGCCGGCGACCGGGACTTGCGCAAGCACTTCTCCCGCAGGCCGCGCGCTCTCTGCCTGCTTCGTGTTCACGGCGAAACGCGACAAGGTCGATCGCGCCTCGCCCAGGTTGCGGCCGACGACGTCGGGCAGCGGGGTCGTCGTCGCCAATGCGATCGCCACCAGCACGATGCTGTTGCGCGCCACCTCAGCGTCGGCGGCAGGCTTCTGGTCGAAGACGCGCCCGACCGCGGCACGGTCGGTCGCCGTCTCGCGCACGTCGATGCGCAGGCCCGACGCAAGCAGGCGCTGCGCGGCCGCGTCGCGCGACAGTCCGCCGAGCGCCGGCACGAGCACCAGCGACCCATCGGAGACGACGAAGCTGGCCCAGCACAGATTGCCGTCGAGCTGCTCGGTCGACTGGGCCACGACGACATCTGGCGGCGCACTCGACGGACGTTTCGTCACGCGCGGGCGAAGGCCTTTCGGTAGCGCCTGCCGGGCTTGCTCGTAAGTCATTCGCTTCGCCACGAAATCAGGCATCGCCGCGCATTGGAACGACGGCTCCTTGCCTTGGGGATTCGCCGCGGCAGCGGCAGCGCGTGCCGCGCCGGCTGCTTCGAGGGCCGCCTTCTTCGTCGCAAAGGGTGGCTTGTCGTCGACGCAGGTGCCCTGCTCGCGCGCGATCGCCTGCTCGGACTTCTGCACGCTGCTGCATAAAGGCTTGGACTGCGCGGGCGCGACCAGCGGCATCGCCAGCGCGACGACGAACAGGGCGCTGCGCAGGCAGTGCCGGCATCGTTCGAAGGAGCCCATCGATCGCCTCCTATCGAGGCAGTCTACGCCCGGCCGCGTGTGATCAGCCCCGCTTCTTCGCCTCGGCGATGCAGGCGAGCAGCACCTGCTGATCGCCGACCTGGTTGGCCAGCAGCAGGACGAGCCGCGCGTCGAGGTCAGCGCTCTCGGCCTCGCTCAGCCCTTCGTGCGCGCCGACCCACGCTTCGTAGAAGCCGTCGGGGTCGGGGATGTGGGCGGCGGTCTTGATCATCGCGGGGTTCGTCATGCGGCCTCCACCGGCAGGCTGGCGCGTGCGTCGAGGGCGAGCGCAGCGCGCATCGCCGCCTCCACGGCCTGCGGCGTCGCATCGATCAGCGTCGCGGCCACGTAGCCGTCAGGGCGAACGATGACGACGCTGCCAGTCGCCGCGCCGAGATGGGTGGCGAGACGCCCCGCCGGATCGATGGCGCGAAAGTCGATCGGCAACAGCGCCGCTTCTTCGTCCAGGCGCACCAGCGTCGCTGCGTCGGCGCCGACAGCGAGGCCGAGAAAGCGCGTCTCGCCGGGGCGAAAGCAATGCATCAGCGTCATGCCGCGTTCGACGACGTTCTGTACCGGACGCGCCCCATTCGGCGCCCAGGGCGACGGCGGATAGACGTTGGCCTGCGCCATGCGGCCGGTGTTGGCGAGGCGCCGCGCGAACTCGTGGCGACGCGCCAGCGTGCACACCGCGCGGCGGATGCGATGCTCGGCCGCGCTGCGCGGTGCCAGGAAGCGAGACGTGCGCTTGGTGACTGTGAGGTTCTCCGCTGCCGCGGCGTAGCGCTCGTGGTGATAGCTGTCGATCAGGCCGCTGCCCGCTTCGCCTTGCAGCACGAGGGCGAGTTTCCAGCCGAGGTTGGCCGCGTCCTGGATGCCGTTGTTGCCGCCGCGCGCACCGAACGGCGAGACGACGTGCGCGCAGTCGCCCATGAAGAGCGTGCGGCCGACGCGAAAGGTCTCGAGCAGGTGATCTCGATACTGGTACGGGCCGATCCAGACGAACTCGAACTCGACGCCAGGCCCGAGCTGCTCGCGCAGACGCGCACCGGCGACCTCGGGCTGGCTGATCGCCTCGGGGTCGCAGTCTTCGGCCATCTGGTAGTCGAGCCGCCACACGTCGTCGGCCATCAGGTGCTGCCAGACGGCGCGGCCTTCGTTGAACGGCGCATCGACCCAGGTCCAGCGCTCCGCCGGCAACGGCGTCTTGAACTTGACGTCGCTGATGCACCAGCGGTCGGTGCTGCGCGAGGCGTTGACCTCCAGCCCCAAGGCCTGGCGGATGCGGCTGTTGGCGCCGGTGGCGTCGATGAACCACTCGGCTTCGAGCGAGTAGGTTCCGGCCGGCGTCTCGACCTCGACGACGACGGCGTCAGCGTCGTCCTCGACCGCCAGCACCTTGCTCTTCCAGCGCAGGTCGGTGCCGCCGAGCTCGACGATGCGGTCGACGAGAAACCACTCGAGGTAGAACTGCTGCAGGTTGATGAAGGGCGGCTGCTCTGAGAAGCTCTCGTCCTTCAGGTTAAAGGCATAGAGCTCGTCGGCGCCCGAGAAGGTGCGGCCCACCGACCAGGTGATGCCCTTGGCGCGGATGCGCTCGTAGATGCCCAGCCGCTCGAAGATCTCGAGGCTCTTCTGCGCATAGCAGATGCCGCGCGACGACGCGCCCCTGACGCCGACCGTGTCGTCTTCGTCGAGCACGACGGCGCGCACGCCGCGCAGGGCCAGGTCGCAGGCCAGCGTCAGCCCGGCCAGGCCGCCGCCAGCGATGACGACCGGATAGCGGATGCGCTCGCCCGACCCCGAGTTCGCGAGGTCGGGCGGGGCGACGAAAGGCCATTGCGGCAACGCATAGGCGGGAGCGAATTTCCAGGTTTCGGTGCTGACCATGGACGGACGTTATAGCGCGACGGCGATCGACGGAGCGCGCCTCTCCCGTGCGCCGCCTCAGGCGTCCATCGCGCCGAAGTTCGAGAGGTTGGCGGCGGCGTCGCGCCTTGCCGCGTCGGCCGCGTCGAGACGGGCAAGCTTCTCGACCGTCCACGATGCGACGGCGGCGTGCGCTTGGCTCGCATGCGCCGCCATCGTCGCGGCGCTCGCCGTCGGCACCGTCAGCTCGAGGCGGATGCCGTTCGGGTCGAAGAAGTAGATCGACTCGATGATGCGGTGGTCGGTGATGCCGAGCACCTCGATGCCCGCCGCTTCGAGCCTGGCCTTGGCCAGGCGCAGCGCCTCGACCGAATCGACGCGCAGCGCAATGTGGTTGACCCACGACGGGGTATTGGGCGAGGGCTCGGCGGCGGTGTCGTCGCCGAGGTCGAAGAAGGCGAGGTGCGAGCCGTCGGTCATGCGAAAGAAGATGTGCACGTACGGGCAGTGCTCGCCGGTGCTGGGCACGATGTCGGAGCGAATCACGTGCACCAGCGGCAGGCCGAGGATGTCTTCGTAGAAGGCGCGCGTTTCCTCGCAGTCGCGGCAGCGATAGGCATAGTGGTGCAGGCCGCGGATGGGGACGAAGGGTGTGGGCATGGAGATCGGTGCCGCGGGACGGCGAGGCTAGCTCACGAATCTACTCGCTTCTGCGCTCCGCGACCGGCTTCCGGCGGCTTCACGAGCCTTGCGCCACCCCCGTCGAACACGACGCGCAACTCGGGGCGCAGCATCACGCTGGCCAGCGTGACGGATTCGCGCTCCCAGGGAATGCGGCCGAAGTACCAGAGCTTCCAGAAGCTCAGGTCGGCACCCCGATGGCGCGAAAGCAATTGGCTGAAGGTCTCGACCTCGCCCACGCTGCGGCCGGTGGCTTCCATGATCACTTCGCGCACGTACCGGGAACAGAACTGGCGGCGCGAGTGAAGGTTCGGCGCCGGGCGGACGCCGACGTGCTTCGCCGTCTGCCCGGCCATTCGGTCGTGCCGCATCGGGCGGCGCCGAATAGCACCACGGCAAATGCCGGTGCCCGTTTGGTCGCACACTGTCTGCCATGCACCAGCTCGTCGCCCTTCTCGTCGACCATGGCGCGCTGATCATCTTCGTGGTGACCCTGGCGGCGCGCGTTGGCGCACCGGTTCCCGCCTCGCCGCTGCTCGTGGTCGCGGGCAGCCTGGTCGTCACCGGTCAAATCTCGCTGGCGGCGGCGCTCGGCACCTCGATTGCCGCCAATGTCATCGGCGACGGCGTCTGGTTCGCGGCCGGCCGACGCTACGGTTATCGCGTCATGCGCCAGCTCTGCCGCATCTCGCTCTCGCCCGACTCGTGTGTCCGGCAGGGCGAGTCGCTCATCACGCGCTGGGGCGGCAGCTCGCTCATCGCCGCCAAGTTCGTTCCGGGCGTGTCGGTGGTCGCGGCACCGATGGCAGGCGCGCTCGGCATGTCGACGGCGCGTTTCCTCGTCTTCGAGATCGTCGCGGCCCTCGTCTGGACGCTCGCCTTCATGGCGCTCGGCGTCGTCTTCAGCGACCAGATCCAGCAGATCTTCGACATCATGGCCAGCACCGGCGGCATGGCCACCGTCGTGCTCGTGCTCGTCCTCGTCGCGCTGCTGGCCGTGCGCTACTGGCAGCGCCGCCGCTTCCTGCGCGAGCTCGACATCCCGCGCATCGATGTCGACGAGTTGCACGCGCTGATGGAGCAAGGCCACGCGCCGCTCGTCATCGACGTTCGCTCCGACGCCAGCTCGCAAGTCGATGCGCGGCGCATCCCCGGCGCGATCTCGGTGCCGCTGCGCGACATCGACGCGCACGGCGCGACGCTCGCACCCGATCGCGAGATCGTTCTCTACTGCAATTGCCCGAACGAGGTGTCGGCCGCGCGCGCCGCGGCAGTGCTGGCCGCACGCGGCCTGATGCGCGCCCGTCCGCTGGCCGGTGGCCTCGACGCCTGGGTCGCCTCGGGGCGGCCGACCGAAGCGGTGCGGGTCGAAGTGCCCGCCTCGCCTGACAAGCGAGAGCTGCCGGCCTGATCGGGTCCGTGATGCCGCCGACGGGAAAGAAAGCCCGGCGTACGATGCAATCATGAGCTACATCGACCGAAACCTGATCGAGGGAGAGCGGGTCGTCTATCGCACCCGCTTGCACTGGCTGGTCTTTGCGATGCCGATCCTCTTCACCGTCGTCGTACTCCTGCCTGCGGCGTGGTTTCTCTTCAACGGCAGCGGGCAAGCATTCGCCTGGGTGCCGCTCGCGCTGGCGCTGCTCGTGCTGCTGCCGGCCTTCATCAAGCGGCAGAGCTCCGACTTCGCGGTGACGAACAAGCGCGTGATGATGAAGTCGGGCGTCATGACGACGCGCTCGGTCGAGTTGCTGCTCAACAAGATCGAGGCGATCGCCGTCGACCAGAGCCTGCCCGGACGCATGTTCGGCTACGGCAACATCGTCGTCACCGGCAGCGGCGGCACGCGCGAGGCCTTCTCGCACATCCAGTCGCCGCTCGAATTCCGTCGTGCGGTGCAATCGGTGAGCGACGTGCCGGCCGCTGCGTAGTGTGCTGGCGGATGCTCACCGTCTCACGCTTCCAGGCGGCGTCCTGCCAGCGCTGGAACGGACCGAGCGCCGACACGTCGCTGGTCTGCCGCTGCGTGACGAGCGAATCGAGACGGACGACCTCGAAGCTGCGCTTCAGGCCGCGCTCGCCGCTTCCGTCGTCGAGTCCGCTCCTTGTCATCCTGAGCGAAGCGAAGGATCTCGCGGTGCGATGAGATCCTTCGCTCCGCTCAGGATGACAGTGGGTCGCCGCTCAGGACGACAGTGGGTCGCCGCTCAGGATGACAGCGGGTCGCCCGATCGGTCGAACTCGACCTCGCGCAGAAGGTCGGGCAGCGTCTTGCCCGGCTCGTCGCGAAAGCGCTCGTCGAGCACGTCGACGGAAGCGATGCGATCGACGCGGAAGTTGCGAAAGCCCTGGCGCGATTCGCACCACGCGGCGAGCGTCCAGACCTCGCCCCAATAGACGCAGCCCAGCGGCCGCACCGTGCGCTCGCTGGCGCTGCCCTTCAGGTCGAGGTAGCGCATGCGCACCTTGGCGCGTTGCTCGGTGGCCTTGCGCAGGGTGCGCAGTCGCGTGCGCGTCGCTGCGTCGAGCGCGGCCGGCGGCACGAGCACGGCGATGCTCTCCGCGGCAGCGCGCGACGCAGCCGGCAATACCGCAAGGATTTTCGAGAGCGCCGTCTCGACGTCGGCGGCCAGCGCCTCGTCGAGACGCGACCGCGCGACGCGCACCGCGGCGACCAGGGCTTGCGCTTCTTCCCGGGTGAACATGAGCGGGGGCAGGTCGAAGCCGGAACGCATGCGATAGCCGACGCCCGCCTCGCCCTCGATGGGCACGCCCTGCGCCATGAGGTCGGCGACGTCGCGATAGACGGTGCGCTCCGAGACCTCGAGCCGCGTGGCAAGAAAGCGAGCGGTGCTGAGGCGCCGGCCTCGAATCAGCTGGATGAGCTGGAACAGTCGGTCGGCGCGGCGCATGCTCGGAGGCTGAGAGGCAATCCGAACCTCTCAGGCCGGGGCGTGCAGGCCGACCCGGTTGCCTTCGCTGTCGGCGATGTGGGCAAAGCAGCCCATGTCGCCCGGCAGCTTCACCTTGGGCGTGGCAATCCGGCCGCCGGCCGCCTCGACGCGGGCCAGCACCGCGTCGAGCGAAGCGCCGGCGTTCAGGTAGACCATCGTTCCGGAGTCGGACGGCTTCGGCGCGTTCGGCCCGGCCATCAGGCAGCCGCCGACGCCGGCTTCGGCGTAGCCGAAGAGAGCGAGAGTCTGCCCGTTGATCGTCTCGCGGCGCATCGACGTGGCGAGCAGTTTTTCGTAGAACGCCTGGGCGCGGTCCATGTCGCGGACGGGGATCTCGAACCAGTCGATGGCGTGGGCAAGGGTGGCGGTTTCCATGGGGTGTCTCGGCTGAGGAGTGGAGGAGCCCTCATGCTGCGCGACAGCTCCTGACAGCGTTCTGTCAGGAGCGTTGTCGACGCCGCCAGGCCCCTCACGCCGTGGCCTGCTTCACCGCGTGTTCCCAGTGCTGCATCAGCGCCGCCGCCCGCTCGCGCGACAGCGTCGGATGAAAGGTCCGCTCCACCTGCCAATGCGTGGCCAGCTCCTCGGTGCCGGCGTAGACGCCGCAGCTCAGACCGGCGAGGTAGGCGGCGCCGAGCGCGGTGGTCTCGATCACCTTGGGCCGCAGCACGGGGATGCCGAGAAGGTCGGCCTGGAACTGCATGAGCAGGTCGTTGGCCGACGCGCCGCCGTCGACGCGCAGCTCTGCCACCGCGACGCCACCGGCGGCGATCGCATCCTTGCTCATCGCGTCGAGCAGGGCCGCGCTCTGGAAGGCGATCGACTCGAGCGCGGCGCGCGCGATGTGCGCCATCGTCGAGCCGCGCGTCAGGCCGACGATGGTGCCGCGCGCGTCGGGCTGCCAGTACGGCGCGCCAAGGCCAGTGAAGGCGGGAACGAACATCACGCCGCCGTTGTCGGGAACGCTTTCGGCGAGCTTGCCGATTTCGCCACTGGCGGTGATGGCGCGCAGGCCGTCGCGCAGCCACTGCACGACGGCACCGCCGATGAAGACGCTGCCTTCGGTCGCGTACTGCGCGGGACCTACGCCTTGCGCGGCGCGCGTCGTGATGAGGCCGTGGCTGGAGGTCTCGGCAACGGTGCCGGTGTTCATGAGCATGAAGCAACCGGTGCCGTAGGTGTTCTTGACCTGGCCGGGTCGAAAGCAGGCCTGGCCGAACAGCGCGCTCTGCTGGTCGCCGGCGACGCCGCCGATCGGCATCGAGGCGCCGAGCAGATCGGCTTGCGTGTGGCCGTAGACGTGGCTCGACGCATGCACTTCGGATAGCAGCCCGCGCGGAATCTGCAACGCGGCGAGCAGCTCGTCGCTCCACGCGCCTTCGTGGATGTCGAAGAGCAGCGTGCGCGATGCGTTGCTGGCGTCGGTGGCATGCACGGCATGGCGACGCGTCGCGGCATCGGCGCCGCCGGTCAGCATCCACATCAGCCACGTATCGACGGTGCCGAAAGCGAGCTCGCCGCGTTCCGCCGCGGCGCGCGCGCCGGCCACGTTGTCGAGCAGCCAGGCCAGCTTGGTGCCGGAGAAATAGGCGTCGAGGACGAGTCCGGTCCTGTTCCTGAAGAGCGGCTCGAGGCCGCGCTGCTTCAGCGCCTCGCACGCCGGTGCGGTGCGGCGGTCCTGCCAGACGATGGCGTTGGCCAGCGGCTCGCCGGTGGCGCGGTTCCAGAGCAGCGTCGTCTCGCGCTGGTTGGTGATGCCGATCGCGGCGATGTCGACGGCATCGACGCCCGACTTCGCGATCGCCTCGCGCGCCGTGGCGAGCTGCGTGCTCCATATCTCGCGCGGGTCATGCTCGACCCAGCCGGGTTTGGGAAAGATCTGCCGGAACTCGCGCTGCGCCATGGCGACGACACTGCCACGCGCGTCGAAGACGACCGCACGCGAACTCGACGTGCCCTGGTCGAGTGCGAGCAGATGACGTGGCTGGCTCATTGGGCCTCCGCGCAGGTGACGCAGTTGACTCCGGCTGCCGCGAGCAGCGCCGGAAACGGCGCCGGTGGCGCCGCGTCGGTGAACAGCATGTCGATCTGCTCGAAGCGCGCGAGCTCGACCATCGCCGGACGATTGAACTTGCTGTGGTCGGCGGCGACCCAGACTTCGCGCGAGTGCTCGATGATCGCCCTGGCGACCTTGACTTCGCGGTAGTCGAAGTCGCGCAGGCTGCCGTCGGCCTCGATGCCGGATATGCCGATCAGGCCGATGTCGACCTTGAATTGCTGGATGAAGTCGATCGTCACCTCGCCGACGATGCCACGGTCGCGCGAGCGCACGATGCCGCCCGCGACGATCACTTCGCACTCGGGGTTGTCGGAGAGGATCGCGGCGACGTTCAGGTTGTTGGTGATGACGCGCAGGCCTGTGTGACGGAGCAACTCGCGCGCGATCGCCTCGGTCGTCGTGCCGATATTGATGATCAGGGAGCAGCCGTTCGGGACCGCCGCGGCGACGGCGCGCGCGATGCGCCGCTTGGCTGGCTCGTTGAGCTGCTGGCGCTGGCGGTAGGCGATGTTCTCGGTCGTCGAGCTGGGAACGCGAACGCCGCCATGGAAGCGCGCGAGCAGGCCGGCGTGCGAGAGCAGCTTGACGTCGCGGCGCACCGTCTGCAGGGTCACGTCGAACTGCTCGGCGAGGGCTTCGACCGAGATCGAGCCCCGCGCGCGCACCTCGTCGAGCAACAGGGCTTGGCGCGGATTCGGCGTCACGCAGGAAGCGTAGTTCGCGCGTCCGGGGGCGCCATTGCGGAAAACCGCGCTTGCGCGATGCGACATGGTGAGATAAAAAGGAAAGAGTAAAAACACAAACGAATCAAAACGAACACGCAATTGACCGCGATTCGCCGGTTCGACACCCCAGGAGACTGCTTGAGCGACACCCGCGCCAACGAGCCGGCCGAGGCGTACGACGTGCTCGTGATCGGCGGCGGGATCAACGGCGCCGGCATCGCGCGCGACCTGGCCGGGCGTGGCTGCAAGGTGCTGCTGTGCGAGAAGGACGACCTGGCCGCGCACACCTCGTCGTCGAGCACCAAGCTGATCCACGGCGGCCTGCGCTACCTCGAGTACTACGAATTCTCCCTGGTCCGCAAGGCGCTCGCCGAGCGCGAGGTGCTGCTCAGGAGCGCGCCGCACATCATGTGGCCGCTGCGCTTCGTGATGCCGCACGACCCCGGCATGCGGCCGGTATGGATGATCCGTGCCGGGCTGTTCCTCTACGACCATCTGGCCCGGCGCGAAGTACTGCCCGGATCGGCAACCGTCGATCTGCGCCGGCACCCCGCCGGCAAGCCGCTGAAGCGCCGCTTCACGAAGGGCTTCGTCTATTCCGACGGCTGGGTCGACGATGCCCGGCTGGTCGTGCTGAACGCGATCGACGCGGCCGAGCGTGGCGCGACGATCCTGACCGGCTGGCGCGTGGTGGACGCCGCGCGCAGCGCAAAGGGCTGGCGCGTTCGCGTCGAAAGCCGGTCCGGCGGGCAGAAGGAGGTCGACGCGCGGGCGCTCGTCAACGCCGCCGGGCCTTGGGCGGCGCAATTTCTCAGCGACCAGGCGCACATGCCGCGCGCCAAGGCATTGCGTCTCGTCAAGGGTAGCCATATCGTCGTGCCGCGCCTGTTCGAGCACGACCATGCCTACATCTTCCAGAACCCCGACAAGCGCGTCATCTTCGCCATACCGTACGAGGGCGCCTTCACCTTGATCGGAACGACCGACATCGAGCACCACGGCGCGGTCGGCGACGCACGCATCGACGCCGATGAAATCGCCTACCTCTGCGAACAGGCGAGCCGCTATTTCGAGCGCCCGGTGGTACCCGGCGACGTGGTCTGGACCTACTCGGGCGTTCGGCCGCTCCTCGACGATGCTGCCGGCGACCCCGCCGCCGTGACGCGCGACTACATGCTCGAGCTCGACACGGCGCAGGCGCCGTTGCTGACGGTGTGGGGCGGCAAGATCACGACCTTTCGCAAGCTCGCCGAAGAGGCGACCGACCTTCTCGCGGGCCCGCTCGCGATCCGTGCCGGCAAGTGGACACAGGAGGCGTCGCTTCCCGGCGGCGATCTCACGGCGTGGGTCGGCACCCCGAGCCGGCCCGATACCGATTTCCTCAGGTTCGTCCAGGCGGTGGCACTGCGCCATCCCGAGCTGCCCGAGACGCTGCGTATGCGCCTGGCTCGCGCCTACGGCTCGCGCATCGACCGCGTGCTCGGCCAGAAGGGATTGGGCGCCGAGGTCGCGCCCGGCCTGTTCGAGGCCGAGCTCGCCTACCTGCACGATCACGAATGGGCGCGCAGCGCCGACGACGTACTGTGGCGGCGCAGCAAGCTCGGCCTGCACTACACGGCGGCCGAGCGCGCCGCCGTGAATGGCTGGTGCGCCGTCCATTGGCCCGGCGCCGATGCGCCGGACGCGGCCGAACCGGTCCCGCAAACTTCGGGCAGCGCATGGAACTGATGCTCGAACGCATCGAACAGCGGGTCGGCGCGCAGGCCCTGCTGTATCCGCTCGACCTCACCCTCGTGCCGCGTGCAGTGACCGTGCTGCTCGGCGCGACCCAGGCCGGCAAGACGACGCTGATGCGGGTCATGGCGGGGCTCGATGCGCCGGTGAAGGGGCGGGTCGTTGCCGACGGTCAGGACGTGACCGGCAAGCCCGTGCGCGAGCGCAACGTCGCCATGGTCTACCAGCAGTTCATCAACTACCCGTCGATGACGGTCGCCGACAACATCGCTTCGCCGCTCAAGCTGCGCCGCGAGCGCAACATCGACGCGCGGGTCCGGGAGCTGGCCGCCAAGCTGCACATCGAGGCCTTCCTGACGCGCCTTCCCGCGGAGCTCTCGGGCGGGCAGCAGCAACGCGTCGCGCTGGCCCGCGCCCTGGCCAAGAACGCGCCCCTGATGCTGCTCGACGAGCCGCTCGTGAACCTCGACTACAAGCTGCGCGAGGAGTTGCGCGACGAGCTGGCGCAGCTGTTCGCGGCCGGCGACTCGACCGTCGTCTACGCCACCACCGAACCGACCGAGGCGCTCCTGCTCGGCGGCTACACCGCGGTGCTCGATGCCGGGGCGCTGCTGCAGTACGGGCCGACCGCCGAGGTGTTCCACCGGCCGAAGTCGATCCGCGTCGCGCGCGCCTTCAGCGACCCGCCGATGAACCTGATCGCCGGTACCGTCGGCGATGGCGCCGTGACACTCGCCGGCGGGATCCGCTTTCCCATTCTGCTGCCGGCCGGGGCCACCGGCAACGTGACGCTCGGCGTGCGTGCCGGCGCGATCGGCGTGCAGCATCGCGAGGGCGACGTCGCGCTCGCCGGCCGGGTGGAGCTGGCCGAGATCTCGGGCTCGGACACCTTCGTCCACGTCGAGACGCCGGTCGGCGAGCTCGTCGCCCAGTTCACCGGCGTGCACGTGTTCACCCTCGGCGAGCCGATCACGCTCTACATCCACGCCGCGCAGGCCTACGCCTTCGATGCGGCGGGCGACCTGCTGGTGGCGGCGCGGGGCCGCGGACACTGACATGGCGCGCATCGACCTCGACCTGGCCCACGCCTACGGAGCGAACCCGCAACGCGACGAGGACTACGCGTTGCTGCCGCTGAAGATGAGCTTCGACGACGGCGGCGCCTACGCCCTGCTCGGCCCGTCGGGCTGCGGCAAGACGACCTTGCTCAACATCGTCTCCGGCCTCGTCAAGCCCTCGCGGGGCAGCGTCAGGTTCGACGGCGTCGAGGTCACGGCCCGCACGCCGCAGCAGCGCAACATCGCCCAGGTGTTCCAGTTCCCGGTCATCTACGAGACGATGACGGTCGCCGAGAACCTCGCCTTTCCGCTGCGCAATCGCGGCGTGGCCGCGGACCGGATCGCCCAGCGCGTCGGCAAGATCGCCGAGATGCTCGAGCTCAGCGGCCAGCTCGGCTCCCGTGCCGCCGGCCTCGCCGCCGATGCCAAGCAGAAGATCTCGCTCGGCCGCGGCCTGGTCCGCGAAGACGTCTCGGCGGTGCTGTTCGACGAGCCGCTCACGGTGATCGACCCGCACCTGAAATGGCAGCTGCGGCGCAAGCTCAAGCAGATCCACCACGAGCTCAAGCTCACCCTGATCTATGTCACGCACGACCAGGTCGAAGCGCTCACGTTCGCCGACCAGGTGATCGTGATGACGCGCGGCCGTGCGGTGCAGATCGGCAGTGCCTCGGACCTGTTCGAGCGGCCGCAGCATACGTTCGTCGGCCATTTCATCGGCTCGCCGGGCATGAACTTCCTGCCCGCGCGCTGGAACGGAAGCGGCATCGACATCGTCGGCCAGCAGGTGGCGATGTCGGCCCGGGTGCCGAGGCAAGAAGGCAAGCTCAGCCTGGGCGTGCGGCCCGAGTACGTCACCCTCGCCGCGCCGAACGACGCGGGCGCGGTGCCCGCGGTCGTGACGCAGGCGCAGGACATCGGCACCTACTGGCTGGTCACGGCCAGCGTGGGCAGTGGCGGCGATCAGGCCGTGATCCGGGCCCGGCTGAGCCCCGATCAGGCGATCCCGAAGCCCGGCGACGCAATCTGGCTGGCGATCGTCGGCAGCCACACCTGCTTCTACAAGGACGACGTGTTGATCGCGGAGGCGGCGCCATGAAACCAGTCAACCAGAAAGCCTGGCTGCTGATCCTGCCGGTCGTGCTGTGCGTCGCGTTCTCGGCGATCCTGCCGCTGATGACGGTGGTGAACTACTCGGTGCAGGACATCATCTCGCCCGAGCGCCGCGTCTTCGTCGGTACGGAGTGGTTCAAGTCGGTGATGCGCGACGACGACCTGCAGGGCGCGCTGACTCGGCAGCTCACTTTCTCGCTGTCGGTGCTGCTCGTCGAGATCCCGCTCGGCATCGCCCTCGCCCTGTCGATGCCCGCCAAGGGCTGGCATGCGTCGGCGGTGCTCGTGCTGGTCGCGATCTCGCTCCTGATCCCCTGGAACGTGGTCGGCACGATCTGGCAGATCTACGGCCGCACCGACATCGGCCTGTTCGGCGCGACGCTGGCCTGGCTCGGCTTCGACTACAGCTACACCGGCAACGCGACCCAGGCGTGGCTGACCGTGCTGCTGATGGACATCTGGCACTGGACGCCGCTGGTGGCGCTGCTGTGCTACGCCGGCCTGCGCGCGATTCCCGATGCCTACTACCAGGCCGCGAGCATCGACGGTGCGTCCAAGTTCGCGGTCTTCCGCTATATCCAGCTGCCCAAGCTCCGGGGCGTGCTGATGATCGCGGTGCTGCTGCGTTTCATGGACAGCTTCATGATCTACACCGAGCCGTTCGTGCTGACCGGCGGCGGGCCCGGCAACGCCACCACGTTCCTGAGCCAGTATCTGACGCAGAAGGCGGTGGGCCAGTTCGATCTCGGGCCGGCCGCGGCTTTCTCGCTGATCTACTTCCTGATCATCCTGCTGCTCAGCTTCATCCTCTACAACTGGATGCTGCGCGTCGGCACGCAGGACAAGCCGGGAGCCGGGCATGGATGAGCGACGCCTGAAGAAGCGCACGATCTTCCTGGTCCTGTACCTGGTGTTCGCGATCCTGCCCGTGTACTGGATGATCAACATGTCGTTCAAGACGAACGAGGAAATCCTCGGCGTCTTCTCGATGTGGCCGAAGGCGCTCACCTTCGACAACTACCGGGTCATCTTCACCGATGTTTCCTGGTACTCGGGCTACATCAACTCGATGATCTACGTGGCGATCAACATGGTCATCTCGCTCGTCGTCGCCCTGCCCGCCGCCTATGCGTTCTCGCGCTACAGCTTCCTCGGCGACAAGCACGTGTTCTTCTGGCTGCTCACCAACCGGATGACGCCGCCGGCCGTCTTCCTGCTGCCCTTCTTCCAGCTCTACTCGACGCTCGGTCTTATGGACACGCACATCGCGGTGGCCCTGGCCCACCTGCTGTTCAACGTGCCGCTGGCGGTGTGGATCCTCGAGGGCTTCATGAGCGGCATTCCGCGCGAGATCGACGAGACGGCCTACATCGACGGCTACTCGTTCCCGCGATTCTTCCTGACCATCTTCATTCCGCTGATCAAGGCCGGCGTCGGCGTCGCCGCGTTCTTCTGCTTCATGTTCAGCTGGGTCGAGCTGCTGATGGCGCGCACGCTGACCAGCGTCAACGCCAAGCCGATCGTCGCGGTGATGACGCGAACGGTGTCGGCCGCCGGAATGGACTGGGGCGTGCTCGCCGCCGCCGGCGCGCTGACCATCGTCCCGGGTGCGATCGTGATCTGGTTCGTGCGCCACTACATCGCCAAGGGCTTCGCGATGGGCCGGGTCTGAAGGGAGACTGCAATGTTCGAATGGATGGCCTGGACCTTGCCGGTGGCGGTGTTCTTCATCTGCATCGCGCTGATGCTGGCAGGCATGACGGTGTGGGAGCTCAAGTCGCCCACGGTGCTGCGCAAGGGCTGGCTGCCGATGGCCACGACGCGCGGCGACCGCCTCTTCATGGGCCTGCTCGCCGCGGCCTACCTCAACCTCGCCTTCGTCGCGGTGAGCGAAAAGATGATCGCCTGGTTCGGCCTCGAGCAGGAGCCCTCGATCTGGTTCAGCTTCGTGGCCTCGATGCTGCTGCTCGCGCTGGTGATGCGCAAGGGCTAGGGCCTGTTACCGTGACGCCATAGGAGCCGACACAAGGAGTTTTCTGAAAAGGCGCCCGGCCGATTCTTCCCAGCCGGCGTGTCATGCAGTCAATGGGAAGCACTTGAGGAGACAGACATGAAGTTGCGCTTGAATGCCGTGGCCTTCGCCGCTGCCGCTCTGGCCCTGGGCCAAGGCGCGTGGGCCGGTGAAGCCGAGGCGAAGAAATGGATCGACGCCGAGTTCCAGCCATCGACGCTGAACAAGGATCAGCAGATGGTCGAGATGAAATGGTTCATCGAGGCCGCGAAGAAGCTCCAGGCCAAGGGGGTGAAGGAGATCTCGGTCGTCTCCGAGACGCTGACCGTGCACGAGTACGAATCGAAGACGCTGGCCAAGGCCTTCGAGGAGATCACCGGCATCAAGGTCAAGCACGACATCATCCAGGAGGGCGACGTCGTGGAGAAGCTGCAGACCTCGATGCAGTCGGGCAAGTCGATCTACGACGGCTGGATCAACGACTCCGACCACATCGGCACGCACTACCGCTACGGCACCGCGATCGCGCTGACCGACGCGATGGCCGGCCAGTGGAAGGACTACACCAACCCCGGCCTGGATCTGAAGGACTTCATCGGCACCAGTTTCACGACCGCGCCTGACGGCAAGCTGTACCAGTTGCCCGACCAGCAGTTCGCCAACCTGTACTGGTTCCGCGCCGACCTGTTCGCGCGCAAGGACCTGAAGGACAAGTTCAAGGCCAAGTACGGCTACGACCTGGGCGTGCCGGTCAACTGGAGCGCGTACGAAGACATCGCGCAGTTCTTCACCAACGATGTGAAGACGATCGACGGCAAGCCGATCTACGGGCACATGGACTACGGCAAGAAGGATCCGTCGCTGGGCTGGCGCTTCACCGACGCGTGGCTGTCGATGGCAGGCGCGGCCGACAAGGGCATCCCGAACGGGCTGCCGATCGACGAGTGGGGCATTCGCGTGGCCGACGACAAGTGCACGCCGGTCGGTGCCGAGGTGGCGCGCGGTGGCGCGACCAATTCACCGGCCGCCGTCTACGCTCTGACCAAGTACGTCGACTGGATGAAGAAGTACGCGCCCAAAGAGGCCAGCGGCATGACGTTCGGCGAGTCCGGGCCAGTGCCGGCGCAGGGCCAGATCGCGCAGCAGGTGTTCTGGTACACCGCCTTCACCGCCGACATGGTCAAGAAGGGCCTGCCGGTCGTGAACGACGACGGTTCGCCGAAGTGGCGCATGGCTCCAAACCCGCACGGCCCATACTGGAAGGACGGCATGCAGAACGGCTACCAGGACGTGGGCTCCTGGACCTTCCTGAAATCGAACGACCCGGACCGTGCCACAGCGGCCTGGCTGTACGCGCAATTCGTGACGGCCAAGACCACGTCCCTGAAGAAGTCGATCGTCGGCCTGACCTTCATCCGCGACAGCGACATCCGTGCCGACTACTTCACCCAGAACATCGACAAGTACGGCGGCCTGATCGAGTTCTACCGCAGCCCGGCGCGGGTCGCCTGGACGCCGACCGGCAACAACGTCCCCGACTACCCGAAGCTCGCGCAACTGTGGTGGAAGAACGTGGCCGTGGCGGTGACCGGCGAGAAGACGCCACAGCAGGCGATGGACAACCTTGCAGTCGAGATGGACGACGTGATGGCACGGCTGCAACGCGCTGGCATGGCGCACTGCGCACCCAAGCTGAACGCGAAGTCCAGTCCCGACAAGTGGCTCTCCGATCAGCATGCGCCGTGGAAGAAGCTTGCCAACGAGAAGCCCAAGGGCGAGACCGTGGCCTACGAGCAACTGCTGAATGCGTGGAAGGCGGGCAAGGTGCGCTGAGCCCGCACCCCCTGCCGACGTGAGCCTGCGCCCTGCCGATCTCCGCGATCGGCAGGGCGCTATTCTTGGCGACCCATGAAGATCGTCTTCCGCTGCGACCCGGCACTGATCGACCTGCTGCCGCAGCCGATCCCGGCCAAGACGGCGCTGCCCGACTGGCTGCGCCGAATGGCCCCGCGCGTCGCCTCGCCTGTGCATGGGCGCAGCATCCGCACCGTCAAGCAATGCCCGCCCTTCGTCGACGCGATGACGCATGGCTTCATGATCCTGCTGCCATGCGACGTAGAGGTCAGCGGCGGGCAGTTCAGCTGGAACTGGGCCCTGCCGGCGCTGTCGATGCCGGCCCACCCGCGCGCCCCGCTCAGCTTTCACGTACCCGAGCAGATCGCCGGCTCGCCGCTGGCGCAGGGCCGCCATTCGGCGGTGAAGTTCAACAGCTTCTGGACCATCGAGCTCGAGCCGGGCTGGTCGCTGATGGCGGTGCACCCGATCAACCGCGACGACCTGCCCTTTCGCGTCATCACCGGGCTCGTCGACGCCGATCGCTTCAACGACATCGGCATCAATTTCCCTGCCCTATGGACCGACCCGGAGTGGAGCGGCTTGCTTCCGCGCGGCACGCCGATCGCCCAATGCTTTGCCGTGCCCCGCAAGGCGCCGACGCTGCTGTGCGAAGCGATGTCGCAGGAACGCCTGCGCCGCTACGAGGAACTCTCGACCCGGATCATGGCCGGTCCCGGCGTCTATCGCCGGCAGCACCGCAGCAAGCGCGACGCGCCCTGAGGGAGTGTGCTGTCCGGCCTATGCCGCGTCGTCGCGCAGTGCGGCGCGCAGTGCGTCGAGATCGAGCCATACGCGGCCGACGCTGGCCGCCGCGAGCGCGTGCGCGATGCGACCGAAGCTGTCTTCGCGCAGCCGGTAGGCGCGGCCATAGGCGCGCATGGCCGAGTCGATGTCGCCCATGTCCTGCAGGACGATGCCGAGATTGACCTCGGCCTCGGCGCGCTGCGGCGCGAGTTGCAGGACGCGCCGGAGCGCTTGCGCGGCGCCGTCGAGGTCGCGCAGGTCCTGGCGCACGAGCGCGAGCTGGAACCATGCGTCGGCATGATCGGGGGCGAGGCCGCACATGCGCTCGAGCGTCTGTGCCGCCGGCTGCAACTGGCCGCATCGGTGCTGCGCGTCGGCCAGGGCGAGGCCGACTCCGGGCCGCTCGGGTTGCAGGAAATGGGCCCGCGCGTAGTGCGCCAGCGCTTCGGCGAGAAGGCCTTCGGCGCGGGCCGAATCACCGGCGACGACGAGCGTCGGCACGTGATCCGGGCGCAGTGCGAGGCTCGCCCCCGCATGGCGCCGCGCCTCGGCCGCATGGCCCTCTTGCAGGCTGAGCACGGCGAGCAATTGCTGCACGGCCGGATGCGCCGGATGAGCGGCATCGGCTTGTTCGCACAGCATCCTGGCGCGCTCGCGCTCGCCGGCGTTGACGTGGCGAATCGCCAATGCCAGCATGTCCTCGACGGAGATCGAAGAGTTGATCATGACCTGCGCTGAGGCGCGCCTCAGCGCAACGCCGGCGCGTCCGGCAGTTCGTTCAGCCGGGCTTCGCCGGGCGCCCGTGGGAAGTGCTGCCGCAACAGCGCATCGACAGCATCGATCGCGTGATTCACACCGGCCTCGAACTCGCCACGCCTGAACTCGACCTGCATCGCTTCGCTGATGCGCCGCCACTCGACGACATCGACGTGCCGGTTCACTTCGCGATCGGCGACGATCTCGATCGCCCGCTCTGCCAGCAGCAGGTAGATGAGGACGCCGTTGTTGCGCTCGGTGTCCCAGACGCCGAGCTTGGCGAACATCGCGACCGCTCGATCGCGCGGCGTCGCGTCGCGGCGCAGGTAGCTGAGCGGCAGTCCGGCCTCGACGCAGACGCGGATCTGGCCCGTGTGGTGCGCCTCGCTGGCAGCGACGCGCGACTCGATGCGCGCCAGCGCCGCGGCACCGCCGAGCGCGCGCCGCGCGTCGCCTTCGTCGAGCAGGCGATGCCTGAGCAGGCGAGCCAGCCAGTGCGCCATCACCACCGCCCCGAGGCGCCGCCGCCATCGAAGTTGCCGCCACCGCCCGAGCTGAAGCCGCCGGAGCCGCCGCCGCCGAATCCGCCACCGCCGCCGCCCCAGATGATCGGCATGCCGCCGATGCCGCCGCGTCCGCTGCCCACGCCCATGACGCCGACGAGGAACAGCGCAACGATGCCGGCGCCGCCTGCGACGAGCGCGCTGGCCGTTAGCCACCAGCCGATCGCGCCGACGCCGACGCCGGTGGCGAGCGCACCGAGCTTGCGTCCCATGATGCGGCTGAGGATGCCGCCGAGGATCGGCACGCCGACGAAGAGAAAGATCGCGATCGACTGGAAATCGAAGCCGCCCGACGACGAGCGCGAGCGACCCTGCGCGCCTTGCCGCGCGGGATCGGGCAGGCCTTCGCTGGCGATGCGCTCGCCGAGGCGATCGACCGCGCTGTTCAGGCCACCGGCGTAGTCGCCCGCCTTGAACGCCGGCACGATCTGCTGGCCGATGATGCGGCCCGCGGCGATGTCGGGCACCGCGCCCTGCAAGGCCTTGGCGACCTGGATCTGCACGGCGCGATCGTTCTTGGCGACGACGATGACGAGGCCATCGCCGACGTCGCGGCGGCCGACCTTCCATTGCTCGCCGACGCGCTGCGCGAAAGAGGCGATGTCTTCGGGCGCGGTCGTCGGCACGATCAGGATGACGAGCTGCGCGCCATGCGCCGTCTCGATCGCCGCGAGCTTGTTCGACAAGGCCTCGGACTGTTGCGGCGTCAGTGTCGCGGTCTGGTCGACGATGCGGCCGTTGAGCGGTGGCACCGGCAACACGCTCTGCGCGAAAGCGGCAACCGCCGCCAGGGCAAACATCGCGGCGGCGGCGAAAGAGCGCATCGCGAAGCGAGGTCGCGAGGGGGCGGCGATCAGCGTGGCGCCGATGCCGGCTTGTTGAAGTCGACCGTCGGCGGCACCGAGATCTGCGCTTCGTTCTGGACCGTGAAGTTCGGCTTGGTCTTGTAGCCGAACATCATCGCCGTCAGGTTGGTCGGAAAGCTGCGCGCCTTGATGTTGTATTCGGCCACCGTCTGCACGTAGCGGTTTCGCGCCACGGTGATGCGGTTCTCGGTGCCTTCGAGCGTGACGCGCAGGTCCTGGAAGGCCTGGTTGGCGCGCAGGTTCGGGTACTGCTCGCTCACCACAAGCAGGCGCGACAGCGCGCTGCTCAGTTCGCCCTGCGCCTTCTGGAATTTGGCGAAGGCCTCCGGGTCGTTGATGAGCTCGGGCGTCGCCTGGATCGAGGTGGCCTTCGAGCGGGCCTCGATCACGCGGGTCAGCGTTTCCTGCTCGAAGTTGGCCTCGCCCTTGACCGTGGCGACGATGTTGGGGATCAGGTCGGAACGGCGCTGGTACTGGTTCAGCACTTCCGACCAGGCCGCCTTGACGCCTTCGTCGAGACGCTGGAAGTCGTTGTAGCCGCAGCCGCCGAGGCCGAGCACAGCGAAGGCGGCGAGGGCCGCGGCGGCGGCGCGGCGGAGGGCGGAAAAGCGGAGCGTGGCGAGCATCGGGGATCCTTTCGGGTCAGCCCGGGGATCGTACCGTGCGCCGCCGCTGGCGCCGTCAGCGCGCGCCTGCGTGCGCCGTCAGCAAGGGCGCCGCGCGCACCGGCCGGACAAAGACGACCGGCGGCGGGCTCCAGGTCTCGAGCTCGAGGCGCAGGTCCTCGCGGCGCGTCCGCGGCACAGGCCGCAGCGACTCGGCGATCGCCTGCAGCCGGGCGACGTCGGCGCCGCCGGCCGCTGCACGCTCGAGCTCGGCGTCGGGATGGCGCAGCAGGCTCACCAGCCAGACCGCCTCGGCGGCATCGAGCGCCGCCGCGTGCTTGCCGAAGTAGTGCAACGCCGCCGCCTCGCCGCCGCACTGGCCGTCGCCCCACGGCGCGACCGCGAGGTAGAGCTGCAGCACGCGCGCCTTGCCGAGCGTGCGGTCGAGCTCGACCGCGTAGAGCAGTTCGCGCACCTTGCGCGCGGCGCTTTGCTCGTCGCCGGTGTAGAGCAGCTTGGCGAGTTGCTGCGAGATCGTGCTCGCGCCGCGACGATGCTCCGGTCTGCGCCCGCCGGGCACCTCGCTCGACCAGGCCGCCGCCATCTCGGCGACGTCGTAGCCGGCGTGCTCGAAGAAGCGCTGGTCTTCGGCCGCGACCACGGCGAGCGGCAGCCAGCGGCCATAAGGCGCGGCCGAGCGTGCGGCGCGCGGCGTACGTGCACAAGTCGGCGTCGGACTGGCGGCGACGAGCGCTTCACTGCCGAGGCCTTCGACCGTCAACCCCTCGAGGTGCGGCTCGATCGCGTAGCGGCGCGACGGCAACGACAGGCGGATCGCCGCGCCGGCACGGCCTTCGATGTGCGCGCGGGCGGCCTCGGGAACCGCGTTGCCGAAGTGGGCGACGATGTCGGCGACGGGCGCATCGGCGAGCTTCAGCTCGAGGTCGACGCTCTGCGCGGCCAGGCGCGCCAGCCAGGCCGCCCGCACGCGCCCTGCGCGCAACTCGCCGTGCAACTGGTTCGGCTGGCCGTGCTCGACGCTGGCCTCGATCTCGGCGACGCGGATCGGGTTCGCGGCGAAGAGCCGCGAGTCGACGAGGCAAGGCGCGCAGCGAACGACGAGCGATGACGGCGTGGGCCCGGTTCGCGCGTGCAGCGTGCCGATGCGCGTCGCGACGCTTCGCCCGGCGAGCAGGCGGATGCCGAGCGGATGCGTGGCGACGCGCAGCAGTGCCGGCACGCTGAGGTCCAGGCCGACCGGACCGAGTGCGGCCCGCACCGACCATTCGCCGGGCCCGGCGCGCAGCGCATACAGCGCCGTCGCGAGCAACACGGCGCTGGCGGCCAGTACGAGGGCGAGCAGCGCCAGAAAGACGAGCGCGATGCGGCGCGCCAAGCGCTTCACGTCGCACTCCCGAGCGGCGTCGCGACCGTGATCGCGTGCCAGGGTCCGGTCGAACGGCCGAGCTGCGCGGCCCAGAACCACGACGAGGCGTCGGTGAACGAGCCGCCGTGCGCGTCCTCGATGCGTTCGCAGACGCGCACGCGCCGGCCGTCGCGCACGGCGACGAAGCAGCGCCAGAGCCGCGCTTCGGCGTCACGTTCGAGGCGCGCGTCGGCGATGCGGTAGCCGAGACCGCGGTAGCAGTCGGCGGCCGGATGCAGCATGCGCGTCGGCGTGCGCACCTCGCGCCAGACGAGCACGCTCTCGTCGTCGGTCAGTCGCTCGATGCGGCCCGGGAAATGCGAGGCGAAGCGTGCTTCGACGGCGTCGAGGGCGAGCGGACGCAAGGCCCGGCCTTTCCATTCGCGCGGCCATTCGGTCGCCGCGGGCTCCGGAGCGATCGAGGCAAAGGCGTTGCGCGACCAGACGAACGGCGTGAGCGCGCAGACAGCGAGCAGCACAGCTAGCCCCCCACGCAAGTGGCCACGCAAGGCGACACTGCGCGCGTCGAAGGCGATCGTTTGCCGTTGCACTGTCGGCAGCGGGCCGCAACCGACGAGCCACGTCACGGTCGCGCAAACAAGGGCCAGCACGACGAGCCCGATCGCTTCGTGCTGCCACGGCGACGCCGCCGCACCACGCGCCTCGAGCCCGACCAGCAGGCTGTTGCGCACGATGTTGCCGGCGAGCACGACCCCGCCGACGAAGGCGAGCCGCTTCGCGAAGGCGCGGTCGGGCAGGCCGCGCCAGAGAGCGACGGTGCAGGCGCAGAACCACGCCATCCAGACCATCTGCACGCCCGAACACGGCGCGTCGACGACGACGAGCCGGCCGTCGACGAGCATCGCGCTGCCTTCGCGCGAGGCGACGAAGCCGGCCGCATCGAGCAGCCAGGTGCTCGCCTCGGCGGTGACGACGCGGAGCGGAAAGCCGCCGTAGAACTGCAGCGACGAGACCACCGGCAAGGCGAGCGCGGCAAGTCCGGCGAGCGGCAGTACCGGCGTGCCTGGCGGCGCGAAGGCGGCGAGCGCCGCGGCGAAGGCGAGTGCGGCGACGAGCGCTGCCGGCAAGGCCGGTGCGAAGAGGCCGAGCACGGTCGCCGCCGAGGTCAGCAACACGGCGACGGCCAGCCAGACCGGCGCCGGATCGCGGCGCAGCCGCGGCGCCATGCGGGCGATGCAGAGCAGCAGCACCGCAAGCGCAGCAAGACCGAGCGGATCGTCCGAGCCGTCGGCCAGGCGCGCCGCCGCCCAGCGCCAGTGCGGCCAGAGCGCGGTCGCGAACGCCGTGAGGCAGAGCAGCGGCCAGAGCGACCGGCGCAGCGCATCCTCCTCGGCGGTCGCCCTGCGCACGCCCGACGCGAAGACCTCGGGCCGACGATGCGGCGACATCAGCGCGGCATGAGAGATGCGCACCGAAGCGCGGCCGACGACAGCAAAGCGGGAGTCCATGGCGTGCGCCACTCAGCCGACGCGGCGAGACAGCCGAGCCACGCCGACACCGACGATCGCCAACGTGATCGCCAGCGCCAGCCAGGCTTCGGGCTCGGGCGTGCTCGGCACTTCGGCACCGATCGCCAGGTTGCTCACGCCGGCCGGCATCGGCGAAGGCTGCAGCACTGTCGGCGTCAACACCGGGTTCGTGTTGCGCACGAGGTGATCGACGGCGATGAAGCTCGTGTATTGCGTGAGCAGGCTGTATTGCAAACCGAGCGCGGTGATGGCGTCCTTCTGCGCCGCGCCGCCTTCGAGCGCTTCCTGGTCGGTGAGCATGGCGACGCGCTCGCGCGCCCACAGGTAGCGCAGCGCCGACGTGCCGTTGTCGTCGCGGCCTTCGGCGCTCGCCTCGGCGCGATAAGCACCCTCGGCGGACCGGCCTTCGACGACGAGCTTCGCGCCCGGCTTCGGTGTGCCGCGAAACTTGCCGAAGACGACGACCGGCCGGCCGCCGAGCACGTCGGGCAACTGCGCAGGCAGCGTATCGTAGGCATCGAGGCCTTCGAAGCGCGCCTTGACCTGGGTCAGCACCGGGCTTTCGATCATCTGGCGCAGGCGTTCCGCCTGCGCGGCCGCGTCCTCGGGCCGCGTGACGACGAAAGCCTCGCCCTGGCCAGCGCGGGCGATGCCTTCGATCAGGTGGCGATTGACGCTGGTGCCGATGCCGAAGGCGAAGACGTTGCTCTGGCCCAGGTTCTTGCGCACCAGGCGAAAGACCTCGTTTTCGACCGTCACGTAGCCGTCGGTGACAACGATGACGCTGCGCGACACGTCGGGCGCCTTCGGCAGCTCGGCGACGCGGCGCAATGCCGGCACGATCTCCGTGCTGCCGCTGCCGCCCATCTGGCGGATGGTCTGCAACGCGCGATCGATGTTGGCGCGCGTCGCCGGCACCGAGTCCGGCGCGAGCATCCGGTTCGAGCCGGAGAACAGCATGACGTTGAAGGTGTCGCTCGGACGCAGCGAGCCGATCAGCTTGTCGAGCAAGGCCTTCGCGGTGTCGAGCGGATAGCCGTGCATGGAGCCCGAGATGTCGATGACGAAGATGTAGTCGCGCGGGCTGATCTGCGTCGCCGGCACCGCTTTCGGTGGCTCGACCATGGCGAGGAAGAAGCTCTCGCTCTCGCCGCGAAACAGCATCAGGCCCGACTCGATGCGGTCGCCGGCGAGGCGGTAGTCGAGGACGAAGTCTCGGTTGTTGTGGGCGGCGCTGCCGGGCTTCAGCGTCACGGTTGCGTGGTTGGTGCCCGCGCCTTCGACCTCGATCTCGTGCGAGGTCGAGATCGCCTCCTTGACGGCGACCGGCGAGTCGAGCGTCACCTTCATCGTGAACGCCGTCTCGCTCGCCACGCCAGCGGCGAGAAAGGGCGCCGAAATCCATTTCTCGCCCGTCACGGCGCCTTGCGGCGAGTTGTAGCGCGGGCCGACGACCGTCGGGAAGACGAAGCCGTAGCGTGCGTCGTGCGGCGTCAGCAGCTCGGTGTAGCGCAGCTCCACCGACACGTCGTCGCCGGGCAGGATGTTGGCGACGTTCATTTCGAAGACGTTGGGCCGGTGCTGCTCGAGCAAGGCCGTCGTCTTGCCTTCCTGCTTCGCCGTCTCGTACTCGATGCGCGCTTGCGCCTTCTCGCGGATCTTCGCGACCAGCAACCGGTCGCCGAGGCGGACGTTCATGGCGTAGATCGCCGCCGCTGTCGAGCCCGGGAACACGTAGCGCGCCTCGATCGGCCGCTGCCCCTCGTTGCGATAGTGCTGCGTCACCGTCACGTCGGCAATGACGCCGGCGATGCGCACGTCGACCTGCGTCGACTTGAGCGGCAGGCGATCGGTCGAGGCGTCGCTGCTCGCGACCTGGAAGTACGGACTTTCTGCCTTCCGTGCCTCGGAGTCGAAGGCGATCGCCGGCGACCAGGCGAGCAAGGCGATGGTCGCGAAGACGGCGACCAGCACGCCGACGAGGACGCGGCCGATGCCGCTTTGCGGGGCCAGCGGGGGTTCGAAGATTCGCATCGCACTCTCCTTGCTTCTCGGGCCCGCCGACGTGGCGGGAACGAAGCGAAGCATCGACAGGCGCGGCGAAGGCAATTCGAAGCGCGCGGGAAGCGATGGAGTCCCTTTTCGTCGTGGTGTGAAGTCGCCGTGAAGCGGTGACGAAGGCGGCTATGCTGCGCATCACCATGACCGCACAACACCCTTCATTCACTCTGCACGGACCGGCCGAAGCACGCGTGCCGCTGCTTCTCGACTCGCCGCATTCGGGCTTCGACTTCCCCGCCGACTTCGGCGCGGCAGTCAGCGAATTCGACCTTCGCGACGGTGAGGACTGCTTCGTCGACCAGCTCTGGCTGCCGGCCACCGAGCGCGGCGTGAGCCTGATCGCGGCGAGCGCGCCGCGCACCTACATCGACTACAACCGGCACCCTGGCGACATCGACCTCGAGCTTGTCGAAGGCGGCGCGTGGCCGCACGAATACGTGCCGAGCGGCAAGGGCCGGCTCGGCAAGGCGCTGATCTGGCGCACCCTCGACGACGGGCGCGCCATCTACGACCGCCTGCTCGGCGTCGACGAGATCCAGCATCGCATCGATCGCTATCACCGGCCGTATCACCACGCGCTGGCCAAGCGCATCGAGGCGACACACGCGCGCTTTGGCGCGAGTTGGCACATCGACTGCCATTCGATGAACGCGGTCGGCGGCGCGCAGGGCGAAGGCGGCGCCGGCAAGGTGCGCGCCGACATCGTGCTCGGCGACCGCGAAGGCACGACCTGCGACGCGGCCTTCACCGAACTCGTGCGCGCCCATCTCGCGGCCTGCGGCTACGACGTCAAGGTCAACGATCCGTACAAGGGCGTCGAGCTGGTGCGCGCCTACTCGAACCCGGCGGCGCGGCGCATGAGCCTGCAGCTCGAGGTCAACAAGCGGCTCTACATGGATGAGGCAACACGGCAGAAGAGCACCGGCTTCGACCGCGTGCAGCGCGACCTCGCGTCGCTGGTCGATGCGGTGCTGGCTTACGCGGCGCGCGAAACCGCGCGCTGAGCCGAGGCGGACACCCGACCGCCGATGGGATCCTTCGCTGCGCTCAGGATGACATTCGCGAGTTCGCCTGGCTCAGGATGAGGTTCGCGAGAGCGGCAACGAGAGCGTGGCCACCGCGCCGCACTGGGCGCCGTTCTTCAGCGTGACGCGGCCGTGGTGCAACTCGGCAATCTCCTTGACGAACGAGAGGCCGAGGCCGGTGCTTTTCTTCTTCGAGGCCGGCCGGGCCAGCGAATAGAACTTCTCGAACACCTTGTCCTCGGCGTACTCCGGAATGCCCGGACCGGTATCGCGGACGACGATGTCGCACACGCGCGCACGCACCGCGACCTCGATCGTCACCCGGCCGCCGGGCGGGGAGAAATCGAGCGCGTTGTCGATCAGGTTGGCGACGGCGCGAAGCAGCAAGAAAGCGTCGCCGTCAACCGCGGCCTCGGCGGGCGTGCTCACGGCGTCGAAGTCGACGAAGACGACGCTCATGCCACGCGCTTGCGCCGACGGCGTGGCGCTCGCCGCGGCCTCGGCGACCAGCGCGGCGATCGCCACCGGCACCGCGTGGTCCAGGCTCTTGCGCGACTCGAGCGCCGTCAACTCGAGCATGCGGTCGACCAGCTCCTGGATGCGCTGCGTCTCGCGCGCGATGTTGGCGATGAAGCGAACGCGATCGGCCTCGGCCATCGGCTCCTGCAGCAACTCGGCGGCGCCGCGGATCGCCGAGAGCGGCCCCTTCACCTCGTGCGTCAGCGTCTGCACGTAGTCGGCCACGTAGTTGCGGCCGGCCAGTGCGTCGCGCATCTCGTCGTAGGCCGCGCCGATCGCGCCGAGGGCGCGACGGCCGAGCCGTGGCAGGCTGAACGAGCGTTGCGCACGCACGTAACGAACGTAGTCGGCGAGCACCCCGAACGGCCGCACCAGCCACACCGAGAGGATGATGACGAGCAGCAGAACAGCGACCACCGAGGTCGCGCCGAGCAGCAGTGTCTTCCTGCGCGCCGCCTCGACGAACTGGCCGAAGCTCTGCACCGGCTTGCCGAGACTGACCGCGCCGACGATGGCGCCGCCGCCGGCCGGCGAGAGATCGCGGATCGGCACCGCGACGTACATCACCGAGGTGCGCGGGTCGCCGTCGATGTCGGCGGTCGTGCGCGCGCCGTACTGGCCGCGCAAGGCGAGGTACACGTCGTGCCACTGCGAATGGTCGGCGCCGCGCTGGGCCGATCGCGAGTCGAAGATCACCGTGCCCCAGCGGTCGACGACGGTCATGCGCATCTCGACGCGCGTCTTCTCGACGCCGTAGATGTCGGCCATGAAGCGGCGCGCGTAGAGGCCGCGAAAGACCGGGTCGAGCGCATCGACGCGCAGGACGCCGTCGACCGACGCCTGCTCGATCAGCGACGCCATCAGGTAGGCGGTCTCGACCAGCGACTCCTCGGCCGACTCGCGGTAGCGCGGGTCGATGTCGCCGAGCTGGCGGTACATCAGAAAGGCAACGCCCAGCGCGTAGGCGACCAGGATGCCGATGAAGATGCGGGTGCGCTTGGTCACGGCGTCCGGTGCAGCGCGGGAAGCGAACCCTGGATCAGGGCCTGTTAACAGGCCCTAGCTTCCCGCAAGGACGTCGCGCGTTGCCTTGAACACCGCGCGGTCGATGACGCGGTCGAGCGCCTGCGCTTTCTGCTGCACCGTCGTCGCTTCCCAGGCCACGACCGCGTCCGTGGAATCGGCAGGCGTGGTCATCGACGATTCGGCGATGTGCTTCGAGCCGAGCGGGCGCAGGCTCGCCGCCTCGAGCAGCGAGACGCTCACGTAGGCGAACGCCGAGACGTAACCGAGGCTGGACTCGCCGGTCGCGATGCGATGGGTTCGGGTCAGGTTGTCGATGTAGAAGCCGATGCCGGAGATTCGTCCGGCGCCGACGCTGCCGTCGTCGAGCGGGAAGCGCGCTTCCTCGCGCCGCTTGGTGACCAACACGAGATGGGTAGCCCCGGCCTTGACGATCAGGCCGCGCAGCGCCTCGCGCAACTCGTCGCTGTCGGAGCCGCTCGACAGCATTCGCTCCTGCAGCGCGAACAGGCGCTTGTCGCGGATCGAAAAGCGCAGCAGCGCCGCGCCCGGGTCCGCGCCGGCGATCGCTCGCTCGACCGCAGACGCCGCAACGCCGTCGAGCTGGGCGTCGTCGACCGGCAGGGGCCGGGTCTCGTTCGGATCGAGCTGGGTGCCGGTCACGCGGCGCCGGGTCACGACCGTGAACTGATCGCCGACCAGGGACAGCACGGCATAGGTGCGCGGCGCGGACGCCGCGGCCCGGGCCACGCGCAAGCCGGCACAGGCCCCGATAGACGCCAGCAGCACACTGCGACGAAGCGTCGAAGTCTTGGTCATGGGCGAGGTTCCAGGTTCGTGGGAGAGGCATCCGCCGGCAAGTCCTCGGCGAGCGAATAACCGCTGCCGCGGTGCGTGCGGATCGGCTCCTCGTCGGGCGCGATCACCTTCATCTTGGCACGCACGGTCTTGACATGGGCGTCGACGGTGCGATCCATGCTCTCGGTGTCGTTGCCCCAGACGCGAGCGAGCAGGGCGTCGCGAGAAAAGACGTGGCCCGGCCGCGAGGCCAGCGTCTTGAGCAGGCCGTATTCGTAGCGCGACAGGTCGAGGACGCGGCCGTGATAGCGAATCTGCATCTTGCCTTCGTCGACGGCGATCGGCAGCGGCGCGGGCGCAGGCAACGCGCCCGCCGCGGGCGATGAAGCGGCCGCGCTCTTCGCGCTACGCCGGAGCACGCCGCGCACGCGCGCGACCAGCTCGCGCGGCGAGAACGGCTTGGCGATGTAGTCGTCGGCGCCGAGCTCGAGGCCGACGACGCGATCGATCTCGTCGCTGCGCGCGGTGAGAAAGACGACCGGCACCTCGCTTGTCGCGCGGATGCGCTTGAAGATCTCGAAGCCGCTCGCGTCGGGCAGGCCGACGTCGAGGATGACGAGCGCCGGTGGCTCGCTGGCGATGCGCGCCAGCGCCTCTTCGCCGGTCGCGCACCAGGCAGGATCGAAGCCCTCGGTGCGCAGTGCGTACTGCAGCGTGTCGGCAATGCCGGGCTCGTCCTCGACGATGAGAACCTTCGGCTTCATTCCGTCGGCAGGAAGCCTTCGATCGAGAGATAGCGCTCGCCGGTGTCGTAGTTGAAGCCGAGCACGGTCGCGCCGGCGGCGATGTCGGGGAGCTTTTGCGCGATCGCGGCCAGCGTCGCGCCCGACGAGATGCCGACGAGGATGCCCTCTTCGCGGGCGCAGCGCCGCGCCATCTCGCGCGCCGCCTCGGCCTCGACCTGGATCACGCCGTCGAGCAGATCGACGTGCAGATTCTTCGGAATGAATCCTGCCCCGATGCCCTGGATCGGGTGCGGGCTCGGCTTGCCGCCGCTGATCACCGGCGATGCGCTCGGCTCGACCGCGTAGACCTTGAGCTTGGGCCACATCTTCTTCAGCACCTGGGCGCAGCCGGTGATGTGCCCGCCCGTGCCGACACCGGTGATCAGCGCATCGACGCCGCTCGGGAAATCGGCGGCGATCTCTTCGGCCGTGGTGCGCATGTGCACATCGATGTTGGCCGGGTTGTCGAACTGCTGCGGCATCCATGCACCCGGAGTCTCGGCAACGATCTCGAGCGCGCGCGCGATCGAGCCGTTCATGCCTTTTTCGCGCGGCGTCAGCACGAAGGTCGCGCCGTAGGCGAGCATCAGCCGGCGCCGCTCGACGCTCATGCTGTCGGGCATGACGAGCACCAGCTTGTAGCCCTTGACTGCGGCGACCATGGCCAGGCCGACCCCCGTGTTGCCCGAAGTCGGCTCGACGATCGTCGCGCCCGGCTCGAGTGCGCCCGAGGCTTCGGCCGCCTCGACCATCGCCACCGCGATGCGGTCCTTGATCGAGCCGCCAGGGTTGGATCGCTCGCTCTTGACGTAGACGCTGTGCGTCTTGCCGAACAGGCGGTTGATGCGGATGTGCGGCGTGTTGCCGACCGTGTGCAAAACGTCGTTGGCAAGCATGTCGCCACTCCTTGTCGGTCGTAGGATCTAAAGATCGCGGCGATTATGTTCTCGCCTCCGCATCGGCGGCTCGCCGCGAGCGCGTTTGCGACAATGCTCCGATGCCCGCACCGCTTCGCAACGACACCTTCCTGCGCGCCTGCCTCAGCGAGGCCGTGCCCTTCACTCCCGTCTGGCTGATGCGCCAGGCCGGCCGCTATCTGCCCGAGTACCGCGCCACGCGGGCCCGCGCCGGCAGCTTCATGGGCCTGGCGACCAGCCCCGACTTCGCGACCGAGGTGACGCTGCAGCCGATCGACCGCTACGCGCTCGACGCCGCCATCCTGTTCAGCGACATCCTCACCGTTCCCGACGCGATGGGCCTCGGCCTCTCGTTCGCCGAGGGCGAAGGCCCGCGCTTCGAGCGGCCGCTGCGCGACGAAGGGGCGGTGACCAGGCTGGCCGTGCCTGACATGGCCAAGCTTCGCTACGTGTTCGACGCCGTCGCCTCGATCCGCCGCGCCCTCGACGGCCGCGTTCCGCTGATCGGCTTTTCCGGCAGCCCGTGGACGCTGGCCTGCTACATGGTCGAAGGCAAAGGCTCCGACGACTACCGCCTCGTCAAGACCATGCTCTATGCGCGTCCCGATCTGCTGCATCGCATCCTTGCCATCAACGCCGAGGCGGTGGCGCTGTACCTGAACGCACAGATCGACGCCGGCGCCCAGGCGGTCATGATCTTCGACAGCTGGGGCGGCGTGCTCGCCGACGGCGCGTTCCAGAAGTTCAGCCTCGAATACACCCGCCGTGTGCTGGCGCGCCTGAAGCGCGACGCCGAGGGCCGCCGCGTGCCGCACATCGTCTTCACCAAAGGCGGCGGCCCCTGGCTCGAGTCGATCGCCGCGCTCGGCGCCGACGTGGTCGGTGTCGACTGGACGGTCAACCTCGGCCAGGCGCGCGCACGAGTCGGCTCCGGCGTGGCGCTGCAAGGCAACCTGGATCCGAACGTTCTGTTCGCCGGCGATGAAGCGATCCGCGGCGAAGTGGCCGCGGTGCTCGCGTCCTTTCACGCGGCGCAGACGCCGGGACGCAACGGCCACGTCTTCAACCTCGGCCACGGCATCAGCCAGCACACCCCGCCCGAGCACGTGAGCGTGCTGGTCGACGCGGTGCACGAGTTGTCTCGCCCCTATCACCCGACCGAAAGCACGTGACCAAAGTCACGATCGACCTGTACCGGCGCAAATGACGGTGAGTGAGCACTCAGGGCTTGACTTATCCCCATGACTTCGATCTGTCATAAAAATGACGCGCGGTGCTGCGGCGCATCATTGCGAATTTCCGCAACGCTCGTAAGTTGTTGATTTCATTGACGTCGCGCGCCTGCCACGAAACCGGGCAGGATGTTCCGGAGCAAGCTACAGCAAGCGTTTCGGCGCGGCCGAGGGCTGTTCTCCACAAAGTTACCCACAGGAGCAGTGGAGAATCTCAAAAGCGTCGGGGAATCATGAACTTACGGCGCTTAGTTGAAGCCGCGAGCAGCGTGTTGCGTGACTCATGAGCGCATCTGAAGCCATCGTTGCAGTCGCGGTCGAAGCCCCGCGCCACGCTGGCCTGGACTTTCTGTTGAGCTACACAAGTCAGCGCCCGCTGTCAGACGGGACCCTGCTGCGCGTACCGCTCGGTCGCAGGGAAGTCGCAGGCATGGTCTGGCCCGGTGTCGTGGGCGGCACCGGCGAAAGCGAGATCAGGGAAATTACCGAGGTCTGCGACGCGCTGCCGCCGCTGCCCAGGGCATGGTGCGAGCTCGTCGCGTTCGCGGCCTCCTACTACCAGCGCGGCATCGGCGAGATTGCGTTGTCGGTCCTGCCCGCCGAGCTGCGTCGTCTCGGCAACGCGGCCATCGCCAACCGATTGGCGCGGCTCGAAAAGCGGCTGGCGTCCGGCGCAGCGGCGCCGGACGCACCGCAGCCGCCGCCGGCCCTTGCGCCCGCGCAGGCCGCAGCGAGCGAGCGCATCGCTGCGGCCATGGCCAGCGCCGAGCCCGGCACCGTGCTGCTGTACGGCACGACCGGCAGCGGCAAGACCGAGGTCTATCTGCGTGCCGCCGCGACCGCGCTGGCGGCCGGCAAGCGTGCCCTCGTGCTGGTGCCCGAGATCAATCTCACGCCGCAACTCGTGGCGCGCTTTGCCGGGCGATTCGCCGGCAAGCGCATCGTCACCCTGCACAGCGGCCTGACGCCCGCCGAGCGACTGCGCCACTGGCTGCTGGCGCATACCGGTCGCGCCGACATCGTGCTCGGCACGCGCCTCGCGGTGTTCGCGCCCTTGCGGGGGCTCGGCCTGATCGTCGTCGACGAAGAGCACGACCCTTCGTACAAGCAGCAGGAGGGCGCGCGCTATTCGGCGCGCGACCTGGCGGTCTGGCGTGGCCGCAACGAGAAGGTCCTGGTCGTGCTCGGCTCGGCGACGCCTTCGCTGGAAAGCTGGCATCGCGCCGAGACCGGCGGCTACCTGCGTCTGAGCCTGCCCGGCCGCATCGGCGGTGCGGCGTGGCCCGACGTGCGCATGGTCGACATGAACCTCTTGCCGCGCAGCCGCGGCACGACGGCAACGCTGGCGCCGGCGCTGGTCGCGGCGATCGAGGCGCGCATCGCGCGCGGCGAGCAAAGCCTGGTCTTTCTCAACCGGCGCGGCTATGCGCCGGTGCTGCATTGCGCAGAATGCGGCTGGAAGAGCGCCTGTCCGCATTGCAGCGCCTGGCGTGTCTTCCACAAGCAGGACAGGACCCTGCGCTGCCACCACTGCGGCCTGGCCGACGCGGTGCCGCGCGCCTGTCCCGATTGTGGCAACCCCGACATCGCGCCGGTCGGCCGCGGCACGGAACGGCTCGAGGAGCAGATGGCCGCCCTGCTGCCCGGCGCGCGCATCGCCCGCATCGACGCCGACAGCACGCGCAAGAAAGGCGCGCTCGAGGCGCAGCTCGGCGCCGTGCATGCCGGCGAGGTCGACGTCCTCGTCGGCACGCAGATGATCGCCAAGGGACATGACTTTCGCCGCATCGGCCTGGTCGCCGCGGTCAATCCGGACACCTCCTTGTTCAGCAGCGACTTTCGCGCGCCGGAGCGGCTGTTCGCCCTGTTGATGCAGGCGGCGGGTCGGGCCGGGCGCGACGCGATGCAGGCCGGAGGCAGCGAAATGTGGGTGCAGACCTGGCACCCTGCGCACCCGCTCTACGCAGCCCTTCGCCGGCACGACTTCGCGGCCTTTGCCGCGACGCAGTTGAAGGAGCGCGAGTCGGCCGGCCTGCCCCCCTATTCGCACCTCGCCGTTTTGCGTGCCGAGGCGAAGACCGTCGCGGCGGCGCGCGGCTTTCTCGTCGCCGCGGCAGAAAGCGCCGCGACGCTGGCGGAATGCGCAGGCGTGATGGTCTATGCGCCGGTGCCGCTCGGCGTCGCCCGCGTCGCCGACATCGAGCGCATGCAGATGCTGGTCGAGTCGGTCTCGCGCCAGGCGCTGCAGGCGATGCTGCGCGCCTGGCTGCCCCTCTTGCAGGACCTGCGCAGCGAGCGCAAGGCGGCCGAGCAGCGGCTGCTGCGCTGGGCGATCGACGTCGACCCGTTGACGATCTGAAACCGCTGCGTCAGCGCCGCGGGGCGAGGGCTGCGGCCACGTCGGCGATCAGCAGGGTCGCGCGAACCAGCTGCTCGACCGCCTCACCGAGATCGGCCGGCGGCTCGGTCGCGTCGATCTCGGCGAGCAGATCGGCAGCGTCTTCGAGATCGTCGGGATCGAGGTGGCGGTAGAGCAGCGCGAGTGGCTCGTTCAGCGCCGGTCCGGCGCGCCGCAGCAGCGCGGGAAAGTTCTCGAGCGCGGCGGCGAAGCCGGCCACCCAGGGAAACACCGCCTCGACCGCTGCTGCGGCGGCGGCGCCATGCTCGTCGTCTGCCTCGTCGGGTTCGCCGACGTCGGGCGGATCGAGATCGAAGACCCAGGGGTCGAACCAGACCCGACGGCCGATCGCGCGCTGCAATTGGGCATGGCGGCGCTCGATCAGCGCGTGCAGGCGGACCGCGTCGTAGCCCGACGGAAGCCTGCGTCCGTCGGCGTCGCCGGCATGCGCGAGCCAGCGCTCGCGCGGCACCGGCTCGGGCTGGACGAGGACGCCGCAAAGGAAGCCGTCGAGCGCCGACACGTCGAGCGGATCGAGCGGTGCCGGCAGCGCGTCGAGCAGGGCCTGCAGCTCGGCGAGCTCGCGGTCTGACAGCGGCTGGGGGGCGATCGCGGATCGGGGCATGGCGCAGTTCGTCGGTGGGGTTTGTTTTCCCCGCAGTGCGCAGCATAGCCAAGCGCGCCGACGCGCATCGGCATCGGCCGCGCTTGACATGTCACCCGTAGGTGACTAATCTCTGTCACCTCTTGGTGACTTCAAGGAGCATGAGATGACCCGACCTGCGGATCGCCGCGCTTTCATCCGCATCCTCGGCGGCAGCTTCGTCGCCGCCACGGTGCCGGCGCTCACCGCTGGATGCTCGACCGACTTTCCGCCCGAAGCAGTCGCCGCCTGGCGTGGGCCCGGCGAGGAAGCCGACCTGCGCCGCTGGGCGCTCGGCTACGCGATCCTGGCGCCGAACTCGCACAACCGGCAACCGTGGCTTGCCGACCTGCGCGAGCCTGACGCGATCGTGCTGCGCGTCGACCGCGAGCGCCTGTTACCCGAGACCGATCCCTGGTTCCGGCAGATCGTCGTCAGCCAGGGAACCTTCATCGAGGCGCTCGTGCTGGCCCTCAAGGAGCGCGGCGCGGCGCCGATCGTCACCCTGTTCCCCGAGGGCGAATTCGCGCCGCACGGGCTCGACGACCGGCCGGTCGCCCGCATCGCCTGGTCGGGATCGGGATCGGGGTCGGAGGCGCCGCGCCACGATCCGCTGTTTGCCCAGTTGCTGCGCCGGCACACCGCCAAGGTCGACTACGACACCGCCCGGCCGGTCGGCAGCGAGACGCTGACGGCGCTGAGCAGCGCCCTCGTCGACCCGGCAGTCCGCTTCGGCGCGACCGTCGAGCCGGCGCGACGCGACGCCTTGCGCACGCTCTGCTGGGAGGCCGCACAGGTCGAGCTGCTGACGCCCCGCACCGTGATGGAAAGCATCCGACTCACGCGTGTCGGCCCCGCCGAGATCGAGCGATACCGCGACGGCATCAGCGTCAATGCCCTGGTGCCGCGCGTGGCCGACGCCGTCGGCGCCTTCGATCGCAACAGCCCGCCGAAGGAAGGCAGCGCCGCCTACCGGCAGATGATGGGTCGCTTCGAGGGGCACAGCCGCACGGCCATGGGCTTCGCCTGGTTGTCGACGCTGCAGGGCGCCGGCGCCCTGCCGTCGCGGGCCGCCGAAGTGAACGCCGGGCGTGCCTACATGCGGCTGCAACTGAAGGCGACCGAGCTCGGCCTGCAGATCCATCCGATGAGCCAGGCGGTCCAGGAATTTCCGGAGATGAAGCCGCACTACGAGCGGCTTCATCAATGGCTGCTCGGCAAGCCCGCCGACCAGGAGACGGTGCAGATGTTTTGCCGCCTCGGCTACGCCGATGCGCAGCAGCACACGCCGCGGCGCGGTGTCGCGGCCATCGTGCGCAACTGACCGGCGCACGCCGACAATCTGCCGATGCCAGCCGCAATTTCCGCCCGGCCGCGGCCGGTGCGACCCAGCCGCGATCGCGAGGCGACCCAGTTGCGCATCCTCGCGGCCGTCGGCGTCGTCCTCGCGCGCGACGGCTTCGCCGCGCTCGGCGTCAACGCCGTCGCCAGGGAAGCCGGCGTCGACAAGGTGCTGATCTACCGCTACTTCGGCGGCCTGCCCGAGCTGCTGCGCGAGTGGGGGGCGAGCGGCCGCTTCTGGCCGCGGGTGGGCGATCTGCTCGGCGAGCGGCCGAAAGCCTTTCTCGCCTTGTCCGCACCGGAGCGATACGCGCGCTTCTTCGAACACTTCGTCGATGCCTTGCGCGCCCGGCCGCTGACCCTCGAGATCCTGGCCGCCGAGATCGTCGAGCACAACGAGTTGACCGTCATCCTCGAAGCCGAACGCGAGGCCTGGGGCGAGGAAGCGAGCCGGCTGCTCGCCGCCCGCGAGTTCAAGCATCGGCCCGAGCTGCGCGGCCTCACCCTGTTGCTCATCGCCGGCGTCCAATACCTGCTGATACGCAGCCGCTCGATCCGCATCTTCGGCGGCATCGACATCACCGCCGACGCCGGCTGGGACGAGCTCAAGGCCGCCGTGCGCAAGACCGCACTGGCCGTGATCGGCGCGCACGGCTGAGAGGCAAGGAGGCCATCGGACGCGCCCCCGCGCGGCCGCGCGGCGCGACGATTGGCGGATACTTCCGCGCATGACACCCCAGGATCAGGACGTCTTCCGATTGCAGGAGCTGCTGAGCCAGTTCTACGCCGGCCGGATCGACCGCAACGCGGCGCGCTCGGGCGTCATCGACATCGTCATGGCGCGCATCGGCTGCGCCCGCGTCAGCATGTGGAAGTTCGATGGCCACGCCGGCGAGTTGAGCATGCTCTGCTTCGCCGCCAAGGCGGCCGGCGGCGAACTCGACGTGACCGAGCGCCGAGTCGCGCAGGACGAGTACCGCGACTACTTCAACGCCCTCATCGAGCGCGGCATCTTTGTCAGCGCCGATGCGATGAACGACCCGGCCCTGCAAGCGATGCGCGAGCCCTACCTGCTGCCGCACCACGTCACGGCACTGCTCGACGCTGCCTTCATGCTCAACGGCCGCGCCTACGGCATGGTGTGCTGCGAGGAGACCGCATCGACGCGCGCCTGGACCACCGGCGACGTCGCCGCGTTGCGCGCCATCGTCACGCGGCTCGCGCTCCTCATGTCGGCGGCGCCCGAGTCGGTGCTGTGGAGCACGCCCTCGCGGCCGCTGCGCACCATCGCCGCCGCGCCGTCCCCTTCCAACGTCCGCCTCTGAGCGGCAATCGTCCCCGGAGAACGCCATGGGCGCCACAGAAGCATTCGCCAGCACCGCCGAGATCGGCCACTACGTCGACGGGCGCCGCACCGCCGGAACGAGCGGCCGCCGCCAGCCGGTCTTCAACCCGGCGACCGGTGCCATCGCCCGCCACGTCGCCCTCGCCTCCACGGCCGAGGTCGACGCCGCCGTCGCTTCGGCGAAGGCCGCATTCCAGACCTGGGCCGACACGCCGCCGCTGCGCCGCGCGCGCGTCCTCAACGCCTTTCTCGGCCTGCTCAACCAGCATCGCGACACGCTCGCGGCGATGATCACGTCGGAGCACGGCAAGGTCTTCAGCGACGCCCAGGGCGAGGTGACACGCGGCATCGACATCGTCGAGTTCGCCTGCGGCATCCCGCAACTGCTGAAAGGCGACTACACCGAGCAGGTCTCGACCGGCATCGACAACTGGACCGTGCGCCAGCCGCTCGGTGTCGTCGCCGGCGTGACGCCGTTCAATTTCCCGTGCATGGTGCCGATGTGGATGTTCCCGGTAGCGATCGCCTGCGGCAACGCCTTCATCCTCAAGCCGAGCGAACGCGATCCCTCGCCCTCGATCTTCATGGCCGAGCTGTTCGAGCAGGCCGGCTTGCCGAAGGGCATCTTCAACGTTGTGCAAGGCGACAAGGGCGCGGTCGACGCGCTGCTCGCCAACCCCGACGTCAAGGCGCTGAGCTTCGTCGGCTCGACGCCGATCGCCCGCTATATCTACGAGACCGGTGCGCGACACGGCAAGCGCATCCAGGCGCTCGGCGGCGCCAAGAACCACATGGTCGTGATGCCCGACGCCAACCTCGAGCAGACGGTCGACGCCCTGGTCGGCTCCGCCTACGGCTCGGCCGGCGAGCGCTGCATGGCGATCTCGGTGGCGGTGCTGGTGGGCGACGTCGCCGACCGGATCGTGCCGCTCCTCGCCGAGCGCGCCACCAAGCTCGTGATCCGCAACGGCATGGAGAGCGACGCCGAGATGGGGCCGCTCGTCACGCGCGAAGCCTTGCATCGCGTCGAGTCGTACATCGCCTCGGGCGTCGCCGACGGGGCGACGCTGGCCACCGACGGGCGCGGCCACGCCGTTGCCGGCCACGAAGAAGGCTTCTTCACCGGCGGCACGCTGTTCGACCACGTCACGCCGGAGATGAAGATCTACCGCGAAGAGATCTTCGGCCCGGTGCTCTCCTGCATTCGCGTGCCCGATTTCGAGGCGGCCCTCAAGCTCGTCAACGACCATGAATTCGGCAACGGCGTCGCCTGCTTCACGAGTGACGGCAACGTCGCGCGCGAGTTCGCGCGGCGCGTCGAGATCGGCATGGTCGGCATCAACGTGCCGATTCCCGTGCCGATGGCCTGGCACGGCTTCGGCGGCTGGAAGTCGAGCCTGTTCGGGGACATGAATATCTACGGCGAAGAAGGCGTTCGCTTCTACACGCGGCAGAAATCGGTGATGCAGCGCTGGCCGGCCTCGACGCCCAAGGGCGCCGACTTCACGATGCCGACCTCGAAGTGACATTGCCCGTCATAGACGCGCAATGTCATCCTGAGCGAAGCGAAGGATCTCCGGGCCGACGACGAGATCCTTCGCGATGCTCAGGATGACAGGGGCTACGGCTACAGCTTCTCCGTCTCCCCCGCCGCCGGCTGCCAGCGCATCAGGCGCTTCTCGATGCGCCCCACGGCGGCGTCGAGGGCCAGCGCGAAGACCGTGAGCACGAGGATTCCGGCCATCACGGTGTTGATGTCGAACGAGCCCTCCGCCTGAAGGATCAGGTAGCCGACGCCGTGCGACGAGCCCAGGTACTCGCCGACCACCGCACCGACGAAGGCCAGTCCCACCGACGTGTGCAGCGAGCTGAAGACCCAGCTCATGGCGCTCGGCCAGTAGACGTGGCGCAGCAGGTCGCGCCGCGACGCGCCGAGCATGCGCGCGTTGGCGAGCACCACCGGGCTCACTTCCTTGACGCCCTGGTAGACGTTGAAGAAGACGATGAAAAAGACGAGCGTGACACCGAGCGCCACCTTGCTCGCCACGCCCAGCCCGAACCAGACCGCGAAGATCGGTGCGAGGATGACGCGCGGCATGCTGTTGAGCGCCTTGATATACGGGTCGGCGATGGCCGCGGCGATCGGGCTGAGCGCCAGCCAGAGGCCGACGCCGAGGCCGAGCGCGGTGCCGATGACGAAGGCGAGCACCGTCTCGACGAGCGTGATCCACAGGTGCTCGTAGATGTCGGCATGGCCGAAGAACCATTGCCAGATGCGCCCGAAGATCTTCAGCGGCTCGCCGAAGAAAAACGCGGCCTGGCGGTCGTTCTCGAACATGAAGTTGGGCAGCAGGCCCGGCGTCGTCAGCGCATACCAGACGGCGAAGATGACGACGAGCAGGCCGAGCTGCCAGACGCGAAGGTATTTCATGCGGCGAGTTGCTGCCGATAGCCGGCTAGCACCTCTTCACGCAACACGTCCCAGATCGCCTGGTGCAGCTCGACGAAGCGCGGCGTGGCGCGCACCTCGGCGACGTCGCGCGGGCGCGACAGGTCGATCGCGAACTCGCCGATCGGGTGCGAGCCCGGCCCGGCCGAAAGGCAGACGACGCGGTCGCTCATGGCGATCGCCTCGTCGAGGTCGTGGGTGATGAAAAGGACCGCCTTCTTCTTATCGGCCCAGAGCGCGAGCACCTCGTTTTCCATGAGCTGGCGCGTCTGGATGTCGAGCGCGGAGAAGGGCTCGTCCATGAGGATGATGTCGGGGTCGAGGACCAGCGTCTGCGCCAGGCTGACGCGCTTTCTCATGCCGCCCGAGAGCTGGTGCGGATAGCGGTCGCCGAAGCCGCCGAGGCCGACCCGCTTCAGCCATTCGTGCGCTTGCGACGAAGCATCGCTCACGCCATGGAACTCGAGGCCGGCGGCGACGTTGCCGAGCGCCGTGCGCCACGGCATCAGGCTGTCGGCCTGGAACATGTAGCCGGCGCGCCGGTTCAGGCCGACGAGCTTTTCGCCGAACACCTCGACGCTGCCCGTGCTCGGCGCGAGCAGCCCGGCTGCGACGTTGAGCAGCGTGCTCTTGCCGCAGCCGGTCGGGCCGACGACCGAGACGAACTCGCCGGCGCCGACGGCGAGCGTCACGTCGCGCACCGCCGTGTAGCGCTGTCGCGCGTCGCCCTTCGAGACGAAGGTGCAGGAGATGCCGTCGAGCGCGAGCGCCGGGGTCACGGCGTCACCGGGCTCGCGGGCGCTTGCCGGGCCATCGCGCTCAGCCCTTCGGGTACCTGGCGTTGGCGCGCTGCGCGTAGTCGTTGGTCCAGATCGCGGCGAGGTCGATCTTCGCGGCTGCGATCTCGGGGTCGATGCTGGCCAGGGCACGGCGCGCCGTCTCGGGGCCGGCCTCGGGGATCATGCCGTCGACCGAGAGCGCGCCCTTGGCGGCGAGAAAGGCGTCGACATAGACGGCGCGATCGCCGAGCAGGTAGTTCTCGGGCACGGCCTTGATGATGTCGCTCGCGCCGGCGGTCTGGATCCACTTGTCGGCGCGCACGATGGCGTTGGCGAGCGCCTGCGCGGTGGCCGGGTACTTGTCGAGAAAGGTCTGCTGCGTGTAGAGGCAGCCCGCGGGCATCGGCCCGCCGAAGATCTTGTCGGCCTCGGCGACGATGCGCGTGTCGGAGAGGATCTTCAGGTCGCCCGAGCGCGACAGCAGGGTGATCACCGGATCGAGATTGGAGATCGCGTCGATCTGCCCGGCGCGCATCGCCGCGACGGCGCCGCTGCCCGCACCGACGCCGATGATCGAGACGTCGCCCGGCTTCAGCCCGGCCTTGCCGAGCACGAAATTGGCCAGCACGTTGGTCGACGAGCCCGGCGCGGTGACGCCGAGCTTCTTGCCCTTCAGCTCGGCGACAGACTTGAAGTTCGGCATCGTCTTCGGGTTGATGCCGAGCACGATCTGCGGCGCCCGGCCCTGCAGCGCGAAGGCACGCAGGCGCTGGCCCTTGACCTGCATGTTGATGGTGTGCTCGAAGGCGCCCGAGACGACGTCGGCGCTGCCGCCGACCAGGGCCTGCAAGGCACGCGAGCCGCCCGCGAAGTCGGCGACCGTCACCTCGAGCCCTTCGGACTTGAAGTAGCCCTGCGTCTCGGCGATGGTGAGCGGCAGGTAGTAGAGAAGGTTCTTGCCGCCCACCGCGACCGTGAGCCTGGGCTTCTCGACGGCCTGGCTCCAGGTCAGCGTGGGCAGCGCCAGCGCGGCGGCGCTGGCGGAAAGGAGCGTGCGGCGGCGCATCGGCAAATCTCCGGATGATCAGGGGGCCGACTGTAGCGAGGCGCGCGCCGCCGCGCACCCCGATCAACCCGCCGCGCCGACGCAGGCGGCTTCTGCCGTCGCTTGTCATCGATGCGGCCCGGCGACGGTGGTCCGGGGTCTTGCAGGGCCCTCGTAGAATGTCTTTGGATGAGTTTGCGCCGGCCCCTTCTGTCTTGCGTGTCGGCCCTGCTCGCCGCGATGGCGCCGCTCGGCATGGCCGCGCCGCCGGTGCCGTCTGCGAAGCCCGCGGCGGCCTCCGCACCGCCTGCTGGGGCCGAGGCCGCGCCCTCGGCCCCAGCCGCGGCAGCGCCGATCTCGCTCTCGGCAAAGAAGATCTACGAGCAAGCTCGCTCGCAGCTCGTGCAGATCCGCACCGTGCTCAAGGGCCGCGCCAGCCAGACCTCGGTCGGCTCGGGCTTCTTCGTGACGAAAGAAGGCCTGATCGTCACCAACTTCCACGTCGTCAGCGAGGCGGCGCTCAAGCCCGAGCGCCACGACCTCGTCTACGTCACGGCCGACGGCCGCGAAGCACCGCTGCAGATCCTGCAGCTCGACGTGGCGCACGACCTGGCCCTGCTGAGGGCGGCCGACGCGCCGGCGCGCAGCTTCGACGCGCTCCCGTTCCGGCCCGAGGCCGAGCCGCTCGCGCAGGGCGAACGCATCTACTCACTCGGCAATCCGCTCGACGTCGGCTTCGCGGTCGTGCAAGGCACCTATAACGGCCTCGTCAAGCGGAGCTTCTATCCGCAGATATTCTTCGGCGGCGCGCTCTCGGGGGGCATGAGCGGCGGCCCGGCGCTCGACGAGGAAGGCCACGTCATCGGCATCAACGTGGCGCGCCGCGTAGACGGCGAGCAGGTGAGCTTTCTCGTGCCGGCGACGTTCGCCACCGCGCTGCTCGCGCGCGGCAAGGACGCCGCGCCGCTCGCCGGCCCGGCCTATGCGATCGTCGACGAGCAGTTGCAGAAGCATCAGGCGCTGCTCACCGAGCGCTTTCTCGCGCAAGGCTGGAAGCCCGCCACGCACCCGCGCTACCAGGTGCCGGTGCCGCCCGACGTGTTCATGCGCTGCTGGGGCTCGAGCGAGCCCTCGCGCACCGGCGGCATGGACTTCGAGCGCTCCGACTGCGTCATGGACACGCGCATCTTCGTCGGCGACTTCAACACCGGCACGATCTCGCTGCGCCACGAGAGCTACGACGGCACCAAGCTCGGCGCGCTGCGCTTCGCCGCGCGCTACGCGCAGAGCTTTCGCAACGAGGCCTTCGTCCGCCTTTCGCCTCAGCACCAGACCAAGCCGCGCTGCAACGAGGACTTCATCGATCGCGATGGGCTCGCCTTGCGCGCCGTGGTCTGCATGCGCGCCTACAAGAAGCTGCCGCAGCTCTACGACGTCTCGGTGCTGGTGGCCACCCTCGACCAGAGCGAGACAGGCGTGCAGGGCCGCTTCGACGCGCAGGGCGTGAGCTTCGCCAACGCGCAGCGGCTCGCCCAGCACTACCTGAATGCCTACCGATGGGTCCGCTAGTGCACGTCGTCACCGAGCCCGAAAACGTGTCCCACGCCCCGGCGGTTCCGGCCGAGGCCGCGCCGCCTTCGGGCACGGCGCTGCTCGAAGCGGTCGACCGTGACGGCATGGTGCGACAAGCCTGGCGCATCGAGCGCTGGCCGGTGACGATAGGGCGCGCCCTCGACAACGACGTCGTGCTCACCGATCCGCACGTCGCCGCGCACCACGCGACACTGGCCCTCGAGCAGCCGACCGGCGACGCCGCGGCGGCCACACTTGTCGTCACAGCGGGCGAGACGAACAACGGCCTGGCCGTGGCGCGCGAACGTGTCGCGGGCGGCGCGTCGAAGCGATTCATCGACAGCGGTCGCGACCTCGACCTGCACATCGGCCGCGTCGCCCTGCGCCTGCGGCTTCCGGGCCACGCCGTGCCGCCGGAGCAGCTGCTCGCGCCCATGCTCTCGCGCGAGCTGCGCTGGCTGCCGACTGCAGGGCTGGCGTTGCTGGCGATCGTCTCGGTCATGGCCAGCACTTACGTCGACACCGACCCCGACGGCCTGGCGCGCGCCATAGGCACCGCGGTGCTCGGCACGCTGATGGTGGCCGCGCTCTGGTGCGGCTTCTGGGCGTTGCTGTCGAAGATCTTCGCGCGGCAAAGCAGCTTCGGCTGGCACGTGCGCGTGTTCGTCGTCGCCAGCCTGGTCGGTGTCGTGCTCGGTGTCTTGCCGCCGCTCGTCGCCTTCGCCTTCTCGTGGCCCTGGGTCACCGACTTCAGCTTCGTCGCTGTCTACGCGACGATCGCGGCGACGATCTACTTTCACCTGCTCGCCGTCGAGCCCGGCCGGCAGCGCTTGATGCGCGCCGTCACCGTGGCCGGCTTCATTGCCGGCGTCGCATTGCAGCTCTGGTTCAACGTGCAACGCACCGGACGGCCGGGCGAGGAGCTGTACATGAACCATCTGTTCCCGCCGGCCTTGCGCCTGGCGAAACCGGTGCCGGTCGATCGCTTCGTCGAAGGGCTGGCGCCGATTCAGACCCTCCTCGACAAGAAGGCCAAGGAGCAGACCGGGGCCGACGGAGATTCGCGCAGCGGCGGCGACGATGAAGAGTGAGGCGGCGACGGCCTTGCGCAGCGTCCTCGTCACTGGCGGCGGGCGCGGCATCGGCGCGGCGACGAGCCTGATGTGTGCGGCGCGCGGTTGGGCCGTCGCCGTCAACTACGCGCACGATGCGGCGGCCGCGGAGCGGGTCGTCGCGACGATTCGCGCCGCCGGCGGAACGGCGCTCGCGCTGCAGGCCGACGTCGCCAGCGACGCCGACGTCATCGCCATGTTCGCGCACATCGATGCAGGTCTGCCGCCGCTGATGGGGCTGGTCAACAACGCGGGTGTCGTCGACCTCGGCGCGCGCGTCGACGCGATGTCGCCGGCACGCCTGCAACGCATGTTCGCGATCAACGTGTTCGGCAGCTTCTTCTGCGCGCGTGAAGCGATCCGGCGCATGACGACGAAGCCTGGCGAAGGCAGCACGAATGGCGCGCACAGCGGCGGCGCGATCGTCAACCTCTCGTCGGCCGCGGCCAAGCTCGGCGGACCCGGCCAATACGTCGACTACGCGGCGGCCAAGGGCGCGATCGAGAGCTTCACGATCGGTCTCGCCAAAGAGCTCGCGGCCGAAGGCATCCGCGTCAACGCGGTACGGCCCGGCATCATCGAGACCGAGATCCACGCCTCCGGCGGCACGCCCGATCGGGTGCGGCAAATAGCGGCGCAGTTGCCGATGCAACGCGCCGGCAGCGCCGAAGAAGTGGCCGAGGCGATCGTCTGGCTGCTCTCCGACGCGTCGAGCTACACGACGGGCTCGGTCGTCGAGGTCACCGGCGGGCGCTAGGGGCTAGGCGGCGGCCGCCATCGCCTTCAGCGCATCCAGCAACGCCGTCGCGGCCGACTTTTCAGCGGCGCTGGCGATGCCGAGATAGGGCTCGAGCGTGAAGCGCGCTTCGGTGTGCACCGAGTCCCACATGCCCGGCGCCGGCACGCGTGCCTTGAGGTTCTGGAACGCAACGGCCAGCTCCGGCGCCTCGCCCGCCAGCCGCTGCGCCGCCAGGGCGACGAGCAGGCGCAGCTCGATCTGGCCGACCACCGCCCAGAAGTCGGGCCGCTCGCTCGCGGCGCGGGCCAGCGACTCGCGTACCGCCTCGATGCGCTCGAGCGCCAGCTCGGCCGGTCGGCGCTCGAGGAAGGCCAGACGCAGCTCGGCGCTGATGCCGTTCTTGGCGGGATAGAAGAGGTTGTCGGCGCGGCTCGCGTGCGCCAGGCGTTCGGCGTTGCCGTAGTGCACCGCCATCGCGCGCAACGCAGCGAGACGATCGCCTGCAGCTGCGCCTGTCCTGCGGCGTCGACGGCCCTTTGCCGCGGTCGCGGGCTCCTCTGCGCCAGCGCGGCCTTCGATCATGACCAGCCGCTTGTAAGCCGAGCCGAGCAAGGCTTCGCGTTCGGCGGTCGGCTGCATCGCCACGAGCCGGTCGAGATGCTCGATCGCTTCGTCGACGTCGCGCCGTCCGCTCGCCGCGTCGGCAGAGGCCTCGCCGCGCCGTGCGAGCTGGTCGCCGAGCTGCTCGGCGGCGCGGAACGACGCGCTGCCGTCGTCGGCGCGAACGGCAGTGCGGTACCAGTCGATCGCCTTGTCGAGATCGCGGGCATCGGCGAAGGCCAGGCCGAAGGCCTCGGCGACCGCGCCCATCGTGCCCCAGAGCGGCGCGAACTTCGCTTCGAGAAAGCGCAGCTTGTCGCGCTGCAGTTGCAGCGACGCGCCGCCCTTGGCTTCGTCGCCGCCGAAGCGCAAGCGGATCGAGATCGTCTCCAGCGCCAGCGCCAGCGCGGGCGCCGACGAGACGGCGGCGAACTCGTCTCCCGGCGACGCCGCCGCACCGAACGACATGCCGCCGCGCTGCCAGGTCCAGCCCGGATCGCCGTAGCACTGATACGCGGCCCAGGTGTTGCCGCTGCCGCTGGCGCGCCAGGCGGCGCCGCGCGCAGCGGCCACCGCGTCGATGAAGCGGCCGCCGGCGAGCAGCGTGTCGTAGAAGGTGGTGGCGAAGATCTCGGCCGGCTCGTCCTCGACCGCCCAGCCGGCGGCGACGACGCAGCGCACGCCGATCTCGATCAGCGCCTCGGCGATGTTGGCCGCGAACTCGGCGCGGTCGTAGGGCGCGAGCGTGCTCTGCGCGTCACGCGCCGCGAGGTGGCAGCAGTTGAGGAACACCAGCTCGGGCACGACGCGCATCGCCTGCACTTCGGTAGCGCCGAGAAAGTTGTTGCCCGAGAGCACGACGCCGCCCTTGGCGCCCGGCGCGCCATGACCGGCGACGTGGACGACGCGGTACGAGCGCTCGAATAGCGCATTGATGATGTTGCGCGCATCGTCGTTGCCGCTCGTCAGTGCGCGCACATGCGCTGCGTCGATGCCGGTCGGGCCGCCGGTGAGCCGCGCCGCGACCGCGATCGCCTCTTCGCGCGCGCCGGGCAGCGGCGGATAGAGGGCAGGGTCGACGAGCGGCTCGCCGATGACGAGGACGCTGCCATCGGCGTCGGCATCCAGCACCTGGGCGCGGAACTCGGGTGTACGGAGCTTGCGCAAGAGCTTGGAGCGGATCGCCCAGGGCCGCGCGTCGCCGCCCGCGGCCTGTGAACCGGGCGTGTCGAGCAGCTCCCACGGGATCGCCGCGGTGCCGGCGTCGAGCTCGAGCACCATCTCGCTCGTGCCGCCGAGAAAGGGCTCCATCTCCACCGGCACGAGCAGGTCGAACAGGGTGCGGCCGATCTGCGCGTCGCGGTTGGCGTCGTTCGACGCCTTGGCGACCAGTTCGCGCACCAGCGTGCCCTGCGTCTGCTGCGCGCGCACCTCGGTGCGCGCACGCCGCGTGTCGAGGTTGTAGGTGATGGTCGGCTCGCCATCGGCGCGCTGGCTCGTCACGGCGCTCACCAGGTCGTAGGCGGCGCCGCGATAGCTCGAGTCGAGCGAGCGGCGCAAGGCCCCGGCGCCCGCCTGCACCGGGCCGACCAGCTTGAGCTGGTTGGCCGCCGCCGTGGCCTGCACTTCGATGGCGCGCCAGGCGTCGCTGGCGCGGTCGAGATAGAGCTCGACGAGGATGAGCCGGCCGATCTGCGGCCAGCCGTTCTCGCGCAGCTTGAGGTTGGCTTCGTACGCGCCCTGCGCGATCGACTGCGCCGCGCTGCCGGCGCTGATGCCGGTGCCGCCGCTGCCGATGAGCGTCGCCGCGAGCTCGAACTCGGCCGGCGCGCCGGCCACCTGCTCGGCCAGTCGTTGTGCATAGGCGATGACCGCCTGGCGCACCGTCCACGAGAGATCGACCGCGCGCAGCTTTCCCTCTTCGCCGAGACCGGCGACGACGACGGCGAGCGGCCGCGCCATCGCCAGCACGTTGGCAGGATCCTGGCGCACGTTGCCGAAAATCTGATGCGTGCCGGCGGCGTCGGGATAGAGGCCGGCGGCCAGCGACTTGCTCATTGCCGTGCCGACCAGTCGATCGACGACCGCCTCCGTGCCGGTCAGCGCGATCGAGCGGTAGTGACCCACGAGGAGCGGCTGATGCACGAACTTGAGGTCGGCGTTGAGCACCGAGACGTGCAGCGCGGGACCGCTGCGCTTCGCGTCGACGCCCGGAGTCGGTGTGAAGCCGCCCAGCACGTCGGCGGCGCTCGACGGCGGCTCCGAGCCGAGCATGCCGCGCGACGGGCGGCTGCGCGGGACCGATGAAGACGCGTCGCTCGTGCCCGTCGCGATGCCGGTGCCGCGCGAGGCGAGCGCAGTGGCGTCGAGCGGATCGAGCAGCGTCGTCTCGCCCTTGACCAGCAACTCGAGATACGCGGGGAAAGCGATCGACTTGCTCGGCAGGTCGCCATGCACGGCGTCGAGCTTCCAGGTGCGAACGCCCGGCAGCAGCGCCGAGTCGAGCGGCACGCGGCCGTCGCCGCCGTTCGTTGCATCGAGGTATTCGAGTCCGGCGTCGCCGAAGCTGTAGCCGGCGGGAGTGAACGCCGCATGGCCGACGACGAGCAGCATCTTCTTTGCATCGGTGCCGAGCGCAGCCGCCTGGGCATCGAGGCGTCGGCGCAGCTTGACGGCGCGGTCGAGCACGTCCTGCGGCGGCGCGCCCCACTGGTAGATCGTCTGCTGCACGCCTTCGACGTGCCAACTGCTGCGCTCCTGCAGCCGTGCGATGTCGTCGGCGGCGAGCTTCGCCCAGGTCTCGGCACGATCGAGCCGAAGGGAAGGATCGAGCAGCGACGCCTGCAACTGCATGAAGCCGGGCATGCCGGCCATGGCGGCGCGCGCGCCGCGGTTGTCGAACAGCGAGCCGAAGGCGGCGAGCGCGTTGCCGAAGGTGTCGTCGCCGGAGAGCGTCTGCATCGGCGACCACGAGCCGCCGTTCGGCGTGCCGAGCATGAGCACGCGCGCGCCGTCGCGCGCCAGCATGCGCTGCCAGGTGTCGGGCTTTTCGAGCGCCATGGTGCGCGCCACCAGGCCGCCCATCGAATGGGCAACGATGCGCACCGGCTGCTGGCTCGCGGCACGCGCGGCCAGTGCCGCATCGACGGCGACGCCGAGGCGCTGCGCCTCGTCCTCGATCGGACGGCGCCAGTCGAAGGCGAAAGCGATCACCTCGTGCGTCTCGCCGAGCCGCGCGATCAGGTCGTCGTAGACGCTGCCGATCGGCCCGTCGGGCAAGACGCGCGACGCGGTGTCCGGATTCCAGGCCAGGCCTTCGAGGCGGTTGACGAAGCGAAAGCCGAGCCAGATGCGCTTGCCGTCGAGCGCGAGGTTGGAGCCGAGGATGCCGGGGATGACGAACACCGCGGGTCGTTCTGCCGCCGCGACCGCGTCGAGCGGCGCGGGCTTGGCGGCACGTGTGCCGGTCGCGTCCTGACCGGACCACGAAAGCGGGCCGATGCTCGCGAACTCGGCTGGCGCGTCATCGCTCAGGGCGCCGGCGATCGCCTGCACCGTGCGGTCGTTGCTGAAGTAGTTGAAGTGCGAGACCTTGCCGCCGCGGTCGAGCAGGAAGCTGGCGCCACCGCCGCCGGCGGTGGGGGAGCGCGGCGCGCCGCCATACATCGATCGCGTCTGCACGACGAGGTCGTTGTCGGTCCAGTAGAAGGCGTCGGAGAGGAGGGTCTTGACCCACGATCCGATCGAGTCGCCCTGCATGTCGCCGGCAACGACGCGCAACTCGCCAGCGATCGCTTCGGGCGCGTTGTTGAGCCAGGCGACGACCGGGCTTTCGGGCGTCATCGCTTCGAGCCCGGGCATCTCGATCGGGTCGGCACGGCGCCGCGCCACTTCGTGCAGAAAGTCGACGATCTGCGGCGCGACCGGAATGCTCGCCAGCTCCATGCACCAGCTCAGGATCGACAGGTAGGCATCGAGCCGCTTCGACGCGAGCAAGGTGCCCCGCGCCGGACAGGCGACGCGCACCACGCGCTCGACGCGCAGTCCCTTGGCTTGCGCCTCCTTGACGAGCGCGCGCAGGTCGCTGCGGTGCTGGGCGTAGCGCGCATCGGCGAAGAGGGCGAGCACCGCGTCGGTCAGCGCGCCGCCGCCACAGGCGCGCGCCAGCACCTCGGCGACCAGGCCGCCGCGCGAATGCGTGAGCAGGTGCAGGCGTGCGCCGGCCGGCAGGGCGCGCACGAGCGTCAGGGCGTTGCCGATCGGGCTCGTGCCGAGGGTCGGGTGGTCGAGCGCGTAGACGCGGTTCGCATAGCGCGAGAACAGATCGCGCACGACTGCGTTGTGCTGCGTCCAGAGCTTGCCGAAGGTGCCGGGCGTGTCGCTGAAGGTGCCGTGAACCAGCACGAGCATCGGTGCGCCGTCGCTCGCCGCGGGCACTTGATCGAGCTTGCGGCCGCTGCCCTTCAGCGGCCCGAGCGATTCGGCGGCGAGCAGGTAGACGCCGGCATCGACCTGGCCATCGACCTTCTTCGTCACCGCCGCCGCGACCAGCGTCGCCGCAGGATCCTTGACCAGCCCGGTGATGACGTGAAAGCCGCTCAACAGTGCCTGACCCATCGCGCCGCGCGTCGCTCCCGCACCGATGCCGGGCCAGCCGAGCTGCGCGGGCACGGCGACTTCGTTCGATGCCGACACGGCCGCCGGCGCGCCACGCGTCGGTGCCGCGGCTTGCGCCCTCATGAGATCGCGCGCGTCTTCCGGATGCAGGACCAGCGTCGGCCCGTTGGCGATGGCCAGCACGACCACGTCTTCGCCGGGCCGAGCCGTGACCTTGACCGGCGCGCCGCCAGCGCGTGTCGTGCCGACGCGCACCGAGGCCTTGACGCTGCCGCGCGTGGCGGCACGGCCCGGCGCGGCCGAATCGGCCTGGCCGGGGATGACGAAGACGATGTCCTGGCCGGCGGCAGCCATCGAAGCGTTCCGGGGCACGGCCGCGGTCAGACCGTGAACGGCTCTTGGGTGAGCAAGGTGCCGGCCGTGCCGAGCGTGAACAGGTTGGGCGTTTGCGTCGCCGGCATGCGTGCCTTGACTTGCGCATGGAAGCTCGCATAGCTGCCCTTGAATCCGCCCTGGTTCCAGACCTTGAGCACCTGCTCGGTGAAGGCGCCGTTATGGTCGCCGTCCATCGACGTCTGGTTGTCCTGGCAGCCCGAGATCAGGATCAGCGAGGCATCGAACTTGTCGGCGATCGCCGAGAGGCGCCCGCTCACCGCCACCTGGGCGAGCGCGTTGTCGGGATCGACGACGGGCTTGCCGGCGGCGGCGGCGACGTCTCTTTGCAGCTTGTCGTAGAAGGCCTGGTGCTCGCGGTAGGTGCGCATCGCCACCGCGGCCGGCATGTCCTTCGGCCGCTGCGTCGCGTTCGGCGGCGGTGGCAGGACCATCTCGCGCGTCACGGTGCCGCTGTGGCAACTGTCGGAGAGGACGAGGATGCGCACGCCGGCCTTGAACTTGCCGAGCTCGGCATAGAGCTCGTCGTCGATGAGCTGGCCGTCGTAGAGACACCAGGTCTCGTCCTTCTTGTCGGCTTCGTCGCCGTTCACGTCGGGCACCTGGCCGCCGTGTCCCGAGTACGTGAGAAAGAAGAAGTCGCCGCTCTGCAGCGCCTTGGCGGCCGCACGCATGCCGGCCAACGCCGCCGCGCGCGTCGCCTTCTTGGTGATGAGCACGGTCGGCTTCATGCCACGGGCCCTGGCCAGCGCCGCCATGTCGTGCGCGTCGAACTCGCAGGCCGCGAGCGGCCCGTCCCAGCCGCCGTAGGCGGCGCCGCTGACGCCGTTCAGGCCGATGTTCAAGGACAAGGCCTTCGCCTTCTTCGCGGGCGTCTTCGCGGCAGCGGGCTTCGCGGCAGCGGGCTTCGCGGATGTCGTGTCGGCCATGGTCGGTGTCTCCTCGAAAATTGGAAGGTGCGGGGGCATGTCTCGTGCACGGCGCAGGCGGATCATCCGCCGCGCCGCCAGCGCCGGCAAGACGCCCGGCCGAGGGTCGCCATGCCTTGCACCGCCCGGGCCTTACGCAGAGGCAGCGACGCTCGACGGCGCAAGCAATCGGCCGAGCAATACCTTGGCATCCACCTGCGCCTGCGCCGCGATCTCGACCCAGTCGAAGCGCCCGGCGGGTGCACCGGTCGCGGCGGCATGGGCACTGGCGCGATCGGTCGCGGCATCGACGAGGACGACGACGCGGCCGACCTGGTCGCTCAGCGCCAGCGTCGCCAGCTCGTGACGGCAGCCCTCGTTCTTCGCCTGGAAGCCGCGCAGGTCCATAAGCACGACGTCGCTTCGGCCGGCGAGCGCGGCGAAGGCGTCGCGCCAGGTCGAGTCGCGGCAATAGCACTCGTTGATGCGAAAGCGCCCTTCGAGGTCGGGCAGCAGATCGAACTCGGCGATGCGTGCATCGATGTCGTCCGGGCTGGACACGAAGCGCTCGCCGAGCCGGCCGTCGAGAAAGGTCAGCGCGTCGTCGGCGTCGAGCGTCTGGTCGATCAGGTCGGTGCCGGCGATGAGCAAGGTGTTGCCGGTGAGACGCCAGCGCTCGACGACGCGATCGAACATCGCGCGCACGTCCGCGTCGCGCTGGAAGACGCGCAGCACGAGCAGCGTCGACGGCCCCGCCGGTGCCGCGTTCCAACGCTGCAAGGCAAGGAAGGCGAGCGGGATCCAGAGCAGCGGCAAGAGCATGACGAGGGCAGCGATGCCGTGCTCGCTGGCCGCCGCGAGCGCGACCCAGATCAGTTCGATGAGCCAGACCGCGCCGAACTGCAATGCCAGCTCCGAGATGGCGCGCCGCGAATAGGCGCAGGCGCGCGCGAGCAGCTGGCCGAGCACGCGCACCGGCCACCAGGCGATCAGCCAGGGCGCGAAGGCGAAGATCGCGAAGACCGCGGTCGTGCCGACGGCGTCGTCGAGCGAGCCGAGCCAGGCGGCGCGACGCTCGACCAGAAAGGCGAGCAGGTCGATGCCGCCGATCGACGCCCAGACCAGGCCGACCGCGGGTGGCAGCAGCCACGGTGCGATGGCGCGCGTCGAGCGGCCCAGGCAGAGCAAGGCAATGAGGAGCATGGCCGGCAACACCCCGACCGACAGGTAGAGCAGAAGCTCGAGCGGACGCGGCTCGATCGATCGCCACAACATGAGCAGGAATGCGGCGGCAAGGAAAAGGGCGAAGGCCGTGAACAGACGGGCCCGCGACCATCGCCAGACGATGGCCAGCGCGGGCAGCACCGGCCAGAGCCCGATGGCCGCAATCACGCCGAGCCGCTTGACGGTGAAGCCTTGCGTGCCGACCGCGTCGACGAGCTGCATCGCGGCGCTGCTCGTGGCGACGAGCACGGACACGAGGACGAGGAAGATCGTCAGGCGCCAGCCGGCGCGGCGGTTGGCGGCCAGCGTCGGCCACGCGGTCGCGCTACGCTGCGGCGCGGGTTGCGGCGTCGGCGGCATCGCCGCGGCCGCGGCAGGGGTCGCGGCGCCCTCCTCACTCATCAACCGGCGCAGCGCGGCGCGGTAGCGCGCGGCGATGATCCATGCGCCGAGTGCCGCGAGCAGCACGGCCACCATCAGGATGACGGAGAGCTTGCCGGTCGAGTAGTCCATCCTGCCCCCACTGCGGCAAAGCGATCCTCAGTGCCGCTCGACGATCAGCGGCACGAGGCCGATCGCCTCGCGCACGCGCGCCGCCGCGCCCTGCGCATCGTCGCGGCTTGCGTAGGGACCGGCCTGCACGCGGTACAAGGCGGCGTTGCCGAAAGTCGCGAGCAAGGGCGCCAGCCATTCGACCTCGGCGCCGACCCGACGCTGAAAGTTCTCCGCCCCGCCCGACTCGCGAAACGCGCCGAGCTGGACCCAGAAGCCGCGCGTCGGTGCAGGCGACGCGGCAGCGACCGCAGGCGCGACGGAAGCGACGACGCTCTCGGGCGCCGGGACTGGCGCGGGCGTCGGCGCCGCCGCGGCCACTCGCGTCGCATCCGCCTCGCCTCGTCGCCAGTTGCCAGCGCGGATCTCGTCGAAGGTGAGGCGCTCCAGCTCGACCGGCGCGACGCCGCGCAGCAAGTCGAGGCGCAAGGCCGCCGCATAGCTCAGATCGACGATGCGGCCGGCGTGGAACGGACCACGATCGTTGATGCGCACGATCACCTCGCGTCCGTTGGCCGGATTGCGCACGCGCGCATAGCTCGGGATCGGCAGCGTCGGATGCGCCGCCGTCATCGCATACATGTCGTAGGTCTCACCGCTCGCCGTACGCCGGCCGTGGAACTGGCGTCCGTACCAGGAGGCGAGACCGCGCTCCGCGAACGGCCCGTCGCGCGTCATCGGCACGTAGTCGCGGCCGAGCGCCTGGTAGGGCTTGTTGGCGCCGCCGGGGCGGATCGGATCGATGCGCGGCTCGGCGTCGGGCAGGCTGGCCAGGCCAGACGGCGGATTGGCGCCGGGCCCGTCGCGCCCGGGCTTGGGTGACGAGGCGCAACCGGCGAGCAGAAGGCCCATCGCCAGCGCGGCGAAGAGGCCGCGCGGCAACGACGTGACGCCGAGGGCCCGCATGCTCCGCACCTTAACCGATGCGGTCGCCCCGCGGCAAGATGCGCGCTAGCTGCAGTCGACGGTGCGGAACTCGACGCGCCGGTCGAGGGCGTCGCGCAGATCGTCGGTGCCGAGTCCGACGATGGTCTCGCGCGAGCCGTTGCCTTCGCTGGCAAGGCGCGTCGCGAGCTTCTTGTTCTGCTTCTCGAGGCTCTGCCTGATGACGGCGGCGCGCTTCTGCGAGAGCACGTCGTTGGCTGCGGCGTCGCCGGTGCGGCTGGTGTGGCCGACCACCTTCATGCAGGTCTCGCGCACGCCGACCTGCAGCGCCACCTCGCGCAGCCAGACCGCGTACTGCGCCTGCAGATCGGAAGACTGAAGCAGCGTCGTCGCGCCGGGGTTGAAGAAGATCTTGATCGGCAGCTTCTTCGCATCGAGGCCGACGCCGACGATCCTGCCGAAGGTCTCGGCCGCTTCCTTCTTCTTGCCGGTGCGCCAGCTCGCGAGGTACAGGCCATTGAGCACTCGCAAGTCGTCGGGGTCGGCGATGGGCTGCACTTCATGGAAGAGCCGGTACGCATCGGCCGGCTTGTTGTCGGCGAAGGCCGCCTGCGCTTCATTGATGATCGCCGCGGCCGGCAGGCGCAGGAGGTAGCCGGCATCGATGTTGTCGCCCGGCGAGCTGCCCTGGCAGGACTTGACGTAGGCCACCGCCGTCTTGTCGAGCGCCCAGGTCGGGCTGTCGCGGAAGAAGGGCGTCGGCTCGGCGTTGACCGTCGCGAGCGTCGCGCGATCGACCCGCTTGGCGATCAGCTTGCCGGTGCGCAGGTCGATGAGGACGAGGCAGACGCGAAACGCGTCGGCGTTCTCGTCCTTCGCGTTCCTCGTGTTGATCGCTGTCAGCGTGCCGATCAGCAGCAGCGGCCGGTTCGACAGGCTGGTGCGCGTGAGCTGGCGCACGTTCCACTGCGGCGCGCGCGCCTTGATGAGCGCCGTCAACTGCGCGCCCATCTGCACCGTGCCGGTCGTCTGCTGGCCAGTGCTGGCGTCGATCAGCGGGTCGATGATGAGTTCGCGCGGGCCGTTGCCGATGCTGGCTTGCGCGTCTTGCAGCAAGCGCTCGCCGGCGCGGGCTACGGTGTCGCCGAAGGGCGCCGGCGGCACGGGCGGCGGCGGTGCCGGGGGCGCGGCCTGGGGCGGCGGCGCGGCGGGCGACGGTGCGCTCGCTTTCGACGCGCCGGTATCGCCGCCGCGCGGCGCCGCGCAAGCCGCGATGAGCAGCGTGACGCCGAACCAAGCCGTGAAACGTGCCGAACGATGGGTCTTCATGACGTTCGCAGCGCATGCGCCGGTGAGCTGGGAGAGGCCGGACTGTAGCGCCGTTGCGAACCCCTTCCGTTTGCGCCGGTAACGGCGGGCACGCGGGCCAGCGGGCCGCGAAAAACGCACGGGATTGCCTACGGACGACGTGCGCGCGCGGCACCGTCCGACACCGACCTTGCCGATGATGTGCGGCAATCGATGCTCATGAACTCGCACACCCTCCTCGACTCGCCGCCCGCCGCCCTGGCGCTGCGCGGCGTGTTGCGCGCCAAGGGCTTCGAGATCGGCGACTTCGAGCTGGAAGACGACGACGCACCCGCCCTGGCCGACCTGTTCGGCATGCGCGGCGGCGTCTTGCGCGTGAGATGCTGGTCGACCGGCGAAGAGCGCATGTACCCGACCGGCTCCGGCTCGGCCTGGTTCGGCGCCTTTCTGATGGACCTGGGCGGCGGCCTCTTCGCGCGGGCGGCGCGCGGCCCGGTGGGCGCCCCGGGCTGAATCAGCACGGGCCGAAACGGCGGCCGGCCTCGTCCTACGCGGCCTTCTTGCGACCGCCGACAGACCACCCAACGCGCTCCTGAGACAGTGCTTCTACCGGCTTTCGCCGAGTACCCGCAACCGTCTCACCGAGAGGATTTTTCATGAACAAGGATCAAGTCAAGGGCCGCGTCGAAGAGGCCAAGGGCAGCATCAAGCAAACGACCGGCAAGGTCGTCGGCAACCGCGATCTGCAAGTCGAAGGCGCGCTCGACAAGGCGGCCGGCAAGGCGCAGGCCGGCTACGGCGACGCCAAGGAAAAGGTCAAGAAAGCCATCGACAAGATGTGACGATGGCGGGCCTGTTCGCAGGCCCCAAGGGTCGAGCTCTTGTCGAAACGACAGGGGCTCGTCGACAGCGGCAGTGTCGGCGGCGGTCGGCACTGCCGCTTTCTTTCGCGCCTAGCGCCAGGCCGACAGCACGCGCCCTGCGAGATCGGCGCGAACGGCGATCGTTGCGTCGCCTTGCGCATCGGCAAGCATCGCCTCTTCTTTCGCTTGCGTCAGGTGCACAAAGCGATCGCGGATCGCCTCCGGCAGAAAGCGGCTGATCGACGCGTAGACGTGCCGGTCGCCATAGGCTGCCTGCTGCGTGACGTAGAAGCGCTGCGGCACGAGAAGGTGAAGATGATGGCGCGCCCGCGTCATGGCGACGTAGAGCAGCCGGCGCTCTTCCTCGATCTCGGCCGACGAGCCGGTGGCCATGTCCGAGGGGATGCAGCCGTCGACGACATTGAGCACCGAGACGGCGCTCCATTCCTGGCCCTTGGCCGAATGGATGGTCGAGAGGATGAGGTAGTCCTCGTCGTGGCCGCCGGGCCCGGACTCGTCGCTCGTCGCGGCCGGTGGGTCGAGCGCCAGCTCGGTCAGGAAGCGCTCGCGCGACGGATAGCCCGCCGCCAGACTCACCAGATGCGCGATATCCGCGGCACGCGGCGCGGCGTCGTCGTGCAACCGCTCGAGCTGCGGCCGGTACCAGCGCTCGACCGCAGCGATCTCGTCCGGCCAGGGCGAGCCAGACCGGCGCAGCGCGTCGAACACGGCGGCAAACTCGTGCCAGGCCGGCGCGCACGACGCCGCGGGCGCGAAGGCATGCAGCGCCGACCCGGGATCGCCGGCGCCGGCGACTTGCGCCATGAGACGCGCCGCACTCGCCGGCCCGATGCCCGGCACGAGTTGCAGCGCGCGCAAGCCGGCGCGCTCGCCACGCGGGTTGGCGGCGAAGCGCAACACGGCCAGCACATCCTTGACGTGCGCCGAGTCGAGGAATTTCAGACCGCCGTACTTGACGAACGGGATGTTGCGGCGCGCCAGCTCGAGCTCGAGCGCGGCACTGTGTTGCGCGGCGCGGAACAGCACCGCCTGGCTCTTCAACGAGAGGCCTGTTTCGCGAAGCTGCAGCACGCGATCGGCGACCCACGCGGCCTGCTCGCTTTCGCCGGCGACCCAGACGATGGCGGGCGGCTCGACCATTGGCGTGTCGCTCCACAGGTCCTTGGCGTGGCGCTCGGCGGCCAGCGCGATGACCGCGTTCGACGCCGCCAGCAGCGGCACCGTCGACCGGTAGTTGCGTTCGAGCGTCACGACCTCGGCGGGCGGCGTGAAGCGGCCCGCGAAGTCGAGGATGTTGCGCACCTCGGCGGCGCGAAATGAATAGATCGCCTGGGCGTCGTCGCCGACGACGGTGAGGCCGCGGCCGGCGGGCCGGAGCGCGAACAGGATCTCGGCCTGCAGCCGGTTGGTGTCCTGGTACTCGTCGACGAGGATGTGGTCGAAGCGGCCCGCCATCGCCGCTGCGATGGCGGGCTCGGCGAGCGCCGCCGCCCACCAGACGAGCAGGTCGTCGAAGTCGAGCACGCGCTGCGCCTGCTTTTCGGCGGCGTAGGCGGCGAACAGGTGCTTCAATTCGTCGTGCCATTCGGCGCACCAGGGGAACGTGCCGGCCAGTACCTCGGTCAGCGAGGCCCGCGAGTTGACGACGCGCGAGTAGATCGAGAGGCAGGTCGACTTCTGCGGAAAGCGCCTGCGCGTCGCGGCCAGTCCGAGACGCTGGCGCAGCACATGGAGCAGATCTTCGGACTCGCCGCGATCGTCGACGGTGAACGCGGCATCCAGCCCGACCTGCGCCGCGTGGGCGCGCAGCAGGCGCGCGCCCACGGCGTGAAAGGTGCCGCACCAGGCCAGGCGCGGCGCGCCGCGCAGCGGCGCGAGGTCGAGCGCTTCATGCAGGGCGCGGCCGACACGCCGTTCCATCTCGGCGGCGGCGCGGCGCGAAAAAGTCAGCATGAGGATGCGCGACGGGTCGGCGCCTTCGAGCACGAGCCGGGCGACGCGGGCCGCGAGCGTCAGCGTCTTGCCCGAGCCGGCACCGGCGATGACGAGCAGCGGACCGGTCCCGCCATCGCTCGCGATGCTTCCGTACTCGACCGCGCGCCGCTGCGCGGGGTTGAGCTTGCGGAAGATCGGCGCTACGAAACGCTCGGTTCGCTCCGGAGCGGGAGGCAAGATGTCAGGCAAGGTGGGAGTCGGGGCAGGGGCCGTGGCGTGGACTGTAGTTCCATCCAGCCCGGCTGCGTGCACCGGGCGGCCACATCGGCGTGCGATTCAGCCTCGATGCGCGCTTCATTTCGCCGCCCTGTTGCCGAAGACCCCGCATGTCCCGCGTTTCAGGAATGGGCCGGGCGCTGCCCGCGCCCCCGCCATGACGATCGATTCGGTCCTCTCCGCCTTCGAGCCGAGCGCGCTGGGCGAGGCCCCGGAGCGGGTCGAGCCGCCGCACCCGCGATCGCGCCCGCCCTTCGACCATCACTTCCTCGCCGAGTGGCTGGCGCTGCTCGTCTTGCTGGCGATCGTCGGCGCGATCATCGGCTACGCCTTGGCCAAGACGCACGGCGCCGCCGACACCACCGAGCGCGACCGGCTGCAGGTACAGGCGCGCGTCGTCGAGGAAAACGTCGGCCAGCAGCTCGACGGCATCAACCGCGCGTTGGTGAGCGTGCGCGAGGAATTTCTCGGCACGCCCATCTACAGCGTGTCGTCGCTGCTCTCCCTGCGCCTGAAGGCGCTGAGCGACGCCATCCCCGGCGTGCGCTCGATGGTCCTGCTCGATCCCGACGGCACCGTCGTCGCGACCAGCGTCGACGCCTTGCTCGGGCGCGACTTCAGCGATCGCGACTACTTTCGCGTGCCCAAGTCCGGCCGCGACCCGGCCACGCTCTACGTCGCCTCGCCGTACAAGACCTCTCTCGGCAACTACACCATCGTCTTCGCGCGGGCGATCGTCGGGCCGAACGGCAGCTTCGCCGGCATCGTCATCGCCGCCCTCGAGCCCGAGTACTTCGAGGTCCTGATGCGCTCGGTGCTGTACGCGCCCGACATGTGGGTCTCGCTCGCGCACAGCGACGGCAAGGTGTTCGTGACGATGCCGCGCGACACGGCGCACGCCGAGGTCGGCGGCCCGGGCACGCTGGCGACCGCGCCGGCGGTCGAACCGCCCGCCGCACCCGTCGGGACCGGCGAGCGCATGACGGCGCTGCGCAACGTCGCGCCGCCCGAGCAGCACATGGACAAGCCGCTCGTCATTACCGTCAGCCGCGCCATTCCCGAGGTGTTCCGGCCGTGGCGGCAGCAGGCGCTCGAGTACTCGATCTTCTTCGTCATCCTCTGTGCCGCAGCCGCCTTCGGCCTGCACAGCGCGCAATGGCGGCGCAAGGCCTTCGCCAGGCTCGCCGAGAGCGCCGCGCGCGAACGCCGGCAAAGCGCGGAGCAGCTCGAACTGGCGCTGCAAGGCGCCGACCTGGGCCTCTGGGACTGGGACCTGCGCGGCGACCGCTTCGAGCACAACGAGGTGACGCGCCAGCAGCTCGGCTACAAGCCGGGCGAGATCGGCGAGTTCGGCGGCGAATGGCACAGCATCATCCACGGCGCCGATCGCGAGCGCATGCTGAGCGGCGTCGAGGCGCACTTTCGCGGCGAGACGGCGGCCTACGAATGCGAGTTTCGCGTCCGCCACAAGAACGGCCACTGGGTCTGGTTGCTGAGCCGCGGCAAGGTCGTCGAGCGCGACGAGTTCGGCATCGCCGTGCGCATGGCGGGCACGCACATGGACCTGAGCCGGCGCAAGACTGCCGAAGCGCAGATCGAGCGCTCGGCCGCGATGCTGAAGCGCACCGGCGAGCTTGCGCAGATCGGCGGCTGGGAGCTCGATATCGCGACCCAGCGGCTCGACTGGACCGAGCAGGTCTTCCGCATCCACGAGCTGGATCCCGGCACGATGCCGAGCCTGGACAACGCGATCGACTTCTACGCGCCGGAAGCGCAGCCGGCGATCCGCGCCGCCGTGGAAGCCGGCGCCGCCCACGGCACGCCCTGGGATCTCGAGCTGCCCTTCGTCACGGCCAAGGGCAACCCGCGCTGGGTTCGCTCGCAGGGCATCGCCGTGGTCGAGGACGGCAAGCCGGTGCGCCTGCTCGGCGCCTTCCAGGACATCACCGAGAAGAAGACGACCCTGCTCGAGATGCACCGCCTCAACGAGCAGCTCACGCGCCTTTCGACCACCGATTCGCTGACCGAGGTCGGCAACCGGCGCATGTTCGACCAGACGCTGAAGACCGAGTGGGCGCGCGCCGCGCGGCGCGGCGAACCGGTCGGCCTGCTCATGATCGACATCGACCACTTCAAGGAATACAACGACCACTACGGCCATCCTTCCGGCGACGTCTGCCTGCGCCAGGTGGCGCGCATGGTCGGCCAGGCGATGCGGCGCGGCGGCGAGCTGGTGGCGCGCTACGGCGGCGAGGAGTTCGCCCTGCTCCTGCCGGGCGCCGACCTCGACGAGGCGCGCCGCGCCGCCGAGCGCTGCGCACAGATCGTCGGCGACGCGAAGATCGAGCACCGCGCCTCGGCCACCTCGGCCTGGCTGACGATCTCGATCGGCGTCGCCAGCCAGATCGCCACGGCCGGCGTCGACAGCGGCATGCTGGTCGAGATCGCCGACGCCGCGCTCTACCGCGCCAAGCGCTGCGGCCGGGCGCGCATCGAATACTGAGCGGGCTGCCCCGTTCGCCGGAGGCTGAGAGCCGCTCCGACGATTCAGGACGACGCGAGGAGCAGCGCGATCGCCAGGGCCGCCGGAAGCGCCTGCACGAAAAGGATCTTCTTGCCCACCGTCGCCGCGCCGTACACGCCGGCCACGACAACGCAGCCGAGGAAGAAGAGCTTCACTGAAGATCCCGCAGCACTGAGCCAGAGCCCCCAGAACAGGCCAGCGGCGAGAAAGCCGTTGTAGAGGCCCTGGTTGGCGGCGAGCACCTTGCTCGTCGCCGCGGCCTCTGGCGTTTGCCGGAAGGTCTTGAGACCGAGCGGCTTGTCCCACAGGAACATCTCGAGGACGAGAAACCAGACGTGCAGCAGCGCGACGATGGCGACCAGGATATCGGCAGCGATCCTCATGGCGGCTCAGCGCGAGGCTGCCGTGCTGCGCGTCTTGCGCTTCGCGACAGGCGCCACCGTCTGCGCGGCCTGCGCCACCGCCGGCACGACGCGCAAGCGCGGCGAGCGTGCCGGCCGGGGCGAACCCGCCGAGCTTTGCGAGCCCGCCGAGCTCTGCGAGCCCGACCTGCGCGAACGCTTGGGCGGGGCGCCGTTGTCGTGCGATGCCGCCGCTGTCGCCGGCAGAGCCGCCTCGACCGCCGCCGCCTTCTTCTCCGGCGCGGCGAGCGCCGGCGCGGCGACCAGCGCGCGCAGCGTCTGCATCGCGCGCTGCAAATGCTGGCCGAGCTCGTGCACGTCGGGCACGGCGCGCCGGCAGGCGATCAGGCCGAAGCAGAGCTGATCGACGTGGCTCTGCACCGTGATGTTGAGCGCCACGCCGTGCACGACGATCGACAGCGGGTAGTAGTCGGTCATCTTCGCGCCGACCAGGTAGACCGGCGCCTTCGAGCCGGGCACGTTGGAGATCGTCACGTTGGCCAAGCGCAGCCAGTCGGCGATGCGCGACCTGCCGTAGAGCGCACCCAGCCCTGCGATCAGCCAGGGCGAGCCGAGCGACGGAAAGTCGGTCGGGATGACACCGCGAAAAGTGCCCATCTGCTTCTTCATCGCCGCCGTGCCGCGCTGGATCGCCTTCAGCCGCTCGGCTGGGTCGGCGATCTCGGTGCCGAGGTCGATCAAGGTGCCGGCGACCTGGTTGTTGGCCGTCGTGTCGCCTTCCTGGCGCAACGAGATCGGCACGGCGGCGACGAGCGTCTTGTCGGGCAGCTCGCGGCTTTCCTTCAGGTACGAACGCAGCGCCGTGCTGCACAGCCAGAGCACGACATCGTTGATCGAGGCGCCAACCGACTTGCCGATCGCCTTGACCTCGGGCAGTGGCAACGACACCGCCGAGAAGGCGCGCTGGTTGGTGACCGAACGGTTGAACGGCGTGGCCGGTGCGAACTTGAACGAGCTGCCCGGCGCCGCCGCTTTGCGCGCGGCGCGGTCTTCGGCCGTCTCGCCGCGGCGTTCGGCGATCGCGTCGCGAGCCGCGCCGGCGATCGTCTTCGCCAGCGACGGCAGCAGCTTCAGGCTCTCGACGAGCTGACGCGCCTGGTTCTGCAGCGCCGCGGCGAGCAGCTCGGCGACGCCGAGCTGGTAGGTATTGGCACGCACCTCGCGCGGCGGCTTGACGTGACGCGGCTCGGGCGTCAGGTCAAACAGGCTGGTCGCCATCGCGACGCCGGCCTGGCCGTCGACGGCTGCGTGATGGACCTTGCCGTAGAAACCGATGCGGCCATCGGCCAGTCCCTCGATCACGTAGAACTCCCAGAGCGGGCGGCTGCGGTCGAGCAGCATCGAATGCAGACGCGCGGCCAGCGCCTCGAGCTGCTGGAGCGTGCCCGGCTTGGGCAGCATCATGTAGCGGACGTGGTAGTCGAGATCGATATCGTCGTCGTGGATCCAGACCGGATTGGCCAGGTCGAAGGGCATCAGCGCGAGCTTGCGCGTGAAGACCGGCGCCATATGCATACGCTTGGCGACGTGCGCCTTCACCGCTTCGTAGTAGCCCTCGCCGCTGTAGCCGACGGGCGGCTCGAACAGGTTGAGGCTGCCGACGTGCATCGGCATCTCGGCGCTTTCCAGGTGCAGGAAGGCGCCGTCGACGATGCTCAGGTGTTTCATCTGGGTCATGACGACCTCCGCTCGGAACTCGGCCCACGTTGTACCTCGGCGCGCCGGGCGCGGCCAGCGGGCTTGCCCCGTTGCCCGGCAGATGCCGGTGACCTTGATCCACAATCGACCGATGGACCGCCACGACGCCGTCGCCGCGAGCAGCGCCGGGGCACGGCGCGCTTTCTACGAGCGTATCGGCGCACTCGGCATGACGCCGCTCTGGGAAGTGCTGAGCGCGCTCGTGCCGCCGCAGCCGAAGAGCCCGGTCGCCGCGGCGATCTGGCGCTACGACGCGATCCGCGATCACGTCATGGAAGCCGGCGCGCTCATCACGGCCGAGGAGGCCGAGCGTCGTGTTCTCATCCTCGAGAACCCGGCATTGCGTGGCCAGTCGTGCATCACGCAGTCGCTCTATGCCGGCCTTCAGCTCATCCTGCCCGGCGAGGTAGCGCCGGCGCACCGGCACACGCAGTCGGCGCTGCGCCTCGTGCTCGACGGCGAAGGCGCCTATACCGCAGTCGACGGCGAGCGCACGACCATGCGCTACGGCGACTTCATCATCACGCCCTCGTGGACCTTCCACGATCACGGCAACGATGGCGGCGAGCCGGTCGTCTGGCTCGACGGCCTCGACATCCCTCTGGTGCGCTTTCTCGACGTCGGCTTCGCCGAAAAGAGCGCCGCCAAGTCGCAGGCATCGACTCGGCCCGAGGGCGACGCGCTGGCCCGCTACGGCATGAACCTGCTGCCGATGGACCACGAGCCGGCCGCATCGGAGCCGAGCAAGGTGTTCGTCTATCCGTTCGCGCGAACGCGCGAGTCGCTGCTCGGCATCTCGCGGTCCGAGGCCGACCCGCACCACGGTTTCAAGCTGCGCTTCGTCAATCCGGCCACCGGCCGCTCGCCGATGCCAACCATCGGCACCTTTGCGCAGCGCCTGCCCGCCGGCTTCGAAACGCGGCCCTCTCGCAGCAGCGACTCGAGCGTGCACGTCTGCCTCGAAGGCGGTGGCCGCGCCACGATCGGCGAGCAGCGCTTCGAGTTCGGGAGGCGCGACATCTTCGTCGTGCCCTCGTGGCACAGCTTCGCCCTCGAAGCCCGCGCGGACACGATGCTGTTCAGCTTCTCGGACCGACCGGTGCAGCAGGTGCTCGGCCTCTGGCGCGAGCAGCGCGACTGAGCGAGCGGGCCCTGCCGTCATCCTGAGCGAAGCGAGGGATCTCGACGCCGGCCACGAGATCCTTCGCTTCGCTCAGGATGACAGAGGTCTACACGAAGCCGAGATTGCGCTGGCTGGCGTTGTAGTTGCCGAGGTTGGGCAGCACGGTCAGCAGGTCAGTGTCGCTGATGCCGAACCACTTGCCGAGCGTCGCCGCGTACTGGTCGACGCCGGTGCTCGGCAGCAATCGGCCCTGGCCGACGTCGTCGGGGCCATTGTTGGCAACGACTGGCGCCGTGCCGTAGAAGCGGCCGCCGTTGACGGCCCCGCCGAGCATGAAATGCATGCTGCCCCAGCCGTGGTCGGAGCCGTCGTCGGCGGTCAGCGTGCGTCCGAAGTCGGACGCCGTGAAGGTCGTCACCTGGCTGTCCACGCCGAGTTCGATCGTCGACTGGTGAAACGCGGTCAGCGCATCGGCCACCGTGCTGAGCAGCCCCGGGTGGATGGCGGCGAGGCCGTCGTGCGTGTCGAAGCCGCCGATCGAGACGAAGAAGACCTGCCGCTTGGTGCTCGTCGTCGCCGCGGTCGAGATCATGCGTGCCACGAACTTGAGCTGGTCGGCGAGCGCGTTGGGGGTGGGGAAAGGCGTGGCGAGGGTCGGCGCCGCGGCGAGCGCGGCGGTGAGCACGCCGCCGGCATTGATCGAACGCGCGGCGACGCGCGTGTACTCATTCTCGAACAGGTGCGTGCGCGGCGCGGTGACGAGCGACTGCAGCGCCGTCGAGCATGCCGCCGAGCCGAACAGCGGCGCGGCGAGGCCGGCGAATGCGACCGGCCCCGTGGTCGAGACCTGGTACTGCACGGCGGTGCCGCCGGACAGGAAGACGGCGTTGCCCGAGACGTTGACGCAGGTGAAGGTGGCGTTGCCATTGCCGGCGACGAACAAGTCGCCCATGCGCCCGCCCCAGCCCGACGCCGCGCCTTCGGGCGACGACGATTGCCAGACCGACTGCTGGTCGTTGTGCGAGAACAGCTTGGGCGGCAGCGGCACCGACTGCGCCGTGTACTGCGCCTTGGTCGTCGGTTGCACCAGCGTGCCGACGTTGAGCATCACGCCCATCCGGTTCGACGTGAACAAGGGCAGCAGCGGCGCGAGTTCGGGGGCGAGCGCGTACTGGCGCGCACCGGGAAGCGCGATCGACGGCGCGAGCACGGTCGGCGCGAGCGCGGCCTGGCTGTACGCGAGCGTCGGCCGCATGCCCTGGTAGAGGTTGTAGCTCGGCGTGTCGTAGGGCACGAGCGTATTGCCGTAGTCGTTGCCGCCGTAGAGGAAGACACAGACCAGCGCCTTGTAGTCGGTGGCGGTTGCGGCCGCGGCCTCGCCCATGGCGGCGAGATTGAGCGCCCAGGGCGTGGCCGCGCCGGCCAGCGAGAGGGCCGAAGCGCGTTGCAGGAAGGCGCGTCGGGAAGCGTCGAGGGTCATCGCGTTCTCCTTACTTCAGGACGACGAAATCGGGCGCCGCGACCGCCAGCGTCAGGCTGGCGTAGATGCGCTTCAGGCGGGTCGGATCGGTACCGCTCGGCATCGTCGCCACCGCATTCGAGATCGTCGCCGTCGTCGCTGCGCCGAGCTGGTTGGCGGCGAGCACGAGGTTGATCTCGGCGACCAGCGCCACCGCGTCGTCGGCAAGAGCGAGCAGCGACGAGTAGTCGGCGGCGAGGTCGCCCTGCCCGCCCGAGATCGCCCGCTGCATGAAGTTGACGGCGCCGACGACCGACGACTCGTTGGTGATCTGGAACTCGGGCGCGACCAGTCCAGCCGTCGCGATGGCACTATTCGGCGGCACGTAGCCGGGCCGGAAGAAGTTGAAGACCGAGCCCGAACGCAAGGGGCTCTGGCCGAGCCGCGTCGACGCATCCGTCGTGTTGCCGATCGCCCAGGTATCGCTCGGCGAGGCGACGCTCCAGGCGCGCGCCCAGGCGATGAAGCGCAGCATCGGCTCGCGCAGCTTGCCGGCCGACGCGCCGGAGGCGATGCTCGCGTTGCGCGCTTCGTCGTCGAGCAGGATCGCCTTGATCACCGCCTTGAGGTTGCCTTTGACGCCGCTGCCGTCGTTCTTGAACACGGTCGCCACGCGCGCCACGTAGGCGGGACTCGGATTGCTCGTGACGAGCCGCTGGATGAGCTGACGCGACGTGAAGGGCGCGACGTTGGGGTGCGCGAAGATGGTGTCGAGCGCCATCGTCAGGCCGACCGTCGGGTCGGTGCCGGCCGGAATCGTCGTTCCGAGGAAGGTCTTCACGCCGGTCTCGTAGCGCGGCGCGTAGTTGATCATCGGTCGGCGCATGAACTCGGGCGTCGCCGTGCCGACCGCGCCGCTCTGCCCGGCGAGGTCGAAGTCCCAGCCGGTGAAGACGCGCGCCAGGCCGGTGATGTCGGCGAGAACGTAGGTCGGGACGGCCGCGCCGCCGCTGAGCTGCGGCGTGCCGTCGAGGTTGAGCTGGACGAGGCCGATCGTGAAGAGCTGCATCAGCTCGCGCGCATAGTTCTCGTCGGGCAGTGCGCCGGAGACCGGGTTGCCTTTCATGCTGCCGCGAAAGGTGAGGTACATGCCCATCGCCGTGTTGCCCGAGATCTGCTGCAGCAGCGTGCGATGGTTGCCGAAGGCGTTCGCTTCGAGCAGGTCGAGGTAGTTGGCGGCCGCGAACGCCTTCCAGCCGCCGCCGGTCAGGCTGTCGATCGAGGTGACGAAGAGCTCCGAGAGCGCGAGCGTCACGCGCTGGCGCAGCGTGTCGGGCGAGGCGAGGACCTTGCGCCAGGCCGAGGCGTCGAAGCCACCCTCGCCGTTCTTGTAGCTCGGGTCGGAAAAACCGCCGGCGACGAGGGCATCCCAACGCGTCGTCGAAGGCACCATCGCGAACTGCTCTTCGATCCAGGCCGCGTAGCCGATCGCCTGCACGCGTGCGATCTGGGCGCGGCTCGCGCCCATCGAGGCCTGGGCGAGGAAGCGCGAGGCTTCCGCTGTGGTGGGCGGCGTTCCGCCGCCTCCCCCACCGCCTCCTCCGCCGGTGCCCGATCCGCTGCTGTCGCCACCGCCGCCGCATGCCGCCAGCGTGGCAGAGAGCGAGGCCGCGGCAGTTGCAACTGCGGCGCTCGGCACGGATTCAGGTGCGCTCGGCGCAACGAGCGTTGGGTCCCCGTCGATCTCGGCTAAGTCCATGGAACGGCCCTCCTTCGTTGCAGTGTCGGACGGCAACGGGAGAACTTGATGAACGGACACCGGGCGAGGGGTAAAGCCTCGTAAAGCGGATGCGTCGAGATGCAACGCCGCGCGATGCGACGTGAAGAAAGTCGCGACTCAGCCGGTCGGGGCCGTGTAGCGCTTCGGCACCAAGACGCGAATGGTCGTGCCCTTGCCGACCGCGGTGTCGAGCTCGATGCTCGCGTTGAGCAGCTCGCACAGGCGCTTGACGATGGCAAGCCCGAGGCCTTCGCCTTGCGGCTGGTGAACCGGCCGCGTGTCCTCGTCGGCAGCGGCCTCTCCCTCCGTCGCGCCGAGGGCGGCGACGAGCGGCGAGCCCGGTCCGGCATGAAATCCAGGACCGGTGTCCCGGACGGTCAGGATCCAGCGGCCATCGTCGCGCTCCGGCGTTTCGCCCCACGACACTGTCACGCCGCCGGTCAAGGTGTACTTCAATGCGTTGAGCAGCAGGTTCTGCGCGATGCGGCGCACCTTGATCATGTCGCCTTCCACGGCCAGCGTTTCGGGACCGGACAGCGTCAGCGCGAGTCCCTTGCCCTCGGCGAGCGGGCGAACGTCGTCACACAGTCGACGCACTGTTTCCGCGGCGTCGAAGGCAGCGACACGTCGCTGCTCGACGCCGGCGTGCAGGCGCGCCAGGTCGGTGACGTCGTCGAGCAGGTGGCTCAGGGCGACGACGTTGTTGCGCAGCAGGCCGAGAAAGTCCTTGCGCCGTTCGGCAGGCAGGCCGTCGAAGGTCAGGCCGGTGGCGACGTTGGAGACGACGCCGAGGTTGCCGCGCAGGTCGTGCGCCGCTTGCTGCCACAGCTCGGCGCGGCGCTGCTCGAGCTCGCGCAGGGCGCCCAGGGCCTCTTCAAGATCGTGTAGAGAGCCGGCCGCCTCGAGCTGCTCGAGCGCGAAGTAGGTCGAGGCGCTCTCGCTGGTGGCCTCGCCGACGTAGACGGCGAGCGTGAGGCGAGCGGCGGCAAGCACCTCGTGCGCGACGCCGGGCGTCGCCTTGGCGTAGCGGTCCAGTTCGACCACCAGGCAACGGTGCAGCGCGCTCCATTCGCGCGTCACCTCCTGCAAGTCGTAGCCTTGTTGCCAGCGCTGCAGGCCGTGCGCCTCGGCGGTGCGCGTCTCCTCGACGTCGGCGCGATCGGCGGCGGCCCCGCCCGGCTCGGCCGCCAAGGCGTCGGCAAGGGACTGCAGCCATTGCGGCAGGTGATCGACGAGCTGGGCACGCGGCAGCGAGTCGCCGGTCGTCAACTTCGGATCGGCGACGATGGCGGCACGCCAGGCCTGTATGAGGCTTGGAATGCCGGCCTTGAAATGCGCTGCAAGCGCGGCGCGCTGCGCGTTGAAATCGTCGCTTCCCACCGCGCTCCCCCGCAAGCCGTGTGGCCCGGAGCGGCGATTGTCGCAGGGCAGCGACCCTGCTCGGACTTCAGCTCAGGGTGCGCACCGAAGCCTCCCGATCCCATTGCCGGGTCGAGGCAGCCGCGACGAAGGCGCGCGCGTCGTTGGCGTCGACAACGCCCGCGTCGGGCTCGATTCCGGCCTTCTGCAGCAGCCTTTGGCCACCATGGTCGAAGGCGATCGCCTTGAGGTGGCCGAAGGCATCGCGCACGAAATCGATCGCCGCAGCTTCGCGGCTCAGCGTCGCTGCGCCCGCGTCGGAAAGAACGACGGCGACGGCATCGAACATCACCGACGGCGTGCCGGCGAGCTGACCGTCGGCGACGAGTCGCGAGCCGTCGGCCAGCGTCGCGCCGCCGACCCTGGGCGCAACGATCTTGACGCTGGCGCCCGCCGCCTTCGCCGCCTTCTTCAGCGACGCGACGAGCGCGCCATCGGAGCCGTCGGTGACGAGGATCGCGACGGCGCGGCCTTCGAGCGTCGCGCGCATCTTGCCGATGATCTGCAAGGCGGGCGAAGCGGCCATGTCGAGCACCGGTCGGGCAGCGGGTGGTGCCGCAGGCATGTCGACCAATGCCAGGCCATCGGCGACGCGTTGCGCCAGGTCCGGATCGATGTGCACGAGGTGGCCGACCATCGCCGCGCGGATGCGCACGGTCTCGACCTTGGACAGCTCGAACACCAGCGCCGAGGCCATGTGCGCCCGCTCGTGCGCGGTCTGGCTGCGAAAGAAGAGGCGCGCCTGGCTGTAGTGGTCGGCGAAGGTCTCGGAACGGAGGCGACCGCGCGCGCCGTCTTCGGCAATGGCGGCGCTGCGAAAGCCGAGCGACGGGCCTTCGCGTGGCGAGTCGGCGGCGAGCGAGCTCGGCTCGTAGGCGACGCGGCCCTTCGGCTGCGCCATCTGCATGTGCCCGTCCCGCTGCTGGTTGGCGAACGGGCACTTCGGCGCATTGACGGGGATCTGGTGAAAGTTCGGCGAGCCGAGCCGCGAGAGCTGTGTGTCGAGGTAGGAGAAGAGCCGGCCTTGCAGCAGCGGATCGTTCGAGAAGTCGATGCCCGGTACGAGATGCGAGGGACAGAACGCGACCTGCTCGGTCTCGGCGAAGAAGTTGTCGGGCCAGCGGTCGAGCACCATGCGGCCCACCGCCTTCAGCGGCACGAGTTCTTCCGGAATGAGCTTGGTCGCGTCGAGGTGGTCGAAGGGAAGCGCGTTCGCCTCTTCTTCGCTGAACAACTGGACCGACAGCTCCCACTCGGGGAAGCCGCCCGACTGGATCGCCTCGAACATGTCGCGGCGATGAAAGTCCGGGTCGGCGCCGGCGATCTTCACCGCCTCGTCCCAGATCGTCGACTGCAGGCCGAGCTTCGGCCGCCAGTGAAACTTCACGAAGGTCGACGCGCCCTCGGCATCGACGAGGCGAAAGCTGTGGATACCGAAGCCTTCCATCATGCGCAGCGAGCGCGGCAGAGTGCGGTCCGACATCGCCCACATCACCATGTGCATCGACTCCGGCGTGAGCGAGATGAAGTCCCAGAAGGTGTCGTGCGCCGAGGCCGCTTGCGGAAAGCCGCGGTCCGGCTCCATCTTCACGGCGTGGATGAGGTCGGGGAACTTGATCGCGTCCTGGATGAAGAAGACCGGGATGTTGTTGCCGACGAGATCCCAGTTGCCTTCCTTCGTGTACAGCTTGACGGCAAAGCCGCGCACGTCGCGCGGCGTGTCGACCGAGCCCGAGCCGCCGGCCACCGTCGAGAAGCGGGCGAACACCGGCGTGCGGACGCCGACTTCGGTGAGCACCCTGGCCGTCGTGTAGCGGGCCAGCGAGTCGGTCAGCTCGAAGAAGCCGTGCACGCCGGTGCCGCGCGCGTGGACGATGCGTTCGGGGATGCGCTCGTGATCGAAGTGCGTGATTTTCTCGCGCAGGATGAAGTCTTCGAGCAGCGTCGGCCCACGCGTGTTCGCACGCAGCGAGTTCTGGTTGTCCGAGACCGGCAGGCCCTGGTTGGTGGTGAGCGCCGGATGCTGGCCGCCGGCCGCCTGGTGCAGCTCGCCGCCGGTGCCGGTCCCCGCGTCCGATGAACGTTGTGGGTGGCCGGGACTCTTCTTCTTGCTCACGCGATCTCCTGATGCGATCCGCGCCCGACCTGACGCCGGACGCCTCGTCTGCGGTCCCCGGCAAGCGGTGTGCCGAAGGCAGCGTCGTCGGGTAGCGCGCACCCAGGCCGAAAGGGAAGGACGCCTACAGCGCGTCTGGCCATTGCCCTTCATCGCGTTGCCGCACTCCTTCCTATCCTGCGTGCCTTCCATCCACTCACAGGAGAGCCTCATGGGCAAGTACGTTCTCGGCTGGTTTCTGGGCGTTCCGCTGATCGTCCTCGTGGCGATCTATTTCTTCGCGCACTGAGCGCGAGGAAAAATGCGCTTTGGCGGGCGGCGGCGTGTGATCTTCATCGTCCTCGGCGCGATCGTCGCGACGGTCATTGCCGTCGTCGTCGCTCTCAACTTCACAGGTGGAGAAAAGCGGATCGAGCGACGCCTCGAGCGGCTCTATTCGCTCGACGATCCCCGCTTCGCACAGGAGCTCGGCCTCATGCTCGGGCCGCCCTTGCTCGACGGAAACCACTTCCGCGTGCTGCGCAATGGCGACGAGATCTTTCCGCCGATGCTGGCGGCGATCCGCGGCGCCCGCAAGACGATCAATTTCGAGACCTACATCTACTGGTCCGGCGACATCGGCCACGCCTTCGCCGACGCCTTGACCGAGCGGGCGCGTACCGGCGTCAAGGTGCACGTGCTGCTCGATTGGGTGGGCAGCGCGAAGATGGACGACGCCCTGCTCGACGAAATGCGCAACGCGGGCGTGCAGATCCGCAAATACCATCCGCCGCACTGGTCGCATCTCGGCCGCCTGAACAACCGCACGCACCGCAAGCTGCTCGTCGTCGACGGCACGATCGGCTTCACGGGCGGGGTCGGCATCGCGCCGACGTGGACCGGCCATGCGCAGGACCCCGACCATTGGCGCGATACGCACTTCAAGGTCGAGGGGCCGGTGGTGGGACAGATGCAGGCCGTCTTCCTGGACAACTGGATCAAGGTCTCGGGCGAGGTGCTGCACGGGCCGGACTACTTCCCGCTGCTCGCCCCAGCCGGCAGCAGCCGGGCGCAGATGTTCAGCAGCTCGCCGACCGGCGGCAGCGAGAGCATGGAGCTGATGTACCTGCTGTCGATCACCTCGGCCGCGCATTCGATCGACCTCTCGGCGGCCTACTTCGTCCCCGACGAGCTCTCGCGGCGCGCCTTGCTCGAGGCGATGAAGCGCGGCGTCAAGCTGCGCATCGTCGTGCCCGGCGAGCACATCGATTCGGAGGCGGTGCGCAGCGCCTCGCGCGCCGAGTGGGGGCCGCTGCTGGCGGCCGGTGCGACGATCGCCGAATACGGGCCGACGATGTACCACTGCAAGGTCATGATCGTCGACGGCCTGCTCGTCTCGGTCGGCTCGACCAACTTCGACAACCGCTCGTTTCGCCTCAACGACGAGGCGACGCTCAACATCATGGACGCCGACTTCGCGGCCGCGCAGACGGCGGTCTTCGAAGCCGACCTCGCAAGTTCGCGCCGCATCGACTACGCCACCTGGGCGGCGCGACCCTGGAAGGAACGCCTCGCCGAGCGCTTCGCCTCGCTGATCGGCAAGCAGCTCTGAACGAGGCGCCGGGCGGTCAGGTCACCGGCGCCGGATTGAAGAGCACCAGCGCGTTCGCCAGCCGATGCTGCTCGGCCCAGGTGCGGCGCCCGCTCGCCACGTCGAGCACCAGGCGAAACAGCGCCATGCCCGTCTCCTCGATGCTCGCCGTGCCGTCGGCGATGCGCCCGGCGTTGACGTCCATGAGGTCGTGCCAGCGCTCGGCGAGCGGCGTGTTGGTCGCGACCTTGATCACCGGCACTTCGGCCAGGCCGTAAGGCGTGCCGCGGCCGGTGGTGAAGATGTGCACGTTCATGCCGGCGGCGAGTTGCAAGGTGCCGCAGATGAAGTCGCTGGCCGGCGTCGCCGCGTAAACGAGGCCGCTCGTGATGCCGCGGTCGCTCAAGCGCTCGCCCGGCGAGAGCACGCCGCTGATCGCGCTCTTGCCCGACTTGACGATCGAGCCCATCGCCTTCTCGACGATGTTGGAGAGGCCGCCCGCCTTGTTGCCCGGCGTCGTGTTGGCGCTGCGGTCGGCGCCGCCGCGGCCCAGGTAGGCGTCGTACCAGGCCATCTCGCGCACCATCGCCTCGGCCACTTCGGCATTGGCGGCACGCGAGGTGAGCTGATCGATGCCGTCGCGCACTTCGGTCGTCTCGGAGAACATGACGGTGGCGCCGGCGCGCACGAGCAGGTCGGTGCAGACGCCGACCGCCGGGTTCGCGGTGGCGCCCGAGAACGCGTCGCTGCCGCCGCATTGCACGCCGACGACGAGCGCCGACGCCGGAACGTCCTCGCGCCGACGTGCATTCAGTCGCTCGAGATGCACCTTGGCCGAGGCGAGGATAGCTTCCACCATCGACGCGAAGCCGACATGCGCGTCGTCCTGCAAGCGCACGACGTCGAGAGCCGCGTCGGCGTCGCCGCGCTCGTCGCGGATCGCGAAGCTGCCCGGCGGCAGCAGCCGTTCGGGTTGCAGCTTCTCGCAGCCGAGGCTCACGACCATCACTTCGCCACCAAAGTTCGGGTTCTTCGAGATGTTGCGCAGCGTGCGGATCGGGATCGACGCGTCGGGCGCGTCGATGGCCACGCCGCAGCCGTAGCTGTGCTCGAGGCCGACCACGTCGTCGACGTTCGGATACGTCGGCAACAGCTCCGCCTTGATGCGCGAGACCGCGAACTCGACGACGCCGGCGACGCACTGCACCGTCGTCGTGATGGCGAGGATGTTGCGCGTGCCGACCGTGCCGTCGGCATTGCGAAAGCCCTCGAAGCCGAAGCCTTCCAGCGCCTGCTGCGGCGGCAGCCGCAGCGTCGCGATCGGCAGGCCTTCGAGCGAGCGCGCCGCCGGCATGCGCAACAGCCGCTCGTGCACCCAGCACCCGGCGGCGATGTCCTTCAGCGCATAGCCGATCGGAACGCCGTAGCGGATCACCGCCTCGCCCTCACCGATGGGCACGAGCGCGACCTTGTGCGCTTGCGGCACGCGCTCCTTCAGCGTCAGACCGGCGGCGAAACCCGAGGCGAAGGTGGCGCCGGCCTCGAGCCCGCCGGCATTGGCGACGATGGCGACGTTGTCGCGCTCGTCCATGCGGATGGCATGCGGCGGCGCCTTCGCGGCGGCGTTGGCGTTCGCGGCAATGGAGATGGCGCTGGACACGGGCGAAAGTCTATGCCTCGCGCCGCCTGCCACCGCTGCGCGGGGTATATCCAAGGTCGAGAAAACCCGGCTGCGCAGGATCATCATTCGTGCTGTGATGCGCAACTGCGGCGGCGGCGCCGCGAGGAGACGAACCATGCGTTCCCTGTCGTTCCTCCTGCCGGTCGTGGCCCTGGTGTCGGCCTGCGCCGCCACGCCGCCCGCCGCGCCCGCGCGGCCCGATGCCCTCTTCGCCGACCAGCTCTTCGCACCGCCCACCGAGCACGTCTCGACGGCCGGGGTGTTCGCGGTAAGCGACGCGATGAAGCGCTACCTCGCCGTCGACATCGCCCCCCAGCTGCGCACGCTCGGGGTCCAGACCGGGCTCGTCGAGGCGCTCTACCGGCGCGCCCAGCTCAAGCTCGAATACGACGCGGCGACGACCAAGACGGCGTCGGAGGCTTTCGAAGCGCGTTCAGGCAACTGCCTTTCGCTCGTCATCATGACGGCGGCGCTGGCGCACGAGCTGAGGCTGCCCGTTCGCTACCAGAGCGCGTACCTCGAACAGACCTGGAGCCGCGACGGCTCACTGCTGTTCGCCAGCGGTCATATCAACGTCACGCTCGGTCGCCGCATCATCGACGCGTGGACGACGCGCGACCTGAGCCCGCTGACGATCGACTTCCTGCCGCCCGAGGACATCCGAAGCATGCGCGTGCGCGCCATCGGCGAAGAAACGGTGCTCGCGATGTACGCCAACAACCGCGCCGCCGAGGCGCTGGCGCGCGGCCGGCTCGACGACGCCTATGCCTGGACGGTCGAGGCGCTGCGCAACGATCCGGGCTTCATGGGCAGCTACAACACGCTCGGCGTCGTCTACCTGCGCCACGGCGACCTGGCCCTGGCCGAGCGCGTGTTCGACCACGTGCTCGTGCACGAGGCGAAGAACACGCGCGCCCTCTCCAACCTGGCCGAAACCTACGCGCGCGAGGGCCGAAGTGCCGAGGCCGACGTGGCCCGGGTCCGGCTCGCGGCGATCGAATCGGTGGCGCCCTTTCACTTCTTCAACCTCGGCATCGAGGCGGCGCGGCACAGCGACTGGCTGGCCGCGCGCGACTTCTTCGCCCGAGAAGTCGAGCGCGCCGATTACTACCACGAGTTCCACTTCTGGCTCGGCCTGGCCGACTGGCAACTCGGCGATGTGGCGCAGGCGAGCAAGCACCTGCGGCTGGCCATGGACAACAGCACGACGCGCGGACAACACGACCTCTACGCCGCCAAGCTGGACTGGCTGAAGGCGCGCCAGAAAGAACGCGAGCCGGCGCGACCCACGGGCAGCTAGGCGACGCAGAACCTCGCTCGACCGGCGGCGGGCGGTGAGCAGCGACGGCGATCTTTCGGCATGGCGCGACGCCATGGTCGACGCGCAGATCGCCGGCCGCGGCGTGCGCGACCGGAGCGTGCTCGAGGCGATGCGAAAGATCCCCCGCGAGGCCTTCGTCTCGACGCGCCTTCGCGAGCAGGCCTACGACGACATGCCGCTGGCGATCGGCGAAGGGCAGACGATCTCGCAGCCCTACATCGTCGCGCTGATGCTCGAGGCCGCGGCGATCGGGCCGGGCGATCGCGTCCTCGAGGTCGGCGCCGGCTCGGGCTATGCCGCCGCGGTGGCGAGCCGGCTCGCCGCGCACGTCGATGCCGTCGAGCGCCATGCCGTGCTGGCTGCGGCGGCGCGAGAGCGGCTGGCGAGGCTGGGTTGCGCCAATGTCGCCGTCCACGAAGGCGACGGCAGCATCGGCTGGCCCTCGGGCGCGCCGTTCGACGCGATCATCGTCTCTGCCGCCGGGCCGCATCTTCCGGCGGCGCTGCGCGAGCAACTCGCGGTCGGCGGCCGGCTCGTCATGCCGGTCGGCGACCGCGGCTGGGGCCAGCGCCTGTTGAAGCTGACCCGTGTCGAGGTCGACGCTTTCCAGCAGGAGGACCTGGGCGGCGTCGTGTTCGTGCCGCTGGTTGGCGCGCAAGGCTGGGCACCCGACGACGACGAGGCGTGACCTCGGCCACCGGCCGCGGCGGGCAGCAAGTCACGGAGACGAGGGTTTCGCGCCCGCATCGCTCAAGCTCGAGCGATGCGGGCCGACAACCGCGCAGACCCTCAATCCGTCCATGGAGTCGCCATGAAACGCTTGCTCGCCCTCGTCGTACTTACCCTGGTCGCAGGTGCTGCGATCACCTCGTGTGGCGGCGGAGGCGACGGCGCCACCAGCGTCGACAAGCTGACGATCGTCGGCTCTGGCAGCTGAGCGGGGGCAGGATCATGAAACACCTCCGATTCGCCCTGCTCGCGGCGGCGCTCTCCTCGTCGCAGGCGATGGCGCTCGACGCCAGCTCGCTGAAACTCCAGGTCTACGGCGTCATGCTCTCGACGAGCCCGCTGTGCACCAGCCCGATCACGGTCTTCTCGAGCCCGTCGCCGACCGAAGTCGACTTCCTGGCGACGCCGACGCTCGGCAGCGGCAACCCGCCCGATGCGACCTACAACTGCGTCATCATCAAGATGTCGGACATCATCAAGTTCACGCCGAGCGCCTCGTCCGGCCTGTGCACCTCGGGCACGCAGTACGTGGCCGACGTCTGCCGCGTCGACAACAGCGGCACGACGCAGGCCCCCGACGCCGTCGGCGCGCCGACCGCCTGCATGGGCACGGACACGGCGCCGGTCTCCGACCCGGTGTACCTGTACCTCACGACCAATGCGTCGGCGGGCACGGGTGGCGGCAACACCTTCATGCAGCCGACGAGCACGAGCAGCACGAACGGCCTCAACCTCACGGCGCCGCTCGTCATCAACGGCACTGCGCGGTCGAAGTTCGTCGTCAACGCCACCGGCAAGGTCGGCAGCGACACGGTGAGCTGCGGCATGAACCCGCCGGTGTTCGGGTTCCAGAAGCTGCCTTAGTCCACGATTGAAGCGCCGGCTCGGCCGGCGTTCAGAATGACGGCGTCGCCAACCTGAAGAGGAGAGCCGTCATGTCGATCCTGAGCTCGCTCCGACGCGCCGCGTCGGCGCTGTGCCTGTTCGCGCTCGCCGCGACCTGCACCAGCGTGTCCGCCGAGACCAAGCCCCTGCGCACAGAGGTCGGCGGCGAAGCCACGGCGATCCTCTGGGTCGGCAACAGCTTCTTCTACTACAACAACAGCATGCACGGCCACTACAGCGCGCTTGCCAAGGCCGCCGATCCAGGCAGCAAGCATCGCGGCACCTCGGTGACGATCAGCGGCTCGGGCCTCGACTGGCACGACGTGGCCTCTTACCTGCAGCCCGACGGCATCGGCAAGTACTCGTTCGTGCCCGGCAACCGCATCGTCTTCAACAAGCCCGGCAAGCAGTTCGACGCCGTGATCATGATGGACTGCAGCCAGTGCCCGATCCATCCGCAACTCGCTGCGGCGTTTCGCGACGCCGTGAAGAAGGACGCCGCCATCGTCGTCAAGTACGGCGCGCGTCCGATCCTCTTCATGTCCTGGGCCTACAAGGACAAGCCGGAGATGACGGCGCAGCTCGCCGAGCAGTACACCGTGGCCGGCAACGCCAACGACGCGCTCGTCGTCCCTGCCGGGCTCGCTTTCGCGCGGGCGATTGCACAGCGGCCCTCGCTCGAGCTCTTTCAGCCCGACCTGCGCCACCCGACGCTCGCCGGCACCTACCTCGCCGCGTGCACCACCTTTGCAGCGATCGAGAAGAAGTCGCCGGTCGGCAACAACTACCTCGCCGGTCTCGACCCCGAGCTCGCCGCCTTCCTGCAGGCGGTTGCGGCGGAGACGGTCAAGGAGTACTACGGCCGCGGCGGCGCCTAGGAGCGAATGATGGCCCGCATCGAATCCAGGCTCGCCGCCCTCGGCCTCGTGCTGCCGGCGGCCCTGAAGCCGCCGCCCGGCGTCGCGCTGCCTTTCGCGATGGTGCGCATCGTCGGCACGCGCGCCTTTGTCTCGGGGCACGGCCCGCAGAACGCCGACGGTTCGCTCGCGCAGCCACTCGGCAAGGTCGGCAGCGATCTCACGCTCGAGCAGAGCCATGCGGCGGCGCGCCTGGTCGCGCTCTCCATCCTCGGCAGCCTGCAGCGCGCGCTCGGCGACCTCGACCGCATCAGCGCCTGGTCGCGCGTCTTCGGCATGGTCAACTCGGCGCCGGGATTCGTTCGCCAGCCATCCGTCATCAACGGCTTCAGCGACCTCGTGCTCGAAGTTTTCGGCCCCGAGGTCGGCGCGCATGCGCGCAGCGCCGTCGGCCTGTTCGAGCTTCCCTTCAACATTCCGGTCGAGGTCGAGGCAGAGGTGGAAATCGCCGGGTGAATGCGCTGCTCGAAAAGGCTGCGCGGTTCGCGCAGGCCCATGAGATCACCTGGCCGCACGACCCTGCGGCCGCACTCGCGCCCGGCGAAACGCCATGGGGTGTTCACCACGACGATCCGCCGCCGTTCAATCGCCTGCGCGGCCCGGTCCATGCGCGCGGGCCGCAGTCGGGCGTGGTGTGGCAGGGCGGCGAGGAGATCGCGACCTGGGGCGAGCCGGCGCGCGCCGACCTGACCTTCAGCGTCGCCAAAAGCTATCTCGCGCTGCTCGCCGGTGTGGCGCGGGACCAGGGCCTCTTGCCCGACGAGGACGCGACCGTCGCATCGCAATTGCCAGGCATCGGCTTCGACGACAGCGCTCACAACAGCGCCGTCACCTGGACGCATCTGCTGACGCAGACCAGCGAGTGGGAAGGCACGTGCTTCGGCCTGCCCGACACGGTGGACCGCTGGCGCAAGGTCGCGCAGGACTCGCGTCCCGCCGACGGCCCCAAGGGCGGCGCGCGGCCCCTGCAGGCGCCGGGCATGTACTGGGAATACAACGACGTTCGCATCAACCAGCTCGCGCTCGCGTTGCTGCATTTGTTTCGCAGGCCGCTGCCCGAAGTGTTTCTCCAGCACGTGCTCGCGCCGCTCGGCGGCGGCGAGGGCTTTGCCTGGCGCGGCTACGACGACGCCTGGATCGATTTGCCGGGCGTCTCCCGCGTGCCATCGGTTCCCGGTGGCACGCATTGGGGCGCAGGCGTGTCGATCGGCGCCCGCGACCAGGCGCGCATCGGCCAGATGCTGCTCGACGGCGGCGCTGCGCGCGACGGTCGGCAGCTCATTGCGAGCGACTGGATCGCGCGCATGTCGGAGCCGTGTTCCGTCGCGCCCTTCTACGGCCGGCTGCTCTGGCTGAACCGCGACGGCAAGGCCTTTCACGGTGCCTCGACGCGAGCGTTCTTCATGCTCGGCGCGGGCGGGCACCATGTGTGGGTCGACCCGGATCTCGACGCGGTCGTCGTGCTGCGCTGGCTCGACCCGGCGTGCGCGCCGGCGGCGATCGCGCGCATCGCGAAGGCGCTCGAGGGCCGGCTCGTCCTCTGACCACGGCGCAGGCGCGGCGCTACCCTTCGCATATGCACTCACCCGCGAACACGGTCCGCATCGGCGTCGATCTCGGCGGCACCAAGATCGAGGCGCTGGCGATCGACGCTGCCGGCCGCGAGCTGGCGCGGCGGCGGATCGCCTCGCCGGCGCACGACTATGCGGCGACGATCGAGGCGATCCGCGGCCTGGTCGAAGCGATCGAGATCGGCCTCGGCGCGCGCGCCCGGGTCGGCGTCGGCACGCCGGGCGCAATCTCGCCGGCGAGCGGCCTGATCAAGAACGCCAACTCGACCCAGCTCAACGGCCGGCCGCTCGTCGCCGACCTCGTCGGCGCGCTCGGCCGCGAGGTGCGCGTCGCCAACGACGCCGACTGCTTCGCCCTTTCCGAAGCGACCGACGGCGCCGGCGCCGGGCACCGGGTCGTGTTCGGCGTCATCCTCGGCACCGGCGTCGGCGGCGGCCTGGTCGTCGAAGGCCGGCCCTTGGTCGGGCCGAACGCGATCGCCGGCGAGTGGGGCCACAACGAGCTGCCGGCGCGAACCGAAGAGGGCCTGCCCGAGACGCAGTGCTACTGCGGCCGGCGTCGCTGCACCGAGACCTATCTCTCGGGCCCCGGACTTGCCGCCGACCATGCGCGCGCCGGCGCGGTTGCTGCCGATGCGGCCGCAATCGCCGCCCTCGCCCGCGCCGGCGGCGCTCAGGCGGTGGCGACGCTGGCGCGCTATGCGCGGCGCCTGGCGAGCGCGCTTGCAACCGTGATCAACGTCGTCGACCCCGACGTGATCGTCCTCGGCGGCGGCCTCTCGAAGATCGACGCGCTCTACGCCACCCTGCCGTCGCTGCTCGAGGCCTTCGTCTTCTCCGATCGCTGCACCACGCCGATCGTCGCCAACCGCCACGGCGACGCCTCCGGCGTGCGCGGCGCGGCCTGGCTCTGGCCGGCGGAAGCGGGATAAGCATCCTCCTCGGGGCGCCGACCCGTTTGGCAGAATCATCCGACCGGCCGGCCGCCGCCGGACCTGCTCGGCGGCAGCAGGTGTGCGGTCAACCGGCCGACGCCGGGGCGGCGAGCATGCGTCGAAAGACCCGCAGGGCAGGGACCGAAGCGAAGGCCATCGCTGCGGCGGCCCAGAGGGCGGCGTGGCCGCCGTACAGGTCGTAGAGCTTGCCGGCGACGCTCGGCAGGATCGCGCAGCCGAGGTAGTACACGGTGTAGAACACGCCCATGCCGGCGCCGCGACTCGCTGGCCGAAGAAACTCCGAAGGCAGCGAGACAAAGGCCGCGGCGGGCAACCCGCCGAGCAAGCCGCCGAGGACGATCCACGGCAAGGGCTCGAGACGTGCCGCGATCAGCAGCAGCGTCGCGCACCACGCCACGATGGCCGTCACGCAGATGAAGTCGGGCCGGCCGGCGCGCTTCAGCAGCAGGCCACCCGCCTGAACGCCGACGACGAACATCACCACATTCAGCGCCACGAGCGATCCCGCGCTGGCAATGGCGAGCCCGCGCTCGGCGAAGAACGTCGGCAGAAACGAGATGACGACCTGGAAGGCAGCGTTGTAGAGCAGCCAGGGCAGCGACGCGATTCCCAGCAACTGCCACTCGCGCCGCGAAACGGCAGCGAGACCGACCCCGGCAGCGGTTGCAGGCGCAGGCGCAGGCGGGTCGCGATAGACCGCCAGCATGGCGATGCCGCCGATCGCCGCGAACAACGCCGAGGAGACGATTCCCCATGGCCAGCCGGCGCGCTGGCTGAGCGGGCCGACCACGAGCAGGGCGATGCCGATGCCGATCGGCCAGGCGTTGATCAGGATCGACATCGCAAGCAGGCGCTCCTTGCCCTCGAACCAGTCGGCAACCATCTTCGTCACCAGCACATTGAGCATGACCGCGCCAGCGCCGCCGACGATTCGCGCGACACTGGCTTCGACAGGCGACCCGGCGAAGGCGAGCCACAGCCCGCCGGCGCTCATCAGCGCCAGGCCGACCAGGACGAGGCGCTTGTCGCCGAAGCGCGCGCCGAGCAAGCCGCCCGGAAGCGCGAAGACGATGCCGGGAAGAAAGTAGAGGCCGATCAGGCCGCCGAGCTGGGCCTTGTCGATGCCCAGACTCTGGTCGATGAACGGGCTCGCCGCGGCGACCGACTGGAACTGGAAGCCCATCGCCGCGCGGGCGAGCGTGAGGGCGAGCAGGCTTCGCCAGCGCTGGCTCATTGGCGTGACGCGCGGTGACCCATGCAACAGTATCGGGCAGTCGCGACTGCATTTGCAAACGTGTAGCGCCGGCTCGTTCGGCGCATGCGCCGGCCGCGCTAAGCTCGACCCTCGTTCAAGTCCGGAGCCCGCCCATGTCCGTTCGCCCCCTGATCTCGCCGCGGCCCGCCGACGCACTGGCAGAAGCGCGCGTGCAACTCGCGGCAGCGCACCGCATGGCGGTGCTGCACGAGCTCGAAGAAGGCATCGACAACCACTTCACGATGACGGCGCCGGGCCGCGAAGGCGAGTACCTGATCCTGCCCTTCGGCCTGCACTGGTCGGAGGCGCGCGTCAGCGATCTGATCGTCTTCGACGAAGAAGGCCATGTGCTCGAAGGCCAGGGCACGCTAGAGCTTTCGGCGCAGTGCATCCACGCACCGATCCACCGCATCACCGGCGCGCGGGTCGTGCTGCACACGCACCAGACCTGGACGCTGGCCCTCAACATGCTGCAGGACAACCGACTGTTGCCGGCCAGCCAGACCGCGGCCTTCTATCACGGCCTCATTGCCTACGACGACGACTACACCGGCATCGCGGCGACGCTGTCCGAAGGCGAGCGCCTCGCCGCAGCGATGGGCACCCAACCCGTCCTCTTCATGAAGAACCACGGCGTGATCGCCACCGGCGACACGATAGCGCAGGCGTATCGCCGGCTCTACCGCATCGAGCGCGTTTGCCGCAACCAGATCCTCGCGCTCGGCACTGGCCGTCCTCTGCAAGTTCTCTCCGACGAAGTGGCCGCACGCGTGCAAGCTCCGAGCGCCGACGACAGACACCCGCGCGGGGAACGCGAGCGGCTGTTCTTCGAAGCGATGATGCGCGTCGTCGACCGCGAACTGCCGGGTTACCGCGACTAGGGAGGCGGGCCAGGAAGGGTCTCGCGTGGACCGCGTCGATGCGGTGGTGGTGGGCGCCGGCGTGGTCGGCCTGGCGGTCGCCCGCGAGCTCGCACTGCACGGGCTCGAGACGATCGTCCTCGAAACCGGGTCGGGCATCGGCAACGGCATCAGCTCGCGCAACAGTGAAGTGATCCATGCCGGCCTCTACGACGCGCCGACCTCGCTGAAGGCGCAACTCTGCGTCGCCGGCCGGCGCCTGCTTTATCCGTACTGCGAAGCGCACGGCGTCGGCCATCGTCGCTGCGGCAAGCTCGTCGTCGCGGCAACACCCGCGCAGGTCGAGTCGCTTCGTGCGATCGAGCAACGCGCCAGCGCCAACGGCGTCGAAGGCTTGCGCTGGCTGAGCGGCGCCGAGATGCGCGCGCTCGAGCCAGCCTTGCACGGCGAGGCGGCACTGCTTTCGACGGTGACCGGCATCATCGACAGCCACGCCCTGATGCTTGCGTACCTCGGCGACCTCGAGCGCGCCGGCGGCAGCCTCGTGCTGCGCTCGCCGCTCGAAGGCGCCGTCGTTCGCGACGAAGGCTTCGTGCTGCACGTCGGCGGTGAAGCGCCGCTCGAAATCGAAGCGGGCGTGCTCGTCAACGCCACCGGCCTGCATGCCCAGGCAGTCGCCACACGCATCACCGGACTGCCTTCCTCGCAGGTTCCGCGCGGCTGGTTCGCCAAGGGCAACTACTACGCACTGACCGGCCGCTCGCCGTTCACGCGCCTCGTCTACCCGGTGCCCGAGCCGGGCGGGCTCGGCGTGCACCTGACGCTCGACCTCGCCAGCCAGGCGCGCTTCGGGCCCGACGTCGAGTGGCTCGCCGCCGACTCGCCCGAGGCCATCGACTACGCCGTCGACCCCGCGCGCAGCGCGCTCTTCTACGCCGCGATCCGGCGCTACTGGCCGGGCCTGCCCGATGGGTCGCTGGCACCCGCCTACAGCGGCGTGCGGCCCAAGCTGCAGGGGCCCGGCGAGGCGGCGCGCGACTTCATGCTGCAAGGGCCGGAAGCGCATGGCGTGACCGGCCTGATGAACCTGTTCGGCATCGAATCGCCGGGGCTGACGGCCAGCCTGGCGATCGCCGCCGAGGTGCGGCGGCGGCTCGGCGTCTGAGAGCCACGCTCAGAACACGGCGTGGTCGCCGCGCTCGACGCGAGCGGCGCCGCTCACCAGACGAGCGTAGTAGTCGAACAGCGTGTCGGTGCCCGTCGAGGGCGTGGCATTTGCGTCGTAGCGGCCGGTCTTCGGGTCGAGCACGAGCATCGATTCGGTGGCGTAGTAGCGACCGATGCGCGCCAGCTCGGCCTTCGCCGCGAGAGCCGGCAGCACGCGCCCTGCCGTGCCGAGCACGCCGACGATCGCATCGAGCATCGCGACGGGCACATGACGAAAGCGCGGCTCGCGCCCGAGCAGCGCGAACAGGCGCTCGCCCTGCTCGCGTGGCGTGATGGCCGGGCCGGGGCCACCGATCGGCAGCACGCGGTTGCGCCGGCTCGCGTCGTCGAGACAGTCGGCCAGATAGGCGGCCAGGTCGTCGTCGCTGATCGGCTTGCACGCGGTGAGCATGCCGTCGCCGAACACGAGAAAGGGCTTGCCCTGCTTCACACGCTCGACCTGGCCCGAGAGCGATTTGAAGAATGCGGTCGGCCGCACGATGGACCAGGCCACGCCCGACTCGACGAGCACTCTCTCGAACGCGAGCTTGGCGTGCTGAAAGGCGAGCAGCGGCTTTTGCACGCAGATCGCCGAGAGCTGCACGACCTGCGAGACGCCGGCCTTCTGCGCCGCCGCGAGCGCATGCACATGCGCCTGATGATCGATGGCCCAGGCATCGCGCGGCGCGCCGGTTCGCGAGGCGAGGCAGGACACGAGCGCGTCGAAGCGCTCGCCACGAAAGGCGTCGCGCGCCAGCGATGCCGGGTCGGTCACGTCGCCGACGCGCACGGTCGCGCCGTCCAACAGTCGCGCGCTGTCGTCGGGCGAGAGCGATGCGCCGACGCCGGCGCGCGGCCGCACCAGGCACACGACCTCGTGGCCGCGGCGCACGAGCCCGCGTACCGTCGCGAGGCCGATCGTGCCGGTGGCGCCGAGGGCGAAGACTCGGCGCGGCTGCGGCGAGCGCTCGTTCACGCGGCGGCGTGCGGACGCAACGGACGAAAGAACTCGACGATCTCCCGCGCCAGCGCTTCCGGTTGCTCCATCGCCGCGAAGTGGCCGCCCGCCGGCATGTCGGTCCAGCGGCGGATGTCGGTGTACCAGCGCTCGGCCACCGAGCGCGGCGGGCGCACGATCTCGCGTGGAAACGCAGCGTAGCCCATCGGCACGCCGACGCCGCCGGGCTCGATCGGCCACGGCCCGTGCATGCGCGCGTAGTACGGCCAGAACGACGAGCCGATGGCGCCCGTGAACCAGTAGAGGCCGATGTTGGCGAGCAGGTGATCGCGCGTGAAGACGCTCTCGACGTCGCCGCCACAATCGGACCAACGCCTGAACTTCTCGACGATCCATGCGGCCAGGCCCGCCGGCGAATCGGTGAGGCCGAAGGCGAGCGTCTGCGGCCGCGTGCCCTGGATCCACTGGTAGCCCGTCTCTTCCTTGAGCCAGGTCGCGAGCTCGCCGAGAAAATTCTTCTCCTCGCGGGTCGGATTGCCGAGCGCCTTCGGATCGCGACTCACGGCGAGCAGGTTGAGGTGGATGCCGACGAGCTTGTCGGCATGCACGGCGCCGAGGCGCGAGGTGACGAAGGCGCCCCAGTCTCCGCCCTGCGCGGCGAAGCGCTCGTAGCCGAGCACGCCCGTCATCAACTCGGCAAGGCAATCGGCGATCGCTTCGAGACCGAAGCGGTCCTGACCCGGCTTGAACGACAAGCCGTAACCCGGCAACGAAGGCGCAACGACCGTGAACGCATCGGCCGGATCGCCGCCGAAGCGAGCCGGGTCGGTGAGGCGCGGAATGATGTCCAGGAACTCGAAGACCGAGCCCGGCCAGCCATGCGAGAGCAAGAGCGGGAACGGGCGCGGCCCCTTGCCTTCGACGTGCAGGTAGTGCAGCTCGATGCCGTGCAGCGGCACGGTCCACTGCGGGAACGTGTTGAGGCGCGCTTCCTGCGCGCGCCAGTCGAAGCCCGTGCGCCAGTGCTCGACCAGACCTTGCAGATAGGCGACGTCGGTGCCATAGGCCCACGGTTCGCCGGGTGCCTGATCGGGAAACCGCGTGCGCGCCAGGCGCTCGCGCAGGTCGGCGATCGCGGCGTCGGCGACGTGCAGTTCGAAGGCTTGCGGCGATGGGCTCATGGCCAAGAATCTCCTGCGTGTCGACGCCTCATTCTCGGCGCTCAGTCGTCGGGCAAGCCACTGCCGGGCCCGAGAAGCTGCAGCCGCGCGATGCAGGGCTCGAACCAGCGGCGCGCCTCGTCGTGCTTGGCCGCCAGGTCGTCGAGGTCGCGCACGAAGGCGAGCGCCTCGATGCGCGCGCAAACCTCCGGCGGCAGATCGCGCGCCAGGTAGCGCAGGCCGAAGATGCGTCGCTGTGGGCAATGCAGCAGGCGCAGTGCTTCGACCAGCGGGCGCAGCGTCATCGCCTGGTAGAAAGTCAGCGCCTCGACGGCGCGGCCGCGCATCCGCTCCTTCGTGACGATGTGCTGGAACATGGCGAAGGCCGCCGCGAGCACGGGCACGCGCGCCCGGGCTTGCGCCATGTCGACCGCGCCATCGAGATGCGACTCGACGAGGATGCCGCGCCGATCGAACCACGTCCGGGCGCGACCGTGCAACTCGACTTCGCGAAACAGCAGGGGATCGCTGCGACGGAACAGGACGAAGTCGACGACCAGAAACTCGCCGGCGTCGCGCAGCCGGTAGAACCTCTGCGTGTAGCCCGGCGTGCCCGGCACGTCGTAGCGCAAGGTCACGGGCGACAGCTCGTGCAGCGCCGCCTCCACCTGCGCGAACGTGCTGTCGATGGCTTCATCGGCAACGACCGCGACGGCGTCGACATCCGAGAGCGCGTCGTCGCTTCCGAAGGCGGCGCTGCCGCCTTCCCAAGCCGCATCGACCGCATCGACTTGTTCAAGCGATTGCCGTAGCAAGGCGACGAGCTGTGCGCGGGTCACGGTGTTCATGGCGCTGAAGAATACGGCCACCGCAAGCGAGGTCGCTAGACTTGCCCGACTTCGACCCCGAGGACGCCGATGAAACCGACGACGATCAAGCGCATGCGCGCGCGCCGCATCGTCGCCGGCTTTGCATGGCTTGTCGTCGCGCTGGCGGTCGCGACCGCCATCGGCGTCTATGCCTTCATGCGCGCCAGCCTGCCCACGCTCGACGGCCAGGTGACGGTCGCCGGCCTGCGCGGCCCGGTCTCGGTGACGCGCGATGCGCAGGGCGTGGCGACGCTGCACGGCAGCGACCGCAACGACATCGCCTTTGCCACCGGCTACGTGCATGCGCAGGAGCGCTTCTTCCAGATGGACCTGCTGCGCCGCGCCGCCAGCGGCGAGCTCTCGGCACTGCTCGGCAAGGCGCTGCTGCCGGTCGACCGCGAGCGTCGCCTGCATCGCTTCGGCGTGCGCGCCGGCCCGGCCTTGGCCGCCATGAACGAGAGCGAGCGCGCGGTGCTCGATCGCTATGCGGCCGGCGTCAATGCCGGCCTCGACTCGCTGGGCGCACGCCCGTTCGAGTACGGCGTGCTGCGCGCCACGCCGCGGCCCTGGCGCGCCGAAGACACGCTGCTCGTCGTCTGGGCGATGTACTTCGATCTGCAGGACAACCAGGTCCATCACGTCTTTTCGCGCGGCTGGCTGCGCGACCACGGCACCTCGCCGCAGCAGCTCGCGTTTCTGCTGCCGACATCGAGCGCCTACGACGCGCCACTCGACGCGGCGACCGTCGACGAAGCCGCTGCACCGTTGCCGGCCGAGCCGCCCGCCTGGTTCGGCAAGCCGGCCAAGACCAAGGTCGCGACGGCGACGCTCGAGGACATCGGCAACGCCGAGGTCGGCAGCAACAACTGGGTCGTCGCCGGCTCGCGCAGCAAGAGCGGCGCGGCGATCGTCGCCAACGACATGCACCTCGCCTTGCGCCTCCCGCACCTCTGGTACCGCGCAGTGATCGAGATCGAGACGGCGGGCGCACCGTTGCGCCGCATCGTCGGTGTGACGCTTCCCGGAACGCCGGCCATCGTCGTCGGCAGCAACGGCCAGGTGGCCTGGGGACTCACCAACAGCTACGGCGCCTACCTCGACCTGCTCGAGCTCGAGCTCGACCCGAAGGACGCGACGCGCTACCGCATGCCGGCCGGCATGGCGGGCGCGCCGGCCGACGGCTGGGGGCTGCTGCGCAACGTCGACGAGCGCATCGCCGTGGCCCATGGCGACGACGAGATGCTGCGCGTGCAGGAGACGGCGTTCGGCCCGGTATGGGAACGGGGTGGCAAGCGCTACGCAGTGCACTGGGTCGCGCACGACCCGGGCGCCATCAACCTCGCGCCGCTCGGGCTCGACAACGCGACGAGCGTCAGCGAAGCACTGGCTATCGCGCAGCGCGCCGGCTTCCCGGCGCAAAACCTGGTGGCCGGCGACGCCGCCGGCCACATCGGCTGGACCATCGCCGGCGCGCTGCCGGGTCGCGAGGCGACGTGGGCCTCGACCTTTCCGGCGCCGGCGGCGTCGGCCGCTTCGCACACCTGGACCGCGCTGGCCTCGCCCGCGCGCCACCCGAGCGTGATGGACCCTTCGTCGGGCCAGCTCGCCACCGCCAACGCGCGCCAGCTTGCCGGCGCCGGCCACACCGCCATCGGCGACGGCGGCGTCGACCTCGGCGCGAGGCAGCGCCAGGTGCGTGACGACGTCGCGGCGCTCGGCAGCGGCGCCGACGAAACGGGCGTGTATGGCGTCGGCCTCGACGACCGCGCCCTCTATCTCGCCCCGTGGCGCGACCGCGCGCTGCAAGCGTTGGCCGGCGACAGCGACGCCGCCGCGCATCCGAAGCGCGACGAGTTCAAGCGCCTGCTCGAAAGCACCTGGACCGGCCGCGCCAGCGTCGACTCGGTCGCCTACCGGCTGACCCGCGCCTATGTCTCGGGCCTTTACCAGCGTCTGTTCGGCAGCGTCGACGAGGAGATGCGCGCGGCCGACAAGCAGGCCAGCTTTTCACGCGCCACGGCGCGCTGGCCGGCCGTCGTCGCGCGCCTGCTCGACGAGAAGCCGCCCGCCTGGTTGCCTGCGGGCAGCGCCAACTGGCAGGCCGTGCAACTCGCCGCCATCGACGACGCGATCGCCGATCTCGAGAAGGACGGCAAGCCGCTCGCCGAGGCGACCTGGGGCCGACGCAACACAACGCACATCGTTCATCCGATGGCCGCGGCGCTGCCGCTCGGATCGCGCTGGCTCGCCGCGCCGGCCGAGCCGATGCCCGGCGACAGCCACATGCCGCGCGTCGCAGCGCCGGACTTCGGCCAGTCGGAGCGGTTGGTCGTCTCGCCGGGACAAGAAGCGAGCGGCGTGTTCAACATGCCGGGTGGGCAGAGCGGCCATCCGCTCAGCCCGAACTTTCTCGGCGGTCACTCGGACTGGGTGGCGGGGCGGGCGATGCCGCTACTGCCAGGCGCAGCGGCGCACACGCTCACGTTCGTGCCGCGATAGAACGCCGTCGCCTTGCCGCGGTCGTCTCGCCCCGATAGCATCGCCACGCATCGACAACCTCGCGCCGCGCCTCGCGGCGTGCGCTGAAGCGAGGAAACCATGGGTCTGCTCTCCGTCCTCGGTCTCAAGTCTTCAGGCGGTGCCAACCCCGTTGCGCCGCGCAAACAGGTCCGCTTCGAGCCGGTGACGCAGCAGATCCCCGACGCCCGCCCACCGGCACTCATCGGCCAGGGTCGACCGCGCTCCAACGCCGTCATCGCGCCGCCGCCGCAGATGCCGACGCCGCCGCAGGAGTTCGACGGCGAAGGCGGCAAGAAGATCGAAGTGGGCAAGCGCGCCGACGGCCGCATCGTCTACACCGCGCCGCCGCCGAAGGTGGCCGAGATCACCTTCTCGGGCGGCGGCGGCAAGGGCACGGCGCTGCCCGGCGCCGTCAAGGCGCTCTACGAAAGCGGCGTGCTGAAAGACGCGACCAAGATCGCCGGCGCCTCGGTCGGCTCGATGACCGCGGCGCTCGTCGCCGCCGGCATCAAGCCCGATGAATTCCTCAAGGTCGCCGACGCCGACTCGACCACCGACGCGATCACCGAGGGCACCGGCGGCACCAAGAAGGGCCTGCTCGCGCGGGCGATGAAGAACAAGCTGCTCACCAACGACCTCAGCCCGCTCACCGGCAAGGGCCTCGAGGACATCGTGCGCGACGTGCTCGACGAGACGCTGCGCAAGCGCATGAGCGAGTACACCGTAAAGTGCGGCCAGGAAAGCAAGCCGCCCGCGCCCGAGGTGCTGAAGATCGTCGAGCGCTTGTCGAGCAACAAGGCCGGCCCGACCTTCGGCGACTACCGCACGCTCTCGAAGTTCATCCCCGACATCAAGGAAGTGGTGATGACGGGCACCTACACCACCGAGAAGACGAGCGAGAAGCAGGACTTCGAGGCGCAGAAGAAGGATGGAGCCAAACGGGCCGAAGCGAAGAAGGCCGGCAAGGAAGAAAAGCCCGCCAAGGCGAAGAAGATGAAGGGCGGCAACGAGGAAGGCCAGCTCTACGTCTTCGACGCCGACACCGAGCCCGACCTCGAAGTCGCGGTGGCGGTGCACGCCTCGGCCTCCTTCCCGGGCGCGTTCAAGCCGATCGAGATCAAGCTGTCGAGCGGCCTCACCGTCACATTCATCGACGGCGGCGTGATGAACAACACGCCCACCTCGTCGAGCATCGGCAACGAGCGCGACCTCGATCCGCTCCCCGAAAAGCGCGGCGTCACCTTCCTCTTCGACGACCCCGACGGCGACGCCGGCAAGATCGTGAAGGGCCGCGTCAATCCGGCGCAGGGGCTGAAATCGCGCCTCATGGACTGGTTCACCGGAAGCAACAACGCGGGCGCCGAGTACGCCAAGAACAAGTCGGCCGCCGACAAGCCGGGCGAGATCGTCGTCGTGCCGCTGGTCTGCGACTACGTCGATCCGAAGACCGGCAAGAAAGGGCCGTACGACATGCGTGGCATGGGCGGCGGCACGCTCAACTTCAACCCGCCGAAGGCGGTTCGCGACGACCTCCGCGCCAAGACCGAAGCCGAGACCAAGAAGCAGATCAAGGAAGACGGCAAGTCGCGCAAGCACGAGTTCAAGAGCGATGCGGAGATGTTCGTCTCGATCCCGCTCGACGAGCTGAAGACGCTGGCCGCCGGCAACTACGCCGGCGCCAAGGCGGCGGTCACCTTTCGCGAGCACGTCGCCGAGATGGTCGCCAAGCTGCAGGCGGGCGTGAAGAAGGCACTCGCCGGTGGCGGCCGCGCGGCCGACGCGCTGCAGACCAAGGACGTCTCGATGGCGCTCGACGAGCTCGACAAGCTGGCCGGTGCCGAGCCGCAGTTCCAGGCCTACGTGGGCCGCGAGCTGAACAAGAAGCTCGATCTCGACCTTATGCTCGAAGCGGCGCGGCGCATCAATCGCAACGGCGGCAAGAAGAGCCCGACCATGGACGCCGCCGACGCGGTGGCCGAGGCGCTGCGCGCGCACACCTTTGCCGACAACATCCTCAAGCAGCTCGTCTACCCGAAGATGAAGCAGGAGCCCGAAGGCGGCGCCGGCATTCTCACGCTGCTCACGATCGAAGAGCTGCTGCGCCACGCGAAGAAGCCCGCCGAGGTGAACCAGGCGATCGACCTCGGCGTCAGGCACTTCGCGAAGAAGGCCGACCACCGCATCCCCAAGCGCAGCCACAAGAAGTTCGCCCGGCAACTCGACCAGCGCCGCATGCGGCCGGTTGCCTGAGCGCCTTCATCCTCTGACGAGAAGACCAAGCCATGTCACCCAGCGCGCAAGCCCTTTACACGCAACTCGCCAAGGCCATCGGCGTGCCGGAAATTCCGGCCGACGCCAACGGCATCGTGCAGCTCACCGTCGGCGAAGGCGGCACCGTGATGCTGGTGCCCGAAGACGCCTACTCGCTGATGCTGATGTCGCCGGTCGGCCCGCTGCCCGGCTCGATGAACGGGGGCACGCTGCTCTGGCTGATGCGCCGCAATTTCCACGACAGCCCCCTCGCGCCGTTTCGCATCGGCGCCGACAAGGCCGGCACCGTCGTCGTCTGGGGACGCATGCCGATCGACGGCATGAGCGGCGAGCAGCTCGCCGGATTGCTCGATGCGCTGGCCGCGGAGGCGGCGCTGATCCGCGAGGAGATCGAGGTCGACGAGACGCCTGACACGGACACCGACGAAGACGACGAAGCCTAGGAGCCGTCGTGTGAGCAGCAGCGGCAACGCCCCTCTTCCCGCCATCGAGCTGCAGCCGCCCGACATCGGTCCATGGAAAGACGGCGGCACCGGCGTCGACTGGGTGCACGTGATCGACTCCGGCCGGCCGGGCCCGCACGTCATGGTCCAGGCCCTCACGCACGGCAACGAGTTCTGCGGCGCCATCGCGCTCGACTGGCTGCTGCGGCAAGGCTTTCGCCCGCAACGCGGCAGCCTCGCGCTGGCCTTCGCCAACGTCGAGGCGTATGCCCAGTTCGACCCCGCCGATCCTTTCCCTTCGCGCCTGATCGACGAGGACTACAACCGCGTCTGGTCCGACGAGACGCTCTCGGGCCCACGCGATTCGCTGGAGCTGCGCCGCGCGCGCCAGTTGCTGCCTTTCGTCGACGCCGCCGACTATCTGCTCGACATGCACAGCATGAGCGAGCCCTGCGCGCCGCTCATGGTGTGCGGCACGGTCGAGAAGAACGCGGCCTGGGCGCGCGAACTCGGCGTGCCCGAATTCCTGCTCATCGATACCGGCCACCCGGCCGGCATGCGCATGGTCGACCGCGGTGGCTTCGGCGACCCGTCGAGTCCCAAGCGGGCCTTGCTCATCGAGTGCGGGCATCACTGGGAAAAGGTCGCGGCCGAGGTGGCGATCGACGCGCTGGTGCGATTCCTCGGCCTGACCGGCGCGGCCGATGACGCCTGGGTGCAGGCCAACGTGCGATTGCCCTTGCCGCGCGTGCAGCGCCTGGTGCGCGTGACCGAGCCGGTCGTCGCGCGCAGCGCCGACTTCCGTTTTCTCGTGCCGACCGTCGGGCTCTCGGTCATCGCCAAGGCCGGCACGCCGATCGCGCAGGACGGCGACCACGCCTGGGTCACGCCTTACGAGGACGCCGTGCTGGTCATGCCGGGAACGCGCAACCTCAAGCCGGGTGGCACCGCGGTGCGGCTCGGGCGATTCGAGACCTGATCGCCTGCGTCCCGCCTCCGGGGAGGCGCGGCGCCTACTTCGACTGCACGTACTCGGCCACTGCCTTCATGCCGTCGGCGTCGAGGTCCTTGATGACGCCGTGCATGATCGGCGAGTCGCGGAACTTGTGCTGGATGACGTCGAGCTGGCGCGACACATAGGCCGCGTGTTGCCCGGCCAGGCGAGGAAAGATCGAGGTGCCCTGGGCGTTGTCGCCATGGCAGGTCGCGCAGGCCACGACGTTGCGCGCGGCGTCGCCCTTTTCGTACAGCGTCTTGCCGCGCGCGATCAGTTGCGCGTTGCCGGCCATGCCGGGCGCTGGCTTCTGCACCGCGTAGTAGTGGGCCAGGCCGGCGATCACCGAGTCGTCGAGGAGCGTCGCCATGCCCCACATGTAGTCGTGCGCGTCGGCCTCTGCCCGGGTCTTGCCCTTGAAGGCCTTCAGCTGGGCGACGAGGTATGGCTCCTGCTGGCCGGCCAGGCGCGGGAACAGCGCCGAGGTGCTGACGCCGGTCGGCCCATGGCACGAGGAACAGATGGAGCCGGCCACCTTCTGCGCCGCCTGGTCGCTGGCAGCCGACCGCTCCTGGGCGAGGGCGCCGCACGACGCCGCGAGCGCGGCGACGGCGAGGCCCGTCGATACCAACCACTTCGAACGTCGCGTGCGCATTGCCGTCCCCCCGTTCAATAGGCCACCCACAGGTTGAAGAACATGGTGTTGTTGTCGCGCGGACTTCGCGTCGTCACGCCGTCGTAGCCGGTGCCGCCGCCGTTGAACTTGGAGTAGGCCGTGTACTGGAACATCAGGCGCACGTTCTGGACCGGCAGGTAGTCGAATTCGAGGATGTAGCCGCGGCTGTCGGGGCGGCCGTTGGCGCTGCCCGAGACAGGGCCGATCGGATAGAGCGTCGGGTCGGCGCTGCCCCGTGTCGAAAAGTGGCCGAGCGTCACGCCGTACTGGTGCTCGTAGTAGTAGGTCGCCTTCAGGTTCGTCGAGTTGAGCGAGTCGATCGCGTTCGACGTCGCTTCCTGAGCGAAGCTGCTCCGGTAGTCCTGCCGCTCGTGGACGAAGCGCGCCTGCGCCGTGAAGGTGTGCGGGTTGGAGATGAACTGGTACTGCGCGTCGAGGCCGGTGTCGGTGAAGCGGTCGGTGCCGCTGTTGGTGTCGGTGTTGTCGAGGTAGCGGTTTACGCGCATGCCGAAGCCGCCGAGCATCAGCGAGTGTTCCCCCCACTCCTTGTTGTAGGCCAGGCGCACGTAGGGGTTGTAGCCCTGCAGCCGCGCCACGCCGCCGGGTGTGCCGATGTCCTGGCCGTGGCGCAACACCGAGAAGATGCCGTCGGCCGTGCGATAGGCGGTGAGCTCGCCGTACCAGGTGCGGTCGTAGAAGGCATAGCCGCCGATGCCGGCCACCTGCTGGCCGAGCGCGCCTTCGATCTGCGTGCCGGCGGTCGGGCCCACGGCGGTGGGCGAGGCGGTGAACGGAAAGCCGAAGGCCGGCGTGCTGTTCCAGGCGTCCTGCGCCGTCGGGTTGTTGTGCAGCGTCAGGCCGTAGAGAAGCTTGACGACGTCGTCGCTCTCGTTGCCCAAGCGGCCGACCCAGCGCAGGTCGGCGTTGTCGATGCCGCTGTGGCCGACCTTTGTGCCATCGGTGTTGTAGTTCTCGGAGAAGGTGTATTGAATGAAGCCGCCGAGGTTGTCGGTGGCCTTGCCGGCCACGAACAGGCTGGCGCCGTTGAGCACGGGCTTGTGATTTTTCGCCGTCACGATCGTGTTGGTGCCGGTACCGTCGTCGTTGTTCTTGATCGACGTGATGCCGACCTGCGCCATCACCGCGACCGGGAACAGCTGCGTGACGCCGATCGTGTAGCCGGAGAGCTTGAACCATCGCCCGTACGGCGTGAGCTCGGGAAAGCTGACGTGGCAGGCGACGCACGCCTGGCCCGTCTGCCGCGCATAGGAAGGGACCGCCTGGACCGAGGTGACGATGCACGCGAGCGCAGCACCGCAGGCGGCCAAGAGCCACTGCCTCAGACAACGCACGCTCGGCATGCTCATTCGGCGCCCCCGGTTCTTCTGGTTTCGGCTTCGAAGGGAAAGCCCGTGCCGTGCGCACAGACGGTCTCGAAACCGATCGACGGCCAGCTTCGTTCCAAAGAACCCGGCCGTCTGTGCGCCAGCGTACGTTCAGCTCCGGCGGCTCGTCTTGTCATTTGTCAATGCCGCAAGCGATTGCAGGGAAGCGTGCCGCATCGTGTCCAATGCGGTCCGGCCGTCAGCATCCTTCGAGGCGTCGCGATGAAGATCAAGAGAATCGCCTTCGGCCTGCTGGCCGCCCTGGTGGTAGCCGGCGCCGTCGGCTGGTTCAGCCTCGACAAGGAGACGCGCGCCCTTCTCGCGACGCTGCCGACCAATCGCGACGTCCTCTTCTGGAACCAGGCGCAGCGCGATGCGGCCTTTCGCGCGCTCGACCGGCTGCCCGTGCTGGCGAAGTCGCACGTCGTTCCAGCCGGCGCCACGCCGATGCCGCTGCCGCCGGGCCCGCCGCTCAAGCTCGGCCTCGACGTCGACGCCTACATGGCCGGCCAGCACAGCGCGGCGCTGCTGATCGTGCACGACGGCAAGCTGCGCCTCGAGCGCTACGGCCTGGGCTTCGACGGCAGCGGGCGCTGGACGAGCTTCTCGGTGGCCAAGTCCATCACCTCCACGCTCGCCGGCGCCGCCATCCGCGACGGCTACATCAAGAGCATGGACGACAAGGTCAGCGACTACATCCCGCAGATGAAGGGCTCGGCCTACGACGACGTCAATATCCGCCAGCTCCTCACCATGACCTCGGGCGTGAAGTGGAACGAGGACTATGCCGACCCCAACTCCGACGTGGCGCGCTTCAACAACCACCAACCCGAAGCAGGCGTCGACGCGCTGGTGAGCTACATGCGGCGCTTGCCGCGCGAGGTGCCGGCCGGCACGCGCTGGCTCTACAGCACGGGCGAGACCAACCTCGTCGGCCTGCTCGTCGGCGAGGCGACGAAGAAGCCGCTGGCAACCTACCTCTCGGAAAAGATCTGGGCGCCGGCCGGCATGGAGCAGCCGGCGACCTGGCTGCTCAACCGCACCGGCAAGGAGATCGGCGGCTGCTGCATCCAGGCCGCGACACGCGACTTCGCGCGCTTCGGGCTCTTCATCATGAACGGCGCGCGCATCAACGGCCAGAGCGTCGTGCCCGACGGCTGGCTGGCCGAGGCCACGACCTCGCGCACCGACATCGGCCGGCCCGGCCGCGGCTACGGCTACCTGTGGTGGACCTACGCCGACGGCACGTTCGCGGCACGCGGCATCTTCGGCCAGGGCATCTTCATCGACCCGAAGCGCAAGCTCGTCATCGCCTCCAACGCCGACTGGCCCGGCGGCGCCACCGACCGCACGGCCAGCGAGGCGCGAGAAGCGTTCTATCGCGCGGTGCAGAAAGCCATTGACGACGAGGTTTGACAGCAAAGGAAAACCAATGTGCGGCCTTCTCAAAACACTCAACCTGAAGCTTCCCGATGAGGGGCAAGCGCCGAAGCAGGACGGCAAGGCGGCGCCGGTAAAAGATAAGCCCGGCCCGAACCTGACCGTCGGGCCGCTCGCGAACTTCGAGTACGGCACGGTCTCCGATATCCCGAAGGCGATTACCGCCGTGGTCAAGCGCGACGGCGACGGCAAGATCGCCTACGACCCCGACCTGTCCACCGTAGGCATGCCCAAGGCCTACGTCATCAACGTCAGCGTCGGCGAGGGCACAGCGCACAAGAAGGACGGGCCGAAGCCTCTCGCCTTCACGATCGACGGCGCCGACCCGAAGCTCGTCGTCGGCGGGGGCTTCGAGGCCTTTGTCGAAAACGACATCGAAGCCCTGGTGCGCGGCGCAGTCTCCTGCGTCGGCGGCGGCACGCTGAGCTTCGACAAGTCGTGGGCCGACCTCAAGAAGGAGGCCGCGCACGTCCTTCAGGTGTCGGTCCAGGCGACGGCCACGCACCGGGCGGCCGGCCCGCTGCCGATGGACGTCGTGGTCCGCAGGCGCAAGCCCGCTCTCAAGGTGCTGGGCACGATCCCCGACAGTACGTGCGAGCTCGAGCCGAAACCGCAGGCGGAGTGGGTGAGGAAAGTGCAGGCTAGTCTGCCGAAGCTGATCGATCCGGACGGCTCGGCCGGAGAGCTGATCTTCACGCCGCCGCTCGCCAAGCTCGTGAACAAGCCGGGCGAGTTCACCTACAGGGTCTGCACGGCTGAAACCGACACCTGCCTCCGCTCGGACGGCGTGACGGTCTCGTTCAAGGTGCGCATGAGCGTCTCCGATGCCACGCGGCTGTTCAGCACGTGGTGGGACGCGAACTCGAAGAAGCTCGCGCCCAACCAGATGCAGTCCCTGAAACAGGCCGGTGTGAAGAGCGCCTACGACTTTCGCCAGCTCCCCAAGGCGGCCCTTTGCGCGACGCCCGAGGACGTGACCAAGCTCATCCAGGAACTTTGCGGCGAGGCCAAGGCCGGACGCGACAAGATCTGGGCCTTGCTCGGCTATCCGGCGCTCAGCGGCAGCTCGGCCTGGCTGATGGAAGACGAGATCACCCTCGTCGGCCACAAATTCCACATCACCATCAGCTTCAACAGCACCGCCTTGCCCACCGCCGCGCTGACGGGTTCGGCGGACGCGATCTTCACGCAACTCTTCCATGGGCCCAACGCCGACCTGCGCGTGCATGGCACGCTCCAGTTCGTCGGCGGCACCGGCGCGGAACAGATCCATCTCTACCTCGGCGGCATCGACGGCGCAAACAAGCTGTGGGCCACCAAGATCTCGAGCATGAAGACCGACGCCAAGCGCTGGGTCCGCGACATGGGCGACGCGCGCGAAGCGCAGATCACCGCGATGCAGGAGCGGCTCACTGCGTGGAAGACCAAGATGGTCAACGCCATCACCGACAAAGCCACCGAGCTGGGCGCGCTCAAGTTCTGAGCCGCCGAGGTGCGCTGCGTATACATTCTTCGCCCTGGGTGGTGCAGCACTTGCGCTCCCTTCGACCCGTGGGGCACAACGCGCTCCTTGAAAGAAAACCATGAAGCCCCAGCTCGCCCATCTCGCCGCCATGTCGGCCCTGGTCACCTCCGCACACGCGGCGGTGCCGGCATACATCACGCAAGATCATTCCAGCGCGGCGGTGCTCGACAACGCCTCGGCGCATGCGATCTTGAAGGACGCCATGGCCGACAAGCTGGCCAGGCTGGCCAAGCTCTACCCGACGCGGCGCTGGGGCTTCCTGAGCGAGGTTGAAGGCGGCTTCAACGCCAGCAAGACCTGCGTGATCACGGCCCGCGTGTCGATGCTGCCTGTCAGCGGCAAGTCGCTGATTTACAAGCCCAACAGGACGGCCACCACCTTTGACGCCTTGCCCGGCGCCACCCGGGAGCAGTGCCGCGACCTGGCCAAGGCCAAGCTGAGGGAAGCCGTGGAGAGCATGCTGTTCAGTCTTGTCCCGTCCTGAAGACACACCCGGCGCCGCCGGCTGGCGTCAGTAGCTGACGCCTACCCCTGTCCGGATGACACTGGTGCGTCGATGACGCGGCCTTCAGCGATGAGCTCGTCGATGCGCGCCATCACCACCAGCCCGTTTGCCGAGTAGGGATCGAAATCCGGCCACTCGATCTTCGTCTGCGGGTCCACATCCGACAGACCGACGCGCGCCATGGACCATTCGCCGTAGCGCCGCTGGGTGATGCTTTCGCAGTGGATCAACTCCAGATCCTTGTGGCGCGGGTCGGCATAGATACGCGCGTACAGGCGCGTGACATTGCCCCGCTCACCTTCGAGTGCCTGCAGGAATACGCCCTGTCCTTCGCACAGCACGCCAGTGATGTCATTTTGCGTATTCCAGGTGTGGGCCTTGCGCAGAATCGAATCGGTCAGCGCCGAGCTCTGCGGGCCCGCCGCTTTGCTCACGTAGATCAGGCGGATCAGCATGGTTCAGATGTCCCGGAGGCTTCCGAGTGTGGGCGAAAAGGCAAAGCGAAGGAGCCCGTACCGGCCAGTCACGAGTAGCGGCAGGTGGCCGACGGCGGACTGAGTCTCGCGTCTTGCCCTCTGCTGCTTGCATCAAGCGAACGGATACGGCTGGTCGTCGGG
>JBBRLS010000001.1:0-245531 GCA_038231215.1 Burkholderiales bacterium | reverse complement strand
TCCGCCGGCTGATCGAAGACATCCGGCGCTAGCGTAGACCTGAGCGCCCGGCCCCGCAACGCCCCAAGCGGCTGCCCTGGAACGGAACGTTGTCTGCGCCGGTCGACCGGCCTCCAAGGCCGGAGACCGGCAACCGCGAGCCGGCAGCGCCGGCGAGCGCGGTTTGCAGGCGCCGACATGCACCGGTCGATCGTGCGGCCGGTACCGGAGGTCGAGCGCGATGGATTCCGGTGGGAATCCGTCGCGGCAAATGCTCGGTTCTTGGTTGACGAGGCGGGGCGCCAGGCGCCCCGCCTTCCCCGGGTTCAGAACGGGATGTCGTTGTCGTTGGCCGGCGCGGCCTTCGGCGCCTTGCGACCGCGACCGTTGGCCCTCGTGACGTCCGGTGCCGCAGGCGCTGCCGCTTCCGGTGCTGTCCCGCCCTCCCCCTCCTGGCGCGCACGACGCGCTTCGGACTCGGCCCGGCTATCGAGGTAGTCGATCTCCTCGCAGGTGAACGAGAAGCCGAACACCGTGTTGCCCTTGGCGTCCACGTAGTGGTTGTTGCGAAGCCGCCCGACGACGTTGACGTGGCTGCCCTTGCCGAGGTACTGGGCGGCGTTCTCGGCCAGCTTGCCCCACAGCGTCCACTGGATCGCCGTCGGCTCGTCCTCGCGGCTGTCGCCGCTGCCCTTCTTGCTGTTGCTGATGGCGGTCAGCGTGGCCTTGCTGACCTCGCCGTCGCGCCCGGGGACCGTCTCCAGCCTGGCCGGGGCGGCCAGGTGCGCATTGCGTTGCTCGGTACGTACGTTTGCCATGATGTGCTTCCTAAGTGAAGGCGGAAGCAGCCAGACACCGTGTCTTGGCTTGAACGATCCACCTTCTGCTCGGACTTCCTCGTTCCCGCCCACGGGCGGGCGGAGGGTGGGCATGGCCCCTTCCCTCACGGGAAGGGGTGGGGTTGGGTGGTCTTCGTAAGCAGCACACAGCAGTGCGCCGTTCCCGGCCCACCGCCTCTTTGATCCCCCCACAAGTCCCCCTCGACGAAGGACGGGGGCGCCGCTGGGGGGAGCGCGGTGGGATGACACGCGCACGCGCTGCAACATCCCAAGGCGACGCAGCGTCGCGGCCGACGTGCCAGCTCGCCTGGCGCAAGCGGCTGCAGCGAAGTCGACCGCAACCTCCCGAGCTGCGGCGTCGCCGCGGCCGACGTGACGGAGCAAAGCGACTGGCGCGGCGGTCGAGCCGCAGCGAGCACCTCAGGTATTGGCGGCCCGGCATCGGGCGTGGCGGGTGGCCGGATGACGATCTGGCGAGGAGCGATCGACGCGAAGCGTCGCGAGCGAAGACCGTCAGTTCGTCAAGCGTCATCGTTCATGCGCAGCGTGAAGGAAGAAGGGACGCGATACCGGCCACGGGACGGGCCGCGCTCGCATTCAGCCCCGCCAAGGGTCATCTCTGGGGATAACGTGTTTTGCCCGGCCTGACTAGTTTCGATTTCGCCGGTTCATGCCTGCCCGTATCGCACGCGCTTCAGAGGAAGGTCGGGGTGATTCATTTGCATACGCGACTGGAGGCGCGGTCTCGTGGCGCCTATCGTTTGACAAAGGCAGACGTCTCAAAGGCGCGGAACGATCTTTGGAGCGTCCCCTCCATCGCTGAGTAGCTGACCCCGCGTTCTCAGCCGCCTAGGAAATGCCTGCGGTAGCGGGCCGGCAGGTCGGCGAAGCGCATCAGCAGCGGCAGATCAGCGGTGTTGAAGTCCGGATCCCAGGCCGGCGGCCCGAGCACACGGGCGCCGCAGCGCAAGTAGCCCTTGATGAGTGGAGGAACCTCCGGTCGCAGATCCTGGCAAAGGTCGTCGACGGGTAACGGTCGGTGCGGAACGCAGCGCCACGTCGCCGGTGCGAGGTGGGTGTCGCGCAAGTGCGCCCAGAGGCTCGCCGCAGCGTGGCCGCCATCGTGCAGACCGACGCTGGCGCAACCGACCATCGTGTCGAGATCATGGCGCAGCATGAACTCACCCAGCGCCGCCCAGAGTGCCATGACAACGCCACCCGAACGCCAGTCCGCGTGCACGCACGAACGCCCCAGCTCGACCGCGCGATGCAGCAGCGGCCTGACAGCGCCGATGTCGAACTCCGTCTCGGTGTAGAGGCCACCCGCGGCACGCGCGGCCTCGGGGGTCAGCACGCGATAGGTACCGACCACCTCGCGATCGGAGGTCAACGTGCGCACGAGCAGATGCTCGCAGTGTGCGTCGAAGCGATCGATGTCGTGACCAGGGGGCCCTCCGGGAAAGGGTTCGAGGCGCGCACCCATCTCGTCGGCGAAGACGCGGTAACGCAGCCGTTGCGCTTCGCGGACCTCGCCTTGGTCGCGCGCCCAGCGAACGTCAAAAACCTGTTCGATCTGCCTGCGGGACGGGGTCTGTGTACGTGACCGAGGATCGATCCCATCCGCAGTTGACGTCTGCAACGTCCGTTCGCTCACCAGAAGACTCATGGCACCTCCGATGAGCCCTGGATGCTGCGGATCCAGCGTGTCAGCGACTTGACGCAAACGTGACGCGGCGGTGACTTGACAACGATTTCACGTGCAGACGTACGAGCGCAAGTCCGCTCACGTCGCTGTCACGATCTGTCGCCAGACTGCGCCCGCACCTGGGAGTCGCGCGATGCTTTATCCAGAGATCTTTCGCCAACTCGAAGCGGTTCGATGGACCTTCGACGACATCCCATGGTCGCGTTTCGAAGATGCGCGGCTCGACGAGGACCAGGCGCAGACGATCCGCATGAATGCGATCACCGAGTGGTCGGCGCTGCCGGCCACCGAGATGTTCCTGCGCGACAACAGCGGCGACAGCGACTTCAGCGCCTTCATGAGCGTGTGGTTTTTCGAGGAGCAGAAGCATTCGCTCGTGCTGATGGAGTACTTGCGCCGCTTCCGCCCCCACCTCGTACCCACCGAACAGGAGCTTCACGCGGTTCGATTCCAATTCGACCCCGCGCCGGTGCTCGAAACGCTGATGCTGCACTTCTGCGGCGAGATCCGCCTCAACCACTGGTATCGGCGCGCCGCCGAATGGCACACCGAGCCGGTGATCCGCGCCATCTACGACGTCATCGCGCGCGACGAGGCGCGCCACGGAGGTGTCTACCTGCGCTACATGAAGCGTGCTCTCGATCGCGAGGGCGACGACGCTCGGCTTGCATTCGCGAAAGTCGGCGTGCTGATCGCCAGCGCGCGTCGCACGGCGCAGGCGCTGCACCCGACGAACCTGCACGTCAATGCGGCGCTCTATCCGCTGGACACCGTGCAGAGCCGGCTGCCCGACCCCGAATGGCTGGAGCGCTGGCTGGACGCGCAGATCAAGTTCGACGCGGAGTGGGAGTCGAAGGTCGTCGAGCGCATCCTCCACAACCTGTCGCTCCTGCTGGAGCGCTCGTTCGGCAGCGTGCAGGCGCTCAACATCTATCGCAAGGAGCTGCTGGCCGTCCGCGTCAAAGTCGCCGAGCCCGCGTACGCCTGACGAGAACGGGCAGGCGACTCGGAGTCAGTCAAAGACCACGCCACCAGGCCGCCGCCGTCTCGGCGACCCAGTCTGGATCGTCGAGGGGCAGGTCGTGCCCTGCGCTGGGATGCGCCACCAGCCTTGCTCCACAAGCTGCCGCGAGCACCGCCGAACAGGTCGGGTCGACCAGCGCATCGCCAGCGCTTGCCAGCACGAGCACGGGCGCGGCCGGGGACTGGGGCGGTGGCTCGAACCGGGCCGACGCCACCAGCTGGCGCAGCGCGTTTGAGAGCGATACCGGCCGCTCCTGTCGCCACTGCGCCCAAGTCTCGACCAATTGCTCGCGGGGTTCCGGTGCGTGACGGCTCGTCAGCTCGAGAATGCGGCGCTCGCGCGTACTGGCGTGCCGAGCGCTTGCGATGCGAAGTAGATCGGGCAAGCGCCGCCACCGCAATCGACGGTGCCAAGGCCCGCTGCCACGTGTGCTCGTGTTGACAAGAACCATGCCGCGCACTTCGCCCGGATAGCGCGCCGCCCACGCCAGGGCCACCATGCCGCCGAGAGACAGACCGAACAACACGTAGGGCGGTGAATGGCCGTCGGAACGCAATGTTGCGCGCAATGACTCCACGCAGCCGTCGATCGACACCGGGCTGCGCTCGAGGCACCGGTCCCCATTGCCCGGGAGGTCCGGTGTAGCGATCGTCGCGTCGCCGAGCTCGCGTTCGAGCCGCCCCGGAAACGTGCCCCAGTGGCGCGCCTCGCGCGAAAGCCCGCGCAGCAACACCCAGCAAGTCATGCGCGTCCTCCATACCAGCGGTGCAGCGCGACGGCCGTCTCGCGATCACGCGCCACGCCGACGGGGCGCCAGCGCTCATGGCTCGCTACCGCGCGTACGAGAAAGTCGAGCCAGGTCACATGCCGGCGCAGGACGCGTTGCACGCGGTGCTCGATCACGGGGTTGAAGATGCCTTCGCGCCGGAACAGCTGGCGGGGGTTCTTGCGAATCCAGGCCCACGATCCCATCTCCAGCGTGAGCGGCAGGAATACGGCGTCAGCGTGGTGCTCGGCGCGTCGGTAGAGCCAGTCCCAGAGATCGCCGTGCGTCAAGTAGTGATGGCTTTGCGGTTCGATGACGTAACGATGATGCGCATGGCTTCTCTCGAAGATGTCGGTCAGTGCATGGATCTCGGCAAGGTGCTCGATCGGTCGCGCGGTATGTGCGTAAGGAAACCAGATGCGATCGGCCATGCCGAAGCCCGAGTGGCAATCAAGGGCCAGGCTGAACGGACGCGGTAGCAGTTCCTCCTCGACCACCCGACACAGGGCCTGTGCCTCGGCCTCCATCGGCGCGCCGGGCGCGCCGCGATACCAGGGAAGCGCCGAGCTGACTCGCTGGCCTCCCAGCAGCCACGGTACCGGCTCCTGCGCGTCGAGCGGCGCGTTGCGCATGAGGTCCACGCCATTGGGATTGGCGCGCGTTCCGAGCAGCAGGCCGCCAGGGTTGACGAGCGGCATGAAGACGATTCGCACGTGCTCGAGTTCGCGCTCCACGCTCTTGTCCCAGCGCAGGCGCTCCACCAGGGTTCGCAGGTAGGACGTCGCCACCTGTACGCCGATGCGCTCGAGGCCGTGCACGCCGCCGAAGAAACCGATCGCGGGACGCGACGGATCGCGCGTTCCGAGTGCCACGACGACGATGTCATGCCCGTCGGCCGTGCGGCCTGCGACGCGGTGCTCGAGATGTGCACCGCCGCGCTCGATCAACCGCTTCAGCTCAAGCGGCTCGGGCGCCTCGACGGCCGTCACTTCAAGTGGCGTGAAATGGCGAAGCGTGGTTGTTCGGAGGCGCGAATCCGTCGACGGCTGCGCCGCAGCGCGAGCCATTCGTGCACGCCGGCCAGTAGCACAAGCAGGAGAACCGGCGAGGCAGGAAGCCGCGCGGGAATCATCGGTCGCAGATCGGAGTTCACATGGCCACCTTAGCTTGCGGGCGTGACCGGCAGATGACGACCGCGGCCGACCTTCCTCTCAGGAGCTCGTCGCCGCGGCGTCGAGCACGGACTGCACGCGAGCCCTTGCGAGAGCCGCAAGCGCGCGTCGGTCCAGGCGGCTATCGATTGGCGCACAGAATTCGACGTGAACGACGAGGCCCTCGGCACGGGCGACGCGCCACAACGAGGCGAGCAGCGTCATCGATCCGACGTACGGCGCCGCAGCGCTGAATGGCGAAGTGCGGTCCGCATAGCGGATGCTGATCGGCTGCACAGGCGCTCCAGCAGCAACAGCAGCCTGGAACAGATTGGCGTAAACGGGCAGCACGACGCGGCCGGTGCCGGTTGTACCTTCGGGGAACAGCGCCACGCGGTCTCCGGCGCGCAAGGCATCGGCCGCGACATGCACGACGCGAAGTGCGTCGCGCCGTCGAGAGCGCTCGACGAGCAGGGTCCCCGTGATGGCGACGAGACGCCCGATCAGCGGCCAGCGTCGCACTTCTGCTTTCGAGATGAAGCGCACGGCATCGACCGCCTGGAGCGCCGGGATGTCTAGCCAGGACACGTGGTTGGCGACAACCAGTGCGCAGCCAGAAGCGTGCGTACCGCGCACGTCGAGTCGAATGCCGAGAATGCGCAGCAACCCGGCGGCCCACGACTTGATGCGGGCCTGCCGCTGCGCCGCATCAAGCGACGGGAAAACGAAGGTGCCGATGGCGACGCCGCGTAGCACGTGCACACCGCAAGCCAAGATCCGGATCACGGCGCGCCCGGTCACTCCCGGCGAACTTGATGCCGGCGCCTCTGCCAAAATCGCCAAGGAGGGGCTCGAGAAGGGCCTGCGTGATCGCGAAAGCATCGAATGTGATCGTTGCTCGGCATGGTGACAGCGCCGTGTCAGACGAGCGTCCCAAGGCGCCTATCGATGACTCAGCACTGGCCAATTCCTGTTCGGCGGGCAATTGAGACCTTGAGGCTTCACATTCACGAGAAGGATCTGCATCTCGGCCTTGCTCGCTCAAGGCCCCCGACAGAAGAACGGTGTGCCGTGCCGACGTGTCAGATTCGGCCGGTCAGGAACCCGCCCGCCTCAGCGCGGGCGGCATCGCGGCCATCACTCTGGCGAGTGCGCCGTCTTGCGACGCTTGACGGGCAGCAGCGGTCGGTGGCCGTTTTGCGATGCGCTTTACCACTTTGCGGAACTTCTCTAGGTCCGCGTCCGTGGCCCCGGCGAGACTGGCGCTGCGCTCGAGCTCGGCGACGATTGCGTCCAACCTGGAAAGCCATTCGGCTTTGGCCCTGGCGCACTGATGCTGGCGCGTTGTCATGTCGCCTTGCCCGCAAGAACAGTCGGCCAGTATGGATCCAGCCAACTACCGCAGTGATGTCTCAATGGGATGTCCCTTCTCTGTATCGCAGCGTCTGACAAACCTGGCCGAGTCGCGGCCTACCAAGGTCTGGGCAGTCCAATGAACTGGCGCGATCACCCATGGGACTGGCACCCTGCAAGGCCGGCCACTCGCGCCAGCGAAGCAATATCAAATCCGTTTGAAAGTGACAAAGCCGCCTGTTCGCGATTGATGGACCGACTCGACCGCAAAGCCTGCCGACACCCACGCATGCGCGTGCGGCCTCTGCCTCGTTGATCGCTGATCGGCCCACCACGCACGATGCATGAAGGCCGACGCAGGCAACGGGGTTCCCAAGATGCGGGCAAGCTCCCAAAAGGACATCGTGACGGAGGGCTCGGTCGTGAGCATGGCGCGGAGACGGCGTTCGAACGAATCGTACTTTCTAGACATGACGCGGACCGCCGTCGAGGTCGACCTACGGAAAGGGCTTCGGCAGCAAGTCGGCTTCGTACTGAAGCGGCCGTGAATGCCGCCCGTTAACGCATTCATCGATCCGGCCGGCCGCGCCGACGGCGACGCGCTCGCCTTCGATCGCAATCCGTTCGTAGCTCCAATCGGGATTCTCGGCTCTCAGCTTGATGGCCATGATGGCCACGAGAGCCCCGCGAACGCTTTTCCGCCAGACCATGACGGCGGGGATTGGATTCGGGCAAACGTTGAAGAATCCATACTCGGTGAGCTGCGTTGCGCCGTCTCCCATCGATTCGAGAATAACCAAGCCTTCGCTTGCGGTCAGGGTATCGCTGCGCAGCAGCTTGTACCGATAAAACCCTAGCCCCGGGATCGACTTGTCGACGAGGTGACACAGCTCATACGTGACATTGGGGAAGAAGGCAGGAACTCGCTGCTCCCATGCCGTTACGAAGCGGGTCCCGTCGCCTGATCGTGTCAACATCCGGACGCCGACCGTGCCGCCGGGGAAAGTTCCTTGTAGTGCCCCACGTCGTCCAGCACCGCTTCCACCACCGACAGGGGGGCCTTGACCCTCGCGCGACGCAGGATGCCGACGTACCGCTCCGCGTTGGCCGTTGCCATGCATGCAACGTGCACCCCCACGGGCTCAACTGCCTCGCGTCGCGTCGACGGCCAGCGCGCCATGATCCGCGCGAGCATCTCCGTGTACACGCTGTCGGGCCCGGCGAGTTTGTCGGCAACCGGCTGGGCGCCGACTCCGACAAGACTGGCGGTTGCTGCCAACCCCATCAAGACGCGCTTCATCCTGAGGTGATCCTCCCGCACCGCAGCGCGATCGTTTGCTTCGCTGTCCCCACGCGGCGTAGGAACATGGGCGATGAACGTTAGCGGGCAACGATGTCGATTGCATGTCGCGCCGAAACACGCCCCGCGTGGCGACGCCCGAGACCCGGCCGCTCGACTTACGCCGCATATCCTTGCGGATTGGCTGCTTGCCAGCGCCACGCATCAGCGCACATCGTTTCGAGGCTGCGCTCGGCCTTCCAGCCCAGAAGTCGTTGCGCGAGCGAGGGGTCCGCGTAGCAGGTTCCCACATCGCCCGGCCTGCGCGCAGCGACTTCAATGGGTACGGGCCGGCCGCTCGCATGCTCGAACGCACGCACCAGCTCGAGAACGCTGACTCCTCGACCGGTGCCGAGGTTGAGCGTCAGCGAGCCGCCGCCATTCAGAATGTGGCGCAGCGACGCAACGTGACCGGCCGCAAGGTCGTCGACATGCAGATAGTCGCGCACGCCGGTGCCGTCGGGCGTGGCGTAGTCGCCGCCGAATACGCGCAGCTTCGCCCTCCTGCCGACCGCGACCTGGGCGACGAAGGGCACCAGATTGTTCGGCACGTCGCGCGGGTCTTCGCCGATGGTTCCGCTCGGATGCGCTCCGGCCGGATTGAAGTATCGCAGCAGCGCGATGCGACAAGCCGGATCGGAAGCCGCCAGAGCCCGCAGCAGGTCCTCGCCAGCGAGTTTCGTCGCGCCGTAAGGGTTGGTCGCGAGTAGCGGCGCATCTTCCCTGATCGGCATCGAATCGGCCTGCCCATAGACGGTCGCGCTCGAACTGAACACGATACTTTTGCAGCCATATTTCTGCATCGATTCGGCCAGGGTGATCAAGCCGCCGACGTTGTTGGCGTAATACGCCAGCGGTCGAGCGACGCTCTCGCCGACCGACTTCAATGCCGCGAAATGAACCACCGCCTCGATCTTCCAGCGCATGAATGCCGCATCGATGCCACTGCGATCGGTGACGTCGACGCGGATGAAGCGGCTCACGTCCACCCCAAGCGCCGCCAGCCTGCGAAGGACTTCCGGCGAACTGTTGGAGAAGTTGTCCAGCCCGGCCACCGGCATTCCGGCGGCGTGCAGCGCAAGCCACGTATGCGAGCCGATATAGCCGCAGGCGCCGGTCAACAAGATCACGAGCGCACGATCCAGATACACACTTCGGCGCTGACCGTCGCGACGCAGGCAAGGTGCACGCGTGCGGGCTCGCCCGCCTGGCGTCGCGCCAATGGCCACCGCTTCACGGCCAGCCGGAGCCTTTCCGCATACGCGCTCCCCGGGCGATCGAGCTTGTGTATGAGCGGCCCTGCGCCGACGGCAACGAGACTCGTCGTTGCGAAGACGCCGGCCAGGATGCGATTTGCTTCGATGCCACTTCTCAAAGCACGACCGGGCGCAAGTCTTCGCTGTCTCTGGTTAGAAGTTGGCACATGAGAGTCCGACGATATCGGGCGACGATGTCGATTGCATGTCTCGTTAAACATGCCCCGGCGTACGCGGCGGCTTGCGGCGATCACTGCCTGACGGCTATTCTTCGCTTGCACCGCACCGGATCGCATCTGTGGAAGTCGTCGGAGCTCAGAGGCGGTGCGTGTGTGGAGAGTGTCGTGTATGGATTGCTGACCGGATTCCGACCGCTCATGTCAAACGTAGGCCGCCAGACCACAACAGGACAATCGGCATGATTCGTCTCGCGCCTGCTCTCTTGGCTCTTGCGTACGTGAGCACGTCCGCAGGCGCAGAGTTTGCATCCGCACCGCCCTGGAAGCGGCTGACGTGCGAGGCACCGGCGACGCCTGGCGACATTCGCGACATCAAATGCAATGTCAATGGCGCCGGAATGCCCGTGCGCTACCGTTTCACCATTACGTTCCTTGGCGGACACGACGACACGACCGCCTCGCTCAAGGCGTCTGAAGATGGCTCGCCTCTTGTTTGCGGCAAGGACAGCAAGACGAGTCTTCTAGGCGAAGACGGAGAGGTCAGCTTGTTCTGCAACCTATCGCTGAAGCATGACCCCGGCACATCGCACGTCATTGCGTTTTCCGTTGTTTGGAGTCACGCCCAGTACAAAGACTTCGAGTTGACTGCAGAACGCGATCCGTAGTGAACCGAGTCGCGAAGCGATCTGCGCGCGCTGCCGCGCGCCAGCCGTCGCAGGACGGTGCGGCAAAGAACAGCAGACGCGCTGACTCAAGGCGCGCCATTCGAGTTGCGCATGCCTCTCGCCAGACTGAAAACCTACTCCCGCTTGCCGGACGAAGGCTGCGACGCGACCGGCCTCAGGCCCAAATCGACATCCTTGTCGACACCTGGCACCGATGGCCAGAAGAAGCACGTCGTCCAGACCAGACTAATGGCTTCATCGAGCACAGATTTCGTACCTTCGCTCGTCGACCACCATCGCTCGATCGAATAGTGACGCGGACGTGCCGCGAGGATTCCGACCTCTGCGTCGGGCCCGAATGCCATCTGGTAGAGCCGGCGTGAACGGCGCGCGTGGACGCCCCCCGAATAGAGGTCGATCACGTCGGTGGAGATACCTTGTCCTCGCATCCAGTCGCGCACGGCGAGCGCGCTCCTGAATGTGCGGTCGGTCGCGGTCGCGGAAGCCGCGGCGGCGAAGACAGGAATCCGGGTCACACCGTGCCGGCGCAAGTAGTCAGCCGCACGATCGGCGTGCGTCGGACGGGCCTCGCCATCGCGCCAGTCCTCGCTCGACGCGCCCGAGGTGACGACGCGCTCGTAGCTCGCATGGGCGATCAGCGCGATTCCGTCGTCAAGTGCATCCGGATCCAGCCAGCCTTCGATGACCAGCGTTCGTGCACCCCGGCCGTCGTGGCCGCCCGCGGGATCATTCGGCGCGAGAAAGCGGCCGAGGTTTCGCAGCGTGGCCGTCGCGATGGCTGCCGCCAGCGCGCTCAGAAAAAGGGCGCCCCAAAACGTTGGCAAAAAAACTTGCCGACGGCGAAACAGGCTCGGCAATTTGGAAGTCTCCTCCGCCATGATCCTCCAGGATCGAGTCAACCCGCTGATCAACGGAGAAATCGGTCTGTCAGCCAATCAAGATGCCTGGCGTGCAACCGGTCCGCGGAGAGGTCGCACGGCCGCTCGACCAGGGATTTGAGGCACTCCCGGACTCTCAGCTCCATGGCGACGATCACGCCGGGAGCGCCCCGCGGCGCGGACCGCGGGGACCATGGCCTGAAAGTAGAGCTAGCGGCGTTTGCGTCGTCTCGCCGCGGCGAGCGCGAGCGCGCCGACGAGCAAAAGCGTTGGCGCGCCCGGTTCGGGCACCGCGCTGATCACGAAATCGAAGCCGTAGCTGGCCGGACCATTCGTGTCCTGGACCCACACTGAGTAGGTGCCGCTGCCGAGGTTACCGGGCGTGATGATCGGCAAGATGCTAGTGCCGATGTCGCTGTCGGCGTAGTGCGCGTAGCCGATCAGTATGTTTGTGCCGCCGGCGCCCGAAGGCGGAACCGTAAGTTGCGGCCCTGACTGGATGCCCATGAACGAGAAGCCGCCCGACACTGCGGTGTTGCCAAGCACCGTAATCGCCGTCAGCGACTGATTGGCACCGATACTGAAAGTGAAGTAGTCGCGGTCGGTACCCTGGCCGCTGTCGCCGGTAGTGCCGAGGATGGTGTTGGGGCCGAACGAGAAGGACAGTGGCGTCGGTGCTAGCCCGTTGCTAGACAGATCCCCGGAGACGGATTCGTCCCACACCGTGGCGGCCTGAGCGGCAACGACGAGACTGCTCGCCACGGCCGCCGCAAGGATGCGCGCTGCAAACGCCAGCTTCATGTCGGATCCTCCGGATCAGGAGCAGTCACCTGGCCAAGCCAGGCGACGAACGAACATCGCTGCCTCAGGTGCGACGGCGGCTACCGACGCGCAGCAGGCCCACACCCCCCAGAAGCAGCATCAGCAGGGCGCTCGGCTCGGGTACCGCACTGATGTTGTCCAGCCCGACGACGTTGGCCGCGTTCGTGAAGTCGAACGACAGCGCCGTGCCCTGGAACGTCAATGTCACGGGCGTCCAGACGTCGGAGACGCCGGAGTTGTTAGCGGGCAGATCGATCGTGCCGAGCAGCGAGCCCGTGCCGTTCAGGCCGGAGTACGCCTGCACCGCATTGAGCACCGTGCTCGGACTCGTGTAAAAGAAGTAGAGCACGTTGTCGACGCCGGCGGCGACGTTCATGAACGCCTTGTCGGTCTGCAGGAAGGTGTGCGCGTAGGCCGTGCCGACGGGGCTGGGCGCGTTCCAGTAGTAGGTGAAACTGGCGTCGTTCGACAGGCCCGAGACGTTCGTGAACGAAACGCCGACGTTGGCGCCCGACGTGCCGTCGGCGGCGGTGCCACCGTTGTAGTAGTCGTTCACGTCGCCGTTGGCGTAGTCCCAGGGCTTTTCAAAGTCGACGAGGAACGAACTTGAGGCAAACGCCGGCGCGGCGGCAAACAGGGCCATGGCGGCGAAGGGGAACAGCTTCATCGGGAACTCCTCGGGTGGTGTGGGTTTTCGGCGCAGCGAACCATCGTTGCGGCGATCGAATCGGCGGAAAGTTTAGGCAGCGTTCGGCGACAAGCCCATGACCGCGCATGGTCCGTTCGTACCGCCGATCGGACCTCGGGACGACCCCGGATGCCGAACGGACCGGGGGTCGTGTCTCGGCGCGGTCACCACCCGTTCGTAGCATCCCCCCGCATCGCCGCGTTCCGCCACGTACGCACGGTGGCCGACGTCTTCCCCCCACCTACACAGAGGAGCAGTTTCGATGCAATTCCGATTCAGCAAGAGCCAGGTCGCCCTCGCGGCGGTCGCTGCCCTCGGCGCGACGGCGATGGTCGGCTCGCCGACGATCGCGACTGCCGCCAAGACCGCCGGCAAGTACGTTGCCGGCGACTTCCACAACCACACGACCTGCTCCGACGGCTCGATCTCGTTGCAGAAGCTGGTCAAGAAGGCGACCGACAAGGTCGACACGCCGTGGGGGCTGGACTGGTTCGTGCAAGCCGGTCACGGCAACAGCGGCGGCACGCGCAACTGCACCCTGACCGAAGATCCGGCGATCGCCGGCACTCCCGACGTCACGACTCCCGTCTATCCGTTTGTAGCCGGCACGAGCCCGAACACGACTTGGGCGGCCAGCATCGGCGATGCCAACGTCAAGGGCGACGGCAACGGGGTCGGCGGCGCCAGCTACATGTGGCGCTGGCAGTCGGTGCAGGAGTACCAGTATCCGCTGCTCGAGTACTTGAGCGCTTACAGGAACCTTCCCCTGTTCCTCGGCCTCGAGTCCATCGTCGCCGGCCACGAGCACTCTTCGATGGCGGTCATCACCGGCCAGATGCCGCTTGCGCTCGACTCCGCGACGCTGCCCACCTCCCCGGGCCCCCTCGCCGCCACCGTCGACTACAGCAGCGGCAGCGCGGTCGTCACAGGCGGGCGCTACACGCCGCTCGGCAACGCCAACGGACTAGCGCAGTGGGTTTACTGTTTCGACCGTGGCGTCACCGACAAGAGCCGCGGCAACGTCACCGCCTCCGCGGTCGGCAACAACTGGGACTGCTCGGTCACAGGCAGCCTGAACGCGGGCGACCCGAGCTGGGACGTCGGCGCCCACAAGCTCATCCCGACCGGCAGCGGCGTCGGCAGCGGCGTCGGCCTCAAAGGCCACAACAAGACCCTCGAAGCGCTCAAGTGGATGAACGAAAACCATCCCAACACCAGCTACTACGTCCCGGCACACCTGGAGCGCGCCGGCCCGTTCACTCCCGACGGCGACCAGGGCTATAACGTCGAGCACCTTCGCGACTTCAACAACACGTCGCCCAATATCGGCTTCGGAATGGAGACCCAGCCGGGACACGGTGCCTCAGCCAACCGTGGTGAGTACCAGGTGAAGCGCAATACCTTCCCCGGCGTGGCCGGCAAGGTCGACACGGTCGGCGGCACGACTTACGGCGGCACCGGCGTCTACGGCGCCGTGGTCGGCGGCGTCTGGGACGCGCTGCTCGGCGAAGGTCGCAACTTCTGGTTCTTCGCCAGTTCCGACTGGCACAACCGCGGCAGCTTCGGCGCCGACGACCGCCGCACATCGCAGGACTTCCTGCCCGGCGAATACCAGCGCAACTACACGATGGTGCGCAACGGCGCCGACAAGCTGCGGCCGCAGGCCATCGTCGACGGCCTGCGCACCGGCAACAACTGGGCAGCAAGCGGCCAGCTCGTCGACCGCCTGGCGTTCATCGCCTGCGCCTCCTACCCTGGGCCCGGGGCGCGGAGCAACGCCGCGGTCGAGGCGCTCGCCGTCGCCGCGGCGACGAACAACACCGACATCGACACCGCCGGCTGCGCGACCATGGGCGAGAGGCTCGTGGTCAGACCGGGCGCCGACATCGTGGTCTCGATCGTCGTCCGCGATCCGGACGGCGCGAACTTCTCGCCCTACACCTTCAACAACCCGTCCCTCGCGCAGATCGGCATGACGCAGCCGATCAACATGCCGGTGCTCGACCACATCGACCTGATCCGCGGCAACGTCCTCAGCGTGCCCAAGCTGCCGGGCGACGCCGACTACGCGGGCGAGTGGCCGCGCAACACTGCGTGGCTGGCACTTGATGGAACGACCCCGGCCGACCTGTCCGGCGTTCCACCTGCGGCGAAAAACACGACGGCCGCGGTCATCCGCACCTTCAACGCTGCAGGTGGCTGGACGGCTGTGGTGTCGGGCGTCGACGGAACCACCTTCCTGAAGATGAGCTACCGCATCCCGGCGGTGAAACAGTCGCAGTACGTGCGGGTGCGCGGCACCAACATGCCGCCGTCGGTGCCCAACGAGACCGACGCCAGCGGCAACCCGCTGTCGGACATCTTCACCAACGCCAATGACACGACGTTGCTGCGCATTCCCTGCACCACCGCGCACACCGCGGGCAGCCAGTTCGACGGTTGCCCCGACCACTTGGCAACGGCGTCGGGCACGTCGCCGATCGCCGGACAGAAGGCGGTCTCGTTCGACGTCGCTGCCTGGGCCGACCTGTGGTTCTACGGCAACCCGGTCTACGTCCAGGTCAACGGCTCGACCGTCGTCAAGCTGGGCGTTCGCTAGTCCGCTGCGAGCCTCGCACTCAGGCGCCGCGCGATTGCGCGGCGCCTTTTTAATCCCGACTTCGTTCTGACTTGATGGCCGCCTAGCATCCGTCGCCTCGCCGACCTCGCGCCGCGATCGGGTTTCCCGCGGCACGCCGCCATTCGGACGCGTTGCCTCCCCCTCTCAGCTTCTGCCGGTGCCTGCGATGTCGACTTCCCTGTCCGAACCCCTCGAGCACGGTGCCGCCGGCAGCCTACCTGCCGACCAGTCCCGCGGCGCCACCTGGCCGGCCTGGATGCGCGAGCCGCTGTTCCACTTCATCGCCATCGGCGCGCTGCTGTTCGCCGTCGACCAACTCGTCGTCAGCCACGCCGGCGGCGATCCGCGCGTCATCTTCGTCGGTGCCGAGGTCGACGAGGAAGCGAGCCAAGTGTTCAAGGCGTCGCGCGGTCGCGTGCCCAAGGCCGAGGAGCTGACTGCACTGCGCAAGATCTGGCTCGACAACGAAGTGCTCTACCGCGAGGGCTTGGCGCTTCAGGTTGACAAGGGCGACGCGGCGATCCGCGACCGCGTCATCTTCAAGGCGCTCAGCATCGTCGACGCCAACGCCAAGATGCCCCCGGTCGACGACAAGCTGCTGCACGAATGGTTCGAGAGCCACCGCGCCAAGTACGACGAACCACCGCGCTACGACTTCCAGGAGGCGGTGCTCGCGGGCGACACTTCGGAGGCAGCGGTGCGCGCCTTCGTCGACGCCCTGAACGCTGGCACGCCCGGCGACGCCAAGGCCGGTCTGCGCGTCTTCAAGGGCCGGCCGCACGACAACCTGCTGCAGAGCTACGGCGCCGACTTCGCCAAGGCGCTCGAGGAGGCACCGCCCAGCGAGTGGCGCACCTACAAGACACGCGAGGGCTGGCGCGCGATCCGCCTCGAATCGGCGACGCCGGCCAAGCCCGCCTCGTTCGACGTGCTGCGCGGCGTCGTGCTGCAGGACTGGGCCGACGCGACGATGGCCGAGCAGCGCTCGGCCGCGGTCCGGGCGCTGGCTAAAAAGTACGACGTGCGCTACGAGTCGGCGGCGAAATGAGTGGCTGGCTCCGCGGCCTGCTGGCGGTCACGCTCGCGGTGCTGGCGTTCGTGGCCAGCGCGCACGAACTGACCATGGCCGAGATGGAACTTCGCGAGGCCGCGCCCGGCCAGTTCCTGATGCAGTGGACGGCGAGCGAGAAGCGCGCCGCGAGCGAGGTTCTCACTCCCGTCTGGCCCGAGGGGTGCGTGGCCGATTCGAACATCCTGCGCTGTGGCAAGGAGGGCCTGACCGGCGAGCTCTCGATGCGCGGCGTCGGCAAGGACTATTCGGCGGCGCTGGTCAAGGTCTACTGGCTCGACGGCCCCTCGCGCGTCTACACGCTGACCGCCGGCCAGCCGACCGTGCGTCTTTGGGGCGCGGCCGACGACCGGCGCGGCATGGGCGAGATCGCGACGGCCTACACCGTGCTCGGCGTCGAGCACATCCTGAGCGGGATCGATCACCTGCTTTTCGTCATCGGCCTGCTGTTCCTTGTCGGATTCCGGCGCGAGCTGGTCTGGACTATCACCGCGTTCACGGCGGCGCACAGCGTGACGCTGGCGAGCGCCGCGCTCGGCTGGTTGACCCTTCGTTCGGCGCCGGTCGAAGCCTGCATCGCCTTGTCGATCGTACTTGTCGCCGGCGAGGCTTTGCACGGGGAGAAGACGCTGGCGCGGCGCTGGCCGGCGCTGGTCGCATTCCTGTTCGGCCTCGTCCACGGCCTCGGCTTCGCCGGCGCGCTCAAGGACATCGGCCTGCCGCAGAACCACCTCGCGGTCGCGCTCCTGACCTTCAACGTCGGCGTCGAGATCGGCCAGCTCGCCGTCGTCTCAGCCGCGTGGGCGCTGTGGCGGTTGACGGCGCGCTGGCCTGCGCTCGAGCGGGTGCGCACCGCCATCATCTACGGCATTGGCTCCATCGCGGCCTACTGGTCGTGGCTGCGCGCCGTGGCGATCTTCGGTTAGGGCCCGCCGACGCCAAATGGACGAAGTCATCGGCCTCTTTCCGGTCCCGTTCCTGCGCACGCCGGCGGCCCTGCCAAAGCGGCTCGTGCACGCCTTGGTCGAGCACTTCAGCGGCATGGCGGTGCAGGACAACAACACCTCGCCGCGCTTGGCCCACACCGAGACGCTACAACCCGGCGACAGCCCACTTCTTGTCGAGGCCGCGGCGCTGATCACGCCCAAGGTGATCGAATTCGGAGTTCTGCTGTTCGGCGAGCGCATCGGCTGGGGGATGAAGGAGATGTGGGTCAACGTGCTCCGGCGCGGCGGCCACCAGGCAATGCACAACCATGCCAACAGCTTCGTCTCAGGCGTGGTCTACCTGACGCCGACGCATGTATCGTCGCGCACGGTTTTCATGAAGTCGCCCGGTGGCACCGACTTCGTCTTCAAAAACGACCACCGCGGCATCGCACCCGGCCCCTTCAGCGCCGACAAATGGGTGAGCCCCGCGCCCGAGCCCGGCGACATGGTGCTGTTTCCCAGCTACCTGCTGCATGCGGTCCCGCCCAACGAAGGCGAACGGCGCGTCACGCTGGCGTTCAACGCCATCCCCGCCAAGCTCGACTCGTGGGACTACACGATCAAGTTCAGCGCTTGATGTCTCCGGTCGGGCCTGCGCGAGTGGCTGTGGAAACCATCTTGTACGACACACGTCATGCGTCGACAGCTAGCACTTGGCGCTGGCGGGGCTCGCTCCTCCTGATGCTGGCATCCGGCTTCGCCGGGCTCGGCTATCAGATCGTCTGGACGCAGCAAAGCGCCTTGTGGCTGGGCCACGAAACAGCCGCCGTGCTGGCGGTGGTGGCGGCTTTCTTCGGCGGTCTCGCCGTCGGTGCGTTGTCGATGGGACCCTGCATCGAGCGCAGCACCCATCCGGTTCGCTGGTACGCGACGTGCGAACTCGTCATGGCCATGTGGGCCCTCGCGCTGACGCGACTGATGGCGCCGTTCAGCGACTCAATGCTGGCTCTCACCGGCGCGCAGCCGGCGCCGGTTTGGCAATGGGCAGTGGCATTCTTCGGCACGTTCTTGCTGTTCCTGCCCGCCACGGCGGCGATGGGCGCCACCTTGCCGGCCATGGAGCGGGTCACTGCGGCCATGCGTTCGCAGGGCCGCTCGATCGCCGCGCACTACGCGAGCAACACCGCAGGCGCGGTGCTCGGCGTGCTGGCCAGCGCGTTCTGGCTGGTGCCGGGGCTCGGTCTCGGGCGTACCGCAGCCGTCTGCGTGGGCCTCAACCTTCTTTGTGCCGCGGCCTCGCTGGCGGCGTTTCCGCGCAGCGCCGAGCGGGTGCCGTCGCCGGGGTTGCGACCGTCGCCCGAACGGCGTCGCCGCACGCTCGCTCGTCTGGCCTGGACGGGTCTCCTCGGCATCGGCTACGAAGTGCTCGTCGTTCGCGTGCTCAGCCAGGTCGCCGAAGACACCGTCTACACCTTTGCGTTGCTGCTGGCGGTGTATCTGGCCGGCACGGCAAGCGGAGCCGCGGCCTACCAGCGCTGGCTCGCACGATCCGCCGATCGCGATCGCCTGGGCGACCACCTCTTGTGCGCGCTCGCCGCGGCTTGCCTGATCGGTTCGGCGAGCCTCTGGTTTGCCGATCGAATCGACGCCTCCCTGCTGGAGCAATGGGGCGGCGGCATGGTCACGGCCATCGGCGCCGAGGCCGCAGTCGCGATTGCGGCCTTCGCGCTGCCGACGATCGGGATGGGCGCGCTGTTCAGCCATCTGAGCGCACAAGCCGGCGCGTCCGGCGTCAGCTTCGGCCGCTCCCTGGGCATCAACACGCTGGCAGCGACGGCGGCACCGCTTCTCTTCGGCGTGCTGATGGCGCCGTTGCTCGGACCGAAGACAGCGCTGTTGCTCGTCGTCGTCGGCTATCTTTCGCTCACGACGAGAAGGGCGTGGCTCGAACCCGTGGTGTGGGCACCCGCGGCCATCGCAGTCGCGCTGGCCGTCGTGGCACCGCCGCTCGCCTTCATCGACATTCCCGAGGGCGGCCACGTAGTCAGCTACCAGGACGGTACGATGGCCGCCGTGAGCGTCGTCGAGGATGCCGACGGCGTCGCGCGACTACGCATCAACAACCGGCAACAGGAAGGTAGCAGCGCGACCTTGCTGGTTGATGGCCGGCAGGCCCTTCTTCCGGTGCTGCTGCACCCTGCGCCGCGCCGCGTCCTTTTTCTCGGCGTCGGGACCGGAGTGACCGCGTCCACAGCGGCCGACGATCCGACTCTGGTTGTCGATGCGGTGGAACTGCTGCCGGAAGTGCTCGCGGCGTCGCGATACTTCAGGCGCGTCGCCGGCGACCGGGCGGCTAGTCCTCGCCTGCATCTTCTGACAGCCGATGCGCGCCGGTATGTGCGGGCGACGACGCAGCAGTACGACGTCATCGTCTCCGACAACTTCCACCCGGCGCGAAGCGGCTCGGGCGCCCTCTACACCGTGGAGCACTTCCGGGCGGTGCGCGAGCGGCTTGCCCGGCAGGGCCTGTTCTGCCAGTGGTTGCCGCTGCACCAGCTTGACCTCGACACCTTGCGCAGCATCGTGCAGTCGTTCCTCGTGGCCTATCCGGATGGCCGTGCCGTGCTCGCCAGCAACAGCCTGGAGACGCCTGTGCTCGGCCTCATCGGGCAGCGCGACCCAGGCCGCTTCGATGCTGCGAAGGTGCGGGCGCGGCTGGCCGGCGCGGCATTTCCGACCAGCCCTGCAGCCTTCGGCATCGACAGCGACCTCGCCTTGCTCGGCAGCTACGTCGCCGGGCCTGCGGCGCTGGCGCGCTTCGCCGGCATCGCTCCGGCCAACACGGACGATCTGCCGGTCGTTGCCTATCGCGCGCCGCGCATCACCTATGCGCCCGACTCGCGGCCGAGCGATCGGCTCGTGGCACTCTTGCACGAACTCAGCCTCGATCCCGGGGAGCTTGTCGAAGCGACGACCGATGCCACCTGGACGAGCCGCCTGGTCGCCTACTGGGCGGCGCGCAATCGCTTCATCGAGGTCGGCCGCGACGTGCGACCTTCGTCGAACGTGCAGGCGATGCTGGCGCAGGTGCAGGAGCCCCTGCTCGCGGTCTTGCGTATCAGCCCCGACTTCCGGCCGGCCTACGACCCGTTGCTGAGGATGGCGGATGCGCTCGGACGAAGCGAACCGTCGGCGGCCCGCGCCTTGCTCGCCGAGCTCACGCAAGTGCAAGCCGCGCGTCCCGAATCGGGAACGGCGATTCCCAGCCCGCGCGCCTCGCCCTAAGACCGATCGTCGACAAGGACCTGCAGCGCGATCCTGAGCATTCGCTCGTAAGCCTCGTCGGCGAGCAGCACGCGCGGCGGCATCGCGATTCCCGAGGCCTCGACCTTAGGCTCGGGCAGCGCATCGTCGGAGGCCCCCGCCGGCACGGCGAACGGCTTCAGGACAGCGCGGCCTTCGCGGCCGGCGAGTGCCATGCCGACCAGGCGCCCCGTCGAATCGAGAATCGGACCGCCGTGCGGTCCTTCGCCGACATCGATGCCGAGTTGCCGCAGCCCTCCGTCGCCCGAGAGCGTCCCGAAGAAGCCGATGCGCAGCCAGGGCCAGGCCGCGCCGCCGTGCTCCGACGTGGCGTATTCGGCGACGTAACCGGGGCTGCCGGCGAAAGGCGCGCGCGGCGCGACGACATCGAACCCCGAGGTCGGCAGCGCCTGCGAGATCCGCAGCAATGCCATGCCCCCGTCGTCGTCGATCTCGAGCGTCGCCTCGCGGGTATCGCCGAGCCCGTTGCGAACCCAGAACCGCCATGGCCTGGAGGGCTGGAGCACCGATGCAGGCACCCACGCCCGACGACCGCCGTCGAAGGCCACGCCGCTGCAGGCGACGCGTGCGGCATCGGGCAGGCCCGAGTCGCCGAAACGCAGGCTCGCGCGCGGCGCCATCCGATGCGGCGGGTCGAGCAAGGCCGCGCCGGCGACCGGCCTCGACGTCGCAAAGGCGTTGCGCAGCGCGGCCAGAATCGGGTCGCTCGGGGCGCGCGCAAGAGCCTCTCGGAACACGCGATCGGAGACGGCCTGCTGGCCGCCGATGCGCAGCAGCCACGCATATAGGGCGGCCGCGCTCGCAGACTCGAGGTGCGCGCCGGCCGCGTGCGCGCCGAAGGCCAGGGCGCGTCGATACTCGCCGCCCTGCATGTAGGCGCGCACCAGTCCCATCTCCGCATCCGGCGCGTGCAGCATCATCGATGCGCGATCGAAGTCGGCGACGGCCGAGGCGGGGTCGCCGGCGGCAAGCTCGGCCTCGGCACGACGCAGCACCTCCGTACGCTCGCAGCCGGTCGCGGCGGCGGCCAGCGCACGCACGCCGATCGCCGCCAGCGTCGCCGCCACGACGACGGCGCGTCGTGACGTCGACAGACCGTTGCCGTACATCAAGGCAGGCGCGTGATGCGCGGAATGGCGAGCGCCGGCAAGGTTGGGTCGTAGGCCGCGTTCGGCGACTTGTAGCCGGCAAAGTAGGCGGTTAGCGCGTCGATGTCCTGGGCCCCGCCGAGAGCACTCACGCCGCCAGTGAGCACGGTGAACCCGTCGCCGCCGGCCGCGATGAAGTTGTTCACCGTCACGCGGAATGTGCGGTTCGGCTCGCCGACGATGGCACCGCCCGCGACGATGACGTCCGTCGGCCCGGTGACCACCGGGGGAACGACGGTGACGTCGGTGGGCGTGAACGACAGGTCGGTGATCTTCGAACACGGCGCGTTGCTCGCCATCCACGTGTAGTGCAGGCCGTTCGAGATCTGCAGGATGCGCTGCGTACCCTGACCGAAGCAGCCGACGAACTGCTGTTCGAGCAAGTTCTTGATCTGCTGTGCCGTCAGTGTCATGGTGACCAGGCTGTTGCCGAAGGGCTGGACCTGGAACGCGTTGCCGTAGGTGACGTTGCAGTTCGGGTAACCCGGACCCGGGAAAGCGCCGCAGAAGTCGAACCCGGGATTGCGCACCCCGCCGGCGTTCATGAACGCCATCACGGCACCGCCGACGCCCGCCGGCTGGGTGGCCTGTAGCTGCGCGTCGGCGATCAGATCGCCCGCGGGCATCTCGCCGACCGTTCCGCTGCTGTTCGGCAGCGGCTGGGTGATCGTGCCGATCACCTGATTGGCGAGCGGCGAGACCAGCGTGTTGTAGCCGTCGACGACGTTCTTCACGCTCGGGTCGGCGGCGATCGCGGCATTGATCCCCTGGTCCGCGCGGTCGACCAGCCGATTCGTCGCCGAGACCGCGACGATGTCGCGGGTGGCCGGGTTGATCGTCACGTCGATATCGGTCAGGACTCGGCCGAACGCGCTCGCGCTCGTCACCGGCACCAGGCGGCCCACCTTGTTCGGCAGGCCGGTCGGGCGCGGCGTGCTCGTATTGGCAAAGACGGTCGAACCGACGCGCGTGCCGACCACGTCGACCGTGTTGGCCGAGCAGTTGTAGGCCGCATGCGTATGGCCGCTGATCACGAGGTCGACGGCGTTGTCGAGCCGCGCCACGATCGCCTCGATCTCGCTCGGCGTCGCCCCGGACCGCAGATTGTTCAGGCAGCCGTTGATGTCATTGACGTTGGCGTCGCTCGCCGCCGAGCCGGGCGGCAGGCTCTGGAACCCGCCCTGGTGGACAAGGACGACGATCGCCTCGATGCCCTGGGCGCGCAGGCGCGGCACGAGCGCGTTCACGGTGTCGGCCTCGTCACGGAAGTCAAGGCCGGCCACCCCGGTCGGCGTGACGATGGACGGCGTGCCCTTCAGCGTCATGCCGATGAAGGCGACCTTGATGCCGTTGAAGCTCTTGATGCCGTAGGAGGGCAGAAGCGTCCTGCCGGTCGCTGTCTCGTAGACGTTGGCGGACAGCCACTTGAACTTCGCGCCGTCGAAGCTGCCCGGTGCCGCGGAGCCGAGCCCCTTGCAGCTGTTTGGATCGACCGCGCCGCTCGTCATCTTGCAGCCGCCGTTCTGCAACCGCTTCAGTTCGGCCGAGCCCTTGTCGAATTCGTGGTTGCCGACCGCGTTGAACTCCACGCCGATCTTGTTCAGCGTCTCGACCGCCGGCTCGTCGAAGAACAGCGCCGAGATCAGCGGCGACGCGCCGATGAAGTCGCCAGCGCCAACCACGACGTTGAGCGGGTTCTGCGCCTTCAGCCGAGCCACGTAGGCCGCGACGTATTCGGCCCCGCCTACGGCGGGCCTGGGCGTGGCGGTGATCGTGTTCAAGCCGAAGGTTCCAGGCGACTGCAGGTTGCCGTGGTAGTCGTTGAAGCCGATGATCTTGATCGTGAGCGGTTGGGCTTGCGCCTGCGCGACGGGCGCGGCGATGAAAGAGGCCAGCGCCAGTGACGCGGCAGCGAGAAGGCGGATCGAGTGCATTCAGTCTCCTTGCGTGGTCAGCGAACGCGGCGGCGCGAGGCGACGAGGCCAAGCACGCCAAGACCGGCGAGCAGGGTGGGCAACGCGGGCGCATCCGGAACCGGGACGACGGAGAGATTGATTCCACCCACGGTCGCGTCGAGCGGCGTCACGTTGTCGTCGAACAGCACCGAGGCCAGCAGCGAGCCGGTGATGCTGTAGGTGCCCGGCCCGAGCACGAACACCCCCTGGCTGAAGTCGTTCGGATCGGCCAACGCGACGTTGAAGTCGGTCCCGACGTTGGCGGCGGTCAAGAAGTTGGTGGTCGGCACGCCCGATGTGTTGCCCAGGAAGGCGCCACCGTTCCTGACGACGAAGGTGTCGCCGGCGAAGCCCGCGTCGACGACGGTCAGTGTGCCCTGCAGTCCGGCGCCGATCGTGAAGGTGAAGGTCAGCGACGTGCCGAAGTTCGGATCGAGCGTATTGTTGTTGTCGATCCATTCGAGGCCGTGCGACACCGCGTCGAGGTCATTCACGTTGAACGACTGCCAGCTTGCGTCGCCGGGCAACGCCACGGTCGTGGCGAACGCCGGACCGGCCAACCCCGCTGCCAGCGCTGCCGCCGCCACCCTCTGCACGTATTTCATCGACGACTCCTTTGCCTTGCGGCTGATGCGAAAGGGGCGCACATCGCGCGTCCTTCGCACCGACTGTCGGCTGAGGCGATGTCGCGCCAATGAATGCGCACGTGCCGAACGGAGCATCGAGCCCGGTGCCCGCGAACCTCAAGCGAATCGGCCGCGTCGCGATAAGGGACCGCGCGTCGCCGCGGCGCTTCGAGGCAGGCCCGATCGGCCGCCCGCTCAGGCGCCGACGCGGCGCCTGAGCGCGAAAGCACCGAGCAGGGCCAGACCGGCCAATGCCAGGGCTCCCGAGCGCGGCTCCGGTACGGCGGTGACCTCGCCGATCCAGGCACCGTAATAACCGGCCTGCAGATCGAAGCCGACGCCGCCGAAGGTCGTGCCGAAACCCTGGTCAATGCCGGAATGAATCCCGGCGATCTTCCAGATCCCGCCCTCGAGGACAAAGCTCGGGCCTCCGGAATCCAAGGAGGCGAGCATCGCCTCGCCGGCACCGAGGCCGCTGGAGCCGAAGCGATTGAACGCAGCGCCGCCATTATCGAAATCGAAGCCGTAGACGCGGCCGTTGTAAGGAGGACCCCCCAGGATCGTCTCGTATTCATTGAATCCGAAGCGCAGCGTTCCGGCCGGCAACACGCCTCCCGTCACGCCGTCGCCACCAGCTCCGTAGCCGGCGACGACGATTCGCGTGCCATTCGAAGGCGGTGCCGAGATGGCGTAGCCAACGACTCCGCTCGGCGTGGCCGAAAGCTTCATGAGCGACAGGTCGTTGACGGCGACCTGTTGGCCGGGTAGCCAGTCCGGCGCAAAGACAAGTTCGGTGATCGAAGCGGTGGCGCCGTTCGCGAACGAGACCGTCGAGCCGGGTCCGGCCGCGCAATGCGCCGCGCCGAGCAGCCATTCACCGCCCGCGAGAAGGACGGAAGAACATCCGTTCGACAGAGCGCCCACCCCAGCGAGGTCAAGACCGGCGGGAACCGCCGGATTGGCGCCGTCGGCCGTGACCACGGCGCGCGCAGGCGATGCCGCGACCACGCAGACCGCGGCAATTAATGAGCAGATCCACTCGCGATCTCGCATGGCGCTCGAAGCTCCCGAATTTTTTCGTCGGATCAGTCTAGGCGCGCGATGTGGCAACCGCGTTGCTTCGACGGGCCGGCCATGGGCCGTTCGGCGCGATCGCGATTCGATGCGTGCCGCGCTCGCCCCGAGCGGCCACCCGCGGCAGCCATGAGCCAAATGGACCACTCCCACTGTCGACGCGGCGCCTTCATGTCCCGGTCACATCGCCTTCCTACGATCTGCCTTCCCACCGCCCCGAACCGACGATGCCCATGCACCTTCCTCCGGCCCGTCGAACGCGACGCGACGGCGGCTTCACGCTTCTTGAGCTTCTGGTCGTGATGGTGATCATCGGCTTGCTCGCCGGATTCGTCGGTCCCAAGCTGTTCGCGCAGATCGGCAAATCCGAGGTCAAGGTGACGCGAGCGCAGATCGAGTCGCTCTCTAAGTCGCTCGACCAGTACCGCATCGACCTGGGCCACTATCCGAGCACCGAGCAAGGCCTCGCCGCTCTTGTCGTCAAGCCGGCGCAAGAGCCTAACTGGGCCGGCCCCTATCTCGCCAAAGCGGTTCCCAAGGACCCTTGGGGCCACGACTACCAGTATGTGTTTCCCGGCCAGCACGGCGACTACGACCTCGCCTCGCTGGGTCGCGACGGCAAGCCCGGCGGCGAGGGTGAAGATGCCGATATCGTCAGCTGGTGAGTGGCGCGGGCGCGTCTTGGGTCGGGCCGTCATCACGTCCCGCCCCGGCCGCTTTCCGCTGCGCCAGTTCAGCCAAGAGCTGGCCGTGCTTCTGCACGCCGGCATCCCCCTGCTCGAGGCGCTGAGCGGGCTGCGTGAAAAGGAGGCCTCGGCCTACGCGGCGAGCGTCTTCGATGTCGTGCTGGCCCTGGTCGAAGCGGGTCAGCCGTTTTCCGCGGCGCTGCGGTCGCGAGCGGACGCCTTCGATCCGCTCTTCGTCGCCGTCATCGCCTCGAGCGAACGGACCGGACAGATGGAGCGCGGCCTGCGCGAGCACGCGGCCTACCTGGCCTGGGTCGAACGCCTTCGCGACAAGCTCGTCAGCGCCGCGATCTACCCGATCACGCTTCTCGTCGCCGGCGGATCGGTGCTGCTCTTCCTGATGTTGTTCGTCGTCCCTCGCTTCGCCGGCATCCTCGAGGGCACGGGCCAGGATCTTCCGGCCGCCTCGCGCGTCCTCATCGCCGCAGGACGGATCAGCGGTGCCCATCCCTGGCTGGTCCTCGGCGCGACCCTGGCCTTCGCCTCGACGCTCGTCGTGCTGGCCCGCGACGCACGCATCGGCGCGGCCTGGCGGCAAGGCCTCTGGCAAATGCCCTTGCTCGGACCGCGCTTGCGACTGCTCGCCCTGGCGCGTTTTTACCGCACCGCCAGCATGCTGATCGGCGCCGGCGTCACCGCGGTGGTGGCCTTGCGCACCGCGCGCGAGGTGATCGCCGCGCCGCTCCGGCCCGGGCTAGACGCGGCGGTCGAGGCGATTCGGCGCGGCGAGCGATTGTCAACCGCGTTCGACCAGCATGGCCTCGTCACCCCCGTCTCGCTGCGCATGATCCGCGTCGGCGAAAAGAGCGGCGAGCTCGGCACGATGCTCGGCGAAGCCGCCGCCTTCTACGACGAGGAGCTCGCCCGCCTGACTGAGCTCGTCACGCGCATCGTCAACCCGGCGCTCATGCTCGTCATGGGCGTCGTCATCGGCGCCATCATCGTTCTCATGTACCTGCCGATCTTCCAGTTGGTGGAGCAGGTGCAATGACGCTGATGGCCGCGGCGAGCGCCGACGGAATCATCGACGGCGAGACCGAGACGGTCGGGTCTGCGGGAGGCGCCGCCGAGGCGCTGGCGCGATGGCTGCCCGCGCCGCACGATCCGCCCTGGCAGCTCGACTTCACGACCTGGACCGCCGCCGAAGCGCAACGCTGGCGCTGCGTGCTCGCGCGCTCTTCGACGTCGACGCTGGCCCTGCTGGCCGACCGGCGATCCGATGCGATGCTTCTGCAACGCCTCGAAGCGCGCGTGCAGCGTAGCGTTCGCTGGATCGAGTGCAGCGTCGATGCGCTGGAGACCCTGCTCGACGAAGGCGCAGCCGGCTACCGCGCGCTCGCCGACTTCGACGGCGGATTCGACGCCGTCGGAGAAGGCACCGGCGCCACCGAGCTGTCGGCCCTCAACCTCAGCGAGCAGGCCAGTCCGATCGTGCGCCTGCTCGACTCGACGCTCTACGACGCGCTGCAGGACGGCGCCAGCGACGTGCACCTCGAGTGCACCGAGCAAGGCCTGCGCATCCGTGTTCGCATCGACGGCGCCATGCAGGACGTTCGCTCGCTCGGTGGCAGCGCCACCGCCGAGCAGCTCGTGTCGCGCCTGAAGGTGATGGCCGAGCTCGATATCGGCGAGCGCCGGCTGCCGCAGGACGGCCGCTTCAAGCTGCGCATGAACGGCCGCGAGATCGACTTCAGGCTCTCGATCATGCCGAGCATCTTCGGCGAGGACGCCGTGATCCGCGTCCTCGATCGCGCCCAGATCGAGGAGCAGGGCCACCTCACGCTCGACGCGCTCGGCTTCGACGGCCGGGCCTGCGAGGCGATCCGCAGGCTGGCGCGTCAGCCTTACGGCATGCTGCTCGTCACCGGCCCGACCGGCAGTGGCAAGACGACGACGCTCTACGCGGCGATCAGCGAGATCAACGACGGCAGCGACAAGATCGTCACGATCGAAGACCCGGTCGAATACCAATTGCCTGGCGTCGTGCAGATCCCGGTCAACGAGAAGAAGGGCCTGACCTTCGCGCGCGGCCTGCGCTCGGTGCTGCGTCACGATCCCGACCGCGTGATGGTCGGCGAGATCCGCGACCCCGAAACGGCGCAGATCGCGGTCCAAGCCGCCCTCACCGGCCATCTCGTGTTCAGCACCGTGCATGCGAACAGCGCGTTCGACGTGATCGGCCGCTTCATGCACATGGGGCTCGATCTCTACAACGTCGTCTCTGCCCTGAACGGGGTCGTCGCGCAGCGCCTGATCCGCGTTAACTGCCCGCACTGCACGCGGCCACGCATCGTCGCCGACGGCACGCTGGCGCGGCTCGGCATCGACCGAGGGCAGGCGCACCGGATGGCGCGCGGACACGGCTGCGATCGCTGTCGCGGCACCGGCTATAGGGGCCGTCGCGCTGTGGCCGAATTCCTGCTGCTCGACGATGCCCTGCGCGACCTGATCGCCGGCCGAGCCCCGATCGGGCGACTCAAGCAGGCCGCCAGCGCGGCCGGCATGCGGCCGCTGCGTCAGCTCGTCATCGAGGCCGTGCTGGAAGGCACGACGACACTCGAGGAACTCGATCGTGTCACTCAGAGCGAGTGAGCCGGCCGCGACCGCGCTTCGCGCCGATCGGCTGCGTTTGGCGGGCGGCTGGCTCGCGCAGGGCCGACGCGCCGTCCGCCGCATCGTCTGGCCACGCCCGTCGTGGACGGTGCTCGTCGATGCAGACGGCGTCGTCGCCGCGCCAGGCGCCAGCGCGGTCGCGCCGCAGCGCTGTGCGAGCTTCGGCGCCTGGGCGAGCGCGGCGGACCCGTGCCGCGCGTCCCTGCTCGTCTCGGGACGCCTGCTGCATACCCTGCACCTCGCCGACGCTGCCGGCGGTGATGCCGCGCGCGACGCCGCCAAGCGATTCGCGACCTATCACGGCGCCGCGGCGGCGACCTGGCCGATCGCCATCGATCGTCGCTCCGGCTACGCCTGCGCCCTGCACGGGGCCGACCTGACGGCGATCGGCACGGCGGCGGCATCCGGCGACATCGATCTCGAATGTGTGGTGCCGCTCTGGTCCGAGGTGCTTGCGCTCGCCGCGCTTCGCGCGCCGGACCTCGCCTCGGCGCAATCGGCGACGCTGCTCGTCGTCGAGCACACGCTCGTCACCTGCCTGGTCCTCGCGAACGGCGCGTTGATCGACGCACAGCAGCGCTTTCTCGACGCTGCGACACCCGCCGCCCTCGACGACCTGCACGCGCGGCTGGTCGCCGAATCGGCGCTCGGTACTGGCGAGACCCTGCTCGCCGGCTGGGGCGTGGATGCCGATGTCGCCGGCGGCTTTCGCCTTCCGCTCGGGCCGCTTGTCGACCGCGCCGAGCGGGCAGACTGGCTGTTTCGTTCTAGCGAGGCAGGACACCCATGACAGGCACCGCGCGCGTGACGGGCGCGGCAGGCTCGGCGAGCAGGGCGCGCTGGCCCCGCCCGGACTTCCTGGCCGGGGCGTCGCGCCCACCGGTCGCCGCCCGGGTGTTCGCCTTGGGCGGCATCGTCGCGCTGCTTGCGGCCGGCACCGTCGCCTGGTCGACGCACGCCGAGTTCGAGCGGCTCGCACGCGATTCACGATCGACGACGACGCGCGATCCCGGACGCCCGCGTTCGTCCGAGGTGGTGGCGACCACCGAGGGCGACGCCGACGCGCGTCGCGCGGCGCGCCGCGTCTCGAAGGCCTTGGCCTATCCCTGGTCCGCCGTGCTGGCGTCGCTCGAGACGGCGACCCCGGCCGGTGTGCGATGGCTCGAATTCGATCACTCGGCCGACGGCGGCGAAATACGCCTCGAAGGGCTGGCCGCCGACGCCACCTCGGCGCTGCGCGCCGCTGATTCTTTCGGCGCCGCCAAGGGCTGGCGCGATGTGACCCTCGTGCGCTTGCAACGCGTCGACGGCCGCGACGTCAGCAGCGCCGGCCTGCGCTTCTCGATCGAGGCACGCATCGACCCGGCGCCGCTGCTCGCGGCCGGAAGCGACCGTTGATGAACCCCGTCTTCACGCCCTTTCGGCTCGCCGCGATCGGCGTGATCGCCTGGGCGCTCGCCGCCTTGCTCTGGATCTTCTGGATTCCGGCCGAGCGCCGTCAGCTCGACGCCTTGCGCGAGGCCCGGGCCACGGTGCGCCTGCCCATGCCACGCACCGGGCCGCGCGGCGAACGAAGCGACCGGCCTCCGGGCGAGCGCTTCATCGCGGCCTTCCCCGAACAGGCGAGCCGGCCGCAGCGCGTCGAGTTGCTGCTGGCCGCGGCCACCTCACGCAAGCTCGCCTGGCAGCGCGCCGACTTCCACCCGGCGCGCGACGGCGTTCCCGGCCTGGCGCGCTACCAGGTCACGCTGCCACTATCGGGGAGCTATGGCGCGCTGCGCGGTATGGTCGACGACGCGCTGCGCGACGATCCGGCAACCGGACTCGACCGGCTGCAATTGCGCCGCGCCGCAGCGACCGCCCAGCTTGTCGAGGTCACGTCGGTCTGGTCTCTCTACACCCGTGAAGGCACGTCGGGACGAGCGCCTTCTGCCCCGGCGGCGCTGCCATGAGCGGCGACCGTCGCGTGGCCGGCGCCAAGCCGGCAACGCCGCGGCAGCCGGCGCGGCGCATGCTGGGCGTCGCCCTGGCCGCAACCCTTGTTGCCACCGCGTGGGCGGGTTGGCAGGACGACTCGGGCGAAGTCGTCGCACCGGCCGGGCGGGTACGCGTGGCCGATGCCAAGCCGACGCGTGGCGCAGCCCGCGTCACGCTCGGCGCGGCGGCCGAGCCATGGCCGGCGCCGATCGCCTCGCGCCCTGTGTCGACCTTCGAGATCGATGCCGCCGCCTGGAGCGCACCCGAACCGCCACCTGCGCCTCCCGCCCCGCCCGTCGTGCGCGCGCCCGCGCCCGCGCCACCAGCCCCTGTCGCTCCGCCGTTCGCCTACGTGCTGATCGGCCGCATCGACGACGGCCAGCCGCAGGCTTTGCTCACCGGCCCGCTACGCAGCATCGCCGTCAAGGCGGGTGACGTCGTCGACGAGGTCTGGCGCGTCGATGCGGTCCGACCCGACGGCATCACCCTGACCTGGCTGCCAGGCAACAGCAAGCAAGAGCTGGGCTTCAAGACATCATGAGATTCCTGTCCCGAGGGTTGCCGGTGGCGGCGGCGTTCGCGTTCGCGCTCGTGGCTTGCGCGAGTGCGCCGACCGACGAGGCGGAGCGCCTGGCATTGGCGGGCGACCATGAGCAGTCGTACCTGATGCTGCGCAGCCTCGCTGCTTCGGCTCCCGCCGATCATGCCGTCCGCGCGGCGCTTGCCCGCGAGCGCAACGTGGCGATGTCGCAGCTCGCCAACCAGGCGTCGGCGGCACGCATCCAGGGCGAAAGCGACGCAGCGCGCATGCTGCTGCTGCGCATGGAGGCGATCGACGCCCGCGACCCGCGCAGCGCCGGCCTGCGCCGCACGCTCGACCGGGACGCTCAGCTCGAGCGACGCATCGCCGAGGCGACCCGCGCCTTCGGGCAGGCACGCTTCGACGACTCCGCGCAGATCGTGCGCGAAGTGCTGTCGGAGTCTCCCGGGCTCCCGGCGGCGCGCGCGCTGCAGCGGCGCCTCGCCGAACGGCAACGTGCGCCTCGGCCCGTCAGCACCATGGCGCCTGCCTTCCAGAAGCCGTTGACGCTCGAATTCCGCGAGGCGCCGCTGCGCAGCGTGTTCGAGACGCTCGGCCGCTCTTCAGGCGTCAACTTCGTGTTCGACAAGGACGTCAAGAGCGACACGCGCATCAATGTCTTCCTGAAGGACGTGTCGCTCGACGAGGCCATGAAGGTGATCCTGTCGACGCAGCAGCTCGACCGCAAGGTCCTCAACGACAGCTCGATATTGATCTACCCGAACAACCCGGCCAAGCAGCGCGAGCACCAGGAACTGGTGACGCGCAGCTTCTTCCTCACCAACGCCGACGTGAAGCAGGCGCAGGCGCTGATCAGGACCATGGCCAAGACGCGCGACATCTTCATCGACGAGCGGCTCAATCTCGTCGTCATCCGCGACACCCCTGAGGTCGTGCGCCTCGTCGAAGGCCTGATCGCCTCGCTCGACCTGCCTGAGCCCGAAGTGATGCTTGAGGTCGAGGTGCTGGAGATCGCCACGAACCGACTCGACGAGCTCGGCGTGAAATGGCCGCAGACGGTCGAGTACGGCGTCCCCAATTTCGTCGGCAACGTGACGAACGCCGACCGGGGCAACTTCCGCGTCTCGATCGCGAACCCGGGGCTCGTGGCGACGATCCACGGCACCTCTGGCACGACCAACCTGCTCGCCAACCCGAGGCTACGCGCCCGCAACCACGAGAAGGCCAAGGTGCAGATCGGCGAGAAGCTCCCGGTGTTCACGTCGACCTCGGTCGTCAACGTGGGCGTGTCGACGACCGTGACCTACCTCGACACCGGCCTCAAGCTCGAGGTCGAGCCCAGCGTGCAACTCGACGACGACGTGATCATGAAGGTGAGCCTCGAAGTCACCAACCTGATCCGCCAGGTCAACGGCCCGCAGGGATCGATCGCCTACCAGGTCGGTACGCGCAACGCGACCACCTCGCTGCGCCTCCGAGATGGCGAGACGCAGATCCTCGCCGGCCTGATCAACGACGAGGATCGCAAGGCCGTCGACGGCGTGCCCGGGCTGTCGCAGGCACCCTTGCTCGGGCGACTGTTCGGCGTGCACAGCGACACGCGCAACAAGAGCGAGGTCGTGTTGCTGATCACGCCGCGCGTCGTGCGCAACCTCGGGCTGCCCGACGCGGCAACGCTCACGCTCGCTGCCGGCAACGACGCGAGCCCCGGCGCCGATTCGCTGCGCATGCGCAATCAATCCAAGGTGAACGTGCCGATGGCGGTCGGCGCCGGTGCCGCACCCGCGCCTACCGCGGGCATCGCCGCGCCCCGCGAGACGGAAATGCGCGCCCGGCTGCAGGTGACGACGAGCGGCACGGTCGCGCCGGGCGAGGCTGTCTCGATCACCCTGCAGAACGAGTCGCAGGCGATCGTCCGCGGGACACTGGAGTTCGATGGCGAAGTCCTGGAATCCACCGACGGCAAGGACGGCACCAGCGTCGCGTTCGAGATGCCGCCCGGCGAGCACAAGGTGGTCGTCCTGCGCGCCCGTCCGACACTGACTCAGCGCTCGAGCGAGATCGCGATCGACGTTGTCGCGGTCACGTCGAACGGCACGTCGCTGAGCGTGTCGGTCGAAGGCAGCACGGCCGTTTCGGTGGTGCCGCGGCGATGACAACGCTGCGCCGTCCTTCGCGCCGCGTTGCGCGGGGCTTCACTCTTATCGAGATGGTCGTCGTCGTCGCCTTGGTGGGCATCCTCGCCGCCGCGGCCCAGCCGATCTGGGCGCTGGCCAAACGACGCAGCGACGAGCTGCAGCTGCGCGAGAACTTGCGCGCCGTACGCGGCGCAATCGATGCCTATAAACGCGCCGCGAACGAGCATCGGATCCAGGTCCCGGCCGACGCCAGCGGCTACCCGCCGAACCTGCGGGCGCTTGTAGACGGCGTCGAAGGCAGCCTCGAGGCTCCGTCAGGCGCCCAGCCGGGCCTCGACCACGGCGCCGAACCGCAACGGACGACCAAGACGCGCAAGCTCTACTTCCTGCGTCGCCTGCCGCGCGACCCGTTCGCCGATCCTGACCTGCCCGCCGCCGAGACGTGGGCCTTGCGCAGCTATAGCAGCCCGCCCGAGGCGCCGGCGCCCGGCGGCGACGTCTTCGACGTGCGCTCGCTCTCCGACGGCATCGGCCTCGACGGCACACCGTATCGGGAATGGTGATGCTCACGCGGCGACAGACTACGTTCGCGGGACGGTACCGCGGTGGCTTCACACTGATCGAGCTTATCGTCGTGATGGCCATCGTCGCCCTGCTGGTCTCGATCGCGGCGCCGCGCTACTTTCACAGCGTGGCGCGGGCGCGCGAAAACACGCTGCGTACCTCGCTCAACGTGATGCGCGACGCGATCGACCACTTCGCGGCCGACAAGAGCCGCTACCCGGAAGCGCTCGAGGAGCTCGTCGCCAAGCGCTATTTGCGCGCGATCCCCGACGATCCCCTGACCGGCAGCGCCGGCACCTGGGTGACGCTGACGCCGCCTTCCGACCTTGGTGCCGCTGGCAAGGTGTACGACGTGCGCAGCGGCTCGGCCTCGCGGGCGTCCGACGGCCGCCTGTTCGCGGACTGGTAACGTAATGCACCGCATCCCTGCGCACAGGCACTGCAGCCGGCAAGCTCGCGGCTTCACCTACCTGTGGCTGCTGTTTGCGATCGCCGCGGCCTCGGCCACGGCAGCGGCGATCGGCGCACGCACGAGCTCGGCGGTGCAGCGCGACAAAGAGGCCGAGCTCGGTGCGCGCGGCCTCGAGATCGAACGGGCGATCGAGGCCTACTGGACCGCGTACAAGGAGCTGCCGCGTCGGCTCGAAGATCTCGTCGGCGACCGGCGCAGCGGCGCCCTGCGCCGCTATCTGCGTCGCGTCTACGCCGACCCTTTCACCGGCCAGAGCGACTGGGTGCTGATCACCGATGCCGAAGGAGAGCGGATCCGCGGCGTGCACAGCCGTTCGAACGCGATCGCCTTCGACATCCGCGGCATGCCGACGGCGCCGCCGGGCGTACAGAGACGGATCTCGGAGCGCATCTTCTCTTTCACCCCCGCGGCGTCGCGGCCGGCCGATGCGGCGTCGGCGCCACCCGTCCCTCAATAGTCCGATCGGCGCATAGCCGCAGGCCGTATAAAACAAACAGTCACCGGCCATGAATACGCTCGCGTTTCACTCGAAAAGGGCGGGATGAGCAACGAACTGGCGATCACGTCGGGGGCGATCGAAGCCTCCCACGCGGAGAATCTCGTTCGCATCATCGAGAACGCGGCGGGCGTGCAGCGGCGCTATCAGTTCTTCGTCTGGTCGCAGAGCAGCCTGCAGGCTCTGCTGCCCCATCAGATGGCCGTCTGCGGCGCGTGGAAGCGTGCCAGAAAGCAGGTGCATCTGGAGGTCTTCAACTCGATCTTCATCCCGGCGACGGTGCTCGCCACCCTGACCGATGGCCAGTCGGCGCTGATGCAGCGGGCCGTCGGGGCCTGGATCGACAACCGCGGCAAGCCCTACGTGCTCGATCTGGAAAGCCTGGCCGGACGCGCCGTCGAGCCGGCGCGGGACGAACTGCTCGGCGCGGGCTTCAGCGAACTGCTGATCCACTGCGTGTCGCGGCCGCAGCGGCTCAACGAGTTGGAAAGCCTGTTCGTGTTCGGGTCGCCGGGCAAGCGCTTCAGCGAACGGCAGCGCGTCTACGTCGACATGCTGATGCCCCACCTGCACACGACCTACCTGCGCGTGCAGTCCGTGGAGCGGGAAATGAACGACGTTCCGCCGCCGGCACCGACGCGCGAGGGCACCAGCCGCTCCGCGATCACCGAGCGCGAGAAGCAGATCCTCGGCTGGGTTCGCGAAGGCATGAGCAACCACGAGATCGGCACCGAACTCAACATCAGCCCGCTCACCGTCAAAAATCACGTGCAGAAAATCCTGCGCAAGCTCGGCGCCGCCAACCGCGCCCAGGCGGTCGCCCGGGCGATGACGCTGAACCTGCTGGGGCGCTCAGTCAGCGAAGGCTGAGCGGGCACACCCTCCGTTAGGGTCTCGCGTGGTCCGCTCATCGAGAATGAGCCGATCGGACCCCCCGTCGAACCCAGAAGTCGAGTAGCCGCGTCACCTGGCCACGTTAACTTTGTCCGCCCGTTCGTCTGTTCAGACCATTGCCATGCTCAAGAACTGTCTTGTTGCCACGACTGTCGCCCTCGCATTGGCCGCAGGCCCTGCCCGGGCAACCCTGGTGACGCTCACTGGCACCGACTTCGACCTGACCTACGACGACACGAAGCTGGGGCTGTTCAACGCGCCGGTGTTGAGTGGAGACATCATCTCGTTCACGTTCAACAATTTCGTCGCCGAGTCTCTCAACGGACAGGGGTTCGTCACGACCAGTTCAACGATCGACGGCATAGTGTTGAGCAGCAAGAACGGCTTCACCTTCGGGGACTTGCTGCTGGCCGAGTTCGGTGACTACCTGCTGGTGGGTCCGTTCAGCACCGTCAATGTCCAGGGACAGCTACGCGCGTTCGACGCCGCCAATCCGGTTCCCACGCAAACCGCCAGCGATCTCTTCGTCAATCCGGCAACGCCGCTCAATATCGTCGACGCCGCCAACCACGACTGGCAGGCTTCGGCGCGCATCGACAACGCCACGCCGGTCACGCCGCCGCTGTTCGGCATGCCGCAAAACGGTTGGCTCGCCACTGCTGACCAGATCGGCGTGACGATCGAAAACCGCTTGATCGCGTTCACTTCGCCGGGCGGGCTGTTCGCGCAGCAGGCCTTCATCGAGAAGAAGTTCGTCGGCATCGCCATCGCCGTGATGCCGGTTCCCGGGCCCTCCGGCGCACTTGCCGTGCTGGCCGGCCTGGCGTTGATCGGTGCCGCCGCCTGGCGGCGGCGCGTCTGAACCTGCCCTCTGCGCCAAGCCAACACGAGGGCAATTGGCGATGTGCCGTTCGGCGTCACCGAATACGTTCCGGAACGCCTTCGCGTCACGAAGTCCGCCTAGAGTCGTGCACGCACAGACCGCAGGAGCCCCGTCATGATGTCCCGCCTCAATCCCCTGATGGCCGCCGCCCTGGCGACGCTCGCGCTCGGCGCGGGTAGCGCCCAGGCCACCTTGATCACGCTGACGGGCACCGACTTCGACCTGACCTACGACGACACGAAGCTCGGCCTCTTTGGCGCACCGACGCTGACCGGCGACACGATCTCGTTCACCTTCAACAACTTCCTGGCCCAATCGCTCAACGGTACGGGATTCGCCACGACCAACTCGACGATCTCGGGTATGGTCATTGACGCGAAGAACGGCTTCGTCTTCGGCAGTTTGCTGCTCGCCGAGTTCGGCGACTACACGCTGATCGGCGCGCTGAGCAGCGTCAACGTCGCTGGCCAGCTCCGCGCGTTCGACGTCGGCAGCATGCCGGACAAATCGCTCTTCACGCAGACCGCGTCCAACCTCGTGGTCAACCCTGCGACGCCGCTCGGCATCATCGACGGCGCCAATCACGACTGGCAGGCGTCGGCGCTTATCGACAACACGACGCCGGTGACACCGCCACTCTTCGGCACGGCGCAGAACGGCTGGCTGGTCGCTGCCGACAAGGTCGGGCTGACGATCGAGAACCGCCTCTCGGCCTTCACTGCGCCCGGCCAGCCATTCGCCCAACTGGCTTTCATCGAGAAGAAGTTCGCCGGCGTCGCGATCACCGTGATGCCGGTGCCGGAACCCTCGGCGCTGGCTGCCTTGCTTGGCGGGTTCGGGCTCGTCGGCTGGGCCAGAGCGCGCCGCAGGAGCTGAGCGCTCGCCGTCGCCGCGCCGAGCGCTCAGCGCGGCGTGGCGACGACGCGGTTCGCGTCGAGTTGCGTGCGCAGTTCTTCTGCGCGGTTCTCGCGCCGTACCGCGGCAAAGCCGAGCACGGATTCGCTCGCCAGAAACGGGTCCGCCGGCGTGGCCTGCCGGTACTGCTCGATCATGTCGCGGCCAAAACTGTACATCTTCCGGTTCGCTTCTTCAGCGGCGGCAAGTGCCTTGGTCGAGCGTTCGAGCAGGTCGACCAGCGTCGCCACGGTCCGGGTGCGCTCTGCGAGCAGTTTGTCGGTACGCTCGATCCGCACGGCGGAAGTCGCGGCGTTCTTCGCCGCCGTGTCGCGATCAGTTGCCGCGCTGGCCTTCAACGCATCGAGCTCGGCTTCGACGTGGGTCAAGCGTGCCTTGAGCCGGCCTGCCTCGCCGCGGGCGCTACCGAGTTGGGTGCTCGCCTGCTTGAGTTCCTCGTCGCGCATGGCCTTCTGCGCAACTAGGTCGGACTTGTCTTTGGCCAGCGCCGCCTGCTGCTCCTGCGCCTGGTGTAACGCCGCCTGCGAGCGGCGCAGTGCCTCCCGCTCGCGAGAGACCTTGGCGTCCTGCTGCGCTTGAGCGGGGCTGGCGACGACGAGTGCGACGGCAGCGATGGCAATCCAGCGGCTACGGGCGGCGTTCGATGCGGTCATGGCAAGTCCGCCTAGAAGCGGGAGTTGACCTCGAGCTGGATGACGTCGATCTTCAACGGCGCGCTGCTGAGGTTGCCGGTGAGGGACGTCGGATCGCCTGGGATGGCGAGCGTGCGTCGACCGTCGTCGAGATTCTTCGTGCTGTACCAGCGCAGCCCGATCGTGCTGTGCCGGTCGAAGGCGTAGGCGCCGCCGATGCCGTAGCCCTTGTAGTTGGTGCCGCCGAGGTTCCAGCTTGTGTCGGTCAGCCCGTCGATCCAGGCATCGCGCTCAAAGCGACGAAACGCCGCGAACGCCATCCAATCGCCCTTGTCGGTGAGCCGAGGCGCGCCGACGGTCAGGCGCAGCTGGTAGCCGGTCGTCTTGTCGGCCAGGGTGTTGACCGCATCGGTGCCGGCGCGTTGCCGTATGTCCGCAAGGTCGAAGGCCCCGTTCTTCACGTAGTCGGCGAGCAAGCCGACCTGGATCGGCTTGAAGTTGCTGAACAGCGCCTGGGCTGTCAGGTTGATCGGCCGAAACTTCGACGCCAATCCCCACACGGGCGCGCCGGTATTGGTCGGATCGTTGAGGTTGATCAGCGTGTTGCCGCGCTGGCGCAGGCTGGTCGAGTACTGGCTGCTCTGGTAACCCGTGGTGCCCGCGCGGGGCCCGGTCGGCGCAGGATTGGTCTCGCGAATGCCGCCCACATTGGTGAAGTCGTAGATCGCCGCGCCGAAACGCAGCTTGGTGTCGTTGCCGACAGCGATGTCGCCACCGATCTGCGCGCCAAGCAGCCACTTGTCCTTGCTCGTGTTCGCGAACTCCTCCAGGGCAAAGGCGCCGATGGTCGCGAAGGCGAAGACGCCGCTGGCGAGGTTGCGCTCGGCGGTGACCGCCACGCCGTCGAGTCCGAGGTCGTCGGGCCAGAGCAGGTCGCTGCCGAAGAAGGGATTGGCGATCCGCCCGCCCTCGAACTTGAGGTCGACGCCCGGCTCCCAGCGCAGATAGGCGCGGTCGACGCCGACCGTGAATCGATTGAAGTTGGTGCCGAGGGTCTGCGACTCCGAGGTCGGGCTGCTCGCGGTGTTTCCAGTGGCAAAGCGGATCCCGGTGGCAACGTCCCCCGAGATCTTGGCGTTGACGCCGAAGCGCGCACGCAGCGTCAGACGGTTGCGATCTTGCTGCGTGTTCGTCAGGTCGGGGGACCATGCCGGCGATTCGGTCTGCGAGCGATACAGCTCGGCCGGCGTGTTGTTCTTGTTGAACAGGCCGCCTTCGGCGCGCAGCCGAAAGTCCGATTCGAAACTGAGCGAGCGCAACCACGACGGGATCTGCCGGCTGTCGGCCCAGCCTTCCTCGCGCGCCGTCGCCAGTACGTCGAGCTTGATATCGTCCTTGATCTGCTGCCGCACCGATTCGGGAAGGTAGGGTACGCGCACGACCGGAGGCGTTGCCCTGGCCGCGACGTTCGGTGCCGAGTCCGCACCGGCCGGCGCCGTGGCCACGGCGGGCGCTCGGGGCGCCGCCTGGCGCAGCAGCGTGTCGGCGCGCTCGCGACTGAGCAGGCCCTGCTCGACGAGCGCCTGGATCAGAGCAGCGGTCGTGGCGCGCAGTTGCTCGAGCTCGGCGCGCTCGTCGGCGCGCGCTGGCACCGCGACAAGCAGGAGCGCGGCCGCTACGGCCAGCAGGTTCGGGACCGCGCGCGGCAAGCGCGGCGGGGAGGTGGGCAGGGCCATGAGAGTCGGCATCCGGTTGGAGGGTCGATACATCGATGCTTCGGTGCGCGCTGCGCCGGCTCAGCCGGTCGCTCCGCCCGAGCGCATCGTCATGCGAAAGCGCATCGGCTGGGTTAGGCCGTTGTGGGACGGCAAGCGCAGCAGACGCGAGGTCTCGTCGAGCGCGGAACGCAGGTCGTCCTCGACCTTCGGGCTGGCGCCGGACGCCAGATCGATCTTGCGGATGCGCCCGTCGTTGTCGACCCAGACCGCGATACTCGCTACGACCTCGCCGGCCTCCGGCTTGAGATGCTTCTCGATCTCGTCGCGCAGCAGCGACCGCGCGGTGTTGGCGTAGAAGCGTTCCTGTGCCCGGTCGGCGATGGAAGCCGGGGCCGATGCGCCGCTGCCGGGGAGTCCGCCCTGGTAGTCCTTGCTGACGCTGCCCGCAGCGAAGGCGCTCGGGCCGTCGCCCGCGGTGCCTTCCATCTTGATCGGCTCGTTGGCCGGCTTGGGCACGTCCTGCTTGAGCTGCTCCTCGCGCACCACCTGCTTGGGCTCTTCCTTGGGCGGCTCGGGCTTCTTTTCTTCCCTGGGCGGCGGCGGAGGCGGCGGCGTGTCGGGCAGGATCGAAATCCGGGCGATCTGGCGGCGCGGCGCCGCCGGGCTGTCGATCAGCGACTTGATCGCGTAGGCGGCGCCGCCGAAGGCGAGAACGATGGCGAGCATCGCGATCACGCGAGGCCACCAGCGTGTACGCGGCAGATCGCCCAGCGAAGCGTCCGCCAGAGCGGTCATGTTCCTATCCTCGAGGTGATCAGGCCCATGTTGACCTGGAGCTTGTTGCACAGATCGACGATGGCGACGACCTTCGCGTAGCGCGCGCGCGCGTCGCCCTTGATCGCGACCGTCATTTGGGCGTCGCGTGCCTTGGCCGCCGCGAGCTGGCCCTCGAGCTCGACTAGGGTCACACCGACGCCGTTGACGAGCACCGAGCCTTCCGGCGTGATCTGCACGATCTTGAGCTCGTGCTTTTCCGTCTGCGGCTTGTTCGACGGCTTGGGCATGGTGATCACGAGCCCCTGCACCGATGCCGTCGTCATCAGGATGAACACCACGAGCAGCACGTAGGCGAGATCGAGCATGGGCGTCACGTTGATCGTGTCGTAGGGCTTGGACTCAGTGCTGAGCTGCATCGCGCGGGTCTCAGGGCGCGGCGCGCTTTGTGACCAGGCCGATCTCGGTGATGTCGAGCGACTTGGCGACCTCGAGCACTTCCATGACCTTGTCGTACTGCGCCGCGGCGTCGGCCTTGAGCACCACCGGGAGCGCCGGATTGGCCGACTTGTACTGGCCGAGCGAGCTGCGCAGCTGGTCGATCGTCACCGGGTAGGCGTCGAGATACATCGCGCCCTCGGCGGTGATCGTGATCGCCCGCGTTTGCGGCCGCGCCAGGTTGTTGGCCGCCTCGGTCTCGGGTGAATGGACCTTGATGCCCTGCACCGATGCTGTCGTCAGGATGATGAAGATGACGAGCAGCACGTAGGCGAGGTCGAGCATCGGCGTGACGTTGATGTCGTCGTACGGCTGGTTCTCTTGCTTGACGTCGGCGGACATGGCAGCCTTGGGCGTCAGCGGGCGCCGTAGACTTCGGCGACGCGAGTGATGAACTCGTCGACGAAGATCTGCATGTCGGATGAGATGTTCTTGATCCGCGCCGCGAGATAGTTGTATCCGAACAGCGCCGGGATCGCCACGGAAAGCCCGGCCACCGTCGCGAGCAGCGCCGCGGCGATGCCCGGCGCGATCGCGTTGACGTTGACGTCGCCGGCGGCGGCGATCGCGGCGAAGGTGATCATCACGCCGACCACGGTGCCGAGCAGGCCGAGGAACGGGCCGCCCGAAATGGCGATCGTGAGCAGCACCATGCGCTCGTTGAGGCTGTGCGACTCGCGCACCAGGTCGGCGTCGACCGAAGCCTTCACGGCGTTGAGCGAGGCGCCCGAGAGCGGAGCGGCATCGGCGACCCCGACGTTGCGCTTCTTCAGCTCACGCAACCCGCCGAGGTAGAGCCGGTAGAGCGAAGAGTGCGGGTGGTCGGCACCGCTGTCCAGGGTCAGCAGCTGGTCGGCCGGGCCGCGAAAGCGGCGCAGGAACTGGCGGTTCTCCTTGTCGGCCTTGATCACGAATATCGCCTTGGTGAACATGACCCAGACGGCGATCACGAACATGACGCCGAGGATGCCGATCACGACCCAGGCGTCGGCGGTGAGGTTCTTGATCAGGATGCCGAAATAGCCGGGGCTCTCGCCCGCCTCCGACCCCGACGTTTCCTTGAGCGAGGCGACGAGCTTCGACTCGGCGCCCTGCGCGCCCGCGGAGATACGCAGCCACTCGGCGGTGCGCGCGATCTTGGCGAGCTCGAGCTCGTCGGCGAGTCCGGCGATGCCTTCGCCCAGGCGCATCTCGCCTGCCAGCGCAGGAAGCATCGCGTCGCCTTCGCCTGACTGCGCGCCGTTGACATAGAGCCGCGCCTTGCCTGCACCGACGGTCAGCGCGATGTGCGTCCATGTGGCAGGAGCCAGGTCGCCGCCCGCGAACTGCGCCGGGCCGATCTGCGCCCCGAGCTTGCCTGCCTTCAGCGCCAGCGTCAGCGGACCCCACGCGAAGAGCGTGCCCTGGGACGTGTTGTCCGCGCGCACCCACAGCGAGACGGTGAGCGCGCCGGCAGCCTCGACCTTCACCTTCTCGCTCGCAAGCCAGACGACTGGCTTGCCATCGAGCTTGGCGCTGGCCGCGAGCAGACCGTTCGGCTCGATCGCGATCGGGCTCGCAGTCTTCAGCCCACCGATCGGGTCGGACCCGACCAACTCCTTGTCGCTGAAATGAACGACGGCCAGCATGTTGGCGTCGAAGCCGGCGGCATCCGACGCCTCGGCCGGGACCTTGGCGTTGCCGGCGTACACGTAGATCTGGTTCTTGTCGCTGCCCGGCGCGACGATCGGCGCCTGAACCCAGAGCACAGCGAGTTCGTTGATGCCGTCGAAGCGCTCGACGCTGAAGCGCAGCGGCGTCTTGTCGTCACCGCCGACGACGCGCAAGTCGCTGCCGTCCTCCTTGGCGGCGGCGAAATCGAAGTTGCCCGAGTGCAGGCGCACGGCGACGCTTACGGCATTGGCTGCCTCCTTGGTCTCGAGCCCCTGGGCCGAGGTGTTGAGCGTGATCCGCGTGCGTTGTGTCCAGTCCTTGTTCCACCAGGCATGCGCTGTGGACGGAGCGAGGCCGGCGACTAGCGCAACAACGAAGGTCAGGGCGAGAGCGAGGATGTGGCGCATGGGGCGGGGCAACGGCGGCGAATGCGAAGGTTCAGGGCTTGGCCGTCGAGCCATCGCCGAAGCCGAGGAAGTCGAGGATCAGGTTGAGGCGGCGGCGGCGCTTGCGCTCCTTTTCCTCCTCGCTGTCTTCCGGGGCGATCCGTGTCTGTGCCGCGGTGGCCGAACCAGCGGCAGCGGCAAGACCGGCAGTTGCGCCGCCGGTCGGCGCCGGCGGCGGCGCGCCGACCGCGACACCACTCACCGCCAGGTTGTCGGCGCCGACGAAGCGCGCCGCGCCCAGGAAGGCGTTGCCGAGCGACTTGATGCCGGCGTCGCCGGCGTTGATCTCGCCCTTGGGAGCGTAAAGGTCGAGCGTGCTCGAAGCGTCAAGCACGGCGATGCCGGAGCCGGTGAACGAACCCGAGGTGTCGACCACGAAGTTGCCGTTCGAGTCGAATCGGAACAGCGGGGGCGGCGCCCCGGTCACCGTCTTGGCGCCGCGGCCGGCGTCGAGGTTGCCTTGCGACGACCACATCAGGAGATCGCCTTTGCCAACCGTGAACACACGCGACTGGTTGACCGCCACGTTGTCATGAACGATCAGCGAGATGTTGCCGCCGGCGGCGGTGACGATGCCGAGCACACTCGCGCTCTTGCCGGACAGCGCCGAGAGCTCGCCAACGTCGATGCCACCGCGCGGCGTGATCATGGTCACCGGGCTGTTCTGGAACGTGCGGACCTGGCTCGAACCCATGCGCACGTCGCCGCCCGGGCCCAGCTCCGGGAACACTGCGTCGATCGCCGCGTAGGCCACGGCGTAGGCCGCGTCGCGGGCGCTGCCGGCCAGCGACGATGCGGTGCGGCCTGCATTGCGCACCTCGTCGACGAGCACGCCGCTGTTGAATACCAGACGGCGCTCGACCGGTAGTTCCGTGTAGGCGAGCAGGGCCTGCTCGGGGGAGAGCGTGAGCCCCGTCGCCTTCTCGGCGTAAGCGACCAGCGCAGCCACGCGGGCCGCGCCGTTCTGCTGCAGCGCCGCCATCGCCAGCGCCTGCTGCGCCTGCTCGGCGCTGCCGATGCGCGTCGACCAAGCGTCGGCCAGTGCCGCGGCCGCGACGCTCGCGCGCTGCGCGTCGGCAAGCTTGGCGAAGGCGGCGTTCGCAGCCGCAAGGTCGAGCGAGGCGTCAGCCTCGATGCGCCGCACCGCGATCAGCAAGGCCGTGTCGAAGGCGGCGGCGCCGGCGAGCTGCCTCGACTTTGCCACCTGCTGGTCGACGGGCAAGGCCTTGTACGCAAGTGCCGCCGCGCTGCCAAGGCCGGGGTTCGCGGCGCCGGCAGCCACCGCCTCGAGTTGCGCCGCGAGATCGCCCGCATAGCCTGCGATACCGGTGCCGCCGAGAAGCGGGAAGTACCAGGCCGTCGCCTGCGTGCCGTCGCGGCCGCGCGGCGCCACACCGGCCATCACAGTGATCGCGGCACTGCCGTCGGGAAGCGCCGCGTTTTCTCGATTGCCGATGGCACCGAGGCCGCCGGAAGTGCGGAAGTTGAAATTGCGCCCGGCGAGGACGACGAGATCGCCCGGTCCGTGCACCTTCAGGTCTTCACCGAGGGCGCTGTTCGATGCCGGCAGAACGATGTCGCGGCCGGCCTCGAACAGGGAAAGCTCCTGCGCAGTTTGATGCTGTATCGCGAACTGCGCCGAACCGCCCGCCTTCGCGATGGCGATGTCGTTGCCGGCGATCAGGCGAACTGGACGCCCCGACGCGAAGCCGCTCGCCACCGAGATGTCGCCGGCCTCGGCGACGACCCGTACCGGGTCGCGCCGGCTCGTATCGAGCGGCGTCCCACCGCGTGGGAAAGGGTCGAACGAGGCACCGAGCGCGACGCCGTCGGTCTCGAGATGCGGGGACTTCGCCGAATCGTTCGTCGCCACGATAGAGACGCGGGCCAGATCGATGCTCTTTCCGGCAAGCGCCTCGAACTTGCCATCGGCAGCAGGAAGCTGGATGAAGGCGCCGATCTTCTCGCTGCCGAGCGGCGCATCGAAGCTCGCAGATTCCGGAATCACCGTGCCCTGCGCAGAGTTGATCGCGAAGTGTCGCTCCGCCGTGTTCGGTGGCAACGACCGATAGTTCAGGTCGCCGGAAGCTGCGAGTACCGACAGCGTCGCGCCCGGCGACGTGCCGGTGGCGGCGACCCCGGCCGGGAGCGTCGCCGCTTGTGCTGTTTCGGGCACGAAGCCGAACGGCGTGACGCGACCGAGATCCACCGAGTTGCGCGCGGTCACGACCGAATCGGTCTGGCCGACCACCAGCTGAAGCGCGAAAGCACTCGCGGCGGCCTGCACGTCCCGACCGGCGACCACCCGTTGCTCTCCGCGCGTCGCGAGCGAGAAGCCACCGACCACGTCGCGTCCCGCGTCGATGCGTACGTCTCCGCCTCCAAACACCTGCACGGCAGCGAAGTTGCCGTCGACCGCACGTGAGACATAGCCGCTGGTCGCCGCCGAAGCCTCCACATCGCGGGCATCGCGGCCGGCCCGCACGCTGACGCTGCCGCCGCCGAAAGTCGCAATCCCCTGGTTGAACCGGTCGTACCTGGAAAACCATAGCGGCGCGCCGGTCGTGCGGGTGAGATCGCCGCTGGTCCAGAACCACTCGGTGGCATATTGCGGCAGCGACCCCGTCGCGCCGATCACATCGCGAGCCGCGTCGATCGCAATCGCCCCGCCGCGCGAGAGAAACGGCGATTGAATATCGCCGGCGCCGAGATAGGTTTCTCCCGCGAGCTGGTTACCGACATAGCCCGGCAGTTCGTTGCTGGCCGCAGGTGTCCCGGTCGTGTAGATTGCGGCCTGCCGGTTGGCGAAACGAATGTCGCGCCCCGCGGCGACGGCAATGCTTCCGGTGCTGGTGCGAACGAGGACGTCCCTGTTCTGGACGCCGACGACGACATCGCCGGAAGTCGCGGACGACACCGTCGCAAGCGGGTTCGCCGCAGCGAGGTCGGCACCGCCGACCAGGCGAATGCGCGAGCCCTCGCCGGACACGATCACCGCTGCGGGCGTGATCTGCAGGGCTTCGGACGAAGACTGCGGAGCCTGGTCCCCGGCCGGTGAGAACCCATCGCTGATGCTCGCCAGGACATTGAGATTGCCCGCGGCGCGGAGTGTCAGGTTGGTCGGCGCGCCGCTCAACGGAGCGAGCGGCAGGCCAGAGTCGTCGAAGCGGGTCAGGTTCCAACCGCCGTAGCGCGGGTCACCGAAGACCTTCATGTCGCCGCTCGAAGCGATCTCGACGCCGTTGCGCAGTTGCAGCTTCGCGCCAAGAGCGGCGTTGCTGCCACTTAATCGCGCCAAGATCGAAGCCGCCTGGCTGCCGTCGGGGCTGGCGAAGGCGTCGTTGTCGGCGGCGACGGTGGCGATCAGCGTCGCGTCTACGACGCTCGCCGTGTAGCGGTTGACGGCCTCGACCTCAACTTTGCGCGCGCCACTGATCTGCGCGTCGATCCGGCCGATGCGGACGTCGTTGCCGGCGTCGGTCCACTGCGCGCGCAGCAGCACGCTGCCATCGGCGCCGCTTGGCGCTGCGCCGACGTCGATCGTGCCTCCGGTCAGGTTGATCTGGCCGTTGCGCGGGCCGTTGCCCGTGCCGGAGAGCAGCGACACCTGGCCGCCCGTGACGCCGCTGCCGTGCGCCGCGACTGTCGCGCCGGGCAGGATGTCGAGCGAGCGGCCACCGGCCAGTGTGATTGAGGGTTCGCTGCCGCCCGTGGCGAGCAGCGAGCCGGCGATCGAGAGCGCGCCGGCATCGCTGGAGATGGCGATGTGCTCGGCGGCGAGACCCGGGCCGCCCGCGCCAAGCGACTGGTCGCCGCTGCGATTGCGCACCGTTATCGTCTCGGCGAAGTTGGAGCGCGTCGTCGAGCGCTCGGCGACGAGCGTTGCCGCAAGCCGGTTCAGGTCGACCGGAGCCGCCGAGTCGATCACCAGCGAGCCGCTGGGCGCGGCCTCGCCGCTCGCGGCGCGCAGCCGACCGGCGAGGTCGACGCCGCCGCCGGTTGCGTCGATCGCGATGCGGCCGGCGCGGCCGAGGGTGCCGTCCGGCGCCGAGACGTCGAGCAGCGACCCGGCTCGGGCGACGACGCTGCCGCTAGCCACCGAGACGCGCAAGTCGCCACCGGGCGTCGCCACCGCGACGCCGTCGAAGTCGAAGTGCACGCCGCTCAGGTCGGTGCGCGACGCCGCCCCGAAGACGACAGCATCACCTCCCGCGGTTCCGCTGGCCTGCAGCCCCAGTTCGCCGCTCGCGAGGACGACGTTGCCGTCTTGCGTCACGGTCTTGCCGGCAAGCACGACGTGCGCGCCGGTGCCGGTTGCCGCCGGAGCCACGGCGCCTTGTGCATCGACGACGAGCGCGCCTGCCGCCGTGATGCTAGCGCTGGCACTGCTCGTCGCCGTGAGCACCGGCGTGCGGACCGTGACGTCGCCCCCGGTGGCGAACTGCGCCGAACCGAAAAGCGTGAGGTCGTGCCCCCCAGCCAGCACAGTAGACGTCGCGCCGCTGACGCCGACATTGCCGGGGCCGACGACGAGGCTGCCCGAGCCGCCGCCGCTGCCGTCGGCGCGGATCGTCAGCGTGCCGCCGCCGGCGCTGGCGGCCGTCGCGCCGCCCGAACTGTTCGTGAGGCGGACGCCACCTGCGCTGATGGTCGCGTTGGCGCCGGCGCCAACGAGACGCAGACTGCCGGTGTCGATCGTCAGTGCGGCCAGGCTCGTCCCGCCGAGCCCAGACGTGCCGTAGAAGTCGATGCCGTCGAAGCTGCGCATCGAAAGCGATGCGGTCTGGCCGAGCAGACCAACGAGCGTCGGCGTCAGGATCAGGGTGTTCGCGCCAGCGGTGGCCGCATCGACCGCGCCGACGGCCATCCGGCTCGCGCCTATCGTCAGGCTGCCGGGCGCTTCGAAGGCCGCGCCGGGCGAGAACGTCGTGCTGTGCGTCGCCTCGGCGACTACCGCCGAGCCCTTGATCGAGCTGCCGTCGCCGACGACGAGGTCACCGGCGGCGCGGACGACACCGGTGCGCGTGGTCGACGCCGCGGCATCGCCGGAGACGCGCAGCAGGGCGCCGTCGCCGCTCACGGCGAGCGCGGGCGCGCCGCTCGCGGCCGACGCCTGCAACGACGCACCCGCCTTGAGCTCGACGCGTTGGGTCGCGGCGATGACGATGTCGCTTCCCTGGAGCGTCTGCCCGACGTTGTCGACCGTGACCTCGCTCGCGGCGACGTCGAGTCGGCTGCCGTCGCCGCCGCGCGCGCCGCCGATCACGAGCAGCGCCGCGCCCGTGGCGTTGAGATCGGCGGTGGCTAGCGTCAGGACACCAGCTTCGCCCTGCGCGGCCGAGCCGACGACCTTGATCCGGCTTGCCGAGATGTCGAGCTCGCCGCCGCGCGCCCGCGCATCGTCCTGGACGCTGAAATCGAAGCTGCCCTTGAGACTCTGCACGTCGGCGACGGCATCGAGCCGACCGGCGTCGACCGGCAGGCGAGGCACCGGCGTTCCCGCCGCATTGGCCAGCGCGCCGAAGTAGTCGTTGGCGTCGGCCTTGCGGATCTCGCTCGAGCGCTGCGCCAGCGCCGACGCGTAGACCTGGAAGCTCTTCGGCAGCGATGAGACGAAATCGGTGCCGGCCGAGGCGAGCTGGCCGCCGACGATGCTCGATCCGTCCGGACGGGCGATGCTCGCGCCGAGCTCGAGAGGCGTCCCTGACGTCAGCGGACGCACGAGGTAGGCGCCGGGCAGCGTCGCGTAGCGCGGCGGCAGGACGGCATAGGTGCCGGCCGGGATCGGCCCACCATTGCCGAAGGTCACCTGGCTGCCTAGGCGGAATGCAGAGCCCGAGTTGCCGGCGAGGGCTTGGATGTCCAGGTCCTGCGGCGTGTAGGCGGAGATCGTCGGCATCACCGCGAAGGCGCCGTTCGCCGCGCCAGCGAACACGTCCTTCGATCCGCCGGGGCCGGGGACGAATTCGAACGCCTCGACCGTGCCGCCGCCGGCGAGATCGAGCCGCGCGCCTGGCGCAACGACGATGCTCTTGCCGGGCGCCTGCAAGTCGATCGTCTTTTCGCGCGGCGCAGCAACCGGACTTGCGAGCCAGGACCAGCCGGCGCCGGCGATCGTCGAGCCGAAAGGAACGGCAAGGCCCTTCCCTGAAACCGACGTGACGCTGCCGACCTCGAGCGAGATCGACTGCGTCGCGTCGAACGCGATGCTGCCGAATGGCGCGCGAACGACACCCTTCTGGTCGATCGTCGCCGCTTGAATCGTCAGGGCACCGTTGGCCGACAGCGGCGGCGCCGCGCTGGCGTCGCCTGCGCCAATCGTCACCGTGCGTCCGGGCGCGGAAATCGTGAATACCGAGTTCGTGGTCGGCGCGATCTGCGCCGCGCTCAGATTCAGGTCGGCGAGGGATGCGAACCGCCCTGCCTGGCCGGTGCCAGTCTGATGCAAGCGCAGCTCCGAAGCGGAGAAAACGTCCATCCGGCCGAAACCCTGGAGCGCTTGGTCGCCGAACAACTCGACCAGGCCGCCGCTGACCGCGAGACGGGCATTGCCGCCGATCGCCTGCGCGCTCGAAACCGAGTCGGGCGTACCGCCGATGCGAACGCTCGATCCGCCGCCGAGCTGGACCACGCTTCCCGGCAGCGCCTGCAGCGCCTGCGCGTCCAGAACGAGCTCGCGCGGCATCGTCAGGTTCGAGCTGCCGTTGAAGGCGATGTGATCGCCAGCCGCGATATACGCGTCGGCAAAGCCTTCGCGCAGGCTCTTGGCAGAAACGACAGCTGTGCCGCGTACGGCGTCTCCGCGAGTCACCGGCGCCTCCTGCACCTGCACCGCGCGGTCGAAGACATCGAAGATCGGATCCGGCAGGTTCGGGTCGGGGCGGCCGATGTTGAGCGACAGCGAGAAGCGGCCGCCCGCCGCGCCTGGCCCCCCGCCCTGGGCGTGCATCGATCCGGCCAAGGCGGCGCCGCCGTTGGCAGCGGTGATGGCAATCGAGCCGCCCTCGCTCGCGACGGTCTGCAGCCGAGTCGTCGTCGCCCCCGAGGGCGTGACCGAGTCGACCGCAAGCCGTGCGCTGGCGCCGTCGGCTGCGATGACGGCGCCGGGCCGGATTTCCACCGGAGTCAGCGCGGTCGGGGCGGCGCTCCCGGTGATCGTCACGTTTCCGCCGGCGAGTACAGTCCCGCGCAGAGGACCGCCATCGGCAAGCGAAGGGACGAGAGAGCCCGATACGTCGATCTCGGCGCGCTCACCGACGCGCAGCATGCCGGGTACCGAACTCGCGAGACTTCCCCTCGACGCCAAGGCGATCATCACGTTGCCGCCGGGAGCTCGCACGCTGCCTTCGAGGTCGAGGCGAAACCCTGCCAGCAGACTGACACTGGCGCGCGCGTCGGCTTCGATGCGGGAGCCGGCCTCGAGCGTCAGGTCGCCGCTGGGCGACGGGAAGGCACCGTTGGCCGAGAGGTTGAGGTTGACGGGCTTTCGTTGTGCATCGGGCAGAAGCGCCTCCTCGAGGAAGCTCGCGAGGCGGGTGCCCGTGGCGACGAAGCGCGCGTTGTCGGTGGCGACCCAGTTGCTGGCGCGCGGCGCGATCGTCGTGCCGTCGAGTACACGCAGCGACCGGATCGCGTCGAGTTGATAGGTGGTGAAGCCGCCGTTGTCGAAGAACGCGTCGGAAACGACCAGCGAAGCGGTGGTAGAACCATCGGCGATGCCGCGCGGGATCGGCCGCGAGCCTACGGTCACGTCGGCGGCCTTGATCGACAGCGTGCCGCCGCCGGCGAGCGACTGCCCCTTGAGCACGGCACCAATGTGCACTGGCGCGAACGAAGTGCCCTGGCTCGCAAGGCCGCTGTTGGACTGCAGCGTGATGCTGCCGGCGTCGCTGCCGACGACGCTGCCATTGGTGCGTACGGTTCCGCCACCCGAGACGTCGATCCGGCTCGCGTCCTGCAGGTCGAGGCCGTGCGCCGAGGCCAGCGTCACCGATCCGCCGCCGTAACCCGACCGCGTCGGGCCGTCCATGAATGCGTTCTGCCAATCGCCGGCCGCGTCGAGCGTCTGCCCGGCGCCGAGGCGCAGCGTCCCTGACACAGTCGGGCCGTTGTTCGCTGTCGCGAGCAGATCGGCGGTGCGGGCGCTGAAGCTGCCGCCGGCGGACCTGAAGCTGCCGCCGAGCTCGATGCCGCCCGCGCCTGCCGCGGTCAGCCTGACCGAGGAGCGCGGCTGGAGCGCCAAGGCGGCGCCATCGACGAAGGTGATCGAGCCGTCGCTGGTGACCGTCAGCGCGCCGAGGCCGCTCGCCTCGAGCGTGCTCGCGGCGATCCGGCTGCTGGCCGCCAGCGGCGCCTGCAGCGGCGCGGTCCAGAACGCATCGGGAAGCGAACCCGGCGTCGCGAGGATCGTCAGGTCGCCGATGCCCGAAGTATGAAACGCCTTGGTGCCGAAGTTGGCCGCCGTACCGAAGGTGACGCTGCCCGGCGCAGCAAGCGCGGCCGTGCCGGCCTGCTGGCGGTCGCCGACCAGGGTGGAGGCATTCAACCGGCCGTCGAGCAGCGCGGTGGGCGCGACGATTGTCAAGCTGCCGCCGGCCTTGCCTTCAACGTAGCCGGGCTCGACCCGTCCGGTGTCGGCTTGGGCCGGCACCCAACGGGGAACGATGCCCCAACGGTCGATCGTCACCGGCCCCGAGCCCACGATGCCGGTGTACTGCACGTCGGGAGATGCCATGTCGAGCGTGACCCGGCTGCCGTCGGCAGCGATGAGCAATGTCGGCTTGACCGTCGCGTTCGTGTAGGTGACCTTGCCGCCCGAGACGTCGAGCGTGGACGTCGGCGCGGTGACGAGTCCGCCGGTCGAGACCAGCGAAATCGAGCCGCCGCTCGCCAACTGTTCCTCTGCCGTGCGCTTGATCGCCGCGGTATAGGCCGACGTGTCGCCGAAGATGGGGATGGCGTTGCGCAAGTCGAAAGTGACGCGGCTGCGGTAGAGCGGGCCGTCCTTCTGCAGCGGCGCGTCCTTCAGGTCTGAATTGCCGATCAACTCGGTGGTGACGAAGTTGCGCGCCACCGAGACGATCGACGTCTCGGTTCCCGAGACGTCGATGCTCGCTCCGTCGCCGATGACGAGGCGAGCTGCGGCGTCGCCCGCGCCGAAGCTGCCTTGCGGCGCGATATCGATCAGGTAGTTGGGCGTGACCTCGGCGCGCGCACGCACCAGGCCGCCGTGGGCGACGAGGGACGCGCCCGGCTTCATCTCGATCGTCCGGCCCGAGAGCTCGACGCGCGATGCGGTGAAGATCGACGAAGCGTCGGAGGCGGGCAGCTTGCCGTCGCTGCCCGGCGTCGGGTCGGGCGCGATCTCGATCGTGCTGCCGCTGCCGAGCGTCAGGGTGCCGCCGGTCGTGGCATGCTTGAAGAGGTTGTCGCTGGTGTTGCCCGTTTGCGTGTTGCCACGCGCGAGCAGGAACACCGAGCCGTTCTCGGCCACGCTGGTAGTCGCGCTGATCCGGCCGTTCTGGTTGACCGCCATGCCGACCAGGGTGACGTTGCCGCGCACCGATTCGATCGCGCCGCCGGCGAGGTTGCTCGCGCTGCCGTTGCCGCGGCCGACCTCGACGAGCAGGCCGCGCAGCGCCGGATAGCTGGGGTTGGCCTCGGAGGCGTAGAGCGGCTCGCGCGTCGGGTCGGAGAGGTAGACCTCGGAGCCCGCGGCCAGCACCGTCTGGCCGCCGGGCGTGGCGATGCTGCCGCCGTTCTGCACGTTCTTCGCGAACAGGAAGACACGCCCGCCCGAGGCCGTCGTGATCGTCGCGCCGGGATCGACGAGGACGAAGTTGCGCTCGTCGGTAAACAGCGCCGGGCTGCCTTCGTATCGGAAGCTTGGATTGAGGCTCGTGATCGACGAGGCCAGGCCGGTCGCGAAGTCGCTGTCGGTGAGGTTGAGCGTCGAGGCGACCAGCGCGCCGGTGTCGACTTTGGCGCCGCGGCCGAACAGGATGCCGTTTGCGTTGATGAGGTAAATCGAGCCACCGACCAGCGGAGCGCCACCCGCCGTCGGGTTGGCGTACTGCGAGCGCAGCGCGCCGAAGATCTGCGAAGGTGCGGTGCTGCCGACGATGCGGTTGAGCGCGCTCGAATCCTTGTTCGGGAACGCGAAGGTGACGCTGCTCGCCGAGCCGATGTCGAAGCTCTGCCAGTTGTAGATGCCGCGCTGGCTGCTCTGGTCGATGGTCTGGTCGACACCGCCCGAGGCGTTGCCCCGGTTGACCGGCGCCGCTGCGCCCGTTCCCGACACGCGCCAGCCGGGCAGCGGCTTGGGGACGGCGTTGACCGGTGGCGGGGCCGGTCGCGGCACGGCCGACTGGCTTGCGGCCGATAGAGGAAACGCCGCGAGAAGCGCCCAGGCGATCGGCGTCAGGACGGGATGGGCGGGGCGGCGCATGGCGCGGCTCACAGTTCCAGGGCGATGCGCACGTGGATGCGCGGGCTGCCGGCTTCGGTCGTGCTGCCGGCCTTGAACGGCCAGGCGAGGTCGAACTCGCCGGTGAGCGACTTGCGCAGCGTTACGCGCAGGCCGACGCCGCCGCCGGCGAGCGAGATCCGCTTCGCCTGGCCGGCCGCAGGGTCCGAGGTGTAGGCGCGGGCGACATCGACGAAGGCGAGCGCGTAGAGCTGGTTGAGGGTGGGCGCGTCGCCGCCGTCGCCGAGCCAGTTGCGCACGCGGATGCCGAGATCGCTGCTGCGCAGTTCGAGCGAGCCGAGCAGTGCATGGTCGCCGGCGCCTTCGGCCTCGTAGTAGCCGCGCACCGTCTCGGCGCCGCCGATCGTGTACTGCTCGCCGCTCGGCACCGGACCGGTGGCGAACTGGCCGCCCAGTCGCAGCCGCGCGAGGGCGCCCGTGTCGCCCAGCGGCAGCGTATGGCGCACGTCGGCGCGCAGCGCGGCGAAGCCGCCATCGCCCTGGTTGCGCTTGCAGGCGAACTGGTCGGCTCGCCCGCCTGGGCAATCGACGTCGCGCTGCAGGATGCGCCGGAACGCGGCGTTGAGCTGCAGGCTGGCGGTGGTCTGGCGCAATGCACCGTGGTCGAAACTGCCCGTCCAGAGCGCGACGAACGGCAGGTAACGCAGCGGTGTCGCGATCGTGTCGGCGCCCGACTTCGTGTCTTCCTTGAGGTCCTTGTAGTCGACGCCGAGCGTGACGCTGTGCGTCTCGCCGGCCGGTCCTGCAACGGGGGTCGCCCAGCGCAGGCCGAAGGTGTCGCCCTTGCCGAGCACGGTGACGTCGCCGAGCGTCGCCACCGAACTGTTCGAATGCACGCCGTAGAACGTCAGCGACGCGCCGGATTCGAGCGGGATCGTGTAGTTGAGCGAGAAGACCTGCGACTGCTCGGTCGCCTGCGGCGCCGTGATCGCGGTGAAGCTCACGCTGTGGTCGAGCTGGAAGAGATTGCCGTAGCGCGCCGTTGCCGACAGGCGCAAGGGCTTGGTCTCCGCAGCCTGCCGGTTGTTGAACTCGATCGTGCCCGAGAGTGGCAGCTTGTCGTCGACCTTGAGCTCGGCCTCGACCGTGCCCGGCGCGAGGCCGGCGCGCATTACCGGCTGCACGCGGCGCTCCTCGCCACGGTTGACCAGGGCGAGCTGGCGCTGCACTTCATTGAAGTTGGGAACCGTGCCCTCGGCGAGCTCGGTAACCCGGTCGCGGATGTAGCCCTGCGAGTAGTAGCGCGCCCCGCTCACCTGCAGCCGCTCGATGCGGCCTTCGACGACCTTGAGCACGACGATGCCGTCGTCGACTTTCTGCTCGGGCACGTCGACGAAGACGGTGAGGAAGCCCGCTCCCTGGTAGGCCTTCTCGAGCGCGCCGCGCGCCGCCTCGACCTGCGCCATGTCCCGGGTGTAGCCGAGAAAGGGCGTGACCGCGCGCTCGATCGTCACGACCGGCAGCACCGTGTTGCCTTCGATCTGGAATTCGAGGATGTCGAAGGTCGGAGTCACGGGCGGTACGGTGGGAGGTGTCTGCGCGAGGGACGAGTCGGCGCCGAAGAACGCAGCCGCCAAAAAAAAGATGGCTGCCCGGAGGCAGCCTCGCTGCGGCGACGTCATGGGGCGAGTGTCGAGACGAACAGTGATGCGCACATGAACAGACATAGTCCGTTTGGACTATGTCTGTTCATGCGACGAACAAAATCAAAATGAAGGGGGCCGAGGCCCCCTTCGAGTTCTTCTTCAGCCGCCGCAGCGGCAAAGCAGTGCCGCGATCAGCGGACGACCTGCAGGACGTTGGCGCTGCTGCCGCCGCGCGTCACGCGCGAGCAAACGACGCTCTGGGGCGGGGCGACCCACGTCTCGAAAGCCCCAGCCGGGCAGTTGCCCGGCAGAGCCAGCACGCCCTGGCCCGCAAAGGCCGAGTTGATGTTGGAGGGAATCGCCAGAGCCGCGCCGAACGCCGCCGCCAGGGCCTGGCCACCCGCGTTGACCGCAGTCTTGTTGATCTGGAACGTCGGCTCGTAGACGACGCCGTACTTCCCAGCGCGCGCATCGGTCGGCAGACCACCGTCGACGCGAACGAACTTGACGTCCTTGCCCGTGATGTCCTGCTCGAGGCCGAGGATGCCGATGCAGTAGATGTTGCCGCCGCTGAGGTTCTGGCAGTTGTCGATGTTGGCGATCACGTTACCCGAGCTCGAGGCCAGATAGAACGTGCGGAGGCCGTCGACGGCGCCGCTGAAGCCCGGAGGGTTGGTCGCCGTCGTACCGCTGGTCGTGAAGTTCCGCGCGACCGAGCCGGTCGGGTAGTTGTTGAAATAAAGGCCGGCAGCGGCACGGGTTCCGGAGCCGACGCCGCGGAACGCGACGTTGAGGTGGGAAAACTTCAGCGGGGTGTTGCCCGTAAACAGCGGCGACCACCCTTCGGCGAGCGGGTACACCAGGGCAGACTGGAGGATGCTCGTGAACCCAACGGCGGAGATATTCGGAACGCCACCGGCCGGCAAGGTGCCGGCGGCGACCTGATCGGCCTGCAGGTCGTTGTAGAGCTTGCCATTGACGACGACTCCCATCACCGCTTGGCCGAATGCCGTCGGGCCGGGCGCGAAAAAGTCGCTCGCGCCCACGTTGGGCTGCGCGCCCGCGTGATTGAAGGACGCGTTGAAAACGTCGGGCTCCTCGTCGGAAATGCCCATATCGGCCGGTGTCGCGATCTCTGTGACGGCGCCGCTGCCGGCAACGCCCACGCAGACACCAAAGGCCGGAAACGCCGCGGGAGCGGCGTCGCAGTTGGCGCTGTTGATGTTCAACAGCCGGATGGGGGCGTTCGTGGCGATCGGAAACACGCCCTGCGCTGAACCGCCGGCTTCGCGCTTGACCACGAGGATCGTCTGGTTGTCGTAGGCGGCACCGAAGTCGTTGCCTGCCTTCAGCGTGCACGCGTACATGTTGTGCGACGCGCCATTGGCCGAATCGGCGCTCGCGCCGCCGGCCCAGGTGAAGCCCGAGGCACTGCGCCATACGGTCATGCCGTTGGCGTCGCAGTTCTGGGCGACCATGCCTTCGACGAGTTTTTGCAAGGCCGACGAGCCCGAGATGTAAAGCTTGTTGGTCGCACCGGCTGCGCCGGTGCGATCCAGCGGAGCAGCCTGGGCACCACCAGCAATCGCGGCCAGAGCGGCGAGAGCGAGAAGATTGCGTTTCATGGAAATCCTTTAAAAGAGGGACGAGCGAATCCCGGGCACCCGCTGCGGGAACCCGCCGCGCGGCGCCGATGGCGCCGCGCGTGGAGAAGAGACGGCGAGAGGGCGCTGCTTAGCGCGGCTTGCGGCGACGGGCAATCAAGCCCATCACGCCGAAGCCGGCCATCGCCAAAGCGATACCGGACGGCTCCGGAACCGCGGCGACCTGATACTGCAGCGTGTAGGCGCCCGTAGCGTTGGAGAAGCTGAAAACGCCGGGGAACACTGTCTTGATGATCGGGGTGCCCGCCTCGAATTCGGAGACTGCAAGCGGGGCGGTGTTCACCAAGCCCGAATTCGGGCTGCTGAAATTGGCAAGCGTGAGCAGGTTGCCGGTTTGATAGTAGGCGGCACCCGACGTCGCGTAAGACGAGCCATTGGCATTGAGGAGCATCCCCGGCTGACCATTGAGCGCCCCGGTGTAGTTGGCGATCTGGGTCAGGCCGTTGTCCAGTTGGCCGTTGTCGGCGGGCTTGGCCGTGGGCAAGCTCGCAAAAGTCGAGATGAACGTCGCCGTCGTGTCGACCCGATCGCCGACGAACACCGAGAACTCGAGCTTGGTCAGGTCAAGGGAGCCGTTGGACAGAAGTTGCGTGAAATACGGGTCGCTGACGATCTGGTTGATGTAGAGATCGACGTTCTTGTTGGCGATGAACTGCGCGTACGTAATGCCGAGGTCGAGTGCATACGACGCGTCGCCCGTGCCGCCGTTGTAGCCGTTCTTCTCCCAGACGTTGAGAACGAGTTCGCCGCCGCCGTCGTCCGGGCCGGCGAGGAAAGCGAACGCCGGGGAGGCTGCCACGAGGGCGGCCGCCGCGGCGAGGTGCTTGAGCTTGAATTTCATAGCGAATCTCCTGATTTAAGGGAACTGTCGAGAAGCTAGCGAAACCAGTCCGGGCTTGTGGCCAGGACCGGGTCGAACAGAACCACCTAACAGGCCTTCCGCTGGCGCCTGCAACCCTTCTGGGTCCGGCGTGGCGGGCGACTTCGGGCGGTTGGAGTCCCTTTCGAGACCCCAGCACAAAAGAACGAGGCTGCTCTGAGCAGACCCGCGCAGTATTCCCACCGACCGTGACTTTGTGGTCACGGCGGCATGTGTTGCTGTGTGCCGATCAGACTACGCGAAAGGACTCATTTCCGGCCCGTTGACGACGAGTCGCAAATACGCCTTCAGATCAGCTTGCGCACCCCGTCGACGACGGCGGCGACCTGACCGCGGGCGAGCGCGTTCACCACCGAGATCGACGCCCCGGCGAGGCCGCCTACGAAGCCGTCCCACCATGTCGCCATCGCCGGCAACTGGTCGAAGCCGAGCGGGTCGTCCCAGGCGTACCAGACGATGCGCGAGACGCCGGCGCCGAGGGCAAGCAGCATCGTGCGAGCGATGAATGCCTGCTGGTGCAGCGGCACGTAGCTCGCCAGAGTGGGGAAGATCGCGCTGGTCTCGGTGATCCAGAGCGGTCGCCCAGCCAGGCCGTGGCCGGCGATGCAGCGGCGCACGTTGTCGACCATCTGCGGTATGGCGAAGACGTTGTTCGTGCCATCGTGCGAGTAAGAGTGGAAGGCAATCGCGTCGACCCAGTCGCGACCAGCGCCGCCGGCACCGTCGGATGCGCCGAGAAAGGCGTCGAGGTGGTCGGTACCCGAACGGTCGCCGGGAACCCAGGCGTACTCCAGTCCCGTCGGCGAAGGCGTGAACACCCGTGCGGCAGGATCGACGCCCTTGACGGCGAGAAAAATGGCTCGCGCCATCTGCGCCAGCGCCGTCGGCGTGCCGGTGAAGTAGTTGCCCTGGCCGACACCGCCGTTCCCCACGTACTTCGGCTCGTTCCAGATCTCGAAGGAAGCGATCGGCGTGCCGATCGCGCGATATCGCGCGCAGACCGCCGCGGCGAATCGGCCGATGGCATCGATGTCGGCAGGCTCGGCGTCGCCGCCGCGAACATAGTGGCCCGGCTCGGCCGGCCGCGCCGAGGCCCAGGTCGGCGTGCTGAGAAAGCAGTAGATCACCTCGCGCCCGTGCGCCGCCGCCGCTGCGACCAGGGCGTCGAGCGCGGCCCAGCGGTAGGCGCCCGGTTGAGGCTCGATGTCGGCCCAGTGGCAACCCTGGCTGTCGATGTTGCGCACCGTGCCGTGGGAGATCGGCGGCACCTGCGCGTGGTAGTGCATGCCGGCAAAGCGCCGGTCGACCGCGGTCGGTGCGGCGAGCAGGTTCACGCCGAGCTCTGCGTCGATCGAGGGCGAGAACAGGTCGTCCCAGGTCGAGTAGACGTAGTTCGAGCCGGCCACGCTAAGGCCGATCGCGTTGTCCGGGACGCTCCTCGGCACGACGACGTTGCCGGAGCGGACCACGGGAACGAAGACCGGCATGGCCCTCAGGCTCAGGCGACCAGCTCGATCGTGAACCACTCCAGGCGCTGCACGTCACCCGGGTCGGCGGTGGCGGCGTTGTTAAGCGCGCCGAGGCCGATGGTCACGTCCTGCGAGAAGTCGATGCCGACCTGCGCCCATGCGTTGCCGCTGGCGCCCCCGGCGTAGTCGTTGGGTCGCACCTGATTGAGCGAGAGCGAACCGAGGTTCTGCAGGGTCACGGCAAGCAGGAACGACTTCTGCGTCGTGAACTGGTCGCGCGTGTCGAGCAGAGCGACGTAGCTCGTCGCGTAGCTGCCCGAGCCGAACCAGGCCTTGATCTGCGGCGCCTTGTTGCCGCTGCCCGCGCCGGGAAAGGAATACGCCGCGGTGATGCGCAGTGCCGAGATCGGGCGCAGCACGTAGGCGGGGATCGTCGTCGAGTCGAGCAGCACATCGGTGCGCGCGCCGACCGATCCGTCCATGCGCGCGTTGCTGAACTTGTGCGCCAGGGTAAGCGGGCTGGCGAGCGAGACCCAGTCGCTGCCGTTCGAGATCCAGACCGAGCCGTTGACGCCGACGTCGGTGATCATGATCGCCTGCCCGGGAGAGGCCGCCGCCGCGGGGCGCGAGGCCCAGGACGTGATCGCGGCGACGCCTCCCACTCCTGAAGGCGGCGGCGACGCGACGGCCGGCGCCGCGGCGGCAGCTGCACTGCCGCCGCCACCGCAACCCTGCACCACCAGGCCGGCCGGCAGTGCCAGCAGCACGCGCCGCCTGGCGGTCACCCCGGCGTCGCGCTCGCTCGCTGCCTCATTCTTCACCGGTAAGAACTCCTTGCCCGCCCCAAGGCCGAAAGTGCCCGGACCTCCGGCCAAGAGTGGCATCGGCGCGTGTCAGGTGCGCCGACCGGAGTGAGCCGTTCGGCACGGTCTTTACCTCCCGTGTGCCGCGAGACCGTCAAGCCGCGCAGCTACTCTCGTATGTTCTCCTGGGTCACTAGATGCTGCTCCGTTTCGCCATTGCCCGAGTCGCCCGCCGCAGCATTGCTTTTGCACTGGCATGTGTCTGGGCTCTCGCGGCGTCGCCGGCCGCGGCGCAGGGCTCGGGCTGGCTCTACACCGACCTCGGGCAGCTCGATGGCACCTTCGTCGGCCCGGTGGCACCCGGACGCAGCGCCCCCAACGTCGGCCAGATCTTCCTCGCGCCCGGAGGCCCGACCGAGTTCATCTACGGCGGCGCGACCGTCTATGACCTCGGCATCTTCGGCGGCACGAACGCGGGCAGCTACTTCGCCAACGCCACCGGCCAGGTTGCGGGCCAGACAGCGGGCACGACGCCGGGCGTCAACCGGTCCTTCATCGTCAGCGGCGGCAATCTCACCGACCTGGGCACGCTGGGCGGCACCGGTGCCTACGTGGCAGGGGTCAACGCCGCGGGTCAAGTGGCAGGCTATTCAGACATCGCCGGCAACGCGACCACCCATGCCTACCTGTACTCGGGGGGCATGATGAGCGACCTGGGCACGCTCGGCGGCTCGTACAGCGCGGCGCGCGGCCTCAACAATGCCGGCATGGTGGTAGGCGACGCCTACCTGAGCGGCGACTCGGCTTCGCACGCCTTCCTGTGGTCCGGCGGCAGCATGCGCGACCTGGGCACGCTGGGTGGCAACAGCAGTTTCGCCTCGGCGGTCAACGCCTCCGGCCAGGCGATCGGCAACTCGTACTTGGTAGGCAACTCCACAAGCCACGCCTTCTTCTACACATCGGGCCGGATGATCGACGTCGGCACGCTGGGCGGGACGATGAGCAGCGCGGTCGCGATCAACAACGCCGGCCAGGTGATCGGCAACGCCAGCCTGTCGAGCGACGCGGCGACGCATGCCTTTGTCTTCAGCGGGGGCCGCATCGCAGACCTCGGCACCCTTGGCGGTACGAACAGCTACGCGATCGGCCTCAACTCGCTCGGCCAGGTGATCGGCCTCTCGGACATCGCGGGCAACAAGGCGCAGCACGCGTTCCTGTGGAGCGCGGGGCGGATGATCGACCTCGACACGCCTTTTGCCGGCATCAGCAACTTCGTTGCCGCGGGCATCAACGACGCGATGCAGATCATCGGCTACGGGCTGACCGCGGCCGGCATGAAGCGCGGCTTCATCATCTCGCCGGTGCCGGACGTGCCTGGCAGCGTGGGGATGCTGGCGGGGATGGCGGCGCTGGCGGTGTTGGCACGGCGGCGGATTCGGCGAAGCTGATCGACTGTTCTGCGGATCGTGCCGCGGACGCGCTCTACTTGTCGCCGCGGCTTGCCGCAGGCCGCGCAAGATCGAGCAACTCGAGGCCAGCGAGTACTACAAAGATCGAGTTGGTGACGAGGTAGCGCTTCCACAGACGCTTCGGCTCGCTCGCCATGCGGTGCAGCCACTCGAGTCCGATTCGCTGCATCCATGGGGGTGCGCGCCGGATCGTGCCGGCATGAAAGTCGAAGGCGGCGCCGACGCCGACCAGCACCGCACGAATGCGCCCGCGATGCGCCGCGATCCATGCCTCCTGCCGCGGGCAGCCGAGCGCGACCCATACGCTGACCGCGCCCGAGTTGTTGATGCGCGCGACGACCTCGTCGTCCTCGTCCTGGGTCAGAGTGCGAAACGGCGGCGACCAGGCGCCGGCCACGACGAGTTGCGGGTGCTCGCGACGGATCGCCTCCTGTAGCGCAAGCAGAGTCGCCTCGCTGCTGCCGTAGAGATACACCGGCTGGCACCGCCTTGCGGCGACCCCGAAATACGTCCGCATCAGGTCAGGGCCGGTGACGCGGCGCTGGCCGGTGCGGCCCAGCCGGCGCATCAGCCAGGCCACCGGGGCGCCGTCGGGCAGGGCGAGGTCGGCGCCGACGATGGCCTTGGCAAGCGCCGCATCGCCGCGCGCCGTCACGACCGAATGCACGTTGCACAGGCAGACGGTACGGCTCTCGCGCGCCTCTGCCCAGCCGGCGATCGTCTCGACCGCCGCGCCCATGTCGAGGGCGTCGATCGGCGCGCCGGCCACGCCGATCCGCGTCCGCGTCACGGCACCTGCCTCCGCGCGATCGCTTCGTGGTAGATCGCCGTCAGTTGCGCATGATTGGCTTCGGGCGTGTAGCGCGCCTCGTAGCGTGCGCGCGCCGCGCGACCCATCTCCGCCATCCGCTCCGGATGTGCCTCCGCCCAAGCCATGGCACGCGCCAGGTCGGCGACATCGCCCGCGTTGAAAAGCAGCCCGGTCACCTCGTGCTCGACCAGCTCGGCAAGAGCGCCGATTCGGCTCGCGACGACCGGCAGCCCGCACGAATACGCCTCGGCAATCGTGCGCGGAAAGTTCTCGTAGACGATGCTCGGCAGAACAAGCGCTCGCGCGCGGGCCATCTCGGCGGCAACGCCAGCGGCGGGCAAGGCGCCGAGCAGTGTGACGCGAGGCAGACCCCGCAGGAGCGAAACGCTCTCGCCGATACCGACGACGCGGATCGGCTCGCCCGGGCTCGCTGCGCAGGCGCCGGCCAGCGTCGCGATACCCTTCTCCTGCGCGAGCCGGCCGACGAAGACGAAGCCGTGGCGCTCACCCGAGTCCGGTACTGCCGCGTCAACGAAATTGGGCTTGACGACGATCCGTCCCGCGTCGAGCCCGGCCGAGACGAACTTCGCCTTGCTGAACTCGCTGAGGGCGATGTAGCGGTCGACCTTGTGACGCCACGTTCCGAGGCCGCGATGCAGCATGAGATTGCCCGCCAGCACCGCGGTCTGCCCGCGCGAGCCGCGGTAGCAGCCGTGCACCACCGCCGGCAACGGCGTCCGGCCGAGGCAATCCTCGCAGACCTTGCCGTCGCGCAGGAACATGGCCTGCGGACAGGCCAGGCGAAAGTTGTGCAGCGTCTGCACGACCGCCACGCCGGCACGGGCGCAGGCCCAGTGCAGCGAGGGCGAGAGCAGAGGCAGCGTGTTGTGGATGTGCGCCACGTGCGGCCGGTGCTCCGCGATCAGCGCGCGGACCTCGGCCTGCGTGCGCCGCGACCAGAGCGTCTGCATCGCCAAGGAAAGCCTGCCGATACCGTCGATCTCGTCGTTGTCGCGGCGCAGTTCGATCACGGCGTGGCCGTGTCGGCGCAGCAGCGCGATCTCGGAAGCGACGACGCTGTCTTCGCCGCCGGCGTGGCGGTAGGCGTTGTGCGCGACGAGGACGCGCAGCGCGCCGTCCGCCGTCATCGCCCTGCCCCGGCGCCCACGGCTGCGTAGCGGATCGCAGCAGCCAGCCCGGTGGCAGCGTTCGCGTACGTGTAGGGCGCGACGAGCTTGCGGCTGCGCAGCGACATGCGCCGCCACGCCGCCTCGTCGCTCAGCAGCGCCGTGGCTGCATCGATCCAGGCCGCGGCGTCGAGCACGAGCACGTGGCCGTTCTCGCCTTCCCGCACCAGCTCGCCTGCCACCCCGGCATATGGCGAGACCAGCACAGGAAGCCCGGCGGCGCAGGCCTCGTTGGCGACGACGCCCCAGGTGTCGTCGACGCTCGGAAAGAGCAGCACGCGGGCACGCGCATAGTGACCCGGCAACTCTCGCTGCGTCGCGAAGCCCGGCAGCACACTGTCGACGCGCTCGGCCTGCGCTGCCGCGGCCTCCCGCACCTCGGCGTCGAGTTCGCCCGAGCCGACCATCAGCAGGCGCACGCGCCGGCCGAGCTTGGCCGCGACCCCGGCGGCGACCTCGATCGCGAACAACGGCAGCTTGCCCGGAGCAAAGCGCCCGCAGAAGATGAAGTCGAACTCGCGTGCGGCATCGTCACCGCTCGCAGCGGCGAAGGCCGCGTTGTTCGCGCAAAGCGCCGACTTGAAGAGCGCGCCTTCGGCGACGCCGTAGCCGCGGCAAAGCGCGAACGAGCCGTCGCTCGCACCGACGCAGGCGGCGCTGCGCGCATAGACGGCGCGCCGCACGGCGCGATGCAGCCACGTGAGCTTGGCTTCGGAATCTAGCGTACCGTCGGTCATCGCCACGTGGCGGGCGCCGTGGCCAAGCGCGAAGCGCCAGGCCGCCAAGTGACTGGGGTTGAAGCCGGTCGTGACGACGACCTGCGGCGCGAACGCGGCCAGCGAGCGTGCGACACCCGAATTGAAGTGGATGAAGCGGCCGTGCCACGTGACCATGCGCTGGCGCAGGAACTCGTGCGCGAAGTCGAGCGGCGGCAAGGTCCAGTCGCGGTCGGGCTCGCGCCCGCTGCAGAAGAACAGCTTCGGCTCGATGCCGGGCGTCGCCGCGAGCAGCGAGTAGACCGGCACGCGGTAGGGCGCCGGTATGTTGGTCACGATGGCGGCGCGCAAAGGCGCGTCTGCAGCGCTCATCGCTGGCTGGCCCGGGCGGCCGGCCGCGCGAACACGCCGCCCGCGACCAGCCTGGCGTACGGCCACGCGAACCAGAGCGGCCAGAGCGGCCCGCCGTGGCGGCGCGCAAAGTGCAGCCACGACCGCCAGGGTAGCCCTTTGCGCGACTGCATCAGGCGCCAGCGCGATCGCAGTGACAGGGTCGGGTCTCGGTAGGTGCCACGAAGTTCGTTGTGGCCGCAGGTACCGAGCACCCCGGGTGCGAGCCAGATCTCGACGCCGACGGCGCGCGCGCGCAAGGCGTAGTCGGTGTCGCCCATGGCGTGCTCGAAGGCCGGGTCGAGGTTGCCGGCCGCCGCCGCCGCAGCGGCCGAAACCAATGCGATGTTGCCGGTCATCGAGTCGCAGCGTTGCGCCGCGCCCGAGGGCGGCGTCGTCACCACCCGCAGAGGGCGCCAGCGCGAAGGGATGCGCTCGCCGCCATAGGTGGGGAGTCGCGACACCGGGTCCGTGGTCCCGCCGACGACGATGATCGGCGCGGCGCGTTCCGCAGCAAGCCGTGCATGGCAGCCGAGCAGGCGCTGCACCGCGTCGGGAACGATTAGCGTGTCGTCGTTGAGCCAGAGGTAGTGCTCGTGCCCGACGGCGAGCGCGGCTTCGAAGGCGAGGTGCATGCCGCGGCACCAATAAAGGTCGCCGCCGCCGTCGATGACCGTCGCCCACGCGAACGCAGCGCGCACCGCGTCGCCGGTCCCGTCCCGACTCGCATCGTCGACGATGACGGCGGCGAGCGGAACGTTCGCGGCCCGCGCACTCGCCTCGAGGGCCCGCAAACAGGCGAGCGTCGTTTCACGACGGTTGAAGGTCGTGAGCAGGGCGCAGATGCGCCCCGGCCCCAGGGCGTCAGGCACGATGCCGAGGGCGAGCGCAGTGGAGGTGCTCATGCCTCACGCGACGCGCAGCGCGCCGGCGCCGGTTTCGGGCGCCGCTCTTGCGGCTGGGCCGGCGGCGGCCTCCGTTCGCGATTCCAGCGTCGCCGCCCCGCCCGGCCGGCGCAGCGCGTGGCATGCGACGACGAGGATCAGCACATGCAGGAATGCCGACCAGCTGAGCGGCCCCTCCGAGCGCATCGGTGCCTCGGTGACGAAGCGCGCGAGCAGGATCATGAGCAGGGCGAGAACGATGCCTCGCGACGCCGCGAAGCGGAAGATCGCGACGCGCAGCAGCACACCGACGTACAGGCAGAGCAGGGCCAGCCCGGCGAGGCCGGCTTCGCCCAGCGTCTGCACGAACTGGTTGTGCGCGTGGCCGACATGGAATAGGTGGAACTGCCATTGCCGCTCGGTGCCCCAGACCTCGGCGCCGTAACCGAAAAGCGGGTTCTGGCGCCAAGCCTCCACGGTGAGCTCCCAGATCTGCCGGCGGCCGTTGAACGTGTCGAGTTCGAGCGCGCGCACCAGCGCTTCGCCGCCACCGAAGGCGAACAGCGAGATCGCCGCCGCGATGCCGGAGACCATGCAGACGACGAGCACCCAGACCGCACGCCTGAACGAGGATTCGCGCTCCGCCGATCGACGAGCCGGCAGCAGGGCGAGCGGTACGCCGACGCAAACGATGACCGCGAGCAGCGCCGCCCAGGCCGTTCGCGATTGCGCGAGCAGCAGCACCCCGGCCGCCGCTGCCAGGTGCAGGGCGCGCAGCGTGCGATTGCGCGACGGCGAATGGAGCTCCAGGACGATCGCCAACAACGCCGCCGGCCCGATCGTGTTGGCATGCTCGGTCAGGCCGTAGAGGCGCCACTGGATTCCGGGGATGAGTCCGGGTTCGGGCCGATGCAGGACGAAGTCGGGTGCCACGGCGGCGAAGGCGAGGCTGCCGGCGGTGAGCGCGAACAGTGCCCACTTTGCCGCGGCGAACACCGCGCCGAGTCGTTCGATGCGCTGGTAGTACACGGCCAGCAGCAAGATGGGCAGGTAGAGCGACTGATGCGGAAACGCCGGGTGCTCTGATGCGGCACCCTGGATGAAGAGCGTGCCCACGTAGTACGCGAACATCGCCCAGAGCAGCGGGCGGGCCGGGTCCGGAACGGCCGCCCGCCCTGCGGCGAGCGAGCCGCGAATGGCTTCGATGAGGGCGGCCCCGACGAGCAGCAAGCTCAGCCAGCGTGATGCGGCGAAGCCCTTCGCGTAGTCTTCGAAAGGTATGAAGTTGGCGAGGTCGCGCTGCGCATCGTCGAGCGTGCGCGAAGTGAGCACGACCGAGAGCAGCGCACCGGCCGCGATCACGCCCAACACGGCGACGACGCGCGCTTCGGGCGTGAGCAGTTCCGAGAGCCGGTACTGCAGCAGGCCGGCGAGCGAGACGCCGAGCGCGGCGAGGACGATCGCCGCGAGCAGGATCGCAACGAGAGTGATCGCGATTAAGGCTTCCATGGGCATCGCTCACGTCGCGGCGTCGCGCACAGCCCGCAAAGTAAAGGCGACCGGCATGGAGGTCAGCACCACCGGCGCGCGCGGCGCGAAAGCCGCTCCGCGCAGCGGCTCGATAGCGTCGAGGCGCAGTCCGGCGGCCACCACTGGCGTGAATGGCTCGCCGCCGTCGGACCAGGCGATGACGACGCGGGCGGCGCCTCGCGCCGCGTCGATACGGTAGCCGCCGCCGGGCAGGCGCGCCGGCGCGGCGGTCGCGGCACCGATCAGCCATTGCTGCACTCGCTCGTAGGCCGGGGCGCGGGCGTTGAGGACGCCGGCGCGGTCGACCATACCGGTGAGGCCGTTGTCCCACGCGTGGTAGTAATAGCGCTCGAGACCGACCGCGGCGCCGAGCACCAGAAACTGGGCAAGCCTGTCTGCCGCGAGCTCGGCGCCGGCCGCCGCGCCTTCCCCCTGCTCGACACCCGCTTCGGTGTTCCACAGCGGCATGCTGGCGACACCGCGCCGCGCCATGACGGCGCGCACCTCGGCCGCCTGGCTCGTGAGCTGCGCCGCGTCGGCGGCGTAGAAGTGGTACGCGACGAGATCGACGTAGCGCGCCCCACCCTGGGCGAGAAAGAGGTCAAGACGATGCGTGCCGTTGACGAAGCCCGGGGTGGCAAGACGCGCTGCCGGGTCGATGCGGTCGATCGCGGAGCGGACGATGCGCGTCATCTCGATCATCTGCGCGACGCTGCCGCTGAAGAAGGTCGGCTGGCCGCGATCTTTCAGCAGGTCGGAAAAGTAGGGCTCGTTCCATACCTCGTAGGTGCCGATCCGGCCGCGGTAGCGGGTGACGATGCGCTCGACGTACTCATGCCAATCGGCCACCGCCGTCGGCTCGGCCGCGCAGCCAGGGCCATACGGGCCGGGCTCGTCGGGGCGCGCAGAAGCCCAGCGCGGCGTCGAGCCGAGCGTGCAGAGAAGCGTCGCGCCGTGTGTCTCGGCGAGAGCGACGTGGGCGTCGAGCCGGGCAAAGTCCCAGCGATCGCGGCGCGGAGCGACGTCGGCCCAGCGCGTCGAGGTATCCCATAGTCGCAGCGAGCCAATAGCGGCGTCGGGCCAGCGCGTCGTCGTCCGGTCGTTCGGCAGCGGAAAAAGACGGTGGAAATGCATGCCGAAATACGAAGCGGCTAGCGGAACAGATGGCGCGGCGGAAGGTGTCGTCGCGCCTGCCGCGGTCGAGGCCGCTGTGAGTGCAAGCGCCTTCAGCGCCACGGCGGTGAAGGCGCGTCGTCTCATGCCCACCTCGAGGGCGCCGGGAAGCGTGGCATCGGCAGCGAGTCGGCGGCGGTCGTAGCGCGACTCCTGCGCTGATGCGTCGCCACGTACGCGAGTGCCGTACCAAAGATCAGGCTTTGCAGGTAGTCGACGCCGTACGGCACGTAGTAGGCCAACTGCATGATGACCAGGACGAGCAAGGCGTCGGCCTCGACGCCAGCGGTTCCCTCGGCGCAGATCCGGTAGAGACCGCGCAAGACGTAGCCTGCGGCGAAGAGGAACGAGAGCAGTCCGACCAGGCCGGTGTTGAACAAGGTCTGGACGTAGAAGTTGTGTGCCGTATAGGTGATCTTGCGCACGCCCCCGAAGGTCTGGTCGTGCACATAACGGGCCGGATCGGTGCCGTAGCTCTGGCCGATCACGATCGAGCGCGGTCCGCCGGTGGCCCACTGGCCGATGATTTCGCTCCAGCTCTCAGCGCGTTCGCTGGCCGTGCCGCGGCCGTCGATCGCACTGGCGGCGGACGCACCGACTTGCTGGTTCACGGTCGAAAACCTGTCGGACAAAGCGAGCGGCAGGGCGGTGACGACGACGATGCCCACGACCAGCGCGATACGTCCGATCGACCTGCCCTTCTGCGACCGGGCGATCAGGATCGCGGCCATGGCACCGGCGATCGCTGCGATCCACGCCGACCGGTGCTGCAGGACGATCACGACGCCGAGCAATAGCGGGCCGAGCGCCCGAGCCAGGGCGAGGCCACGAGCGGCCCGAGACAGGAACATGACGAGGCAGAGAACCTGGGCCAGCACGAGCGCCTCGTAGGAACGGATGACACGGATCGATCCGTCGTTGTTGTAGGCACCGGTTGGCGGGAGCAGCTCGGTGATGGGCAGGTAGTACACGGTCCACCGGTAGGCAGTGATGCCCATGAGCAGGACCGCGATCACGACCAGCACGTTCAGGAGCAGACGCAGGCGCTTCGCATCGATGTCGAAGGTGATGGCGTAAGAGGCGGCGACGAGGAAGTAGAAGTACGGCCGCGCCTGCACGCCGGCCGCGGTGCCGTACGCCCCGAGTCCGAGTCCCAGGCTCACGAAAAAGACCAGGGTGAACACCACCCAGCCCCAGTGGCGGCGAGGGGCGTCGGTCGCGGCCAGCCAGCGCAGCGCAGCGACGGCGGCCACGAAGACGAGGACGAAATCGGTGACATAGATGGCAATGCCGAACTGCAATCCGCCGACCTCCATGTAGAGCGCTTCGATCGCGAACATGCCGCAGATCAACGCGACGCCGGCGCCGAACCGGGCATAGCACACGACTCCGAGCGCCGGGAGAAGCACGCCCAGCGCCGTGGCCGCGATGTAAGGGAGCGCGGCGAGAACGTAGCCGAAAAGGGTCAGCGCCGATGGCATGCCGAACCCTCAGATGCTTCCGACAACAACGGCCGGATTGCCAGCGACGATTGCGCCGGCCGGCACGGATCGGGTGACGACAGAAGCCGCACCGATGACCGCACCGCGTCCGACCTCGACGCCCTTGAGAATCATCGCCCGGGCGCCGACGAAGACCTCATCGCCGATGCGAACAGGGCGGCACGCGATGCGCGACCAGTCGTCGGGACCGCGACGACCCTCGGCCGCAAGCGAATGAAAATCGGTGTCGCAGATCGTCACGTCGGCGCCAATCATGCAGCGCTCGCCGATATCGACCTCGACCGCGGCGCAGAACGAACCGCCGCTGATTCCGGTGCCGCGGCCGATGCGCAATCGGGCCCCGGTACGCAGAGTGCGCAGCACTACCGGATGGGCAACGCCCAGCGCCGTCCAGTGGGACCAGGAGCACAGAACGACGTCGTCCTCGATCTCCAGGATGGAACCTTTGCAGCAAGCGACGATGGGCAATCCCATGGCCAGGACCGAGCCGGCGCAGCGGACGCCCGCGGCGCGCATGCGCAAGCGGGCGATCGGCATCGTCGCGCGCATGGCGATCGTCGCGGCGACATGGTCGAGCGTGCGTAGCAGACTCATGCCGTGGCCGCCCTTGCCGGGGTCCACGAAGGCGATGCCTTCGCGTACTCGGTCTCGTACGCTCTGGCCACGGCCGAGGCCGAGAAGCGTTCGCCGACACTGGCCCGCGCCCGGGCGATCGCGGGCTCGGAGGCGGCGCCGAGAGCCAGCGTCGCGGCCAGCGCGTTCGCAATGTCGTCGGCATTCGTCACGTCGACCAGGGCACCGGCTTCGCCGACGACCCAGGGGATGGCGCCGCTTTGCGCGCCGGCGACGACCCTCAGGCCGATCGCCATCGCCTCGGCGACGACGGCGCCGAAAGATTCCTCCAGCGCAGGATGAAGCAGCACGTCGCTCTCGCCCATCAGCTTCAGCACCGCCGCGTGGCTCACCGCGCCTCGAAACTCGACATGCCCCTCCATTCCGCGCTCACGCCACCAGTGCTCGGCCTGCCCGCCCGGTCCGAAGTCGTGGCCGCAGGCGACCAGCTCGACAGTCGTATGACTCCGGCTGAGACGCTCGAAAGCGAGCAGCGCCGCCTCCGGATTCTTGCGCTCGCCCCAACCGTTGCACACCATGCAGACCCGCGCCCTGCCCGCTTGCGGCGTGCGCCGGACGGCGAACGCGCGGGGGTCGATCGGATTGGGCACGACGGCAACCGGCACCGTGCACCAACCCTCGATCTGCGCCTGCATGTAGGGCGATACCGTGGTCACACAACGTGCCCGGCGCAGCACGTGACGGGCCATCAAGGCGCGCAGCCCACGGTAGCCACCGCGCTTGAAGCCGCTCGACATGCGGGCGATGACCAGCGGCGCGTCGTGGCAGGTCACGACGTGCGGGATGCCGCTGGACAAGGCCGCCCAAGCGAACTCGTAGGCCCAATGGGCGTGGATCACGTCGGGCGCGGCGGCGCGCATCGCGCGCTCGAGGCCGCGCCGCTCGAAGGCGTAGAGGTCGACGATCCGGCCGACGCGACGGCCGTTGAAGGGCCAGGCGCGCGGCCGCATCGGGACGAAGTGAATGGCGAAGCACGAGCCCGTGGCGGTCACGCTCGCGTCGTCGGCCAGCGGCAGGTCGCTCGACAGCGTGAAGGCGGTGACGCGGTGGCCGCGCGCGAGCAGCTCCTCGATCAGTGTGGCGAGCAAGGGCGCGCCTTCGTAGCCGCGAGGCAGGCCATGCGCAGGTCCATCCAGCAGTGCCGCAATGTCGGCGCTGGCGATCGGGCCGGCGATGCCGATGTGCATGCTCACGCCTCGCCTTCGCCGCGCGGCTGAGCGGCGGCATCGGCACCACGCCGTACCGCCTCGACGATCGCGCAGCCGTAGCGGCAGGCGAAGCTCGCGTCGATGGCGGCGTTGTCGTGCATCGCCATGTTCTCGTGCAGGTCGCCGCGGTCGTCGACGATCGAGAGAGCGCGCACCTCGAAGTCACGGCCGACGAGGTCGAGCAGGTGACGCACGGCGAACACGCGGTGCGCGTTGAACTCGATGCGCTGCGGACCGACCGGCACGGAGAGATAGAACCAGCCGCCGGGCGAGACGATGCGCGCCAGGTTGGCCAGCGCGACTTCGTGCCCTTCGGGCCGGATCGGGTCGCCGTAGCGGCCGAGGCCGAAGTGCTCGAGCGCGTGCAGGCAGGAGAGCGAGTCGCAGCTCGCGGCCAACGCGCGCGGCAGCTCGGCCATCAGGTCGCACTGCGCGAAGGTCACGTTGGGAATCGTGCTCGCCAGCGCACGGATGTCGAGCACGCGGATCGGCCGAAAGCTCGCCACGTGGGCGACGAAGCCGTCGATGCGCGAGCCGACGTCGACATGCAGGCGCGGACTGCGCGCGTGGATGCGGCGCGCGACCAGAAGGTCCTGGTGAAAATAGTGGCCGCTCGCGGCGCCGCTTTGCTCGAAGCGGTCGGCGAAGCAGGGCACGAGGTCGGCGAGCGGCCAGCGCTCCGCGGTGCCAGCGGCAGCATGGGCTCGCTTGAAGGCGCGCAAGTCCGCTGCGAAGCCCGGTACGCCGCGCAGGCCGGCGACGCCGGCCAGCGGGTCGAGGCCGAAGCGGGTCGAGTAGCCGTAGATCTTGCGAAGGGTGCGCTTCATGTCTAGGGTGTGACGTCAGAAGAGCGAGCGCGCCCGGTCGGCGATGCGCCGTGTCAGTGGCGCGCGCTTACCGGTCTCGCTGCCGCCGTAGAAGCCGCGCCGGCTGAAGTCGACCTCGATTGCGTGCGCGGCGAAGAGCGGCTCGACGATGGCACGCTCCCACTTGCCCTTGACGATGCCGGTCGGCGTGTAGGGAAAGATCTCGCGCGCGCCGCCGTGGAACCGGTCGCGTGCGGCGCAGAGCACGGTTTCGCCGCGCTTGCGGCGCGCCCGCCCCGAGCCGAAGACCTCGAGCTGCCAGGCACTCTCGTGCGCGCGCAGGTGGCCGCGCATTGCCGCCTTGCGCCACAGGGCGGCCTGCAGTGCGATGCGGTACTGCGCCTTCCGATCCACCGCCCACAGCGACTCGTCGGCCGTCGGGTGCCAAGGGCCCGAGCCGCCGCATTCCATGAGCCGGATGACATCGGCGCGCCCGGCGCGCATCGCGTCGAGAAAGGTGGCGATCCACTCGGCCCGCACCGGCGCTTCGAGAAAGTAGTCTTCCTGCAGATAGAGCACATAGGGCGTTTCGATGCCGTCCAGGCAACGCGCCAGACACTCGCTCCAGGTGAGCCGTCGTGGCGACCCGGCCGCCACCTTGGCGGCGCGCAACTCGACCTCGGGGCGGGCGTAGTCCAGCGTCTCGGTGTTGAGGACGATCGGGTACGGGCACGCGGGCCAGTAGGTTGTGAAAAGCCGGAAGAACGGCGACCAGCAGTCGGCGAACGCGTCGCAGGTGTTGACGACAATGGTGAGGTCGTTCATCTCAGCCACCTGTCTGGGCGAAGAGCTGTTGCCGGATCGCCGTGACGATGTCGCGGTAGACCCGGGTGGCGTGCAGATGCTCGCGCGCCCACGCCGCGCCGGCAGCGCCGCTCTCGACCAGCCGCTCGCGCGGCAGGCTGAGCAGCGAGTCTGCGACGTCGAGCGCCTCGGCCGGGCTCGAGACGAGATAGAGGCCCGGCACATCGCGGAACAGGTGTTCGTAGCCGCGTTGCCGGTTGGTGATGTGGGCGACGCCCGCCGCCAGGCTGATCGGCAAGCGGTCGGAAGAATAGAAAGGGATCGTGTCGAACTGGCCCCAGTTGACGGTGAGCCACGACGCGCGGATCGCGCGCTCCTGGTCGTCGAAGGGGATCGGGCCGAGGCAGTACGGCTCGCCCTGCCAGCCCTGCCCTGCACCGTATACAGCGTAGCGCGTGCCGTAAGCAGCATGGAAGGCGCGCGACATCACCTTGCGGTTGCGCCCGCCGGGCAGGTACAGGAAGGGGATGCGCTTCAGGCAGGTGAGGTTGGCGATCATGATCGCGTCGTGCTGGCGTTCGAGCGTCGGCGTCCACGGCCGGCCGAAGCGCCGGTCGTCATAGGAATGCGGTGCGAACAACACGCGCTTGGCGCCCGCGCGGCGCACGTGCTCGGCCAGGTAGCCGAGGCCGACGAGCACCGCCATATCGCTCTCGGCGAGCGCCGCCTTCATGGTCGCGTCGATCGGCTTGATGAAGTGGCCGTAGGGGTCGGGGTCGTGCCAGACGAACTTCGGTGCCGAGGGCACGGCCTTGAGCGAGCGGACGTACTCGCTCGTCACCGGATAGCTGCGGTTGAGATGCTGGAAGTAGATGACGTCGGGCGAGAACGCCTCGACCGCGGCGCGCAGCCGCGCCAGCGCCTCGTCGTGGCTGGGCGCGCGGCTCCGCTCGACGAGATAGGAGTAGGCCATGTAGTGCGAGAAGACGCCGTCGGCGTGCATCGTCTCGAACGCCCGGCGCGGGCCGACCTGGTCGCCCTCGCTCATCTCGTTGGGCACGTAGAAAAAACGCAGCGCCTTCATCGTTGCACCGGCGCGAGGTGGAGCGCGGCGAGCAGCCGGCCGTGAAGGGTGCGTACGGACTCGAAGCGGGCGAGCGGGGCGTAGCCGGGAACGCCGGCCACCAGCAGCCACAGCGAAACGACGAGCGCGAGCGTGCCGGCGCCGGCCTCGGCCGCTACGCGCGCCAAAAGCGGCCAGCCAGCGGCAAGCGACGCGGTCGCGCCGGAGGCGACGGCAACGTAGACTGCCACGCCGACCACGGCGCTGGCCGCGACGGGCGCCCAGCAGGCGAGCTGTCGGACGCCGAGGATGCGGCCGACCAGGCGAAGCCCGAAAACCAGGCGAATCGCCTCGGCCGCGACGACCGCCCCGGCGATGGCCACCAAACCTGCCGCTGCCGCAGCAGCAACCAGCGCGAGCTTGACCACGAGCAGCGCCGCCTGCAGGCGCAGCTTGGGTCCAAGCGCGGCAACGCTGTCGAGCGCGATCCCGCAGACGACGTAGAGAAACATCGGCGGCACCGCGAACGCGACCACCGCGACCACTGGCGCGGCAGCGGCCCAGCGCGCGCCGAGCAGCAACGCGACCGTGTCGGCCGAGGCGGCAGCGATGCCGCAGGCGAGCGCCGCTCCGGCGACGCCGACCGCGAGCAGCAACATGCAGAACGCGTCGCCGAGGCGGCGCGGCTCGCCAGCGAGCGACGCGAACGCCGGGAACATAACCTTGCCGACCGCTCCTACCGCTTGCTCGACCGGAAGGTTGGTCAGCGTGATGGCGCGGTTGAAGACACCGAGATCGGCCTTGGCAAACACACGACCGATCACCAGCGTCTCGACGTTGGCCCAGATGAACTCGAGAAAGCCGATCGCCGAGTAGCGCGAGCCGAAGTGCCAGAGGTGTGCGAACGAGGCGCGCCGCACCGGCCAGCCGAACGCCGGCCGCGCCACCGCCAGGCCGAGCACGCCGGTGAGCGCCTGTTGCGCGAGTGTCGCGGCGACCAGGCTCCAGACGCCGGCGCCGGCCATGGCCAGGGTGATGCCGACGCCGCCGTAACCGATGAGGTAGCCGAGCGTCTCGATGCCAGCCGCCGCCTTGAACCTTCCGGCGCGCCGCAGCAACGCGTTCGGCAGGCCGGCAAGCGTGCCGATGACGAGCGACCAGCCGAACGCGGCGAGCACCGCCGGCAACTCGGGGGCGCGGAAGTAGATCGCGAACAGAGGCGAGGCGAGCAGGACCGCGAGGTAGAACGCGAGGCCGAGGCCCGCCGCCATCAGCACGGCGGCGCTCGTGTCCTCGGCGTCGAGCACCGGCTTCTGGATCAGCGCCTGGGCAAAGCCGAGCTGCGCGAAGTAGCTGGCAAAGCGCAGCGTGATGATGGCCATCGCCATCAAGCCGAAGGCCTCGGCGTCGAGCAGCCGCGCGAGCACGGCGAGGAAGGCGAATTGAGCCATGGCATTGGCGACCGTCGCCAGGGCCGACCAGCCGAGGCCCGAGAAGACCTGCGCTGCCTTCATGGCGTTGCGACCGACCAGCGCCTAGGCCAATGCACGACCGGGCGCGGCGAACACGAAATTGTGGGTCGCCAGCGTGTTGACACCGGAAGAGGCGATCATCCGGACGCGCGCGTAGTCGATTGGCTCGAACACCGGGTCGACCTGCCAGGCAGCGTAGCCGGCGCGCTCGAACAGCTCGAAGGTCTGCCGCAAGTGCGGGTTGATCGCGATGCCACCGGGCTGGTGCTCGTCGATCGAGACCTCGACCATCCAGACTGGCTTGGGCTCGCGCGCGATCACTGCGGCGGCGCCCTGCAGCATGGCGAGTTCGGCGCCCTCGATGTCGACCACGATCAGCATGCGCTCGCCGGCAAAGCGCGCAGCGAGGCTGTAGTCGAGCGTCGAGACCGGCACGGTCTGCTTGTAGGCGAGCGGGATCCCGGCCCAGCCGGCCACCAGCGAGGCGGCGGTTCCGCCGCCGTAGATCTCGGCCAGCCCGGGCCGGGCGCCGAGCGCCACGGGAGCGACCTCGATCCGGTCGGACCAGCCGTTGACCTCGACGTTGCGGTAAAGGTAGCGCAGGTTGCCGGGCAGCGGCTCGAAGGCCACGACCTTCCTGCCGAGCTGCAGGGCGAAGCAGCAGTAGTAGCCGATATTGGCGCCGACGTTGACGAACACGTCGGCGTCGGCGAGGGCGCGGCGCACGAACGCGGTCTCCGCGGGCTCGAAGCCGCCACGCTCCATCGCCTCGTTGCCGACCATGCGAAAGCCGAACGGCGTCGCCACGGCCTCGCGCGCGACGTCGCGCAGGTCGCGGTAGTGGCGATAGGTCATGGCCATGCGCGGGTTGCGCTCGACGAGCGGGCGAACGCTGCGCGCCAGGCTCGCGAGCAGCGTCATCGCGCCGGATCGCCTTTGCCGGCCTCGGCCGTGGCGGGATCGGCACGCCGGGCCAGGATGTACAGGCTCGCCGGCGCGAACTTGGCGAGCAGGTTCCTGCGGTGGTACGACCACAAGGGGTCGAACAGTCGCGAGAACGCGCTGTCGATCGCGGTCGTCGTCCAGTTGCCGAAGGTGTTGACGCCGAGCTTGCCGCACAGGCGCACCCACGGCGGAAAGTAGCAGGGCGCGGCACGCTCGATCTCGAAGCAACTCTTCTCGATCATTCCGACAAGCAAATCGCGCGGGATTCCGCGCTCGCGCGCCGTGAGGCCGACGCGTGGCCCGCGCCAGTCGCCCATCGAGGTGGTGGGCTCGCGCAGCAGCAGCGTCCCGCCGGGCGCCATGACGCGGCCGAACTCGGCGAGCACAGTCGAGACATTGGGAATGTGGTGGAGCACGCCGAAACAGGAGATCAGGTCCACGCTCGCGGTGTCGAGCGCGATCCGGCCACTCGGGTCGGCGAGCACGTAACGGACCGGAACGCCCTTCAGCGAGCCGACCACATAGCGGTCGCTCGCGTCGAGCAAGGTGACGCGGTCGGCCTGGTGCAATATGGGCAGCAACTCGTCGCCGAAATTGCTGCCGAAACCGAGCGCGTGAGAGTAGCTGCGCGCGGCGTCCAGGTGCGCATAGCCGTGATACTCGTTGAGCGCGGTGTAGCCGTATTCGTGACGCTCCGGGTCCGAGCCGTACAGCTCGGCGTAGCCGTGCTCCTCGTCGGCGAACCACGCAGCGATGGCTTGCGCGTCGAAGTCGTCGCCGAAGAGTTCGCGCCCGGAAAGGAAGCGCTCCTCGAAGTCCGTGCCCGGCGTCATGGCCGGTTGCGCGGGCGCCCGATCGCTGCGACTACTCGTTGTAGTCATAGGCTCGAAATCCTGCCTGCGTCACCAGGCTGTCGCGGCGCGCCGACGTGTAGTCGGCCTCGACCATTTCCTGCACGAGTTGCGGCAAGGAGGTCGTCGCCGACCAGCCCAGCTTCTTCTTTGCCTTGCCGGCATCGCCGAGCAGCGTCTCCACCTCGGTCGGTCGGAAGTAGCGAGGATCGACGCGGACGATCACGTCGCCGGCGCGGCAGCGCGCTTTCTTTCCATTGACGCGGCGCACGACGGCCGCTTCCGAAGGTCCATCGCCACGGAATTCGAGTTCGATTCCGAGCTCGGCGGCGGCCATCTCGACAAACTGGCGCACGCTGTACTGCACGCCGGTGGCGATGACGAAGTCCTCGGGCTCGGCCTGCTGAAGCATCAGCCACTGCACCTCGACGTAGTCCCTAGCGTGGCCCCAGTCGCGCAGCGCCGACAGGTTGCCGAGATACAGGCAGTCCTGCAGCCCGAGCGCGATGCGTGCCAGCGCCCGCGTGATCTTGCGCGTCACGAATGTCTCGCCTCGAAGCGGGCTCTCGTGATTGAACAGGATGCCGTTGCAGGCATACAGGCCGTACGCCTCACGATAGTTGATCGTGATCCAGTAGGCGTAGAGCTTGGAGACCGCGTACGGGCTGCGCGGATAGAACGGTGTCGTCTCCTTCTGCGGCGTTTCCTGGACGAGGCCATAGAGCTCCGACGTGCTCGCCTGGTAGAAGCGCGTCTTCTTCTCCAGGCCGAGGATTCGGATCGCCTCCAGGATGCGCAGCGTGCCAATGCCGTCGGCATTGGCCGTGTACTCCGGCGTCTCGAAGCTCACGGCGACGTGGCTCATCGCCGCCAGGTTGTAGATCTCGTCCGGCTGCACCTGCTGGATGATGCGGATCAGGTTGGTGGAGTCGGTGAGGTCGCCGTAGTGCAGCTTGAAGCGCTGCTCGTCGACATGGGGGTCCTGATAGAGGTGGTCGATGCGATCGGTATTGAACAACGACGTGCGGCGCTTGATACCGTGCACTTCATAGCCCTTGCCGAGCAACAGCTCCGACAGGTAGGCGCCATCCTGTCCCGTCACGCCGGTGATGAGGGCAACCTTGGGGTGAGCGGGTGTCATGGTGTGGTGCTCCAGCTCGGCGCCGCCGCGCCGGCCAGGTGAAAGGGCGTTGCGGCGTAGGCCATAGCGATGCCGTCGCGCAGCGGGGTCGTCGCGCGCCAACCGAGTGCAGCCAGGCGGCTCACGTCGAGAAGCTTGCGCGGCGTGCCGTCAGGCTTGCTCTCGTCGTAGACGATGCGGCCGCGAAAGCCGGTGACGTCGATCACCGTCTCGGCCAGCTCGGCGATGGTGACGTCCTCGCCCGTGCCGACGTTCAAGAGCTGCGGCTCGGGGTCGAGCTCCATCAGGAAGACGCAGGCGTCGGCCAGGTCATCGACGTAGAGGAACTCCCGGCGGGGGGTGCCGCTGCCCCAGACGAGCAGTTCGGCGTCGCCGCGTAGGCGCGCTTCGTGGGCCTTGCGCAGCAGTGCGGGCAGCACATGGCTCGTCGCGAGGTCGTAGTTGTCTTTGGGGCCGTACAGGTTGGTCGGCATCACGCTCAGGTAGCGCCGGCCGTACTGCGCGTTGAAGGCCTCGCACAGCTTGAGTCCCGCGATCTTGGCGATCGCATAGGGCTCGTTGGTTATCTCGAGCGGGCCGGTCAGAAGGTATTCTTCCTTGATCGGTTGCGCGCAGTCGCGCGGGTAGATGCAGCTCGAGCCGAGAAACATCAATCGCACGACGCCCGCGTCGTGCGCGGCACGCACCAGGTTCGTCTCGATCACGAGGTTGTCGTGGAGGAAATCGGCGCGAAGCGTGGCGTTCGCCTGGATGCCGCCGACCTTGGCCGCTGCCAGGAAAACGTAGTCCGGTCGAGCGTCGGCCACGAACGCGCGGACCGCGCGTTGGTCGAGCAGGTCGAGTTCCGCGCGGCTGCGAAGGAGCAGGTTCGTGTAGCCGCCGACGACGAGGCGGCGGACCAGCGCCGAGCCGACCATGCCGCGGTGGCCGGCGACGTAGATCCTCGCGTCGCGCCGCATCTCAGTGGCGCCCATGGTCGTCCTCGAAGCGAACGATGTCGTCCTCGCCGAGATAGGCCCCAGACTGCACTTCGATGATCTCGAGCGGAAACGTGCCCGGATTGGCGAGGCGGTGCTTCTGGCCGAGTGGAATGTAGGTGCTCTGATTCTCGGAAAGCATCGTCACCAGCTCGCCATTGGTGACCTGGGCGGTGCCCGACACGACGATCCAGTGCTCGGCCCGTTGGTGATGCATCTGCAGGCTGAGCCGCGCGCCAGGCTTGACGAGGATGCGCTTGACCTGGAAGCGGGGGCCCTGGTCGATCGATTCGTACCAGCCCCACGGCCGGTGTACCCGACGATGCGCGCTCGCCTCGCTGCGGCCGGCTTTGGCGAGCGAACCGACCAGGTCCTTGACCGCGGCGCTTTTCGATCGATGCGCGACCAGCACCGCATCGGCGGTCTCGACCACCGTCACGTCGTCGAGACCGATGACGCCGACCAGACGGCTGGTGGCGTGGACCAGCGTGTTGTGCGACTCGCGGATGTGCGCGTCGCCTTGCGATGCATTGCCGTCGGCGTCGTGCCGGCCGACCTGCCACACGGCGTCCCACGCTCCGAGATCGCTCCAGCCTGCGTCGAGCGCGACCATGCGGACGACGATGCCGGAGCCCGCGCGGCCGGCGGGCTCCATCACCGCGTAGTCGATGCTTTCCGAAGGGATCGCGGCGAAGGCGTCGGCATCGATGCGAAGGAACGTGCCGTCGGCGTGTCGCCGCTCCCAGGCAGCGGCCGAGGCGCTGGCGATGTCGCCGCGGAACCGGTCGATCGCAGCCAGCCACGTGCTGGCACGCAGCACGAACATGCCGCTGTTCCAGAAGTAGCAGCCTTCGTCGAGATAGTCCTGCGCGGCTGCCGCATCTGGCTTCTCGACGAACGCGTCGACTGCGAGCAGCGCTTCGCTGCCCGCCCGCGTGCGGATGTAGCCGTAGCCGGTGTCGGGGTGATCGGGCCGGATGCCGAGCACGACGATGGCGCCGTCGGCGGCGGCACGCACGGCTCGCCGCAGGGCCTCGGTGCAGGCCGCGTCGTCGGCGATCACGTGGTCTGCCGGCGTCATGACGAGAATCGGGTCGGCATCGCGTGCCGAGGCATGCAGGGCCGCCAAGGTCAGCGCCGGCGCGGTGTTGCGGCCGACGGGTTCGAGGAGCACCGGTGCCGCCGCCATGCCGATATCGCGCAACTGATCGACGACGGTGAAGCGGTGCTCCTCGTTGGCGACGACGCAGGGCAACGGCACGTCGATGCCGTCGCCGGCGAGAGCCTCCAGCCGCAGCGCCGCCAACTGGAACAAAGTCCGCTCCCCCCCGATGGCCATGAACTGTTTGGGATGCAGCGCGCGGCTCAGCGGCCACAGGCGCGTGCCGCTGCCGCCGGCGAGGATCACCGGCTGAACGCGAAGGGGAGAAGCGCCGCTCATCGGCCGACCATATCGCCTTGCGTCAGCTCTTCGCGCAGGCGTGAGCAAATCCTCGCGTCGCCGGTGACGCTCATAGCGCTCCGAGCAAGCGCTCGCGGTCATCGGGACGCACGGCGGACAGCAGATCCCGCACGAAGATGTCCTGCATCGCGAACGAGCGCGGCTCGTCGTTGTCGACCGACGAAACGCGCACCAGCATGCCGTCGGGGACTCGGCCGGTAAGGCCGTATTTCAGCAACGCGATGCGATGCCCATAGCCGAACGAGGCGACGCTGCGCCCGATCACGAGCCAATACGAAATCGGCTCGTTGCGGTTGCCGTTTCCGGCAACCAGGCGCTTGACCGGCAGTGTGCGCGAATCGAGCAGCAACTGGGCGTCCACCGTGTCTCGGCGCAAGGCCAGGCCCTGCGACGGGTAGCAGATCTCGGGGCGGTGGATGTCCATGCCCTGGTTCCGTTTGCCGCCGTATGCGATCGACAGCATGATCTGGTAACCGTGGTCGTTGACGTAGGTCCGGGCCAGGGTCTGGTCGTATGACTCCTCGATCACCTTCTGCAGATCGGCGCCTGGCTGCACCGGAATAACCCGCGGATCGATCCTCCAAGTTCCGAACTGCTCCGGAACCATGGCCTGGAGATCGATGGCCGGCGCGCCGTCGATGAGAGCCTTCCGCGGCACCATGGCCGCCGCGGCTGCCGCCGAGAGCGCACACAGCGCGAGCACGCCGATCGCCTTGCGTCGCGCCGCAATCATGGCTTCAGCCTGCGGAAGAAGATGCCGAGCAGGTTGTCGGCAGCAAAGATCAGGACGAGCGCGACCAGGAACAGCATCAGCCCGGCAAAGCCGTGCAGGAACCCACGCCCGGCGGCGTCGCCGAAGTGATAAGTGACAAGCACGAGAACGAGCACGCGAACGACGTTGGCGCAGAACGAGATCGGGATCGCCAGCGCCGAGAGGATGCCGTTGCGCCAGACCGAGGTGTAGCCCATGATCTGCAGGTAGAGCAGGGCGAGTGCCTCGAGCGAGAACATCGAGGTCAGGCCTGCGCAAGCATCGGCCACCAGGATCAGGTAGGGGCCGACGGTGAGGATCACGCCGGTCCGGCTCACCGGATAGCCCACCTGGTAGAGCGCCTCGGCGGCGACTGCCGAGGCTGCGGCCTTCAGTGGCCCGGTCAGCGCCGCCACCAACGGCCCAGGAAGCGGCACCATGAAGAGCAGAAAGAACAGCGGAAACCAGAAGGCGCGCAGCGCCGCGCCTCCCTTGAACAGAAGGAAGGCCGCCGCGAACACGGGAATCTGCGAGCCGACCTCGAACAACCAGATCGACTGCGAGCGGCCCACTGCGTAGAGCAGCAGGCCGAACACGAGCAGGCTCCAGGCCGCGCCTTCGGCGGGTCGGGCAGGCAGTGCGGCGAGTTCGTGGCGGCGGTGGAAGATCACGCCGAGGCTGGCGATCAGGATCAGCGGTCCCTGACTCTGGTCGTCACTGCGCCAGATCGTGTGGGCGAGATCCCACCACGTGGGCACATAGAGCAAGGCCAGCCCGGCGAGGACCCCGGCGAGCACTAGGCGATCACTGCCGGCGGGCAGCGCGACCATGGTCGCAAGCCGGCGCGTCTGCGCGGGGTGGCTGGCCGTTCCCACGTCAGTGCTCGTTGACGATGAAGCCAAGTGCGTCGACCGATGGATCGCGCAACGACGCGACGAGTTCGTTGATCGCGTCCATGCGCGTCCGGCCCTTGCGCGCTATGGTGAGGTACGCACCGCATCGTGCGGCGATGACGCCGGCGTCCGCTCCCCGCGCCGCCGATGGGGTATCGACGATGACGAAGTCGAACTTGTTCATCAGCTCGACCAGCATCGCCGAGAACGCCGGCGACTCGAGCAGCTCGAGTGGATTGGGCGGCAGCGTGCCGACGCCGAGCACGAAGAGGTGAGGCAGCTCGGCGATCGGCGCGAGCGAGCGCGGCGAGACCCGGCCCGAAAGGATCGCACTGAGGCCCGGGCCCCGCGGAATGTCGAACAGCGCGCCAAGACGGGGTGCGCGCATGTCGGCGTCGATGATCAGCGTGCGGCGGCCGAGCTGGCTGAAGGCGATTGCCATGTTGGCGGCAACAAAGCTCTTGCCGTCGCCGTCCTCGGCGCTGACCACAGCGATGGCGCGCCGTTCGGCGCTGTGGCCGATGCGCTTGATGAGCTGACTGCGGATGCCGCGGAACGACTCGGAAAGAACGGAGAACGGCTGCGTGGCGGCGATCAGCTCCGGGTCGAGGCGCTTCTTGTCGCCGCCCGCATAAGCGTAGTGGAACTGCTGCGACAGAGCCCACATCACATCAGTCTGCTCGACGAGCTGCAGCGCCACCGCCGCCTCACCGAACAGCAGGCCGTGCTCGCGCTGGTAGGCGAGGATCTGTTCGATCTGCTGCGCGTCGAGCTTGCGCGTCTCGCGAAAGATGTCGCCCAGCGCCCGCGGCGCCACGGCGGAAGCCGTGGCTTCATCGCTCGCCGTGGCGCCATCGCCATCGGCGCGAGGTTCCCGCTCCCACCCCGGCGGCACCGCCGGCGATCGCGGTCGCGGCAGTGCGGTCGCCCCGATCGCGCCGAGCTGGCTGGCCGGCGAGGGTCGCCACGACAAGCCCCCGCTGCGGCGCGAACCTGCGCGACCCAATAGGCGACCGCGCGCCTTGACGCGCAGCATGCCCAGAAGCGGCAGCTCAAGTGCCAGCACGACGTCGCTGGCAGATCGAACACGGCGGTCGAAAAGCTCCATCAGCATCGCCACGCCGACCGCAAGCAGCGTGCCGACGAACAAGGCGAGCAGCATGTTGAGCGTGACGCGCGGCGACGAAGGCTGGGTCGGCTCCGATGCCGGGTTGAGCACGAAGACGTTGGTCTGCGTCGTGCGGCTCTCGAGCTCGGTCTGATTGGCGCGGGCGGTGACGGCGTCGAAGGCGCGCTGCGCCGAATCGAGGTCGCTTTGCAGAATTCCAAGCTGGTCGCGCGAGCGCTTGAGCTCGAGCACCTTGGTCCGCTGCGCTTCCAGCGACGCACGCAGTTGGGCAACGCGCGATTCGTTGATGTTGTTGCTGACCGTCACGCCGCCCGAGACCCGCCGCGTCTCCTGCTCGATCTTGACGCGCAACTCGGCGATCCCGGCACGCAGCTCGATCAGACTCGGGTGGTTCGGGCCGAGCTTCGATTCGGTCTCGGTCACCCTGGCTTCCTGGCGTGAAAGTTCGGTTCGCAGGTTGGCGATCACGCTGTTGTTGATCGCATCCGGGAGCTGGTCCGGAGAGGCCTTGGCCTGCCGTTCGCGGCTCGAGGTCTCGGCGCGCGCTGCCTGCAAGGCGTTCATCTGGCTCGACAGCTCGTTGAGGCGCCCCGTCTCGACGTCGATCCGCTCGTCGGCGCCGACGATGCTGTGCTCCTGCTGGAAGGTCGAGATCTTGGAGCGCGCCTGCTCGACCTTCTCGCGCAGCTGCTTGGCGCGCTCTTCGAAAAAGCGTCCGTACTGGCGCGCCGGGTCGACACGTAGCTCGAGCGTCACGTCGACATAGGCCTGAGCGTAAGCGTTGGCAAGGGCGGTCGCGAACTTGGGATCGGCCGCCTTGTAGTTGATCGTGATGACATTCGATTCGCGCGAAGGCTTGACGTCCAGGCTTCTGCGCAGCAGACCGGCAATCCAGATCTCGAAGTTGCCGCTCCCTCCGGTGCTCTCGCGCCACTGCTCGCGCATCGAAGGCACTTCCGCCAGGCGCAGCGCACGGACGACCTGCAGAGAGACCCGGTCGCTCTGGATCACGTCGACCTGGGTCGCCATGTAGCTGGGTGAGGTCAGCCCCTGGAAGAAGATGCCCGCGATCGGGTCGGGCGACTTGACGTCGATCAGCACCGCGGCGGTGGAGGTGAAGCTGCGCGGCAGGACGGCGTTGACGATCGCCGTGCCGACGACCGCAAGCACGAGCACGAGCAGCGACGCTTTCCAGCGCGCGCGCAGGATCGAGAGGAACTGGACGAGTGACATGGACGCGCGACAGTCGGCGCGCCGCTATTTCAGGCCGGCCACGCCCTTGGAGACGGTCGCCGCCTCCATCGCCTCGCCGTTCCCGGCCGAGGCCGCAGGCGCGGCGGGGGACAGCAGCGCGCTCGACGCCGGCGCCGCAGCGCTCGCCGCCAAGCCTTTGAATTTGCCGAAGTACTCGACCTTCGAGGCCGTGCGCAGCGCCTGCATCTCGCGCTCGACCGACTGGCGCTTGCGGTCGTTGAGGAGGAAGGCCTCGATCGCCGGGCGGGCCTGATCGAACGTCGCCGGTGCTTCCTGAACGGCGTTGACAAAGACGACGCGCACACCGTCGGCAGCCGGCAGGACCACACCGCTGCCCGGCTTGGTGACCGCGAGCTGGCCGAGCAGTGCGAGCGGAATGTTTTCTGCGGCGACGGTCGAGCGGTCGGCGCGCACGCGCAGCTGCTTTTCCTTGAGGTACGCCTCGAGCTCGGCCGACGTATTCAGCGCCTTCAGGTCAGACTGGAGTTTCGCCCTCTGCTCAGGCGTCGCCTGCACGGCGAGCTCCTGCAGGGAGTAGATGCGGCGCTCCTTGAACAGCGCTGGCTTGGCGTCGTAGTAGGTACGCATCTCTTCGGCAGTCGGCGGCGTTGCACCTTCGGCAACGCGCTCGAGATAGGCACGCGAGATCAGCTCGCGCCGCGCCGCCTCGATTCCCTGGACGACACGCGGCTGGCGGTCGAGCTTGAGCTCCTTGGCCTTCTGGTAGACGATTTCCTGGTCGACCAGGGCGCTCACCGCGCGCTGGCTCGCCGACTCGACCTGATCGGACTTGAGGCCGCGCTGGCGCTCGAGCACCTGATTGACCTGCAGCTCGGTGATCTCTTCCTTGTTCACCTTGGCTACGGCCTGGGTTACGGCCGTGTCGTCATTCTTCGAACAGGACGCAAGCAGCACAAGGGTGCCGAATAGCGCGGCGACGCCATGAGCCGAACGGCCGACGGCGCGCGCGGGGAAAGAGGGGTGCAGATTCATGAGGCCTGGAGTTGATCCCCGACCGGGATCGAGGTAAGTGCGGACGTCTTGCCTTCGCAGCGCGATTGGCTGCGAAGCGGCATGCTCAAGCGACGCGAGTCTAGAAACCTTCTATGACATTTCGGCGTCCCGGGGGCGGTCTCCTGCATGGAGGGTGCCTCCGGGTCCGGTCGCGACGTATCGGCGTCGCCGGCGCGGTGGGGGCACGGCGAATGGCTGCACCACCGATAGTCCGATCGGACTATCAAACCTTCTCGGTCAAGGAAAGCACGCGGTCACACGCTGCCACTAGCCTGAACGGCTTCGCATCACCCTGCGCAGATCCCGCTGCTGCTACGGCACAACGTGTTGATCGAGCGCCACCCACCCATGACCGAGTTGCTCCTTTGGCGCGTGCACCGGGTGCGCCCTTTCGCCGTTTGCGTTGCCGCGACGGCGGCACTCGTCGGCTGCGGCGGCGGTGGCGGCAGCTCCGGCAGCGCCGGTCCGACCGTGTCGGCGGCGAGCGTGACCTCCGGCGCAATCCGCTATTCGCAGAGCGTGGTGATCACGGTAAATGGCAGCGGCCTCGACCAGGGCCTGACGTTGTCTTCCTCGGTCTGCGGCAACCCGGTACTGGGCGCCACCGCGCCCTACGCGAGCGGCGCCACGACCGCCTACGTGCTGTGCACGCCCTCGGCCGTCGGCGCGGGCGACGTCAAGCTCTTGCGCACAAGCGACGGGGCAATCCTCGCTGTCGTCCCCCTGACCGTGCCGGTCCCGCAGGTGACGCTCTCCGTGAGCAATGGCGCCGGGACGACGGGGACGATGGTGATCACGCTGGCGCCCGACAAGGCGCCGGCGACAGTCGCCAACTTCCTCTCCTACGTGAACTCGGGCTTCTACGTCGGCACCTTGTTCCACCGTGTAGCCCCGGGCTTCGTCGTTCAGGCCGGCGGCTATGTCGCACCGCTCGTCGCCGCGCCGGGCACTCTGAAGGCCCCCAACGCGCCGATCGCGCTCGAGGCCAATGCGAGCAACGTGCAATGGTCGTTGTCCATGGCGCGCAGCGCCGCCAACCCGAACTCGGCGACCTCGCAGTTCTTCATCAACTTGGTCGACAACAGCGCGACGCTCGACGCGAGCCCGATCAATGGCCCCGGCTACGCGGTCTTCGGCAGCGTGACCGGCGGCACCAGCGCGGTGACCGCCATCGTCGGTGCGCCGTGCTTGGCGATTCCCCTGTTCCTGCCATCGGGCGAGTGCACGCCGATCCCGAACCTGGCAATCGTCTCCGCGATGCAGACCCAGTAGGTCGACGCCTGCCGCAGCGATCCCATGTTCGAAGAGCGGACCTACAAGCAGACTTTCTTCAGCGCCCCCCAGTCGGTGACTTCGCTGGTGGCGGCGCTGCTCGAGCCGACGCTGATCGCGCTGACGCTGGTCGGGGCGCACCTCGCCTACGACGAGCCGGTGCACCGGCCCTCGTTCGTTCTGTGCATGCTCGTCTTCGCGCTGACGTTTCCGGGCCGCAACCGATTCCGCGAAAGCATGCTGACCGCCGCCACCGACATCGTCTCGTCGTGGCTGATCCTGTTGCTCGTGCTGATCTTATGCGGCTACGCGACGAGGAGCTTTGCCTATTTCGAATTCGACGTGCTGCGCGCCTGGGCGATCGCGACGCCGCTCGTCCAGTTCGTGGCGGTCTGGCTGGGCAGCCGCATGGTGCGCATGCAGTCGAACCGCCCGGAGGCACGCCGCGCGGTGATCGTCGTGGGCGCCGGGCCGCTCGGAGTCAAGGTCGCGACTGCGCTGACGCGTGGCCAAGGCCCCAGCGTCGACTTCCAGGGCTACTTCGATGACCGCAGCGGCCCGCGCATCGATCCCGCAGCCGCCGCGTTGCACAAGGGCCGGCTCGGCGACGTCGCGACCTACGCGCAGCAGAACGGCATCCGCGAGGTCTACATCACACTGCCGCTCGGCTCGCAGCCACGCATCGTCGCCCTGCTGGAAAGCGTGCAGGACACGACGGCCTCGCTGTTCTTCGTGCCCGACGTGTTCGGCATCAGCATCATCCAGGGCCGGCTCCAGGACGTGAACGGCGTCCCGGTGGTCGGCATCTGCGAGACGCCGTTCACGGGCACCAACGACCTGGTCAAGCGGGCCAGCGACATCGTCCTGGCCAGTGCCATCCTCGTGCTCGTCGCGCCGCTGCTGCTGGCGATAGCGATCGGCATCAAGCTCGACTCGCGCGGGCCGGTGATCTTCAAGCAGCGTCGCAACGGCCTGGACGGCGAGGAGATCGTTGTCTGGAAATTCCGGACCATGAGCAGCCAGGACAACGGCGACCACGTGCCGCAGGCAAAACGTGCCGACCCGCGCGTCACCCGCTTCGGCGCCATTCTGCGCAAGACCTCGCTCGACGAATTGCCGCAGTTCGTCAACGTGCTGCAGGGGCGGATGAGCGTGGTCGGTCCGCGCCCGCACGCCGTGGCCCACAATGCCGCCTACCGGCAGATCATCAAGGCCTACATGGTGCGCCACAAGGTGCGGCCCGGCATCACCGGCTGGGCCCAGGTGAACGGCCTGCGCGGCGAGACCGACACATTGGAAAAGATGCGCGCGCGCGTCGAGTACGACCTCGAGTACCTGCGCAACTGGAACCTCGCCTTCGACCTGCAGATCATCGCGCGAACGATCCGCCTTCTGTTCGCCGATGGCCATGCGTACTGAACAGGCGGCGTTCGCCGCACTCGTCGCGCTCGCGGCGACGCCAGCGGTCGCCGAGACCAGCCCTTTCTACATTGGTGTCACCGGCACCGTGTCGCGCGATTCGAATGTCTTTCGCACCGATGCCCCGGAAAGTGACACCATCTACAGTGCGGGGATCCGGGCCGGATTCGATCAACCGATCGGCCGGCAACGTGTTTTCGGCGATGCCAGCGTCGCCGAGAACCGGTTCGGCCGCCTGAGCCGGCTCGACAACCGGTCGTATGGCCTGTCGACCGGCATCGACTGGGCGACGATCGACAACACGACCGGAACGCTGCGCTATGCCACCAACCGCGGCCTGGCCGACTACGGCCTGGCCAACGCGACGCTGACGACCGACAAGAACATCTTGACGACGCAGCAGTTCGTTGGCTCGGCAAGCCATGCGCTGCCGTACAAGTTTTCGATCGCGGGCAATGTCGAGCATCGTTCGGTCGACTACACGGCCGACGCCTACCGAAGCCAGGTCTATTCGGAGAATGTCTATGGCGCGGGCGCTCACTACCTCGTCAATCCCGATCTCGACATCAGCTTGGGGGCGCGCGCGACGCGCGGCAGGACGCCGCAGTACGTCGTAGCGCCAGAGGTGTTCGAGCCCGACCGGCTCGACCGCAACGACATCGACATTTCGGCGGCGCTGTCGACTGCCCAGACGACGCTATCCGCGCGCCTGAGCCGCACTCACACCACGCATACCCTTTCGATCGTGCCCGGCTTTTCCGGATACACCGGCGCGGTCGACCTCACCTACCGTGCGACGGCCAAGCTGAAGCTCTACGCCGTCGCGAGTCGGGACACGGGCTCAGGGACGACGTTTCTCCGATTCGGCTTGGGAGGGATCAACATCAATACCAGCCAGCTCAGCACGCAAGCACAGGTGTCTGCCAACTACGCCCTCAGTGCCAAGATCGAAATCGCCTCCCAGGCAAAATTTGCCCGCGGCCGCACGTCGAGCGAGTTCGGGTCCACCACCGATCGAACCCAGGCGTATTCGCTGCAAGCCAGCTGGGACCCTTTGCGGTCGCTGCGGATGTCGTGCAATGTGGCGCACGAGTCGCGTCGCTCGACTACCGTTGGGCTTGACGAGAGCGCGACCGTTGCCGCGTGCTCAGCGGCGTTCACGCTCTACTAGGCTAGAACAACGACTCGCGCACGTAGACCACGTCGTCGCGCTCGAGCGGGTCCTGCAGCGTCGGCTCGATCACCTGGAGTTCGCCCTTGGCGTCGCGTCGTGTGACGCGGATGCCGCGCTGCGTGCCGCGCGGCGTCAGCCCGCCACCCTGCGCCAGGCCCTGCATCACCGTCATCCCGCGCTCCAGCCGGAACACGCCGGGCCGCTGGACCTCGCCGTAGATGTAGACGATCGGCGCGCGATCGACGTACAGCGTGTCGCCATTTGCCACGACCGGATCCTCACCGGCGTTTCCCTGCAAGACCGCGGGCAGGTCGACGAGGACGCGAATCGGCTTGCCATCGCGCTCGCCGGAGAGCGTGACGACGTCGGAGGCGCCGGGGACGACGCCGCCGGCGACAGCGACCATCTCCGAGACCTTGCTGTTGACGGTCTCGATCGGATAGCGCCCGGGCCGGCCCACCTGGCCGAGCACGGAGACCTGGGCGCTGCGCAGCTGCGTGACGACGATGTTGACCTGGGGCTTGAGCACGTAGCCGCCTTGGCGCAGCTGGCTGGCGATCCGTTCCTCGGCGGCGGCGACCGAGAGCCCGCCCACGTCGACGCTGCCGAGGAGCGGATAGGAAATCCTGCCCGACTCCGGGACGCGGGTCTCCAGCCCGAGATCGGGGTTCTGGAACACGATGATCTTGATGATGTCCCCCGGGCCGAGCCGCTGCGCGGCGGGGACGGACGCCTGAGCGAGCGCGGCGCCGCAGAACGTGAACATAAACAGCAGGCGCAGCAGAAAGCGCATCGGAGTCTCTCCAGCAATGAGGGACGCGACCATAGCGGGGGTCTGTGACACGCCGAAGGCCAAAGTGCACGAAACCTCACGTTCGCCGCGCAATGGTCGATATCACGGACGCCCGCCCTGCCGAGAATCGCCCTGATGAGTCCTGCCGCGTTCGCTCGCTCCGAACCCCCGCGCGGCGCGGAACCCGCAGAAGGGCCACTCGCGCGCCTGCTGCGCGACCGCGCGCTACGCACCGTCTTCCAGCCGATCGCCAACCTGCGTGATGGCGTGATCTATGCCCACGAGGCGCTGATCCGCGGCCCTCAGTCGATGCCGCTGCATTCGCCCGACGCCCTCTTCGCCGCGGCGCGTCGCGAGGGCATCCTCGAGCGTTTCGAGCTGGCTTGCGTCGACATCGCGCTGCGCCGCTGGGCGGCGCTCGAGCAGCCGGGGCGGCTGTTCGTCAACATCAGCGCGGCCGCCCTGCTCGCGGCGGTGCGGATGCGCTCGGTGGCCGGACTGGTCGCGTCGATCGACGAGTTGGGCCTGCTGCCGCGCATGATCACCTTCGAGATCACAGAGCACGAGCACGTCACCGACGTCAAGGAGTTCGTCGACGCCGCGCTCGACGTGCAGACCAGAGGCCTCTCGTTCGCGCTCGATGACTTCGGCGACGGTCGGTCGAGCCTGCGCCTGTGGTCCGAACTCGGGCCCGACATCGTCAAGATCGACAAGTACTTTACCCACGGCATCAGCTCGCGTGCGAGGAAGCTCCAGACGCTGCGCGCGCTGATGCAGATCGCCGAGGTGTTCGGCACCACGCTGATCGCCGAGGGCATCGAAACCGCGGACGAGCTGCGCGCGATCCGCGACCTCGGCATCGACCTCGGCCAGGGCTTCCTGCTCGGCCGGCCCGATGGCCTGCCCCGTCTCGAGATCGGCGGCCCGGCCGCGAGCGTGCTGGTTGACAAGCGGGTCGCGGTGCTGCCGACACTGCGCTCGGCCGCTTCGCCGACACGGCTGCGCGCCTTGAACGTCGTCGACGCCGACCCGATCGCCCCGACTGCCACCAACGACGAAGTCGCCGAACTCTTCTTCCGCCATCCCGCGTGGCCAGCGCTTGCAGTGGTCGACGACGGCACGCCCAAGGCGATCGTCGAGCGGCACCAGTTCCTCGACCGCTATGCCAAGTCCTTCTTCAAGGAGGTGTACGGCAAGAAACCCTGCCTCGCCTTCGCCAACACGGCGCCACGAGTGCTCGAGCGTGACCAGGACATCGGGGAGCTGATCGGCATCCTGACCTCGTCGGACCAGCGCTACCTGACCGACGGCTTCATCGTCACCGAGAACGGCCGCTACTTCGGCATCGGCACGGCCGACCAGCTGGTCCGCAACGTCACCGAATCGCGCATCGAGGCAGCGCGCCATGCCAACCCGTTGACCTTTCTGCCGGGCAACATCCCGATCAGCGAGCACATTGCCCGGCTGCTTTCGAGCGGTGCCGACTTCGTCGTCTGCTACGCCGACCTGAGCGACTTCAAGCCCTTCAACGACCGCTATGGCTACTGGCGCGGCGACGAGATGATCAAGCTCGTCGCCGGCACGGCACTCGCGCACACCGATCCGCGCCGCGATTTCATCGGTCACGTCGGAGGCGACGACTTCGTGTTCGTGTTTCAGGATGAAGCCTGGAAAGCTCGCTGCCTCGAAATCGTCGCCGCATTCAACCAGGCCGCCCTCAAGCTCTACGATGCCGACGCCCTGGCGGCGGGCGGCATCGTGTCTGAGGACAGGCACGGCGTCACCCGCTTCTTCCCGCACGCCACCCTCTACATGGGCGCGCTGGTAGCCCGGGCAGGGAGTTTCAACGATGCGGAGCAAGTCGCGTCGGCGGCCGCGCAGGCGAAGCGGCGCGCCAAATTGAGCGGTGTCGGCGTGCTGGTCAGCGACGGGCGAACCAAGAGTCGTACGGCCGAGCCTAGCCGTAAGTCCGAGACGGTGACAGAGCCTGTGATCTCGTAGTCCGTTCGGACTATAACCTTGTCGGCGAAGCAGTTGCGCCGTGTTCAAATTCGCGCATGGGACGCCAGGCTAGTCTCCGGCAAGCACTGACGCTAAGCGAAAGCGACGGCTCCGTCATCATCGTTCCGGCGGGCGCCTGTCTGGTCGACGATCGCGACGAGAACCTCGTCATCGTCTGGGCCACGCCCACAGAAGAGCGGCGGGCAAGTCTCTCCACCGACCAACTGTCTTTGCTTTTGGCACGCCGGGAACTGGTCTACGTCTCCTGGTGAAGCTAGCTGCTGTACCGCTTGTGGCCGCTGTGCAATCTGCGGGCCGAGACCGTCAAGAGTCCGACTTCGGACGGCCCGGCTTCAACACGGCCAAGGCGGCCAGGGTCCGGGCGAGCAAGGCGTTGTCCATCGCGGCAAGCGCATGCAGTCCGGCGCGCAGAATTTCGCTCTTCTTGGTCGGCCGACCGAACGCGAGCGCGCGCCGTTTCAGGGCATCGATCAGCTGAAAATCAGGGCGCGGCATGGTGAAGCTGTCCCGGATCGGCTTGCGGTTCTTGGCGGAGTCCGGTGCGGAAGCCGCTGGTGAAGGCGCGCCCTCCTTCTTCGGCGGAGGCAACGCCGTAGCGCCGTTGCCTACTTTCGCCCGGCGCGCCTTCGGAACAGAGCGACGCGGCGCTGACGGCGATGCCTTCTGCTTTGTCTTGGCAGACGCTCTCGCGGCAGCGGACGGCTTGATCTGACGCACCTTCTTGGCGGAAGCGTTGGATGCCACGGAAGCTCCTTGGAATTGATATATATTGTTTATATCATTTATAGCCGTCATCGATCCAAGGCATGGCTCAAGCCAACTGTTCCGGCGAGTAATCGACCACAGTGGTGGAGATGTCTGTGGACAACCGAGGGACAGTGTGCGCCCGGGCGAACGTTGATGCGGGCCTCGGCTCGATTGCGCGAAAAGCGGGCAGTAAGTCGCCGCCGATCCGGCCTCACTCTTTGATGGCCTCACCTTCGAGGACTCGACGTAGAGTTCATAGATGATCCTAAAGACGATGTCAAATCCGCTTTGTGAGTCGCGCTTTGTGGGCGCGAATCTGCATCAGCCATGAAAGACCGACGGAGGGACATCCGCCCATCAGTGCGCCTGCAGATGATGAGCGTTGCGGGGGGTCTGGCAGTCACGCCCGCCGCCGAACTCGAACGCGCGCTGGCCGCCCTCTACGTCAACTCACCGCTTCGATGGCAGCGCTTCATGGATGAAGCACGCGTCCTGATCGATGCCGTGGGCGAAGATCTGAGCGGCTTCGCCCAGACCGTCGCACCAGCGGACTCTGATCCGAACGGCTAGCCACGCAACGCGTTGTCCGGCAGTCTGTCGGGAGGCACGCGGAGCCGTTGCCGGCTTTGCGGGCCGAAACCTTTGTATGAGCGGCCTTGCTCGCAGTACTCGGCCATGACACATCGGATGAATCCAGATCCTCCCGCTTGAAAGCCCGCGGTGACGTACTGCATGTTGGTTGGCGGGATTTATGGCGGGATAAATCCCAAATCGACCGCAAACCCCCGCCGATATTGACGTGTCGGCGGACACCGTCTCCGCCGACGACTCGTTTTGCGCAGTCGAGCAGCACGCGCTTCACCAACGGATCGGCTTTCAGTTCGGCGCGTGCGACCAGGATCACCTCGTGGCGCATGGCGCTCCTATGATCCACCAATGACCTCGCCGCGCGAAACGACCACCGCTTTCATCGATCGCTGGCAAGGCGTCACCGCTTCCGAACTCTCGATCTCGCAGACCTTCGTCATCGAACTGTGCGACCTGCTCGGCGTGCCGCGCCCGCACGCCACGCCCGAGCAGGACTACATGTTCGAGCGGCCCGTCACGTTTCGCCATGGCGACGGCAGCGCCAGTGCCGGCCGCATCGACTGCTATCGCCACGGCGCCTTCATCTGGGAATCGAAGAAGCTCAAGCTGAGCAGCCTCGCCGCCGCCACCGGCCAGACCAGCAAGGGCTTCGACGACGCGCTGCTGCGTGCCCGCGCCCAGGCCGAGAGCTATGCTCGCGCCCTGCCCGCCTCCGAAGGCCGGCCGCCGTTTCTCGTCGTGGTCGATGTCGGCCATGTGATCGAGCTCTACGCCGAGTTCAGCCGCAGCGGCGCCACGTACACACCCTTTCCCGACCCGCGTTCGCACCGCATCGCGCTGGCCGACTTGCATGACGAGGCTATCCGCGTCCGCCTGCGCAGCCTCTGGCTCGACCCGCTGAGCCTCGACCCGGCGCGCACCAGCGCCAAGGTCACACGAGAAGTCGCCGTCGAACTCGCGGCGCTGGCCAGCTCGCTCGAGGCGGCGGGCCATGCGCCGAAGGCCGTGGCCGCCTTTCTCACGCGCTGCCTCTTCAGCATGTTTGCCGAAGACGTGGCCCTGCTGCCCGAGCGTAGCTTCAAGGAGTTGCTCGAACATCACCGCGACGACCCGGCCACCCTGCACCAGATGCTGCGCGTGCTGTGGGCCGACATGGACCGCGGCGGCTTCAGCGCCGCGCTGGCCCGCGACGTGCTCAAGTTCAACGGCAAGCTCTTCAAGGGCTCGGCCGCCGACGGCTACGTGCTGCCACTCAAGCGCGAGCAGATCGACGGCCTGCTGCGTGCCGCGAAGGCGAACTGGCGCGAAGTCGAGCCCGCCATCTTCGGCACCTTGCTCGAGCGCGCGCTCGGCCCCGAGGAGCGTCACGCCCTCGGCGCTCACTACACGCCGCGCGCCTATGTCGAGCGCCTGGTGCTGCCCACCGTCGTGCAACCGCTGCGCGCGGACTGGGCCGACGCGCAGGCCGCAGCGCTGCTGCTCGCGGCCGAAGGCAAGCTGCCCGAAGCGCGCGCCGAGATCAGGCGCTTTCACCACCAGCTGTGCAGCACGCGTGTGCTCGACCCGGCCTGCGGCAGCGGCAACTTTCTCTACGTGACGCTCGAGCATCTCAAACGCCTCGAAGGCGAAGTCGTCAACCAGTTGCAGACCTTCGGAGAGACGCAGGACAAGCTCGGCTTTGCCGGCGAGACCGTGACGCTGCAACAGTTGCTCGGCATCGAGATCAACGCGCGCGCCGCCGCGCTGGCCGAGCTGGTGCTGTGGATCGGCTTCTTGCAATGGCATATCCGCACCCTCGGCAACGCCAGCGTGGCCGAGCCGGTGATCCACGACTACGGGAACATCGACTGCCGCGACGCGGTGCTCGCTTACGACCGCGTGGACTACGTGCTGGACGCGACCGGCAAGGCGGTGACACGCTGGGACGGCGTGCACATGAAGAAGCATCCAGTCACGGGCGAGGACGTGCCAGACGAGGCCTTCCAGGTGCCGCTGGAGCACTACACGAAGCCGCGCAAGGCGGATTGGCCGAAGACCGATTTCATCGTCGGGAATCCGCCGTTCATTGGCGCGAGCACCGTGCGCCGCGCCTTGGGCGATGGCTATGCCGAGGCCTTGCGCAGTACGTGGAAGGACGTACCGGAGAGCGCTGACTTCGTGATGCATTGGTGGCAGGCCGCCGCGCGGAAGGTGGCGATCGGCGAGGCGCGGCAATTCGGACTGATCACGACGAATAGCCTGCCGCAGACCTTTAATCGGCGCGTTGTTCAGGCCGCGTTGGCTGGCGAACAACCGGTGCATCTGGTCTTCGCCATAGCCGACCATCCTTGGGTCGACAGCGCCGATGGCGCCGCCGTTCGCATTTGCATGACGGTCGCTGCGATTGGGCTCGGAGAAGGAGATCTGCTAGCCGTGACGCGCGAGACGCCAACGAACGATGGCAGCGCCGAGGTCAGCTTCAACACTCGGTTTGGTGCGATACACGCTGACTTGCGAGTCGGAGCAAACGTCGCTGCCGCTCATTCCTTGCGGGCGAATTTGGAATTGAGCAATCGCGGCGTTAGCCTCTTCGGGCAAGGTTTCATTGTCACGCCCGAGGAAGCCGTGTCACTGGGGTTGGGCACAGTGCCGGGACTTGAGTCTCACATTCGTGAGTACCGCAACGGTCGGGACCTCGCCGATCGCCCGCGCGGCGTGATGGTCATCGACATGCTTGGTCTCACTTCAGAAGAAGCCCGCAAGCGCTTCCCCGCAACCTACCAATGGTTGCTGGAGCGTGTGAAGCCTGAGCGCGACAGCAACAACCGTGAGACTCGTCGAGAGAAGTGGTGGCTCTTCGGAGAAACGAACCCCAAGCTACGGGCACAACTTGCTGGTCTCAAGCGCTATATCGCCACTGTCGAAACGGCCAAACACAGAACCTTTCTGTTTCTAGGCACGAGCATTCTTCCCGACAACAAACTCGTTGCCATCGCATCGCCCGACTCAGCGACTCTTGGCGTGCTTTGCAGTCGCGGGCATGTTCAATGGGCGCTTGCCGCCGGCAGCAAGCTCGGTGTGGGCAACGACCCGGTCTACGTCAAGACAAAGTGCTTCGAGGCTTTTGCGTTCCCAGACTTCATTGCCAAATCCGACCTCGCTAAACAAATCGCCGCAACCGCCGAGGAACTCGACGCCCATCGCAAGCGCCAGCAGGCGGCGCATGCGAGCCTCACGCTCACCGACATGTACAACGTGCTCGACGCCTTGCGCCTCGGCCGCCCGCTCAGCGACAAAGAGAAGCTTACGCATACCGATGGCCTGGTGAGCGTGCTGGGCGAGCTGCACGACCGCATCGACACGCTCGTGTTGCAAGCCTATGGCTGGGCCGACCTCGCGCCGGCCCTCGTCGGCAAGCCCGGAGGCACCTTGCCCTGGCCCGGGAAGCCTGCGGCGCAGGCCGAGGCCGAAGAGGAGTTGCTCGTGCGCCTGGTGGCCCTCAATGCCGAGCGCGCGGCCGAGGAAGCGCGCGGCGAGGTGCGCTGGCTGCGCCCCGAGTTCCAGGATCCGGCACGCCGCACCGCGCCGGCCGTGGCCGTGCCCAAGCAGGACGAGATCGACCTCGGCGACCTGCCCGTGCTCATAGCAGGCAAAGGCAGCGGCAAGGCCACGCCCGCCGGCACGCGGCGCCCCTGGCCGAGCACCTTGCCCGAGCAGGTGCGCGCCATCGCCGACGTGCTCGTGGCCGCACCAGGCGCAGTAGACGAACGCGCGCTGGCCGAAGGCTTCACCGGCCGCGGGCCGTGGAAGAAGCGGCTGCCAGGCATCCTTCTCACTCTCGAAGCGCTCGGCCGGGCGCGGCGCGAGGGCGAACGCTGGCGGGCGTAGCACGACCGCGACCGCCGCACGAACAAGCTGCGATCAGCTTGAGGGCCAGTCAGCGACGCCATCCATCAACTTTCGAATGACTTCCCGCTCTTCAGGCGGTACGCCGAGGCGTGCATGCAGTCGGGCTGACAAGACGAGCTGCTGCACCCATTCAAGCGTCCGTCCGCCGCGTTTGCCAGCCGTGAGCAGCATGCGCAAGGTGCTGCAGCACTGCACGCCCGGGAAACCCTTCGAGACGACACCGCGCGCCTTGCGCTCATCGAGGATGACTGGATAGCCACGGCCCGTCAGCGCTATGGCCGCACTCTCTCCATCATCGAGCCGCGTCACGATGGAGCCCTGTATCAAAGTGAGGTAGGTTTCGTATTCGTCACTGCGCATTCGTTCGACCTTGAGGAGGCCGCCTTTGCGCAAGCCGTCGAGCACGGGCATGTGGTCGTATCCCGGTATGGGGTGACGCTTCACCTCTCTGAATGTCCTCTCTTCCATGACGCACACGCTGCCCAGCGCGTGCAGTACCCCCGGCATATCGCCGCTGCCAAGAAGGTTGATGGCAGCGCTTGCGTCGAGGATGAGGGGGCCGGGGTGCAGATGGTCAAAGAGTAAGCTCAAGCACTCCCTCCTTGGTGCTGCTGAGCCCTCCCTCCAGGGCCTTCCGGACCGACACCAGATCCAACTCGAGCATCGACGCAAGTTGCTGTTCCGAAAGCAGACCACGCTGGTGAGCGATGCTCGCAAGAAGCAATGCGCGCGGCGTGAATGGCAGAGCCACCTCCGCGACTGGCATCTCATCCATGAGCCGCTGCCGATGCTTGAGCCCGATGCCTTTGGCGCGCAGTTGCTCGTAGGTGCCCGGCTTCAGGATTCCTAGGGTCACCATGCGGCGGGTCATGGCCTCGATGGACACATTGAAAAAGATCGCCATCATCAGAAGCTGGCGCACTGAAAAGCTGCCGAACATGCGCAGCAATTCGTCTGCCTTCTTGCGTACCGCGGCGGCGGGCGTAAGAAGTGCCAGGCCGAAGAGGTCGAAGAAGCGCTCCTCCCGGTCCGACGGTTCTCCTTCCTCGAACAGGATGCACAGCCCTTGTTTGCGCACTAGCAGGTGACCGATTTCATGAGCGGCCGTGACTCTGCGGCGGTAGAGCGGATGAAGAGAATTCAAAAGGACGAATCCGCCGATACCCGCATCGAAGGCAACGGCCCCGGAGACCTTGGAAGCCAACGGGCGTTCGAAGACCCGAAGACCCAGATCGAACTCCATGAGCGCGGTCAAGTCTTGAATGGGGCCCAATCCGATGCCAAGGCGCGTCCTCAACCCCAGCGCCGCATCTTCCGCCTGCTGTTCGATCGCTCCTGCTTTCGAGATATTCACCTCCGGCAGGTCCAGCCTCGGCAGGCGTTGGCCGACGAGGTTCTCGAGCTGGAGGGTCGACGCGGCCAAGCGATGGAGCATCGCTGCAACGTCAGTCTCGTTCTTGGCGAGGGCGCTGTGCAGGTTCATGCGGAAGTCAACTTCCATCTGAAGCTCAGGCCGCTCCATGTCGAGCAACTCGCTCTCCGAGGCGTCGTATAGCTCCGCCAGAGTCCTGAGTTCGTTTGGCACGATGGCACGCGTACCTGCTTCGATGGCGACGATAGTCGTGCGGGCCACGCCGAGCGCCGCCGCTGCAGCCTCTTGCGTGAGGCGCCTGAGCGTGCGCGCGCCTTTGAGCCGTGCGCCAAGAATTCCTGGTTTGACGTTGATGGTCGCCATCTCAGCCTCTTGCCAGGTGAGTGAGCCAGGAGGAGTTCCCACAATGGATCAGGAAGGCATTCCATTCAAGATGGTGCTGCCGTGGAAGTTCGAACATGTCGTCTTTGACCTCTGGAATCGGGCGCGCTTGGTATCGCGCAAGGCCGTCAATTTCTGCCCACACTCGTACAGCACTCGGCGTGTCCGCCAGGTCTGCAAGGCGTTGCATGCCGCGACTGCTGTTCAAGGCAATATCCCGGTATGCCGAAATTTCGGCGGGCAAGTCACCGCCCGAAAAGGTAGCCTCGATGCTAGGCGCGTGAAGGTCGGCAACTCGGTATGGAGTGCAGTCCGCCACTTCGGCCGCGTGCAGCGAAAGGCGCCTCAGCAAGCAGTTGCCACATACACCGCAGTGAACCTTGCGGCCACCGTCGTGGGCGTGACGGGAGTCGTATGAGCATGATGGGTGCGCCGACAGCCATTCGCTGCTGTTCGGGTGAAGCGTAAGCAGGCGCGAAAGTACTCGGCCCTTCGTAGAGAACAAGCCCGGATGTTCGAATATCACTTCGCGCTCGGTGATCGCACCGATGAATCGGGCGAGCCGCGAGGTGAAGCCCGGATGACAGCTGCGGTGAGGAGCTTCTCCACCCAGGGGCACGAGAGACCCACCAAGGCTTCCCTGGCCATTCTCCGGCACAAGGACTCGCTTTGCTCTGGACATGGCAGCGCCATAGGCGGCCATCAAGTCGTAGATGAATGGTCGGGTACGGAAGCTCGGTTCGGGATGAGGCGGCTCATCGACACGCGAGGAAACAGGAACAGCGCGAATGCGACCGCGGCGCCCGAGCCCTTGCCAGCTACCGGACCTCCGGCTGGCGTTGATGTTGACTCGGACGATGTCTACTCGCTCGCGGGAACTCAAAAACTCACTTTGGGCGAACGAGTCGAGCCCATGACTGAACGGCACGAAGACTCTGATCGCCTCCGGTGATGAGACAAGGTGCGCTTGGCCCGCGGCGGCGGCCTTTCGCCTGCGCTTGACGAAGCGAAATCGCCAAGTGTCACCGGTGAGGTACTGGAGGGAATCTTCCAGACTGCTCGTCACTTCTTGACTGCGCCACTTGTGAAGGTCGTAGACCGGAAGCTCGACCTGCAGAGCTCGGCCCCAGGCACGGCTGTAGCGCCGGACAAATCCTCTATCGGCCAGGCGGACCGCGCCCAACAGGCTTGCAATGTCGTGGGACAGTTCGCCCGGAACGCGGAAACAGTACTCGTGCAAATGCTTCGCTTCAAAGGACGTTCGGGCATCCAGCTTCCGCACCAGAAGCCCGGGTTCCGACCGAGACTCACCGCGTTCCGACAGCACGAGACGGCCAGCCCTAGGTAACGAATCCGGTGCTTGCATCACAGCGACACCTTCAACGGCAAGTCGAGGCCAGCCTCGACTGAGAGCGCCTCGGCGATCGCGCGCTGCGGCGGCTCGCGCGAGAAGTCACAATTCGAAAGCAAGCCATGCAATCGGCGGCGCACTTGGGCAGCATTGTTGTCGTCGACCCCGGCCGCCACCAGCGAAGACAGTAGCTCCACCGAGTCCACCGCGAAGGCTTGGACCGCTTGCTTCATCACGACGGTCTTGAACTGCGGCGATGCGACGTCGTCGCGGGCCAAGAGTCCCAGAGCGATTTCACAGCTTGCGCGCGCGTGCGGAGTTGGACTGGTGGCCACGAGCGCAAGGAGTTCGCTGCGGCACTTCTCTTGCGCGAAAAAGTCGTCCGTACCAAGGTCCAGCGCTCGTTCGAACTGCTTGCCCCACACCGTCGACAGCCATTCGGCGTCCTTGCGAACGGCTCGAACAATTGCGTCCTTCAACTCCGTCTCTTCGACGTTCCGACAGATCGAGCGCAGCACCCTCGCCCAATGCGGGCGGGCTGGTACTGATTTCTGCAGGTCGTCGCGCACTCGAAGTTTTTGACAATGTCAGTCAGATTCTAATGTTCGTTGTGACATTGTCAATGTCTGGCAAGTCTGTGTGTACCCGCACAGATGGCCGTAGGATCGGACGAGTTCGAGGTGGCGGGGTCTCTGCCGTCGCCCCGAACGAGAGCACGTCATCGCCGTCGTTGCCGCGCTATTCGCCCGCAGCGCCGCGGCGCGGCGTCGGCACCGCGACGAAACTGGGTGGCTAGCGCAAGGGGCCGACGCGGTGCATGCAGCCGTGGCGACCCGGCACGAAGGCGGCCCCTGAGCCGCGGTTGCGACCGGTAAGCCGTGCAGCAAGGCCCGGACGAGGGGTCGGCGCACGGTTCGAGTCCCGCCGCGCGACATCCGGGCATGTCGATTGCACTGCCGCCTTGCAAGAAAGAGCAACGAGCCATGTACAGCGACTTCAACGATGCCGACGACCGCAGCGCCGAGCCCGACGGCGCACCCGCCGTGTTCCGCGAGTTCGCGCTGGCCTGCCGCGCCGAGCGCGACCGCCGCGCCATCGCCGGTCTGGTCGCCGACGACCTTCGCTTCGACACCGCGACGGCCGATCGCGACATCGCCGAGTGGTTCGCGGCGCGCCTCATCGCCGCCGCGGCCAAGCGCTAGGAGGGCCTATCGCATGGACGAACTGGAATCGCTCGAGAAGCAGCTCCACGAGCTGCAGGGCAGCCTGCTGGCGATGGAGTGCTTCATGAACTCGCTCAGCCAGGCCCTTTCGCCGGATGCGCGACCCGTCGTGCGCGCCTTCTACGCCAGCGAGTCCGAGGCGTTTCGCGCCGCGCTGATGAGCTCGACCGCACCCGAAGCGACGGTCGATGCCTTCGAGCGCGACGTGCAGCGCGCCCTCCGCGTGCTCGGCGAGCCCGAGGAAACGCTGGACGAAACGCTGCGCTCGCCCTGAGCCTCAGCCGATGCAGGTCCGGTTCTTGCCGGTCCGCTTAGCCTCGTAGAGCGCCTGGTCGGCGCGCTCGAGCGACTCTTCGATGCGTTCCTGCAGCCGGTAGCTGGTGACGCCGGCCGAGAAGGTCACGAAGACCTGCTTTTCCTTGTGCATGAACAGGCCGCCGGTGAGCGAACGCTGCAGCCGCGTCAAGACCTGCTCGCCGTCGTCGACCGGCGTCTCCGGCAGCAACACGACGAACTCCTCGCCGCCGTAGCGGGCAACGCGATCACCCGGCCTGAGCGTCTTGCTGACGATCGCGGCCAGCGACTTCAGCGCCTCGTCGCCCGCGCTGTGGCCAAGCTCGTCGTTGAGCCGCTTGAAGTTGTCGATGTCGAGCAGGCCGATCGAGAGATGTCCGCCGTTGCGCTCGAGGCGTGCTTTCTCGATCTCGAAGGCCTGGATCAGGCCACGCCGGTTGGCGATCTGCGTGAGCTGGTCGGTCGAGACTTCATCGGAAAGCCGGCGCATTTCGTCTTCGAGCCTGACGACGCGCTCGGAGAGGCCGGTGGCCTTGCTGTGCTCTTCCTGAAGGCGCTCCTGCGTCTGCTGCACCAGCGTCTGCACGGCCCGGCTCTCGTTGACCATCTCGCGGACCACGCCGGTCAGGCTCTCGAGCGAATCGGCTTCCTCGATGACCTGGGCGTAGCGGCCGACGCTCTGGCTGAAGTCGCCGGTCTTCGAGCCCAGCTCGCTCAATTCGGCGAGCATCTGGTGGATCAGCCCCTTGAGCGCGTCGCGCGCCTGCTCGCGCTCGACCTTGACCTCGGCGTGGCGCGCCCTCGCGTGATGCAGCATGTCGCTCACGGCGCGCACGCCGCGCGCCGTGAGGCCTTCTTCGATCTTCGTGCGCATCGCCTCGCACTGGCCCTTGACCCAGCTGTCGTTCTCGGCCAACTCCGTGAGGCTCGCGGTCAGCTCGTGGCAAAGCTTGCCGAGCTGCTCGAAGAGGTGGTGGCGATGCTGCAGCACGCGCCCGGCGCGCAGGCAGAGGGCTTCGGTCTCGGCGATGAGCGGCGCCTTCGCGCCTTCGCTGCCGAGCCGGCCGATCAGGCGCGAGAGCTCTTCGCTCAGCTCGCGGTTGGCCTCGTCGTTCTGTGGCATGGCCTGCTGCAAGGCCTTGCCCAGGGTGTGCGCGACGCGCTTCCATGCGAGCGCGCCGCCCGCCTCGGCCGCTGCCGTCTCGTCCCCTTCGACGTCGTTGGCCGCCTGTGCCAGGGCCGGTGCGACGACCTCGACAGGGGCGGCCCCGGCGCTGCCGGCGTTCGCGTCGACGCCTGCTTCGGCCACCGGCATGCCGGCGACGTCGACCTCGGTCGCCGCGGTGTCGCTGTCCCAGCTATTGACGAGCTGGGCGAGCCGCTGCTGCATGCGGCGCGGATCGCTGCGGCTTCCCGCCAGCACGCGCTGGATGCCCTCCTTGCGGCGCGCCATCGTCCAATTGCGGCCGCCACGCTCGACGCCGCGAACGATGCGATCGATCAGCGTCGCCAGCGCCTCGCCGGGCGACACCGTGTCGCCCGATTCGTGGCGCCAGGCGCGCTCGTAGTTCTCGGGCGTCGGCTCGAGGCGCTCGATCGCCAGGCGGCGAAACGCGGCCTTGGCGATCTGCGCCGCCGGCAGGTCGCCGCCGGCTCGGGCGAGGGGTGCAGGTCGCGTCGCTTCCACGTCGGCTTCTCCAGATTTCAGGCGGGTTTGATGCGCGCGACGCGGCTTCGCGTCACGAGCGGCGGTTCGGCGGCGTCGGCGCTGCCGGCCTTGCCGATCCAGGGCGCTTTTCTCGGCAGCACGGTCTGCTCGAGCCAGTCTTCGATGTCTTCGGGCGGCTGCGGCTTGCTGAACAGAAAGCCCTGCATGATTCCGCAGCCCAGGCGGTGCAGCACTTCCATCTGGCGCAGGTTCTCGACGCCTTCGGCAATGACTCGCAGGCCGAGCGAGCGAGCAAGCGCGATGATCGCCGTGACGACCGCCGAGCTTTGCGGCGTCATGCCCAGATCGCGCACGAAGCTGCGGTCGATCTTCAGCTCGCTGATGGGCAGCGTCGTCAGGTAGGCGAGCGAGGAATAGCCGGTGCCGAAGTCGTCGATCGAGATCTCGACGCCGATCTCGTTCAGCCGGTGCAGCGCCGGGATCACGTTCTGCAGATCCTTCATCAGGCCTGTCTCGGTGATCTCGAGTTCGATCGCGTGGTGCGGCACGCCGTAGGTGGTGACGGCGTTGTGGATGTACTCGACGAGATCGGTGCGCTCGAACATGCGGCTCGGCAGGTTGACGGCGATCGAGTCGGCGAAGCCGAAGTTGTCCTGCCAGATGCGGGCCTGGCGCGCCGCTTCGCGGATCGCCCATTCCGAGATCGGGATGATCAGGCCGGTCTCTTCGGCGAGCGGGATAAAGTCGCCCGGCGGCACGAGCACGCCTTGTCGACGCCAGCGCATCAGCGCCTCGGCGCCGACCATGCGCGCACCGCGCACGTCGATCTTCGGCTGGTAGTGCAGGACCAGTTCGTCGCGCTCGATCGCCTTGTGCAGAGCACTCTCGAGCTCGAGCTTCTCGCGGCCCTGGCCCGAGAGGCTCGGCCGGTACACCGACGACGAGTTGCGCCCGGCCGACTTGACCGAATACATCGCCACGTCGGAGTTGCGCAACAGGTCGGCAACGTTGTTGCCGTCGCGCGGAAAGAGGGCGATGCCGACGCTGGCGGTGACGAAGCACTCCTGCATGCCGATGATGATCGGCAGTCGCATCGCTTCGAGGATGCGCTCGGCGACGCGCTCGGCGTCGCGCTCGTCGCTCACCTCGGGCAGGAGGGCGACGAACTCGTCGCCGCCGAGCCGGCCCACCGCTTCGAGCGTCCGGTGCGAGCGAACGCCCACCGTCTCGAGCGAGCTTTCGAGCACCTGGTCGGAGTGGCGCACGCAGGAGCGCAGACGCCGCGCCACTTCGACCAGCAGCTCGTCGCCGGCGCCGTGACCGAGCGTGTCGTTGATGACCTTGAAGCGGTCGAGATCGATGAGCAGCAACGCCACCTGGTGGTTGAGCCGGCGGCCGTGCTCGAGCGCGCGCTCGGCGCGCCAGATGAGCTGGCGGCGGTTCGGCAGGCCGGTCAGCGTGTCGAAATTGGCGAGGTGGCGAATGCGGTCTTCGGCGAGGCGCCGATCGGTCACGTCCTGGACGATGCCGGTGTAGCCGACCAGGTTGCCGTGCTCGTTGAACTCGGGCTCGGCCTCGAGGTGGACGATGCGTTGCCGGCCGTCTGCGAGGCGCGCGTGGATGTCGGTCGCCAGCACCGTGCTGCGTTCGATGGCGTTGTGCGTCAGCTCGACGAAGGCCTTGCGTTCTTCCTCGGGCACCATGCGCATGAGGGTGCGGAAGTTGAGGCTCTGGTCGGGCGCGATGCCGAACACGCGCAGCCCCTCGATCGAGAAGACCGGGCCGCCCTGGCCCTTGCGCCAGTCGAAGCTGCCCATGCGCGCCAGGTCCTGGGCGCGCGCCAGCCGCGACTTGCTGCGCTCGAGCTCGACGCGCGTGCGCGAGGCGCGCAGCAGGTAGCGCAAGCGCCCGGCGAGAAGCCGCCACTGCGTCGACTTGACGAAGAAGTCGGTGGCGCCGGCTTCGTAGGCGCGCGTGATCGAGGCGTCGTCGTCGAGGCCGGTCAGCATCAGCACCGGCAGCGATTCGAAGCCGGGCAGCACGCGCAGCTCGCGGCAGGTCTCGAAGCCGTCGAGGCCGGGCATGACGGCGTCGAGAACGACGATGTCGGGGAAAACGTCGACGAGCTTGGCGATCGCCTCTTCGCCGCCGGTCGCCTGGGTGACGCTGAAGCCCTGGTCCTGCAGCGCCACCGAGGTGAGCAGCAGATTGACCTCGTCGTCGTCGACGAGCAGAACCTTGGATCGCTCCGGAAGGTCTTCGGCGGGGGTCTGGCTGCGAATCATGGCGGACTTCCCCGCATCGGCTGCAGGGCTTGTAGCACGACGGCAAGCTCGCGGTCCACGTCGTCGAGCAGTAGCGCGAGACCTTCGGGCACCTCCTTCCGCACGAGGGCCTCGATTTCGGCACAAAGTCTCGACAGGCGAAGCGCGCCGATGCTCGCCGACGACGACTTGAGCGTGTGCACGACGTGGCGGATGCCCTGCATGTCGCTGCGCCCGCGCGCCTCGGCGAGCTGCGGCGCGAGGCGCAGCACCGAGGCCTCGAAGGCGCGCAGCACGCGCTCGAGCAAGCGGTTGCGGCCGCCCGGGTCCAGCTCGCGCAGGCGCTGCAGCGCTTCTTCGTCGAGCACCGGGTTCGTGGGGGTCACGGCGTGATATTTTCGATGTTGCAAGACATGGCGCGCGGGAGCGCGACAGGACGACGCGGGATCGCCGCGCCTGCCGCACGAGTCATTTTCGGCGCGAAGCGGCCGGACTTGAACCGTCGCCGGGGCCGCCGCTGCCTACAATCGTTGCCGATGTCTCGCGTTGCCGCTGCCCGCTCTGCCTTCGTTGCGCCGCCCGAGCGGTGCGGGGCTTTCATGACGCTGCGGTGATCAGCCTGGGAACCGTCGCCATCGTGGCCCTGGGGTTGCTCGCCGCCGTTGCGGCCGGCGCCATCGTCGCGCTCGTGCTGCTGCATCGCCAGCGGCGGCAAAGCGTCGCCTTGCGCAACGCCCGCGCACGCATCGCCGAGCTGGAAGGCGCTGGCGACGCGGAGTCCTTCGGCACCCTCGTCTCGCACGACCTGCGCGCGCCGATCCGCGTCGTCGAAGGTTTCACGCGGATCGTCAAGGAAGACTACGCGGCGGTGCTCGATCGCGTCGGCATCGATCACCTCGATCGCGTGCTCGGGGCCGCCGCGCGCATGAACCACATGATCGACGCGCTGCTCGCGCTGTCGAAGCTCTCGTCGCAGCCGATCCAGCGCGTACCCGTCGACCTCTCGCAACTCGCCGGCTACATCGTCGCCGACCTGCGTCGGTTGACGCCCGACCACGAAGTCGCGGTCGAGATCGAACCAGGACTGTCCACGGTCGGCGACCCGACGCTCCTCCGCATGGTGCTCGAGAACCTGCTCGGCAACGCCTGGAAGTACACCGGCAACGCCAAGGCGGCGCGGATCGCTTTCACGAGCCATGCCGACGAGCCGGCCACCTTCACGGTGCGCGACAACGGCGCCGGCTTCGACATGCGCTACGCCGATCGCCTGTTCGGCGCCTTCCAGCGCCTGCACAGCGCGAGCGAATTCCCCGGCACCGGCATCGGCCTCGCTTCGGTGCGTCGCATCGTCCGCCGGCACGGCGGCGAGGTGCGCGCCGAGGGCGCCCCCGACCGCGGGGCGAGCTTTCACTTCTCGCTTCCGCCGGATCGCCCGGAAACGCGATAGGGCCGGCTTCTCAGGAGCCGGCCAGGCGCTCAACCGCGGCGAGCAGGAGCTCGGCCTCCTCGTGGCTGCTGCGGCCTTCGCTGGCGGCGAGGTGGGCGAGACGCTCGAGCGCCTCGCCGCGCCGCAGCGAGTGGCGATGCATGAGCACGCCGGCGGCCATCGCCACGCTCGAATCGATCAGCTCGTTCGAGGCCGGGGCTCGATGCGGCTGCCCGTGCTCGGCCACCAGCGCGGCACGGCCCGCCTCGAGGTTGGCAAAGGCGGCCTCGACGGCCGGGACGATGTGCCGGATGTCGAGCGGCTTGACGAGATAGGCCACCGCGCCCAGCGCCTCGACCTGGGCAACCGTCTCCTCGTCGGAAAAGGCGGACAGGAACATGAAGGGCATGCGGCACTGCGTGCGCAGGTACTGCGCGACGTCGAAGCCGCTCTTGCCTTCCATGCGGATGTCGAGCAGCGCGAGGTCTGGCCTGTGCTCGCGCGCGAGCAGGATCGCGTCGTCGCCGTTGTCGGCGTCGATGACGCGGTAGCCGGCTTGCGACAGGCCATCGGTCAACGTCGCCAGCACCAGGCGGTTGTCGTCGACGACCAGAATCGTTCCCTTGTTCGCCAAGCTCAGCCCTCTCGTGTCAAGCGTGCACTCGCGATCTTATGCGCCGGCCGGGCGCACGACGACCGGCTCGCGCAGTTCGACGACGGCCACGACCTGCTCGTCGACCTGCTCGATGCGCAGCGCGGCGCTGCGCCGCGGCAGCAGCGCGCGCACCAGGCCGAGGCCCGAGACGCCGTTGGGGATGCGCGCGAGGCTGAAGCCCGCGGCGAGCCGGCCGCGATTGGCGATGACGACGCGCACGCCGCCCGCTTCGCCTTCGAGCGCGCACGAGACGTCGGCGTCGGCGTCGCCCGCCGCACCGTGCTTGATGGCATTGGTGAGCAGCTCATTGAGGGTCAGGGCGATCGGGATCGCCTCGACCTCGGGCAAGGTCCACTCGCGCGCGGCCTCGCCTTCGACCCGGCAGCGGATGGTCCGCCCGAAGGTGCGCTGCACCGAAGCCGTGATCGCCTCGAGCACGCGCGCCAGCGAGAGCGGCCCGGTGTCGCCGACCTGCAGGCCGTAGACCTGGGCGATCGCCTGCACCTGGCCGACGACCTCGTCGATGGCGCCCGCGACCTCGGGCTTGCGCTGCGCGATCTGCTGCAGCAGCCCGGCCACGCCTTGCAGATTGTTCTTGATCCGGTGGTGCACTTCCTTGACAAGCATGTCGCGCTGCGCGATCGCCGCCTCGAGACGCGCCTCCTGCGCGACACGCTGCCCGGTGACGTCGGTCGAGACGATCAACAACTGGTCCGGTGGCGCGCCGCGCTCCGCCGCCAGCGGCAGGTAGCGAGCGTCCCAGATCTGCAGCTCGCCGTCGCGCTCGATGCGGTACTCGCGCGCGGTGACTTCGCTCGACAGCAGCGCGTCTTCCATGTGTCGGCGACGTTCGGCGCCGACGACGACGCCGAACACCTGCTCTGGGATCTGCCCGACCAGCCGGTCCGGCGTCTCGCCAACGACCCTCGCCGCGACGCCGTTGACCTGAACGAGGCGAAGCGTCTTCGCGTCGAGCAGCGCGATGGCCAGCGGCGCGGCATCGATGACGCGGCGCAACGACGCCTGCGCTTCGGACACGGCGGCCTCGGCCTGGCGGCGCCGCTCGATGTCGAGCAGCGCATAGGTGAGCTGCGGCGCGCTGTCGTCGCGGCCGGTCGCGACGGCGTTGCCGACGACCCAGAACTCGCGACCGTCGCGGGCGCGCACCCGGCATTCGAATGTCTCGGCCTCGCCCTCCTGCAGCTCGTCGAGATAGCGGGTGCGGCGAAACGGGTGATCGGCTTCGGGCGTCGCCACCGTCGAGATCGGCGTGTCGAGAAACTCGGACAGTTGGGCGCCGAACATGCGCTGCGCCGACCGGTTCATCCACTCGATGCCGGCCGGTCCGACCGTGACGATGCCGACCAGCACCGAGTCGAGGACGGCGCGCGTGCGCCGCGCCATCGACTCGCGATCGCGCGCCAGCGTCTCGAGCTGGGCCTGCTGGGCCTTCAGCCGGGTAACGTCGGAGAGCACGGCGATCGCCTCGTCGCCGCCCGAGCCGGCGCCGACGCTGCGCACCGACAGCGAAAACCAGCGAGGGTCGGCGGCCCGGTCGGCCGGGCGCTCGCCTACCTCAGCCTCGCCGGACGCGAACTCGATCTCGTAGGTGGCGTCGGCGAGCAGCGCGTCTCGGATCTCCGTCGCCATGGACTCGGCATGCGGATGGCGCGCCAGCAGCTCGGCCAGGGTCGCGCCGGCGCTGGTGCCGGAAGGCAGGCGCAGCATCGTCTCGAAGCGCCGGTTGCAACGCACCAGCCTGCCGCCGCGCAGGTAGGCGATGCCCGCCGTCGTGCTCTCGAGAATGGTGGTCATCTCGCGCAGCAGCTGCTCGCTGCGCACCTGGCTTCGTTGCCGGTCGGTGACGTCGAGGGTGACGACCGAGGCGGTCTTCGTGCCCGAGGCGAGGGTCGCCGGCTCGACCCGGGTGACCAGCCAGCGCCTGCCGAGATCGGGATGCTCGATCGCGTAGCGAACCTCGGCCCGCTGGGTGCGCATCAAGGCCAGTTGCAGCCGCTCGTACTCGGCGAGCGACTCGGGGGCGACGATCTCTCGGCTGATGTTCTGCAGCAGCACCGAGGCGCCGCTCGCCGCCGGCCGCCGGCCGATCCAGCCGGAGGACTCCTGGAAGGTGGCGATGCCGACGCCGGCGGTGTCCATCATGGCGCCGATCTGCATCTGCGCGAGGTCGCGTTCTTCCTCGATGCTGCGGTCCTCGACGATGCCCATGTAGCGACGCTCGCCGCCCGCCGTGCGATAGCAGCGCACGATCGCGCGCAGGCGTCGCATCGGCCCGTCCGGCTGCGTCACCCAACCTTGCGACTCGATCGGCCGCGAGCCGGGCTCGAGCGTCTTCAGCGCGCCGCCCTCGCCCCAGGCGAGCAGCTCGGCGAGGCTGGGCGAGGCCTCGGCGAGCGAGACCGGCACGCTGCCCGCCATCTCGTCGAAGGCGACGTTGGTGCGCACGAGCAGGCCGCTGTCGTCGAACAGCACCATGCCGACCGGGCTCAGGTCGAACCAGTCGTCGATCTCGCGCACCGAGCGGTCGGCGCGATCGCGCGCCGCGTGCTCGCTGGTCGTGTCCTGCAGGACGCCCAGGTAGAGCGGCGCGCCCTTCTCGTCGACGAGGACGCGCCGCGCGATGCTGAACCAGCGCTCGAAGCCGCCGGCGTCGATGAAGCGGCCCTCGGACAGGCTGCGCGAGACATCCTTGCCAGCCGTTGCCAGCAGTCGGCTCCGGCGGTCAAGCGTGTTGGCTTGGTCTTCCTGCGGCTGCAGCTCGACCGGGTCGAGGCCGATCAGATGCTCGCGCGGATAGCCGGTGAATTCGAGGTAGGCCTCGTTGACGTCGACGAGGCGGAACTCGGCGTCCTGCAAGGTCGCCGGGAAGGGCGAGTCCCAGAAGAACTGAAGTGTCTCGCGGACGGTCGCGGGCGACGGTGCAACGACGCTCTGCTCGACCGCGTCTTGCGTCTTCATTCCAGCGTGATTGCGCCCATCAGCGCGCGCAGCTGGGCGCGGTTGATCTCGGCCACGCTCATCAGCAGGTGCTCGGCGGCTTCGCGGTACTCGAACACCGATTCGCCTTCGGCGGCGCGCACCATCGCCAGATAGGGCTGGAACGGGCCGGTGTTCTTGACCAGCGCCTGGTACACGCGCTCAGGCACCGGGATCGAACCGAGCAGCTTGGCAAAGGGCTCGCCGAACATGCGGTCGAGCAGCGAGAAGACGCCGCAGATGAAGACCTCGCTCCTCATCTCCTCGTCGCCCGAGCCGGCGACGAGTTCTTCCATGAGCAGGCCGCGACGTACCGCGGCGAACATCACCGGGCGCAGGTTGACATCCTTGCTGGCGGTGGCGAGCAGCAGCGCCAGCCAGCGCTTCAGCCGCTGGTAGCCGAGCAGCATGATGGCGTGGCGGAACGAGCTGATCTCGACGCGCAGGCCGAACGCCGGCGAGTTGATGTAGCGCAGCAGCTTGAAGGCCAGCGAGGGATCGCGCTTGAGTGTGTTCTCGAGCTTCTCGATCGCGTCTTCGTTGTCGACGCGGCGGATCAGCTCGACGATCACCTGCTGGTCGGGCTGCGCCACGGGCTTTCCGGTGCGCGCAGCGGTGGCGCTGAGCGCGTCGTCGATCGGCCAGCCGAGCACGGCGTGGGCGCCGCGCGCGAACGAGGCCTCCATGTCGGCGACGGTGCGCACGCCCGACTGCACGTGCGCGATCGCCCGCGTCACGCCAGGCGGTGGATGGCTGCCGTCGCCGGTGCGCCGCTCGTCGGCGAGATCGATGATCGAGTACTTGAAGCAGGGCAGCACTTCGCGCGGCAACTCGGCGTTGGGCCTGCCTTTCAGCAGCAGCGTATTGCCCGCGGCGTGCAAGCGGACCAGCGCCTCGACGTTGGCCGGGTCCGAGGCCATGAAGTTGGGCACTTCGACCATCAGGTTGGCCGAAGGGCTGGCTTGCAGCAGGTCGTGCAGCAGGCTCTCGCTGACGACGTTGAGCGAGACCTTGCCGCCCGAGGCCGGCCAGACGTCGCCGACGGCATGCAGGAGTTGGGCGACGTCGAGGGTCGCGTCGGGGCGCAGGGGAAAGACGGAAAGCCGCGTCGCCGCGACCGTGCGATTGCGGTCGATGAACGGGGAATAGCCCAGGGCCACCTGGCCGAGGATCGCGACGTCGAGCAAAGTCAAAGGCTCCCGGGCCGCTGTCATCCTGAACGAAGGCGGTGCCGCCTGAACGAAACCGCTGTCATCCCGAACGAAACCGCTGTCATCCTGAACGAAGTGAAGGATCTCATCGCAGGCCCGGGATCCTTCGCTACGCTCAGGATGACAGGGTCGCCGCGCCGTCAGCCATTCACGTACTGGAACAACGACAGACGTTGCACCAGCGCGTACGACTTCAGCGCTGCATCGTAGCCGCTTTGCTTGATCTGAAAGTCGGAAATGGCGTGCACCATGTCCACATCTTCGGCGTTCGATCGCTCGGTGGTGCTGGCCAGTTTTTGCGTGTCGAGGCGGCTCGACTCGCTGTCGATGCGGTTCAGCACGGCGCCGGCGGCGGCGCGCGCCGTCTGCAGGTTGCCCATCACCGAATCGACGTTGCGCAGGTTGTCGCCGGTCGCCTGGGCGATCTGCGAGGTCGTGCGGCCGGTCGTCTGCAGGCCGGCGATCGCCTGGTCGAGCGTGGCGAACACCGAGAGCGTGGGCGTCGACGGCGCGAGCTGAAACTGGTCGCTGGTGGCCGGCGCGCCGCTCACGCTCACGGTCATGCCGTCGACGGTGATCGCCTGGCCCGAGACGTAGGCCGCCGCCGTCACCGCTGTCGGCAGGCCGTTCTTCAGCACCGCGTAGGTCGTGACGCCGCCGCTGACGCTGAAGTTGAGCGAATAGTTGGCGCCGGTCAGGGCACTCGGGTTCGAGACGATGCCACTGTCGATGGTGGCGTTGGCCACGCCGGGCGCCGCGCTCGTCACGAACACGCCGTTGCCGGTGCGCGCCGTGAGCCAGCTCGCCTGACCGTCGCTGGTCAACGGCAGGTTGGTGCCGGCCTCGGTGCGCGTCTGGCCACCGGTGGCGGCGTACCGCACGCCGCCGGGCGCGTCGACGAAGGGCTTCTGCGTCGCACCCTGGCCGCCGAACAGATAGGTGCCGGCGCCGTCGTTCGAATTGGCGACCGTGAAAAGCTGGTCGCGGATCGACTTCAGCTGCGCGGCGAGGCTGGCGCGCTCGGAGTCGCCGTAGGTCGCATTGCCGCCGGCGACCATCAGCTCGCGCGCGCTTTGCAGCAGGTCGCCGGCCGTGCCGAGCGAACTCTCGGTTTGCGTCATGACGACCTTGCTCGCGTCGACGGCGCGTTGGCTGGTGTCAACGCGGCTGATGCTGGCCAGCGCGCGCTCGGCGCGAGCGGCCGCGGCCGGATCGTCGCTCGCCTTGGAGACGCGCTTGCCGCTGGTCATCTGGCCCTGCAGCTCCGAGAGGTCGGCCTGACGGCGCGACAGGCTGTCGATGCCGGCGTCGTAGGCGTTGGCGGTGCTGATGCGCATGGGCTTGGAGTCCGGAAGAATCTCAACGGCCGATCTGCAGCACGCTGTCGAACAGCGACTGGGCGATCTGCAGCATCTTGGCCGCTGCCTGGTAGCTCTGCTGGTACTGGATCAGACGCGCCGCTTCCTCATCGAGATTGACACCCGACTTCTCGGAGACTGCCGTCTTCGCGTCGCTGGCGATCGATGCCGACTGGTCGGCGGCGGCCTTGCCGCTCTGCACCTTGACGCCGATCGTGCCGAGCGCGCTGGCATAGGCATCGGTGACGTTCATGCCCGGAGCGATGGCGCCGCCGGCGAGCGTCTGCTGGCCGACGATGGCCGCATCGCGCAGGCCGAGCAGCGCATTGGCGTTGCCGTTGTCGCTGGCTGGGAACGCGGTCTTCGCGACGACCAGCGAATCACTCGTCTTCGGCACGCCGTTGAGCTGCAGCGCGAAGCCGTTCAGGGCGATCGGCTGGCCGGCGACGAAGCTTCCCGTGCCGTTGACTGTCGGCAAGGCGCCGGTCGTATCGACCAGGCTATAGCTGTAGTTGCCGAGGTTGTCGGTGAAGGTGATCGTCGCCGTCAGGTTGGTGTTGATCGAGGGGCTGACCGCGGCCAGCGAGGCGACCGTCGCCGTGCCCGTGTTGGCAACGTTGGTCGTCGCCGCGACCGGCGATGCGGCGGCGATGCCCTTGGGATCGTCGAGGGCGCGCGCCATGTTGCGCGTCGAGTTCGAGACCGGCTCGAGCAGGAAGCGGTCGCCCGCCACTGGCGCCGGCGCGGCGATGTCGATGCGAAAGCCGTCGACGACCGCGCCGTTGGCGACGGTGCTGGTCGTGCCGTCGGAAAGGCGCGTCAGCCTGTACTGGCCGGCCGGCAAGGACGGGTCGGCCGCAAGCTCGTAGTCGCTCGGCTGCAGCGACTTGCTGTCGACCGTCGTAAGGCTCACGCTCGAGACGCGCACGCCGCTGCCGTTGATGTACGACGCGACCGGCACGCCGCCCGACATCGCGTTCGCCGACGAGGGCAGGACCAGGGGCGCGCCGATCGAGAGCAAGGGTGCGCCGGCAGCGGCCGGCGTGCCGAGGTCGAGGCCGAGCGCCTGCTGCGCGTTGAGTTGCGCGGCGATCGCCGAGGCGAGCTGGCCGAGCAGGCCGCGCGCGTCGGCGAGGTCGTGGTTCTGGAAGCGCAGCAGACCGGCGACCGAGCCGCCGGCGATGAAGCCGTCGGGAAAGGCGCGCGTCACGCCGCCTTCGGTGATGCCGATCTGCATCTTGCTCGGATCGAAGGTGTCGGGCACGGCCGCCAGCGCCGTCGCGTTGCCGCCGAGCACGAGCTGCTGCGAGCCGCCGAGGAAGACGCCGACGGAGCCGTCGGCGGCCGACACCGTCGTCACCTGGACGAGCTGCGAGAGATTGCTGACGGCCGTGTCGCGCTGGTCGAGCAGGTCGTTCGGCGCGTGGCCCGTGCCCTGCACGTTGGCGATCTGCCGGTTCAGGTTGGCGATCTGCGTCGTCAGCGAGTTGATCGAGCCGACGGAGGTACGCAGTTGATCCGCGACGCCGGTCTGCAGCGAATCGAGCTGACCCGACGCGGTGCTGAAGCGATCGGCGAGGTCGCCGACGCGCGCCAGCGCCGCCTGCCGCGCCGAAGAATCCTTCGGCTTGTCGGCGACGTCGACGAAGGCGTTGAACATCTGCTGCGCGCTGTAGCCGAGTCCCGCCTCGCCGGTCCGGAACACGTTTTCCATCTGCTGCAGCTGCGTGCTGCGCGCGTGGTCGCCGGCCGCGATCGAGCTCGTCATCGCCGCCTCGCGGGTCAGGAAATCGTCGTGCGCGCGTGTCACCGTCGCGACGTTGACGCCCTTGCCGAAGAAGCCCGAGCCCGTCTGCTGGCTGTACGACGTGGCCAGTTCGGCGTTCTCGCGCGAATAGCCGACCGTGTTGGCGTTGGCGATGTTGTTGCCGGTGACGGTGAGCTGCGCGTAGCTCGCCGTCATGGCGCGCGAGCCGATGCCGAGCAGCGACGAGATGCTCATCGCGTGCCCGCCCTGGCCGCCGATGTGTCGCTCATGTCACCGCCCTCTGCACGCGCATCGTCGTGTTGATGACGCGCGACAGCTTGTCGGCGTAGCCCGGATCGGTGGCGTAGCCGGCCCGTTGCAGGCCTTGCGCGAAGCCGGCCGCCGAGGCCGCGCTCGCCACGCCTTGCGCAGCCTGCGCGGCGACGCCGGCGTAGCGCGGGCTGGCGATCAGCATCCTGGCGTAGTCGCTGAACGCGTCCTGATAGGACGCGTAGGAGCGGAATCTGGCGGTCACCTTCTGCGCCTGGCCATCGACGTATTCGGTGGTCGTGATCTCGGCGACCGGGCCGATCCAGCCGGCGCTCGCCTTGATGCCGAACAGGTTGTGCGAGTTGCTGCCGTCGACGTTCCTGATTTCCTGCCTGCCCCAGCCGGTCTCGTGCGCCGCCTGGCCGATCATGAAGGCCGCCGGGATGCCGCTTTGCGCTTCGGCGGCACGCGCCGCGCTGCCGTGCAACTGGACGAAGCCGGTCTGCTTTTGCGTCAGTGGAATCATCGCCACGGCAGCAGGCGACGCGGCACCTGCAGCGGCGGCCGGCGCGGTCAGTGCCGTCGCGGCGCCGGCGCCCATCTGCCGCTCGAGCTGGCGCGCGATCGCGTCGGTGAGGCCCCCCGGCAGGCCAGTCATCTTGGCGGCGTACTGGCTGTCGAGCATCTCGTTGCCGAGCTTGGTGCCTTCGTTGTCGAGCATGCCGGAGCTGACCGTCGCCTCGCGCATGCTCTTCATGATCTGCTGCATGAAGAGCGCTTCGAACTGCTTGGCGGTCTCGCGGATCGCCGCCTTCGGGTCGCGCGCCGCGGCGCTGCGAAGGTCGGCGATCGACAGCGTGTTGGTGGCGCTGGTCGGCAAACCGGCGAGTGCGGGCGAAGCCATGCTGCCCATCAGATGACCTCGAGCTCGGCGGTCAGCGCACCGGCCGACTTCATCGCCTGCAGGATCGCGAGCAGGTCCTGCGGCGTCGCGCCGAGTGAGTTGAGCGCCTTGACGACGTCGGCGAGCTTGGCGCCCGGCGCCATCTGCACCAGCGCACCGGCCTGCTGCGTGATCGTGATGTCGGCCCTTTCGGTGACCGTGGTCTGGCCGCGCGACAGCGGTGAAGGCTGGCTGACCGAGGGCGTGGTGCTGATCGTCACCGACAGGCTGCCGTGCGCGACCGCGCAGGCAGCCAGCGTCACCGCCTGGTTCATCACCACCGAGCCGGTGCGCGCGTTGATGACGACGCGCGCCGCCGGCGTGGCCAGCTTGACGTCGAGGTTCTCGATCTCGGCCATGAAGGTGACGCGCGCATCGGCCGAGGCCGGCATGCGCACGCGCACCGAGCGGCCGTCGATCGCGTCGGCGGTGCCGCTGCCCATGCGGTTGTTGATGGCGCGCACCACTTCGCGCGCCGTGGCGTAGTCGTTGCTGCTCAGGTCGAGCTGGATCGAATCGCCCTGGTTGATCGGCGTGGCAACGCTGCGCTCGACCGTCGCGCCTTCCGGGATACGGCCGGCGCTCAGGTGATTGATCTGCACCTTGGAGCCGGCCGCCGAGGCGCCGGCGCCGGCGATGATGAGGTTGCCCTGCGCCATCGCGTAGATCTGCCCGTCGGCGCCCTTCAGCGGCGTGGCGATCAGGGTGCCACCGCGCAGGCTCTTGGCGTTGGCGAGCGACGAGACGTTGACGTCGATGGTCTGGCCCGGCTGAGCGAAGGCCGGCAGTTGCGCCGTCACCATCACCGTGGCCAGGTTCTTGAGCTGCATGTTCTGGCCGGCCGGCACCGTCACGCCCATCTGCTGCAGCAGGGCGAGCAGGCTTTGCGTGGCGAAGGGAGCCGAGGTGTTCTGGTCGCCCGTACCGTCGAGGCCGACGACGAGGCCGTAGCCGACCAGCTGGTTCATGCGCACGCCCTGGACCGAGGCGACTTCCTTGATGCGCGCCGCCTGGGCCGGCGCCGGCCACCACAGCGCGGCGCTGGCGAAGAGCGCCGTCAGGATGATCGAGGCGCGCAGGAATCGTTCGGTCGGGGTCATCGCGAAGGCAGGGTGGTGTGCCTTCGATTCTTCAAGGGCTCGCGTGCGGCGAAGCTCCGATAAGCAGCGCCCCGACCTGCCTATTCGTTCCCTGTTCGCGGCGGCGCCGGGGGCCGCCGTTCGACGCGCCTGTGCATGGCCGGGCCGAGCGCTTCGCGCATCTCGCGCAACTCGCCGAGGGCTGTGTCCGGCCGCTTCGGGCTGGCCGCATCGGCGCCGTCCTCGGCAGCGACCCTTCGCGCCCGCTGCCATCGTGTGAGGACGATGCCGGCGGCGATCACCAGCCCGGCGAGAGCGATGGCCATGGACAGGCCTAGCATGCTTGGTCGCTCGGTCCGCTCACGCTCGTGCCGGCTTTCGCTTCACGGGCGCTTGCGCGATTCGTCGACTGCCTTGCGCTCTTCGTCCGCAGCCGCGCCACGGGCGTCTGCCTTCGGTGCGGACGCCGGCCCGCGTGGCGGACCCTCGGCCGAGGGCTTGCCCGCGCCGGGCCGACCGCTCTCGGGCCGCACGGGCTCGGCTTTCGCCGCCGCGGCCTTCGCTGCCGCGACCCTTGCCGCTTCCGCCTTGGCTGCTTCGGCCTTCGCTGCTTCGGCCTTCGCTGCTTCGGCCCTTGCGCCTTCCGCCCTGGCCGCTTCCGCTTTCGCGGCCTCGGCCTTCGCGGCATCCTGCCGCGCTGCCTCTGCCTTCGAAGCTTCTGCCCTGGCGCCGGCGGCGCGCGCCGCTTCCGCCTTGGCCGCCTCGGCCTTGTCGGCAGCCGTTCTGGCGGCCGCTGCCTTGGCGGCTTCGACACGATCCGATTCGGCCTTGACCGCCGCAGAGCGCGCGGCGTCGGCACGTACGCTTTCGGCTTTCGCCGCCTCGGCCTTGGCGGCCTCCGTTTTCGCGGCATCGGCCCTGGCGCGGTCGGCCCTCGCGGCCTCCGTCTTGGCAGCATCCGCTCTCGCGGCATCTGCTCGCGCCGCGTCAGCCTTTGCGGCCTCTGCTCTTGCCGCCTCTGCCTTTGCAGCGTCAGCCTTCGCTGCCGCAGCCCTGGCGTCGCCTGCCTTCGCTGCTTCGGCTCTTGCAGCCTCCGCTTTCGCAGCGTCAGCCTTAGCAGCGTCAGCTTTCGCTGCGTCAGCTTTCGCAGCGTCAGCTTTCGCAGCGTCAGCCTTCGCAGCGTCCGCCTTCGCGGCTCCAGCCTTCGCAGCGTCAGCCTTCGCGGTCTCGGCTTTCAAGGCCTCGGTCTTCAAGGCTTCAGCCCGTGCCGCCGCCGCGGCTGCCACCGCCTTGGCGTCGCCGGCCTTCGCCGCTTCCGCTCTCGTGGCGTCCGCCTTCGCAGCCTCCGCCTTCGCAGCCCCCGCCTTCGCAGCGTCCGCCTTCGCAGCGTCCGCCTTTGCAGCGTCCGCCTTTGCGGCTTCAGCCTTCGCGGTCGTTGCCTTGGCGTCGGCGGCCTTTGTCGCCTCCGCTTTCGCGGCATCCGCCTTCGCGACTTCGGCTTTCGCCGCGTCTGCCTTGGCGGCTTCTGCCTTCGCTGCGTCGGCACGTGCGGCATCGGCGCCGGCACGCGACGCGGCCGCCTGCGCGGCCATTGCCTTGTCGTCGGGACGAACGCGCGACGGCCCACTCGCGCCCTCGGCCACGACGGCGGCAGCGCGACGCGCCTCCGGTGAACGGGCGGCCGGCGCCGACGCGGGAGGCGCGGTGCTCGGCGTCGGTTCCCGCGCCGCGGCCACGACGCTCACCGGTGTGGCCGCAGCCGCCGCGGCCGCCGGCTTGAGCTGGGCGCGTTGCGCGTCGCCGATCGGCATGCCCGGTCGGGCGGCAAGCTGCTGCTGCTGAGCGGCAAAAGACACCGGCGGCGGTGGCGGTGCAGTTCGGGCGACGACGACGATCTGTTCGCGCACCGGCGGCTTGGCAACGACGACTCCGGCGCCGCCCTGCACGCTCTGCTGCACCGGCACCACCGGCGCGATGTACACGACCGGCGCGACCAGGGCCGCGCGGGAGAGCACGACCGCGGCGGATGCCACCGGCTGCGACTGCACGAAGGTCTGCGCAGGCACGGCGACTACCGCCCCCGGCACCTGCCGGTTGGCGTAGACCACGTTGGTGACGTTGGTGACGTTCGTGACGTTAGTGGTGTTGTAGACGTTCGTGATGGTCGTCGGCGCGATCACAGCGTTGCTGCGATTGATGTTGTCGAAGTAGTCGCGGCTAACCGCGTACGAAGGCCGATAAACCTCGCGCGGCGCAAGCGGGAACCAGCCGATGTCGATGTTGATTCTGACGCCGACGGAAGGCGAAGCAGTTTGCGCCACGCCGCCGCCGACGAAGGCGACGAGCGCGGGCGCGTACGCAGCCCGCTCGCTCGGCGGCCCGGGCACCCAGGCCCACGAGCCATCAAGGTTGGCCCAGCGACCATAGTGCGACACGGCATAGCCCCAAGGCGCGTCGTCGACCCAGGTCCAGCCCCAGGGATCGATCCAAGCCCAGTGGCCGTCGCGGTAAGGCGTCCAGCCGGAGGCCACGCGGCTCGGCGTCCAGACCGGGCCATAGTTAGGAACGACCCGCCACGTGCCGTTGCCGTCGAGCTCCTCGTAGCCGACCACTTCGGTCGACACGTAGCGTGCCGTCGCAGACCGCTCGACGCGGCCGTCGCGCTCGCTCGACCAGCGGTCGAGATCGTCGTCGCGACGCGCCGTCACGACGTCGTAGTCGTCGAGCCCGGCGCCGTAGAAGCGGTAGCCGCGCCGCGAGTCGACCGTGTAGGAAGCGCCCTCGCCGTATACCTCGGCGACGCCGCTCTGCACGGTCACGGCCGTCGCGCCGTCAGCCGGCTCCACCTCGACCCGGTAGTTGCCGGCACGGCGCAGCGTCAACGCCAGATTGGGGGTGGCGACTTCGAAGCTCTGCCCGGGCACGAGCTGGCGCACGCGCAGCTTCAGCGTGCCCTGCGTCAGCTCGATCTGGGCGATGCGATCGTCGAGGTTGAGCACCTTCACGCTGGTGAGAGGGCCGAGACGGATCGCCGCACCGCCGAGCTGCAATTCGGCGCGCGCACCGCTGCCGGTCCACAACCGGTCGCCGGTCGTCAGCGGGCGGTTGATGCGGGCCTGCACCCAGTCAGACTGACCGGCCGGCGAGAAGCTCACCGTGCCGGTCGCGTAGCCGAGGCGCGCCGCACGTAGCGGCGGCTCGGCCGCCGCGGTGCCTGCGAGCGCGAGCCACGTGACGCCGACGAGAATCCAGGCCGGAGGGGCGAAGGGGGTGGTGCGCATGATGGGAGCTTTCGGCAATCTGAACTTGCCTTGGCAACGAACGCGCCCGGCCTCGCGTTGACCGCTTCAACAGCGAGGGCTGCATCGCTGACCGCGGTGCGGCGCCTTGTCCCACAGGAACGCGCTGCGGCTCAGGCTCAGATCGGCAGGACGTTGAGGAAGAAGCGGCTGAGCCAGCCGATGCCTTGCGCGTCGGCCTGGGCGCCGCGGCCGCGCTGCTCGATGCGCACGTTGGCGATCTGCGCCGAGGCGACGGAGTTGCCCGACTGGATCATGCGCGGGTCGACCTGGCCCGAGAAGCGCAGCACGTCGACGTTGTGATTGACGCCGATCTGCTTCTCGCCGGCGATCAGCAGGTGGCCGTTGGCGAGCACGCCGGTCACGACCGCCGTGATCGTGCCCGAGAAGTCGTTGGTGTTCTCGGTGGTGCCGGCGCCGGCCGAGCTGATCGTCGAGCTGCCGGCGGCGCTGGCGCGGGCAAACGAATTGGCCGAAATCAGCGGGAACGCGGTGACGCCGGCCGTGAGCTTGCCGGTCTTGTCGATCGAGCTCGTGCTCTTCTGCGTCGCCGAGACCTTCTCGACGATCTGCACGGTCAGCGAATCGCCGACCAGGCGGGCTCGATAGTCCTCGAACAGCGGCCGGTACTGGCCCGACTGGAAGATCGAGCCGTTGTTTACCGTGGCTACCGGAAGCACCGGCGGCACGGCGTAGATCGGCGACGCGATGTCGACCGGCGGGCGCGGGTTGAGCTGCTCGCAGCCGGCCAGGCTGGCGAACAGCGCGGCGCAGATGACGAGGCAGGCAACGGTGCCGGCGACGCGTCTCATGGTCGAGTGGCTCATGGCGTGTTCCCTCACAAAGAGGCCAGCTTCTGCAGCATCTGGTCGGAGGTCTGGATCGCCTTCGAGTTGAGCTCGTAGGCGCGCTGCGTCTGGATCATCTGCACCAGCTCTTCGACGACGTTGACGTTCGAGGTCTCGACGAAGCCCTGCTGCAGCGAGCCGAGCCCGTTCTGGCCGGGCGCGCCGGCGTTCGGCGTGCCGGACGCGGCGGTCTCGGCAAAGATGTTCTGGCCCTTGGGCTCGAGGCCGGCCGGATTGATGAAGCCGGCGAGCTGGATCTGTCCCACCGTCGAGGGCAGGGCCTGGCCCGGCAGCACGACGCTGACCGTGCCATCGTTGCCGATCGTCACGCTCTGCGCTGCGGCGGGAATGGTGATGCCGGGCTGCACCGTGTAGCCATTGTTGGTGACGAGCTGGCCGGTCGAGCTGACCTGGAACGCGCCATCGCGGGTGTAGCCGGTGGTGCCGTCGGGCATCTGGATCTCGAAGAAGCCGTTGCCGCGCACCGCGATGTCGAGCGGGTTCGAGCTTTGCTGCAGGTTGCCCTGGCTGAAGTTGCGCGAGGTCGCGACGGCGCGCGTGCCGAGCCCGACCTGCAGGCCGGTCGGCAGCTTCGTCTGCTCGCTGCTGGCCGCACCGGCCTGGCGCAGGTTCTGGTACATCAGGTCCTCGAACACAGCGTGCGAGCGCTTGTAGCCGTTCGTCGAGACGTTGGCGAGGTTGTTCGAGATGGTGTCGAGCTGCATCTGCTGCGCTTCCATCCCGGTCTTCGATATCCACAGCGATCGCATCATGGCGCGGCTCTCCGGTCAATGACGGGATGGTCGCGCCTGGCCCGGCGGGGCAAGGTCCGAATAGAAGGGTGGATCGCGGCCTTCTTCGCCGTCCCGGCCGCGTGACACCGGTCGGCGACCGCGTCAACGGTCAAACGTCGTCTGACCACTCCACAGCCGCCCCCAGCGCGTTCAGGTTGTCGACGAAGCGCGGGTGGGCGCGGCGGATCGGCAGTGCGTTCAGGATCGTGGAGCGGCCGTCGATGCTGACGGCGATCATGAAAAGGGCGATGGCGACGCGGATGATGTAGGGGCTCTCGACCGTCGCCGGAACCAGCGGCTTGCCACCGTGGACGACGAGCCGGTGCGGATCGCAGAGCGTGGCGTGGGCGCCGAACTTGCCGAGCTCGCCGCTCCAGCCGAGCGCGCCTTCGTAGACCTTGTTCCAGAACAGCACCGAGCCTTCGGCGCGCGCGCCGAGCGCGACGAAGATCGGCAACAGGTCGGCCGGCACGTAGGCCAGGGCGCCGCTTCCACCTTCTGCATGAGCTGCGCCGTGAGCGGTGGCCGCACCTTGAGCGCACCACTCACATGGGCGCGGCTGAAGCCGTCGGCGCGATGCTCGATCTCGACGCCGAGCTTGGCAAAGGTGCGATCGAGCAGCGGGAATTGCGAGGTCACGCCGTTGCGCACCGCCACGTCGCCGCCGGTGATGGCGCTCAGCGCGAGGAAGGTGGTCACCTCGTGAAAGTCGTCGGCGAAGGTGTACTCGGCGCCGCCCAGCGCATCGACCCCTTACACGTGAAGCAGCGAGCTGCCGTTGCCGGCGATGCACGCGCCCATCAGGCCGAGGAAGGTGCAGAACTCCTGCACGTGCGGTTCGCAGGCGGCGTTGACGAGGCACGAGCGCCCCTCGGCGATGGCGGCGCAGAGCACGAAGTTCTCGGTCGTCGTCACCGACGCGTAGTCGAGCCAGTGGTCGCTGGCGGCGAAGCGCCGCGGCATGCGCATCGCGGTCGCGCCGCGCTCGAGCTGCACCTCGGCGCCGAAGGCAAGAAAGACGTCGATGTGCGGATCGATCTCGCGCACGCCGAGCGTGCAGCCGGTGACGTCGTCCTCCAGACGGGCGCGGCCGAAGCGATGCAGCAGCGCAGGCACGAGCATGATCGACGAGCGCATGCCGCTCGGCAGTCGCACGCCGTGGTCCAAAAGCCGACTGCCGTGCCACAGCTTCAGCGTGCCGCTCACGAAGTCCATCTCGACCGACGAGCCGAGCTCGCGAAAGAAAGCGAGGAGCTTCTGCACATCGGTGATGTCCGGCACGCGATGCAAGACCACGGGCTCATCGGTGAGCAGGGTTGCGCACAGAACCGGCAGCACCGCGTTCTTGTTGGCCGAAGGGACGAGCGTGCCCTTCAGGGGACGACCGCCGTGGACGATCAGATGGCTCATGGACAGGGACCGGGAGCGAGGAACACGGCCAGTCTCGGAGGCGCTGGTGAACCCGCAATGAAGCATGTGAAGCGAGCGTGAAACCGGTTCCGCTGCCGATTGACGCCGCCGGGCCGCGCGCTATCGTGAAGACCAAGTCACCAGAAAGGAAACGACCATGTTCCGACTCGCTCTCGCGCTCGCTGCGCTGCTCGGCGCCCTTGCCGGCCCGGTTCCGGCCCAGGCCGCCGACTACCCGACGCGGCCCGTGAAGTTCGTCGTGCCCTACCCCCCGGCCGGCACCACCGACGTGCTGGCGCGCATCGTGGCGCAGTGGCTCACCGAGCACATGGGGCAGACCTTCATCGTCGAGAACAAGCCGGGCGCGGGCAACAACCTGGGCGTCGACTACGTCGTCAACGCGCCGGCCGACGGCTACACGATGCTGCTCGTCAACCCGGCCAACGGCATCAACGCCACGCTCTACAAGAACCTGAACTTCAACTTCATCCGCGACATCGCGCCGGTGGCCGGACTCGTGCGCACGCCCAACGTGATGGAGGTGACGCCCTCGCTGCCTGTCAAGACCGTGGCCGAGTTCATCGCGTACTGCAAGGCCAACCCGGGCAAGCTCAACATGGCTTCGTCGGGCAGCGGCACCTCGGTGCATCTGTCGGGTGAGCTCTTCAAGGCCATGACCGGCTGCGACATGCTGCACGTGCCGTACAAGGGCGCCGGGCCGGCGCTGATGGACCTGATCGGCGGCCAGGTGCAGGTGATCTTCGACAACCTGCCGTCGTCGGTCGGCCACATGAAGAGCGGCAAGCTGCGCGCCCTCGCCGTCACCTCGCAGGAACGCGAGCCCTCGATGCCCAACCTGCCGTCCATCGGCGAGACGGTGCCGGGCTACGAGGCGACGGCCTGGTTCGGCATCGGCATGCCGAAGAACACGCCGCGCGACATCATCGACAAGGTCAATGCCGAGGTGAACCGCGCCCTGGCCGATCCGAAGTTCCGCGAGCGCATGGCCGAGCTGGGCGGCAAGCCGATCGCCGGAACGCCCGACGACTTCGGCAAGATCATCGCCGCGGAGACGGCGAAGTGGGAGAAGGTGGTCATCTCGTCGGGCGCCAAGGTCGAGTAGTCGTCGCCGCGCCGGCCTGTCTGGAGTTCCCATGATCGAACGCGACATCGACATTCCCACCGCCGACGGCGCCATGAACAGCTTCGTCGTCCATCCCGAAGAAGGCGGTCCGTTCCCGGTCGTCCTCTTCCTCATGGATGCCCCAGGCAAGCGCGAAGAGCTGCACGACATGGCGAGGCGCCTCGCCGCCGTCGGCTACTTCGTCGTGCTTCCCAATCTCTACTACCGAAGGTCGCGCGACTTCCGCCTGCTCGAGCGCACCGAGCAGGCGATGGCGGAGATGTTCTCGTTCATGGCCACGCTCGACGCCGCGACGACCGAATGCGACACGCGGGCGATGCTGCGCTTCGTCGACGCCGATCCGGCGGCCGACGGCGATCGTATCGGTGCGCTCGGCTATTGCATGAGCGGCCCCTTCGTCATGTGGGCGGCGGCGGCCTTTCCCGAGCGCATCCGCTGCATCGCCTCGATCCACGGCGCCAACATGGCGACCGACAAGGCCGACTCGCCGCACCGCATCGCCGCGAAGGTCCACTGCGAAAGCTACTTCGCCTGCGCCGAGGTCGACAAGTGGGCGCCGCCTGCCGACATCGAAAAGCTCGAGCACGCGCTTCGGGAGGCCGGCACACCGCATCGCGTCGAGTGGTATCCGGGCGTCGAGCACGGCTTCGTCTTTCCCTTGCGCGCCGGCATCTACGACCGGACCGCCGCCGAGCGGCACTGGGAGCGGCTGTTCGGTCTGTTCGGGCGAACCTTGCGGCGCGCGACCTAGCCGATCAGCTCACGGCCAGCAACTGCGCCGCCGCCTTGTCGTTGCCTTCGGCCGACGAGAGCGCCTTCATCTGCGCCTCGAACTGGCGTGCCGCGGAAATCATCGCGACCATGGTTTCGACCGCGCTGACGTTGGAGCCTTCGAGCGCGCCGTCCTGCACCTGTGCCGTCGAGTCGGCGGACAGATCGCCGTCGGCGCCGCGGAACAGGCCGTCGGTGCCGCGCGTGAGCGGGCCTTCGGGCGTGACGAGCTTGAGCTTGCCGATCGAGGTGCTGCGTCCGTTGGCGGCCGTGGCGCTTACCGTGCCGTCGGCGGCGATGCTCACCGCGTTGTCGGGCGGCACGGCGATCGGGCCGCCGTCGCCGAGCACGGTCAGGCCCGAGGTCGTGACGAGGTTGCCCTCGGCATTGACGTCGAGCGAGCCGCCGCGCGTGTAGGCCTCGGTGCCGTCGAGGCCCTGCACGGCGAGCCAGGCGCCGCCCTTCATCGCCACGTCGAGATCGCGGCCCGTGGCCGTCACCTGGCCCGGCGTCGCGTCGTAGCCTGGCGTCGATTCGAGCGCGTAGACGCGCGTGCTGGCGCCGCTGCCCTCGACCGGCACGGCGCGAAAGGCCGCGAGCTCGGCGCGAAAGCCGACCGTCGAAACGTTGGCCAGGTTGTTGGCCAGCGTCTCCTGTCGTTGCATGGTCGCCTTGGCGCCCGACATCGACAGGTAGATCATGCGGTCCATGAGGAGATCCTTCGCTTTGCTCAGGATGACAGCGCGTGGGCCCGGTCAACAGAGCGTGAGCCCGGTCGGCAGGGCGTGGGCCCGGTTAAGGGTCATGAGGCCGATCAACGCAGGTTGACGATCGTCTGCAGGATCTGGTCCTGCGTCTTGATCGTCTGCGCGTTGGCCTGATAGGTGCGCTGCGCGGTGATCATGCTCACCAGCTCGGAGGTCAGGTCGACGTTCGATTCCTCGAGCGCGCCGGCTTGCAGCACGCCGAGATTGCCGGAGCCCGGAACGCCGACCACCGGGCCGCCCGACGCGGCGCTTTGCACCCAGCCGTTGCCGCCCATCGGCTGCAGGCCTTGCGGGTCGCGAAAGGTCGCCAGCTCGAGCTGGCCGGCCGGCTTGGTCTGGCCGTTCGAGTAGCGCGCGCTGATGATGCCGTTGGCGTCGATCTGCGCGCCAATGAACTGGCCCGGCGCGTAGCCGTCCTGCGTCAGCGCCGTCACGCCGAACTGCGATCCGTATTGAGTCGCGCCAGTGAGGCTGAGCGCCACGCCGGCAATCGGCACGCTGGTCGCACCGGCGGCGTTGGTGACCGAGGGAATGTTCAGGGCGACGGTGCCGACCGGCGCGGTCGGCGTGCCGCCGTTGCTCGGAAAGGTGATCGTCGTCGAAGGCGCCGGATTGCCGCCCGAGGTGGAAAGCGGCACGCCGTTGGCGGCGACATAGACGTTCCAGGTGTCGGTGCCGGTCTTCTGGAAGTAGTAGGTCAGCGCCACGTCCTGGCCCTTGGCGTCGTACACCGTCTGCGAGGTCGCGCTGTTGTAGGTCGAGGGGTCGGCGAAGTTGATCGGCGCGCCGGCCGCGGGCAGGGTGACGGCGGCGCGCGAGTCGAGGTTCATCTCCATCGATATTTTCGCGGTAACGGCGGGCTTGATGCCGGCCGTCGGCATGAGCAGCGGGCCGGCGGTGCCGGGGATGATCACGCCGGTCGCGTCGGCCGGGTAGCCCATCAGCTTGCCGCCCTGGTTATTGACGATGAAGCCGCTGTTGTCGACCTTGAACTGGCCGTTGCGCGAATACGAGATCGAGCCCGATTTGTCCTTCAATTCGAAGAAGCCGCCGCCGTTGATGGCCACGTCGAGCGGGTTTTCGGTGCTCGTGATGTTGCCTTGCGTGAACTGCTGCGCCACCGCGCCGATCGTCGTGCCGATGCCGATCGCGTTGCTCGTGCCGCCGATGGCGTTGGCATAGACGTCGGCGAACTCGGCGCGCGAGACCTTGGCGCCGTAGGTGTTGGCGTTGGCGATGTTGTTGCCGATGACCTCGAGGCTCTTGCTCGAGGCGTTGAGGCCGGAAAGACCTTGCTGGAAACCCATGGCGGTGTCGCTTTCGAAAGAGTCGCCGCGGGAAATCGCGGCGAGGTTGCTACGTCGATCGGGAACCGGTCAGTTCAGTGCCTTGACCGAGCTGTAAGGAACGAGGCCCGACTTCTCGAGCTCGAGCTTGAAGCTGCCGCCGTCGGTGCTCACCGCATCGACACGGTCGCGCATCAGCGCCGTCGAGGCAATGGCCACGCCGCCGCTGGTGGCGGTGACGCGGAAGGTGAGGCCGCTCGAGTCGGTGGCCGTGCCGGCCGGCCAGTCGAAGCTGTGCATGCCGGCGCCCTGGGCGCCGAGGTTGAGCGTCTGCACGACGGCGCCGCTCGGCGAGAGGACCTCGACCTTGACCGCGTCGGCCGGCGTCGTCAGCTCGAAGCCGCCCTGGCCGATCGCCGTCGTGGCGTCGATGTCGATCTTGTTGCCGGGCACGATCACGTCGCGGCCGACCAGCGAAGCGCCCTGCACCGCCTGCAGCTGCATGAACTGCGACGACAGGCCGGCGACCGTGGTGTTGAGCTTGTCGATGCCGGTGACGGTGTTGATCTGCGCCATCTGGCTCGTCACCTGGGCGTTGTCCATCGGGTTCAGCGGGTCCTGGTTCTGCATCTGCGCGACGAGCAGCTTCAGGAAGCGGTCGGCGGTGACGGTTGCGTCGGCCGCGGTCGAGGCCGACGGGGTCGAGGCGACTTTGACGTCGCTGGTGGAGCTGACGGTATCGATGGCCATGGTGTCGCGACGCTTTCGTCAGGTCAGGTGCCGAGCTGGATGGTCTTGAGCAGCAGTGTCTTCGCCGTGTTCATGACCTCGAGGTTGTTCTGGTACGAGCGCGAGGCCGAGATCATGTTGACCATCTCCTCGATCGCGTTGACGTTGCTGTAGGTGACGTAGCCTTCGGCGTCGGCGCTCGGGTGCTTGGGGTCGTGCACGCGCCGGCCCGGCGTCTGGTCCTCGCTGACGGTGCTGACGCGAACGCCGGCCGCCGTCGGGTCGTTGCCGCTCTCGCCCATGAGTTGCGTCTGGAAGGTGACCTGGCGCGCCTTGTAGGCGCTGCCGTCGGGGCCGGCCACCGTGTCGGCGTTGGCCAGGTTGGAGGCGACGACGTTGAGGCGTTGGCTCTGCGCGCTGGCCGCGCTGCCGGCGACGTTGAAGATACTCAGCATGCTCATGGCGACGCTCCTTCTTATTGGCCGGTGATCGCCGACAGCTGCGTCCGCACCGACGCATTGATGAAGCGCAGCGTCGCTTCGTACTTGATCGCGTTGTCGGCGAAGCTGGCCCGCTCGCGGTCCATGTCGACGGTGTTGCGGTCGAGATTGGTCTGGCTCGGCGTGGCGTAGAGCAGGTCGGCGCCGACGCTGCCGCCGCTCAAGCCCGGGCTGCCACTGCCGATATGTCCGGCGTGGCTGGTCGACACCGTCTGCGCGCCCGACATGCCGGCCGTGGCGGCGAGCAGCGTCCTGGCGAAGTCCATGTCGCGGGCCTGGTAGCCCGGCGTGTCGGCGTTGGCGATGTTGCTCGCGATCAGGCGCTGCCGCTCCGAGCGCAGGGTCAGTGCCTGGGCCTGGAAGTCGAGCGCGTCTGTGGTTCGGTTGAGCATCGTGGCCTCGCTTCGCCGCTGCGGCCCGGGCAAGACCCGGATGTGCGACGACGTGCGGCCATTGTCTTGAGCGCCGGTGACGACATAAGCGAGAACAAGCCGTGCTTTCTCGCCCATATCCGGGTCTGGCGCGACGCGTCGCACTCTAGAGTGACACCCCATGTTGGCCATCGTCCTTTTCGCTCCCCTCGCGCGCGCCGCCTCGCGTGCTTTCGCCTGGTGGCTGTCGTGCGCCTTGCTGGTCGCCTTGGGGCTGCTCGGAGCGGCCCGGCCCGCCAGTGCAGACGAGGCGGCACCGCAGCTCGACGCGGCCGTGCTCGACAGCGTGCGCGCCCTGGCGCTCGGCAAGGCGGGCGAAGCGGGCGCGCCGCGCGTCGAGGTGGTGATCGGCCAGCTCGATCCGCGCCTGCACCTCGCGCCCTGCCAGAACATCGAGCCTTACGTACCGGCCGGCATGCGGCTCTGGGGCAAGGCGCGCATCGGCCTGCGCTGCAAGGTCGGGCCTACGCCCTGGAATGTCTATCTGCCGGTGACGGTCAAGGTCTGGGGCCGCGCCATCGTCGTGCCCGCCGGCGCCGCTGCGGGCAGCGTCCTGACGAGCGCCGACCTGGCCGAGACCGAAGTCGACCTCGCCGAGGAGTTCACGCCCGCAGTCGTCGAAGCGCGGCTCGCGATCGGCCGCGTCCTGGCGCAGAACCTCAAGCCCGGCCAGACGTTGCGCCAGGCGCACCTCAAGATCCGCCAGTGGTTCGTTGCCGGCGACACCGTCAGGGTGATTGCCTCTGGCGACGGCTTCTCGCTCGAAAGCGAAGCGCAGGCGTTGAGCAATGGCGTCGAAGGCCAGCCGGCGCGTGTGCGCACCGAGAGCGGCCACGTCCTGACCGGCCTGCCTTCGGGCGAGCGGCGCATCGAGCTCTCGCTGTGAAGGCTCGGCTCGCCTACGCCACGACGGCGCCAGAAATCCCTAAAGTCGCGCCATGCGACGCCGATACTCCGTCCATGTTGATGGGCGCGCCCCCTGCTGGCGCCGATGGAGAACATCATGAAGATCGGTAATCCCGCGGACAAGCCAGTCGCCGCCCCGGCGCCCGGCACGCATGCCGCGGCCGCTGAGGCGAGCAAGGCCGGCCATGCGCACGGCGCTGCTCCGGTCGCCGCCCACGGAACCGATCCGAGCGCCACGGTGGCCCTCTCGAGCACCGCGTCGACCCTGCTTTCGGGCGGAACCTCGAGCGAGTTCGACGCCGACAAGGTCGCCCGCATGAGCGAGGCGATCGCCGGCGGCACGTTCAAGGTCGATGCCGGTGCGATCGCCGACAAGCTGATCGCCAATGCGCAGGAGCTGCTCAGCAAGGTGAAGAGCTGATGGCCGGCAACACCGGCCCGGCGCCGCTCTCGGCCGGCCTCGAAGAGCGTCTGTTCGCCGTCGAATCGGGCCTGGCCGCGCTCGGCAACGCCTTGCGCGCACGCGACACGGCCGGCATCGATCTGCACGCCTCCGAGTTGCACAAGGCGCTGGCCAGCGCCGTCGATCATTTTTCCGACGCGGCGCGAAACGGCCCCGTCTCGCCCCTGCTGCGCGACCGGCTCGTGCAGGCCAGCGGCCAAGTCGCGGCGCAGCGCGAGTCGCTGGCCCGTGCCACCGCTGCGCTCGACCGCGCCATGGACGTGCTGCTGCCGCGCGAGGGTGCTGCCCTTTATTCGATCTACGGTGCCGCCGACCGCGGCATGTACAAGAGCGGCGTGTTCCGCGCTTGAGTTTTTCAACCGGAACGGCTCTTGTCACCCTGAGCGAAGCGAAAGGTCCCAGCGGAGCCGGAGGCGAGATCCTTCGCTCCGCTCAGGATGACGGCGAACTGCTCGGGATGACGGCGAATTGCTCAGGCCGCGCAGTCGCTCATCGTCTGCTCGGCGACCCAGGCATCTGCCGCGGCGCGATCGGCCACCTTCAGCGGCGTCGACGCGCCGGCGTCGAAAAGAACGCGCCAGGTCGCGTCCTTCGCATCGCGCACCCACACCGTCTGATAGAAGCCGACGCTGAACGAGCTCGCGCCATCGCGCGCCGACTGCAGGATCCACGGCCCGCGCGAGACGGCGATCGCCGGGTCGCCGTCGATGTGGACGATGCCCGGCCGCCAGCGCAGGACGATGCCCTTGCCTTCGACGATGCCGGCCCAGCTTTGCACCACGGCGGCCCGGCCGCGATCGGCCTCGGCGGCACCGGCGTTGAAGACGGCACCAGCGTGAAGATGCGACTCGAAGGCCGCCAGGTCGTGCGTCTCGACGCTCTTCGCGAAGCTGCGCTCGCGGCGCCAGACCGCGCACTCGTCGGCGCTCGCCGCGATACGCGTCGTGCCCGGCGGCAGCGCAGTCGGGTCGTTCTGGGCCCCGGCCAGGCCGACGACCATCGCCAGGCCCGCCAACGCGAACGCACCCCGGTTCATGTCGTTCCCCTCGGCTCGCCGCCTAGCGTTTTGGCCATCCGCACGCTCGCCTCGCGGCCGCCGTAGTAGCCGGGCAAGAGTTGCGATTGGGCGTAGCCGAGACGGGCGTAGAAGTTGCGCGCCGCAACGTTGCCGAAGCGCGCCTCGAGCGAGATGCGGGCGATGCCGGCGACGCGCGCCGAGCGCTCGAGCCAATCCACGATCGCGCTGCCGATGCCGCGCCGCGCGCACGCCGGCCGCACCGCGAGGAGGAGCAGGTGCGCTTCATCCTCGCCGTATTTCATGATGCCGAAGCCGGCCCGCTCGGCCTCGCGCACGGCGACGACAGCGTTGGTGTCGGGATGGCGGAGGCTGCGCAGCACGCGCTCGCGCGTCCAGCTCCAGCCCAGCCCGCGTTCGATCAGGTCGCGCGACATCTCGGCGATCACCGCGGCGTCGGCACGGGAGGTGAAGCGGATCGAGGTGGTCGTCGAGTCGGGAGTCATGGCGGCCGGAAGGACTGTGGATGCAACCAGTTTGAAGCCTACCATCCCCGGTCATGACACGGCTCATCGCCCACCTCGACATGGACGCGTTCTACGCGTCGGTCGAGTTGCTGCGCTACCCGGAATTGCGTGGCCGCCCGGTCGTCATCGGCGGCGGCCACGACGCCCAGCCGCGGCTGCTCCCCGACGGCACGCGCAGCTTTTCCTCCTTGCGCCACTACGTCGGCCGCGGCGTCGTCACGACCAGCACCTACGAGGCGAGAAAGCTCGGCGTCTTCTCGGCGATGGGCATGATGAAGTCGGCCGTGCTCGCACCCGACGCGGTGCTGCTGCCGGTCGACTTCGACGAGTACCGAAAGTATTCGCGCCTGTTCAAGGCGGCGGTGCGCAGCGTCGCACCGATCGTCGAGGATCGCGGCATCGACGAGATTTACGTCGACCTCAGCGACCTTCCCGGCGTGCACGACGACGGCGGCCGCGCCACGGGCCTGTCGCTCAAGTCGGCGGTGCACGAGGCCACGGGCCTCACTTGCTCGATCGGCATCACGCCCAACAAGCTGCTCTCCAAGATCGCCTCCGAGCTCGACAAGCCCGACGGCCTGACTCTTCTCAGAGAGGCCGACATCGAGGCACGCATCTGGCCGCTTGCCGCGCGCAAGGTCAACGGCATCGGACCGAAGGCCGCGGAGAAGCTCGCCGGCCTTGGCATCGAGACGATCGGCGACGTCGCCGCCGCCGATCCGGCGTTCCTGATCGGGCACTTCGGCAAGAGCTTCGGCGCCTGGCTGCATGCCGCATCGCACGGCCGCGACGAGCGGCCGGTGGTGACCGCGAGCGAGCCCGAATCGATCAGCCGCGAGACCACCTTCGACCGCGATCTGCATGCCGTGCGCGACCGTGCCGTGCTCGGCGCGATCTTCACCGACCTCTGCACCCGGCTCGCCGGCGACCTGTCAAGAAAGGGCTACGCGGCGAAGACGATCGCCATCAAGCTGCGCTTCGACGACTTCAGGATCGCGACGCGCGTCCTCACCCTGCCCGCGCACACGCTCGACGCGCGCGAGATCCGTCGCGCCGCCGGGCTTTGCCTGAAGCGCGTCGATCTGACGCGGCGCTTGCGCCTGCTCGGCGTGCGCGCCTCGGCGCTCGAGAAGCTGAGCGCGCTCGTCGCCGGTTTGCCGGAGGCCGCGCCGTCGCCGCGCCGCAGCACCCAGGGCGCGCAGCCCGAGCTGCCGCTGTCGTAGCATCGTCGCATGAGCGATCCCGTCATCACCAACATCGAAGACCTGCGCGAAGAGGCGAAGCGCAAGGTCCCGCGCATGTTCTACGACTACGCCGATTCGGGCTCGTGGACGGAATCGACCTATCGCGCCAACGAGGCCGACTTCCAGAAGATCAAGCTGCGCCAGCGCGTCGCCGTCGACATCGAGAAGCGTTCGCTGAGGACGAAGATGATCGGCATCGACGTGGCGATGCCGGTGGCGCTGGCGCCGATCGGCATGCTCGGCATGCAGCACGCCGACGGCGAGATCCTGGCCGCACGCGCCGCCGAGGCCTTCGGCGTGCCGTTCACGCTGTCGACGATGAGCATCTGCTCGATCGAGGACGTCGCCGCCAGCACCAAAGCGCCGTTCTGGTTCCAGCTCTACGTGATGCGCGACCGCGACTTCATCTGCCGCCTCATCGACCGCGCCAAGGCCGCGAACTGCAGCGCCCTGGTGTTGACGCTCGACCTGCAGGTGCTCGGGCAGCGGCACAAGGACATCAAGAACGGCCTGTCGGCGCCGCCCAAGCCGACGCTCGCCAACATCCTCAACCTGATGACCAAGCCGACCTGGGGGCTGGCCATGCTCGGCACCAAGCGGCGGCAGTTCGGCAACATCGTCGGCCACGTCAAGGGCGTCGAGAACATGGCGGAGCTGGGCGCGTGGACGGCGCAGCAGTTCGATCCGACGCTGACCTGGGCCGACATCGAGTGGATCAAGAAGCGCTGGGGCGGCAAGCTCGTCCTCAAGGGCATCCTCGACGCCGAAGACGCGAAGCTTGCCGTCTCGAGCGGCGCCGACGCGATCATCGTCTCCAATCACGGCGGCCGCCAGCTCGACGGCGCGCCCTCGGCCGTCTCGGCGCTGCCGGCGATTGCCGAGGCAGTCGGCGCGCAGATCGAGGTCTGGATGGACGGCGGCATCCGCTCGGGCCAGGACGTGCTCAAGGCCTGGGCGCTCGGCGCGCGCGGCACGCTGATCGGCCGCGCTTTCGTCTACGGGCTGGGTGCGATGGGCCAGGCCGGCGTGACGCGAGCGCTCGAGCTCATCGCCAACGAGATGGCGTTGACGATGGCCTTCTGCGGCCACACCGACCTGCAGAAAGTGGATGACCGGATTCTTCTGCCAGGAACGTACTGAAGGATCGAAGGAGGCGTTGCGCGCCATGAACCTCGATCAACTCCAGGACCTGAAGCAGTGGCACGAGCGGCACGTGCGCGAGCAGCCGTTCGAAAAGCACGTCTGGGATATGGTGCTGACCTTGTGGCTCGCGGGCTGGGTCGGCGCGCCGGCCGCGTTTGCCATCCATGCCGGCTGGGCGCTCGTGCTCTGCGGCGGCTTGGTCTTCCTGCCCAGCCTCTACGTCGCCCTGCGACGTCGCCTGCACGCCAGCGGCGTGCTGCGCTGCGACTGGATCCGCGCCCTGCGCTGAGCCGATCTGCCTAGGCAGCGCGGACGCAGTTGCGTCCGTCGTGCTTGGCTGCGTAGAGGGCAGTATCGACGCGGCCGAGCAAGGCCTCGAGCGTGTCGTCGGCCTGGGCGACGCCGACGCCGGCGGAGACGGTCACGTGCAGCCCGGCATCGACGCTTTGCCAGTCGACGCTCGCCACCGCCTCGCGAACTCGCTCGGCAGCGGCGAGCGCGGCCTCGGCCCGGTCGGTCGCCGGCATGAGGACGAGAAACTCCTCGCCGCCGATGCGGCCGAGCCGGTCGGTGGTGCGGATCGCCTCCGAGGCAGCGCCGCAGAAGCGCCGCAGCACCTCGTCGCCGACAAGATGGCCGTGCTCGTCGTTGACACTCTTGAAGAAGTCGATGTCGAAGAGGGCGACGGCAAAGGCGGCGCCGGTGCGGCGCATGCGCTCGCGCTCGTCGCCGACCAGCGCGACGATGGCGCGCCGGCTCATCACACCCGTGAGGTCGTCGCGGCCGGCCAGACGCTCGACCTCGGCCAGGGCGACCGTGAGCTTGGCGCGATGCTCGTTCAGCAAGGCGCGCAGATGGGCGCCGTACTGGCCGAGAAAGGCCAGTCGCGACAGCACGACGGCGAACAGGAGCCCGCTCACCGCGCGTTGCGCCGGCGTGGCCATCGGCAGCGCGACGCCGTCGCCGAAGAAAGCGACGAGCAGGCCCATCGCAACGGCCAGTGCCGTCGAACCGAACACGACCGTGCGAAACTTCATGCGCAGCGCGCCGAACGCGAAGATGACGAAGCACAGCATCATCAAGGCCGCCCCGACCTGCGGCACCCAGATCAGAAAGGCCATCTGCAGCGCGCAGTTGGCAACCATCTGCTCCATCACCATGTGGTGGTCGCGCATCCGCTCGGGCAGGTCGCTGTCGAGCACCAGGTAAAAGGCGCCACAGAGAAGCAGTCCGCAGACGAGAAAGGTCGGCGGCATCTGCCACGGCACCACGCCGACGGCGTAGTAGGCGCAGAGCAAGGCGGTATCGACGCCGTAGCTCGCAGCCACCATGGGCAGCATGCGCAGCCGCTCGCGTCGACGGGTCAGCAAGGCCTCGGTCGGCGCCTTCGCGGCGTCATGCGGCAGCGCGGGCTGGGCACCCGCGCTCGCTTCCATCGCCGCTTTCAGCTGCGCCATCATGGCGAGTATCGGCGCAAGGCCGCACGCCTTGACCGGCACCGGCGTGACGCAGTGCCGCCGGGCGGCGACCGGACGCCGCCCGGCCACAGGCCAAACTACAGATCGCGCCCTTCGAACGTATTGCAGCGATCGACGCTGCCACTCTCGACGCCGCGCTTGAACCAGCTCACGCGCTGCGCGCTGGTGCCGTGCGTGAAGGTCTCGGGCACGACGGTGCCGCGCGACTTGCGCTGGAGCGTGTCGTCGCCGATCTGCGCGGCGGCGTTGAGCGCGGTCTCGATGTCGCCCGCATCCAGACGCCAGCCGTTCTCCTGCTGCGAGCGCTTGGCCCAGATGCCGGCAAAACAGTCGGCCTGCAGCTCGACGCGCACGCTCAGCGCATTCGCCTGCGCTTCGCCGCCGCGCCCGCGCATCGCGTCGACGCGCTGCATGATGCCGAGCTGGTTCTGCACGTGGTGGCCGACCTCGTGGGCCACCACGTAGGCCTGCGCGAACTGGCCGGGTGCTCCGAGCTTTCTCGACAGGATGTCGTAGAAGCTCAGGTCGATGTAGACCTTCTGGTCGTTCGGGCAGTAGAAGGGACCCATGGCCGCGTCGCCCTGGCCGCAGGCGGTCGGCCACTGCTCCTTGAACAGCACGAGCTTGGGCGGCTGGTAGGTCTTTCCGGACTCGCGAAAGATGTCGGTCCAGACCACCTCGGTGCTGCGCAGCACCTGCGAGACGAAGCGCGCACCGGCGTCGTTCTTCGGCGGGGCTGGTGCCGGCCCTTGCTGCTGCACGACCTGGCCGCCCCCACCGCCGCCACCGGCAATCTGGCCGAGGATGGTGAGGGGGTTGACGCCGAAGATCCAGCCGGCGATCAGCGCCACGGCGACGCTGCCAATGCCGATACTGCGTCCGCCGAAGCCGCCGCCACCACCGCCGCTCATGCCGCGCACGTCTTCGACGTTGCTGCTTTCGTCCTGGCCGTCCATCCGCATCGCAGTCCTCCCGACGTGGCAATTTCGACGATGGTAGTCCCCGCCCGAGTCCCGCCGATGTCGGCAAAGGCGCTGTGCCGTCGTCAGCCGGCGCAGGAGCCGATGCGACCGGTACCGGCCGTGTGGTCGCTCACGCCGAGCGAGCGGGCGCCTCGCGCGGCGCTTGCAAGTTGGCCTAATATGGGCTTACTGTCGCTTCGAGGCCCCCTCATGCGCAACGCCACCGAGCTTCTGTCCCAGTACGCGGAATATCACCGCGACCGGCGCAACATCGTCAGCCACTTCATCGGCGTGCCGATGATCGTGTTCGGCGTCCTCGTCATCCTGGCGCGACCGGTGCTTCCGGTCTTCGGCGTCTCGCTGACGCCCGCCTGGATCGCCTTCGGGCTGGCGGCCGCCTGGTACCTGACGCGCGGCGACGTCGTCCTCGGCCTCACGACCAGCATCGTCGTCGCCGTGCTGCTCAAGCTCGGCGAGCAGGTCGCAGGTGGCAGCGTGCAGTCCTGGCTGGTCTGGGGCGGTGGCTTCTTCTTCGTCGGCTGGGTGATCCAGTTCATCGGCCACTGGTACGAGGGACGCAAACCCGCCTTCGCCGACGACGTCATCGGCCTGGTCGTCGCGCCGATGTTCGTCACCGCCGAAGTGATGTTCATGTTCGGCTGGAACAAGCCGCTGCTCGCCGAGATCGAGCGCCGCGCCGGCCCGACGCACCTGCGCGACATCGCCCGCATCGCCTGAGGCGCTCGCCGCTTTCGTGATCGACCGGAGCCAGATCACCGGCCTCGTTCTCGCCGGTGGTCGCGGCACGCGCATGGGCGGGCTCGACAAGGGATTGCAGCTCTACGACGGCGTGCCGCTCGCGCTGCATGCGCTGCGCCGACTGGCGCCACAGGTGGGCCCGGTCGCCATCAACGCCAACCGCCACATCGACGAGTACGAAGCGATGGGCGCGCCGGTCTGGCCGGATATCGCCGCCGACCATCCGGGCCCGCTGGCGGGCTTTCTGACCGGCCTCGAACGCTCGGCAACGCTCTGGCTCGTGACCGTGCCCTGCGACTCGCCGCGCTTCCCCGTCGACCTCGTCGCGCGCCTTGCCGCCGCCTTCGACGCCGACCCCGCGATCGACATCGCCATGGCGGCCACGCCCGACGCACGAGGCGGCCTCGAAGCGCAGCCCGTGTTCTGCCTGATGCGCACGGCGGGCCTCGGGGCGAGCCTGCTTCGCTATCTGCAGGACGGCGAACGCAAGGTCGAACGGTGGACTGCGCGGCTGCGCACCCAACGCGTTCGATTCGACGCGGCGGGCGCCTTTGCCAACGTCAACACGCCGGCCCAGCTGCAGCAACTCCAGACCGATACCGGCGCCGCGCCAATGTCCTAGCCGACCGGCGCGAGCCGATCCCGATTCGCCATCAACGCGTCGGCGACGAGCGGGCTCAGAGCCTCGCCTTCGGACGTTCCGAGCAACGCGAGAACCTGCCGCCGCATGCGCGGCTCCCAGAAGTGCGCGATGTGCGCGGCCACGCCCTCGATCGCCTCGGCCCGGTCGGGAAAGGCGACGAAGAACTCGCCGATGCGGTTGGCCATGTGCACGAGGTTGGCGGAATCCACGAGCGCCAGCGTGATGCGTCAACGACCGGCGCGAACCCGGTCGGCGTGCGTGTAGAGCGTCGCCTGCGTGCCGCGCGCGAAGCCCACCAGCGCGAGGCCTGCTTCATCGGCCATGCGCACGGCCAGGCCGGTCGGCGCCGAGATCGCGGCGAGCAGGCCGACGCCGGCGCTCGCCGTCTTGTGCACCATCTCGTAGCTGGCGCGGCTGGTGACGACGACGAAACCGCCGGCCGGGTCGGTGCCGGCCCGCGCCATCGCGCCGATCAGCTTGTCGAGCGCGTTGTGCCGGCCGACGTCTTCGCGCAGCGTGCGCAGGCTGCCGTCGAGTGCGATCCAGGCGGCAGCGTGGGTTGCGCCGGTCGCGCGCTGCAGCGTCTGCGCCGCCGCGAGCGCCGCCATGCCGCGTGCGATCGCACTCGCGTCGACGACGGTGCGGGCGACCGTGCCGCGCACCGGCCGCACCGCCTCGCTCAGCGACTCGGTGCCGCACAGGCCGCAGCCGGTACGCCCGGCCATGGCGCGACGCCGCTCCTTGAAGCGATGCAGGCAGCGCTGCGTCACCGTGATCTGCAGCGCGATGTCGCGGCCGACCGGCTCGGCCTCGACCTCGAGCAGGTCGCTGCGCGAATCGATGAGCCCTTCGCTGAGCAAGAAGCCGAGTGCGAAGTCGTCGAGGTCGGCCGGCGTCGCCAGCATGACGGCGTGCGAGATGCCATTGACCTCGAGCGCGACGGCGACTTCCTCGGCGACGCACTCCTCGCCTGTGGCGGCTGCTCCGTCGCGCAGCACGACCGCGGCCACGCGCGATGAAACCGGCGCGTCGGAGGACTCGGTGGCGAGCGGCTTCATGCGACGATTGTCGTCACTCCGGCGCGACGACCGGCTGGCGCGCTGCGAGCAAACCGAGCTGGGTCTCGTTGAAGCGACCGTACTGGCGCTGCCAGCTCGAGGAGGCGGCGTGGGTCACCTTGGAGACCTGCACCGCCGTCACCTTGTATTCGGGGCAGTTGGTCGCCCAGTCCGAGCTGTCGGTGGTGATGACGTTGGCGCCCGACTCCGGAAAGTGGAAGGTCGTGTAGACAACGCCCGGCTGCATGCGCTCGGTGACGAGGGCGCGCAGCACCGTCTGCCCGGCGCGGCTTTCGATGCCGACCCAGTCGCCGCTCTTCACGCCGCGCTCTTCTGCGTCGTGCGGATGCAGCTCGAGGCGGTCCTCGTCGTGCCACTGGTTGTTCTCGGTGCGCCGCGTCTGCGCGCCGACGTTGTACTGCGTGAGCACGCGGCCCGTGGTGAGCAGCAGCGGCAACTTGCGCGTCACCTTTTCTTCGCTCGGCACGTACTGCGTGATGAGAAATCGCCCCTTGCCGCGAACGAAGCCGCCGACGTGCATGACCGACGTTCCGGCTTCCTCGGTCTCGTCGTTGCACGGCCACTGCACGCTGCCGAGCCGCTCGATCTTCTCGTAGCTGACGCCGGCGAAGGTCGGAGTCAGCGCCGCGATCTCGGCCATGATCTGCGACGGATGCGCGTAGGTCATGGGGTAGCCGAGCGCGCACGCGAGCATCTGCGTCGCTTCCCAGTCGGCGACACAGGCGAGCGGCGGCATCACCTTCTTGACGCGCGAGATGCGCCGCTCGGCGTTGGTGAAGGTGCCATCCTTCTCGAGGAACGACGAGCCAGGCAGGAAGACGTGCGCGTACTTGGCTGTCTCGTTGAGGAAGATGTCCTGCACGACGACGCATTCCATCGCCTCGAGCGCTGCCGCGACGTGCTGCGTGTCGGGGTTGCTCTGCACGATGTCCTCGCCCTGGCAGTACAGGCCCATGAAGCTGCCGTCGAGCGCCGCGTCGAACATGTTGGGGATGCGCAGCCCCGGCTCGGGCGAGAGCTCGACCTTCCAGGCGGCCTCGAACTGCGCACGCACCGACGAGTCGGAGATGTGCCGATAGCCGGGCAGCTCGTGCGGGAACGAGCCCATATCGCAGGCGCCCTGCACGTTGTTCTGGCCACGCAGCGGGTTGACGCCGACGCCCTCGCGGCCGACGTTGCCGGTGGCCATCGCCAGGTTGGCGATGCCCATTACCATCGTCGAGCCTTGCGCGTGCTCGGTGACGCCGAGGCCGTAGTAGATCGCGCCGTTCGGGCGCGCGCGCCCCGAAGCGAAGCGCGCCGCCAGGGTCGCCGCCGTGCCGTCGCTCTCGCCCGTTGCGTAGAGGCGGGCCGCGGCGCGCAGGGTCACCGCGGGCACGCCGCTCGCGCCTTCGAGCGCCTCGGGCGAGTTTTCGGGCCGGGCCACGAACTCGCGCCATTGCGCAAAGCTCTTCACGTCGCAGCGCTCGGCGACGTAGGCCTCGTCGACCAGACCCTCGGTGACGACGACGTGCGCCAGCGCGTCGATGACCGCGACGTTGGTGCCGGGCTTGAGCGCCAGGTGGTGCTCGGCCTTGACGTGCGGCGCGTCGACCAGATCGATGCGGCGCGGGTCGACGACGATCAGCTTCGCGCCCTGGCGCAGCCGCCGCTTCATGCGCGAGGCGAACACCGGATGCGCCTCGGTCGGGTTGGCGCCGATGACCATGATCACGTCGCTGTGCTCGACCGACTTGAAGGTCTGCGTGCCGGCCGAGGTGCCGTAGGTCTGGCCCAGGCCGTAGCCGGTGGGCGAGTGGCAGACGCGCGCGCAGGTGTCGACGTTGTTGTTGCCGAAGGCGGCGCGCACGAGCTTCTGCACGAGATAGGTCTCTTCGTTGGTGCAGCGGGAGGAAGTGATGCCGCCGATCGAGTCGCGCCCGTGCCTGGCCTGGATGCGGCGGAACTCGCGTGCCGCGTGGCCGACCGCGATCTCCCAGCTCACCTCCTGCCAGGGCTCGTGGATCGAGGCGCGGATCATCGGCTTGGTGATGCGGTCCTTGTGCGTCGCGTAGCCCCAGGCGAAGCGGCCCTTCACGCACGAATGCCCTTCGTTGGCCTTGCCGTCCTTCCACGGCGTCATGCGCACGACCTCTGCGCCTTTCATCTCGGCCTTGAAGCCGCAGCCGACGCCGCAGTAGGCGCAGGTCGTGATGACGCTGTGCTCGGGCTGGCCCATCATGATGACGGTCTTTTCCTGCAGCGTCGCCGTGGGGCAGGCCTGCACGCAGGCGCCGCAGCTCACGCATTCGCTCGTCATGAACGGCTCGTCCATGCCTGCCGAGACGTGCGACTCGAAGCCGCGCCCGCCGATGGTCAGCGCATAGGTGCCTTGCGTCTCCTCGCAGGCGCGCACGCAGCGCGAGCAGACGATGCACTTCGACGCGTCGAACGTGAAGTAGGGGTTCGACTCGTCCTTCTTCGCATCGAGGTGATGGGCGCCGCCGAACTGGTCGCCGACGCCGTAGCGCACGTTGCGCAGGCCGACCACGCCGGCCATGTCCTGCAACTCGCAGTCTCCGTTGGCCGGGCAGGTCAGGCAGTCGAGCGGGTGATCGGAGATGTAGAGCTCCATCACGCCCTTGCGCAGGTCCTGCAGCTTGGGGCTCTGCGTCTTCACATTCATGCCCGGCTCGACCGGCGTCGTGCATGAGGCCGGGTAGCCTTTCTTGCCTTCGATCTCGACCAGGCAGAGACGGCACGAACCGAAGGCTTCGAGGCTGTCGGTAGCGCAGAGCCTGGGCACCTTGACGCCGGCCTCGACGGCCGCGCGCATCACCGAGGTTCCCGCGGCGACCGTGACGGAGGCACCGTCGATCTCGAGCGTCACCTCGCGCTCGGACTCGCGGCGCGGCGTTCCGTAGTCGATGTCCGGGTTGGCGTCGATCATGAAGGCTCCCCTCAGGCGGCGACGCGATCGCTCGCCTGCAGGCCGAAGTCGGCGGGAAAGTGGTTCAGCGCCGACAGCACAGGATAGGGCGTCATGCCGCCCATCGCACAGAGGCTGCCGTGGACCATGGTGTCGCAAAGGTCACGAAGCAGCGTCACTTGCTGCAGCCGGGCGGCCGGCGCGGGCGCGGCGACGCCGGTCGAGGCGTTGCCGACGATGCGGTCGATGACCTCGACGCCGCGCGTCGAGCCGATGCGGCAGGGCGTGCACTTGCCGCACGATTCGATGGCGCAGAACTCCATCGCGTAGCGTGCGAGTTGCGCAAGGTCGGCGCGGTCGTCGTGCACGACGATGCCGCCGTGGCCGACGACCGCGCCGATCGCGGCATACGCTTCGTAGTCGAGCGGGATGTCCCACTGCGACTCGGGCAGGTAGGTGCCGAGCGGGCCGCCGACCTGCACCGCCTTTATCGGCCGGCCCGAAGCGCTGCCGCCGCCGTAGTCGAACAGCAACTCGCGCAGGGTGACGCCGAACGGCAGCTCGACCAGGCCGCCATGCCTGATGTTGCCAGCGAGCTGGAAGGGCAGCGTGCCGGTCGAGCGGCCGCGGCCGATCTGCTTGTAGAAGTCGGCGCCCTTCTTCACGATGTCGGGCACCGCGGCGAAGGTGAGCACGTTGTTGATGACCGTCGGCTGGCCGAACAGGCCCGAGAGCGCCGGCACCGGCGGCTTGGCGCGGACGATGCCGCGCTTGCCTTCCAGGCTTTCGAGCATCGCCGTCTCTTCGCCGCAGACGTAGGAGCCCGCGCCCATGCGCAGCTCGAGCTCGAAGGCGTGCCCCGAGCCGCAGACGTCGGCGCCGAGAAAGCCGGCGTCGCGGGCGCGACGGATCGCCGCGTCGAAGACAGCGACGGCGATCGGGTACTCGGAGCGGATGTAGACGAATCCCTGCGTCGCGCCGCTGGCCAGCGCGGCGATCGCCATGCCCTCGATCAGCAGGTAAGGGTCGCCTTCGAGGATCATGCGGTCGGCAAAAGTGCCCGAGTCGCCTTCGTCGGCGTTGCAGACGACGTACTTCTGCGCGGCCTCGGCGAGCGCGACGGTGCGCCACTTGATGCCGGCCGGAAACGCCGCGCCGCCGCGGCCGCGCAAGCCCGAGTCGAGCACCTGTTGCCAGATCGCGCTCGTCGGCATCGCGACGGCCGCGCGCAGGCCGGCCCAGCCGCCGTGCGCTTCGTAGTCGGCGAGCGACAGCGGATCGGTGATGCCGGCGCGCGCGAAGGTGAGGCGCTGCTGCTTGGCGAGCCAGGCGATGTCGGCGACGCGACCGAGGCCGAGCGGGTGCCCGCCGCCCTCGGCGAGGCCGGCGTCGAGCAACGACGCGACGTCGTCGACATCGACCGGCCCGTAGCCGATGCGGCCCTGTGCCGTCTCGACCTCGAGCAGCGGCTCGAGCCAGAACATGCCGCGCGAGCTTGTGCGCACGATCTCTACGGCGACGCCGCGCGCCGCATACTGTACAGCCAGCTCGGCGGCGACCTCGTCGGCACCGACGGCGAGCGCGGCGCTGTCGCGCGAGATGCAGATCTTCAAGCTCGCTCCAGGCCGCCCGGCTGCGCTCTCGTGCGCCGATGCCGCGGCGATCGCCGCGTCGAAGCGCGATGGCGTCAGCCGCGCATGAAGTCGCGTGCCGATCATGGCGGCCGGCGACGACGCGCAAAGGCCCAGGCAATAGACCGGCTCGACCGTAAACGCGCCGTCGACCGAAGTTGGTCGCGCTTCGCTGCAACCGAGGCTTTGCCTCGCATGTGCGAGCAGCGCGTCGGCACCCATCGCCTGGCACGATTCGGCCCGACACACTTGCACGACGCAGCGCCCCGCCGGCTGATCGCGAAAGTGGTGGTAGTAGCTGACGACGCCGTGCACCTCGGCGCGCGACAGGTTGAGCGCCGCCGCGATCTCGGGCAGCACGTCGCGCGGCACATGGCCGAGCGCCTCCTGCACGCCATGCAGGATGGGCAGGAGCGGGCCAGCCAGGCGCGTGCGCTCGGCGATCACCTTGCGAACGGTGACGAGCGTCGCCTCGCTGTTCGATGAAAGAGCCATCTCGTTGCCGGTTTGCTTCGATCCTTGCCCGTTGGTCCGCACTATCGCGGGCCCTTGCACCGTCGTCCAATGGGAATCGGAATTGCGTCGATTCAGGCCCTGAATGACGGGCCCGCGATCAGCGCAAGAGCGGACCGCTGTGCGACGCCGCGTGCGCCAGCCAGGCGGCGCTGCCAGCGAGCTCGAGCGCGGCCTTTTGCGCCAGGGAAAGGCGGCTGCCCGAAGCACTCAGCATGCCGATCGGCGTGACGACGTGCGGCTCGATCAGCGGCAAGGCTTCGAGCTCCGGATATTGCAAGGCGATGGCGACGAGCGCCCCGGGCAGCACGCTGCACACCTCGCCGGCGAGCACTGAAAGCACGAGCGTGATGACGGAGTTGGTCTCGATGGCAGGCCGCACTTCGGTGCCCGCGGCGGCAAACGACGCATCGACGATCCAGCGGTTGTGCATCTCCGGCGTCAGCATGCACAAGGGCAGCGCGGCGGCCGCCTTCCAGGTCATCGGCGCGCCGATGCGGCGCTTGCGCACCGCGGCGCGGCGCAGCACGAAGTAGTGCTCGACGTATTGCGGCAGCACCGCGAAATGCGCGCTGCGTTTGCTGCCGCGATCGCCGTAGCCGAACGCGACATCGAGCGACAGGTTCTCGATGCCCTCTTCGATCGCCGCCGAGCTGAGCGAACGCACCACCGGCACGATGCCCGCGTTGCGCGCCTGCAGCCAGGCCGCGAAGCGCGAGGCGATCGGTGTCGCCGTCGGCACCGCGCCGATCGAGAGCCTGCCTCGCGGCTCGCCTTCGAGGCCGCGCAATTCCTGGTTCAAGGTCTCGCGCTCGTGCAGCATGCGGTGCGCGGTCTCGAGTACCCGCGTGCCCTCGGGCGTCAGCCCCTCGTACTGCCGGCCGCGCCGCACGATCGTCACGCCGAACTCGGCCTCGAGCGCCCGCACCGCGTTCGACAGCGCCGGCTGCGTGATGTGACAGGCCTGCGCCGCCCGCCCGAAGTGCCGATGCTGCTCCAGCGCCGCGAGATAGCGCATCGCTTCGAGCAGGTTCATCCGTCGCCTTCGAACGAAGTGATCGACCGTGACGCCGCCCGTGTCGATCGTTCAGCCGCCGTCGCGAGCGGCCCGAGCTTGCGTCGAGAAGCGCAGCCGTACTGGGGTACGGCGAGCATCGCAGGCGCGAGATCGGGCCGCGCAGCAGGCGGATGAATGATCGACGGCGGAGGGGAGAGGGAGTCGAACCCTCCCGGCGGCGCGTGGCGCCACCCACCGGGTTTGAAGCCCGGCCGTCCCACCGGAGACGTTTCCCCTCCTCGTTCTTGCATCGTCATCGACCCCCGCTGTCGGCGAACAGCTCGCAGTCGGCGCGCAGGCGATGCACGTCGCCGACACGGCGCAACAGGCCGACGCGATCGAAGTACTCGACGATCTGGATCGCGCGCTTCCGGCCCAGGCCGCTGGCGTCGCGAAACGCCGCGGCGCTCACCGCGCCGTCGCGCGAAGCGATCTCGCGAACCATCGCGGCGGCCCGCGCAAGGGTCGGCGGCGGATAGTACAGATCCTTCACCACCTGATGCAGCTCGCCGCGCTGCGCCACGCGCGCCAGCGCCGCGCGCACCACCGCCTCGGGCTCGCGCGCATCGGCGGCCAGGCTGCGTACCCAGGGCGGATCGAAGCCGCCTTCGAGCAGGCGCGGCAGGAGCTTGTCGGCGATGCGTTGCTCGGCCGCAGAGAGCCGCGCCAGATGGCCGGGCAGCATGAGATGGCCGCCGCGCTGCAGCACCGCGCCCGCGACGATCGCCGCATCGAGCACGGCTCGCCAGAGCGGCTCGGCCATGCGCGGCGCGACGAGGCGCCGCAGCCGTGCCGCGTCGGGCCCGGGCTCGTCGGGACGCTGTCGGTGCAAGGCTTCGAGCGCCTCGATGATCCGGGCCTGCCAGGTCGCGACCGCCCTCGCGCCGAGCGCCCACAACGCCTCGCCGCGGCGTGCGAGCAGCCTGCCCTTGGGCAGTCGCGCGACATGGCGCGAGCCTGCCTCCGGGTCGGTGCCTTCGATGGTCTCGGGCACGCGTTGCGCTTCGGCACGACGCCAGGCCTCGAGATCCAGACCTTCGGGCGAGGCTACGAGCGCCGCAGCAAGGCGAAAGCCTGGCAAGTCTTGCTGCGCAGCGTCGAGCATCGCCAGTCGCGCCGGCGTGCGCCGATAGCGCGCCGGCGCAAACGGGTCGAGCACCGTGCCGCCGGCGATCGTGCGCGTCGCCGAGGCGTCGCGCAGCACGACGCGGTCGCCGCGCCAGGCCGCGATCTTTTGGCGCAGCACGAGCTGTACCCGGCCGCTCCGCCCGGGCTCTATGACGTCGGTGGCCGCATCGCCATCGACATCGAGCACGGCCACGCTCGCCAACGTGTCGCTCGCGCCGACGTGCACATGCACGACGAGGCCAGAGCGCAAGGCGCGACCTTCGCCGCGCCACACCTCGATGCGCGCGTCGAGTCGATCGGTCTCGATCGCGATCGCCGGCTCGACGAGCCAGTCGCCGCGGGCGATCGCTTCTTTCTCGATGCCGACGAGGCCGAGCGCGACACGCTGCCCGGCCTGCGCCTGATCGACGACCGCGTTCTGCGCGTGGATGCTGCGCACGCGCGCCTCGAGCAGGCGCGTCGCGGGCACGAGGCGCAACACATCGCCGACGGCGACCGAGCCGCCGTGCGCCGTGCCGGTGACGACCGTGCCCGCGCCCGCCAGCGAGAAGACGCGATCGACGGCGAGGCGAAAGCCGGCGCCGATGTCGCGCGCCGTCGCGGTGGCGAGTGCCGCGTTGGCGAGCAGGTCACGGAGCGCCGCAATGCCGGCGCCGCTCGTCGCCGACACGACGGCCAGCGGCGCGCCTTCGAGCGGCGTCGCCGCGGTCAGCTCGCGCGCCGCCGCGCAGACCTCGGCGATTCGCGAATCATTGACCCGATCGGCCTTGGTGACGACGATCGCGCCGCGCGACACGCCGAGCAGCGAGAGCACGGCCAGGTGCTCGCGCGTCTGCGGCATGACACCGTCGTCGGCGGCGATCAGGAGCAGCGCGTAGTCGATGCCGGTCGCGCCGGCGAGCATCGTCGAGACGAGGCGCTCGTGGCCGGGCACGTCGATGAAGCCGATGCGCTCGCCGGCGTGGCCTGCGCCGTCGCCAGGGGCATCGAGAAACGCATAGCCGAGCTCGATGCTGATGCCGCGCTTCTTCTCTTCGGGCAGGCGATCGGTGTCGACGCCGGTCAGGGCGCGCACCAGCGTCGTCTTGCCGTGATCGATGTGGCCCGCGGTGCCGACGATCATGAGGTGCTCGCGTTTGTCGAGGGTCGCAAGGCAGCGGCGAGCACAGGCAATTGCGCGACGAAGGGTGCTGCGTCTTCGAGGCAGCGCAGGTCGAGAAGCAGCCGTCCCTCGGCGATGCGGCCGATCACCGGCAGCCGCAGCTCGCGCAGCGCGCGCGCGAGTTCATCGAGCGCCGTGCCCTGGCCGCGCTTGCCGGCCCCGGTCTGCACCGGCACGATGGCGAGCCCCGCCGAGGCGAGCAACTCGACCGGCAGCGAGCCCGATCCGATCTGGCCCTGCATCGCCGCCACCTCGACCGCGTAGCGCGGCGCGAGCGCTTCGGCGACCGATTCGCGAAGCGACCGGGCAAGCGCTTCGATCGCGGCGAGCGGCCGTGTCAGCAAGCGCAGCGTGGGCAAGGTCTCGGCCAGGCGATCGGGATCGCGATACAGCGCGAGCGTCGCCTCCAGCGCGGCGAGCGGCAGCTTGGAGACGCGCAGGGCGCGCTTCATCGGAAAGCGGCGGATCCGCTCGATCGCCGCCTTCTTGCCGACGATGAGGCCGGCTTGGGGCCCGCCGAGCAGCTTGTCGCCGGAGAAGGTGACGACGTCGCAGCCGGCGGCGAGCATGTCCTGCGGCATGGGCTCGCGCGGCAAGCCGTAGCGCGACAGGTCGACCAGCGAGCCGCTGCCGAGGTCGGTCGCCAGCGGTACGCCGCGCGTCCGCGCCAGCGTGGCCAGCTCGGCCTCGCCGACCGACGCGGTGAAGCCCTGCACCGCGTAGTTGCTGGTGTGCACTTTCATGATGAGCGCGGTGCGCTCGCCGATCGCGCGCTCGTAGTCGGCGAGATGCGTTCGGTTGGTCGTGCCGACCTCGACCATCACGGCACCCGCACTCGCCATCACGTCGGGCATGCGAAAGGCGCCGCCGATCTCGACCAGTTCGCCGCGCGAGACGATCACCTCGCGACCGCGCGCCAGGGCGGCGATGGTGAGCAGCACGGCCGCCGCGTTGTTGTTGACGACGGTCGCCGCCTCGGCGCCGGTAATCTCGCAGAGCAGGGACTCGACGAGGCTGTCGCGATCGCCGCGTCCTCCCGAGGCGAGGTCGAACTCGAGGTTGCTCGGCCCGGCGAGGGTCGCGGCGATGTGCGCAAGCGCGGCGTCGGCAATCACGGAGCGGCCGAGGTTGGTGTGGATGACGGTGCCGGTGAGGTTGAGGACGGCGCGCAGGCGCGGCGCTGCCTTCTTGTCGCAACGCCGATGCAATGCCGCGGCGATGTCGCCGACCAGGGCTCTTTCGGTCTCCAGGTCGCCGAGCTTCGCCCGCTCGCGCAACGCCGCGAGCAGCTCGCGCGCCTCGCCGGTGACGAACGTCGTGCCGTGTCGGGAGACGAGGGCGACCACTTCGGGTTCGCGAAGCAGGCGGTCGAGCGAAGGCAACTGCCGGGGCGTCGCCTTCGAGCCATGGACCATGGACTCGGAAGGCGTGCTCACTATCCGCCTCCGCCGTCGAGTGCGTCGGCAGGAGCGTCGGGATCGCCGAACAGGAGCATCAGGTTGACGCCGTGTCGCAGGTCGCCGGCTTCGCTCGCCAGCAGGTCGAGCGTCAGCGAGGCCAGGTCATCGGCGATCGGTTCGACGTTCGGGTCGCGTTCCATATGCACGATTTTGAGGTAGTGGCCGCATTCGCCGCAACACTCGACCTGGACGGCGCGGGCGGTGGTCGTCGCGCCTTCGATGGGGCCGCTCGTCCTGGCATCGCTGTCGAGCGCGTCGCCACCGACTCGATCGAGGCCCTCGCCCGCCAGGCTGAGCGATTGATAGCTGATGCCCTTGGTGCTGAGGCAATGGCTGCACTTGATGCGAACGACGTGCCATTGCGCGCTGCACAGCGAGCAGGCGAGGTAGCGATAGCCGGCCTCGGCGGCGCCGATGCGCGTGACGCTGGCGGTCGGGCGGCTGCCGCAGCAGGGGCAGACCGTCTCGTCGTCGGTGCGGCCGAACGGCGCCAGTCGCGCCCCGGCGCCCGCCGCTTGCGTGGCGATGACGAGGTGCGTGAAATACGTCTGCAGGCCGGCGGCGACGAGCGGCGCGCTGGCGAGATCGAGGCCGAGCATCACGCCGGCAAGCAGGCGATCGGCCTGCGCCTCGATCCAGGCGTCGTCGCGCGCCAAGAGGGCGAGAACGGCAGAGCACGCCGGGCCTTCGGCGAGGTCTTTCTCCACGTGAGCGAGCACGCCGCGCAGCAATGCCGTCCAGCGCGGATCGCGCTTCCAGAACATCGCCGACAGCACCGACTCGCCGGCCTTTGCGGCGCGCTCGATCTGCTCGGCACTCGGCAACTCGACTTCTATTGGCTCGTTCAGGACGTGGCCCTGCGCCTTGGCCAACGCGGCGACGAAGAGCAGGTAGTCCTGCATGGCGTGGCCGCCGGCGAGCTGGCGCAAGCGCATCTCGCGCTCGCCGAATGCGGTGCTGCGCTCGGGGAAACGGATGAAGGGAATCTCGCCGCCGGCGCGAAGCGCGATCTCTTCGGGCGAGAGCAGCCGCGCGGCGGCGGAAGACGTCACGTGAAACGAAGCACGGCCGGGCGCCGGGCCGCTCCCAGTCGCGGCCGCGCCCCCTCGGAGGGCAGCGAACGCAGTGAGCGTGGGGGCACCATCAGCGGCCGGTGATCTGCCGCCACCACAGGGGGTGGTGGAAGCGCGCCCAGCCTTCGGGCACGGTGCCGCGCGTCATGGCCTGCACCGAGCCCTTGACCCAGATCGCCGCGTAGATGTGGACGATGAGGGTCAGGATCAGGATCGTCGCGGCGAGCGCGTGCAGCACGACCGCGATGCGGCGGACGAGGAGCGGAAACGCGTCGGCGAACCACGGCTGCCAGAACATGAAGCCGGTGACGAACAGGACGACGAGGCAGAACGCGGCGCTCCAGAACACGAGCTTCTGGCCGGCGTTGTTTTTGCCGACGGGCGGCATGTCCTGCTCGTCGCCGCGCAGCATCGTCGGTGCCGCCTTCAGCCAGGCCCTGTCGCCCGAGTTCATGGTGTTCTCGCGCCACATCGCAACGAACAGCCCGAAGAAGCCGAGCGCCATGACAACGCCGAAGAAGGGATGCAGGATGCGCGTCCAGACGCCGCCGCCGAACAGGTTGACGAGCGGATAGAAGAACGGGTGAAACATCGCCAACCCGGTGAGCCCGGCGCAGAAGAACAGCATGGCGACGAACCAGTGGTTCATGCGCGTGCGCGCCGGGTAGCGCAGGAGCATGCGCGGTGCACCCGCGCGCTTTTCGACGACGACATCGCTCATGACAGCCTCGCCTCCTCGGGATCGTGGGCGGTGCCGTCACCGCGCTTGTCGTTCGACAGGCCGTCGTCCACTTCGCTGGGGCCGACCTTCAGGTAATGGAAGAAGCTGACGAACACGGCACCGATCATGGCCGCGACGGCGAGCGGCTTGGCCACGCCCTTCCACAGCCAGACCAGCGGGCTGATCGTCGGATCCTTCGGCAGGCCGTGATAGATCTCGGGCCGGTCGGCATGCTGCAGCACGTACATGACATGCGTGCCGCCCACGCCCTGCGGATCGTAGAGGCCGGCGTTGGCGTAGCCGCGCTCCTTCAGGTCGACCAGCCGCTCGGCCGCGTAGTCCTGCATGTCTTCCTTGGTGCCGAAGCGGATCGCGCCGGTCGGGCAGGCCTTGACGCAGGCCGGCTCCAGGCCGACCGAGACGCGGTCGGAACAGAGCGAGCACTTGTAGGCCTTGTTGTCCTGCTTGCTGATGCGCGGCACGTCGAAGGGGCAACCGGTGACGCAGTTGCCGCAGCCTATGCAGTTCTCGGAGATGAAGTCGACGATGCCGTTCGAGTACTTGACGATCGCACCGGGCGCCGGACAGGCCTTCAGGCAACCGGGATCGGCGCAATGCATGCAGCCGTCCTTCCTGATCAGCCACTCGAGCGAACTGTCCTCGCGCTGCACTTCGGAAAAGCGCATCACGGTCCACGACTCGGGCGTCAGGTCGCGCGGATTGGCATAGGTGCCGTCGGTGTTGCCGATGTCGTCGCGCAGATCGTTCCAGACCATGCAGGCGACCTGGCAGGCCTTGCAGCCGATGCACGAAGTCACGTCGATGAGCTTGGCGACCTCGGGCTGGTGCCGCGCGATCGGCGAAGGCGTCGTCGTCGCAGACCGCAGTGCGATATCGAGAGATTGGAGTGAAGACATGGCGTGCTCCCCTCAGGCTTTCTCGATGTTGACGATGAACGACTTGTACTCGGGCGTCTGCGTATTCGCGTCGCCGACGACCGGCGTCAGCGTGTTGACGAGGTAGCCCGGCTTGGCGACGCCGACGAAGCCCCAGTGATTGGGCAGGCCGACGGTGTGCGTTCGCTTGCCGTCGATGTCGAGCGAGGCGATGCGCTTGCTCACGTTGGCCACCGCCTTGATGAAGCCGCGCTTCGAGCTGACCTTGACCCAGTCGCCGTCGGCGATGCCTTTCTCCTTGGCGAGCTCTTCGCCGATCTCGACGAACTGCTCAGGCTGGATGATGGCCGAGGTGCGGACGTTCTTGGTCCAGTAGTGGAAGTGCTCGGTCAACCGGTAGCTGGTGGCCACGTACGGGTAGTCCTTGGCCGTGCCCATCGATGCCAGGTCGCCCTTGAACACGCGCGCCGCCGGATTGTTGCGCGCCTTCGGGTTCTTCGGCCACATCAGGTTGGCGGGCAGCGGCGACTCGAAGGGCTCGTAGTGCTCGGGCAAGGGTCCTTCGGCCATGCCGGTGGGCGCGAACAGGCGCGCCACGCCCTCGGCGTTCATGATGAACGGCCGCACCGCGTCCGCGTCGGTCGGGCTCGCATCGGGCCGGATGTCCGGGATGTCGGAGCCGGCCCAGGCCTTGCCGTTCCACGACACGACCTTGCGCGACGCGATCCAGGGCTTGCCGGTGGCCGGGTCGTTCGACGCCGCGTTGTAGAGGATGCGGCGATTGGCCGGCCAGGCCCAGGCCCAGTTGAGCGTCTGGCCGATGCCGAAGGGATCGGAGTTGTCGCGCCGACCCATCTGGTTGCCGGCCTGCGTCCATGCGCCGGAATAGATCCAGCAGCCGCAAGCCGTTGAGCCGTCGTCGCGCAGTTGGCCGAAACCCGAGAGCTGCTCGCCCGCCTTGGCCAGGACCTTGGTCGCATCCTTGGGATCGGTCACATCGGCAAGCGCCTTGCCGTTGTATTCCCTGGCGAGCTCCTCGGGCGACGGCGCGTAGGGAATCTTGTAGTCCCAGGTCAGCTGGGTGATCGGCTCGGGGAAGGCACCGCCGCTCTTCACGTAGGCGCTGCGGATACGCAGGAATATCTCGGCCATGATGTCCACGTCCTGCTTGGCCTCGCCGGGCGGCGGCGCGCCCTTCCAGTGCCACTGCAGCACGCGGCTCGAGCTGGTGAGCGAGCCGTCTTCCTCGGCAAAGCAGGTCGAGGGCAGGCGGAAAACCGTGGTCTGGATCTCGCTCGTCTTGACGTCGTTGTGCTCGCCGTAGTTCTTCCAGAACTCGCTGGTCTCGGTCTTCAGAGGATCGATGGTGACGAGGAACTTCAGCTTCGACAGGCCGCGGATGACCTTGGCCTTGTCGGGGAAGGAGCCGACCGGATTGAAGCCCTGGCAGATGTAGCCGTTGATCTTGCCCTGGTCCATCATCTCGAAGGCTTGGAGCACGTCGTAGAGCTTGTCGATCTTGGGCAGGTAGTTGAAGGCCCATTCGTTGTCGGCGGTGGCCGCAGCGCCCCACCAGGCCTTCTGCAGGCTGACGAAGAACTTCGGGTAGTTCTGCCAGTAGCTCATCTGGTTGGGACGAAGCGGCTTCAGCGTCCGCGGCTTCAGGTAGTCGGCCAGGGTCTGCTCCGAATCCTTGGCGACCGAGAGGTAGCCGGGCAGATTGCTCGAGAGCAGGCCGAGATCGGTGAGGCCCTGGATGTTGCTGTGCCCGCGCAGCGCGTTCATGCCACCGCCGGCGACGCCGATGTTGCCGAGCAGCAGTTGCACTATGGCCGCCGTGCGGATCATCTGCGAGCCCTGGCTGTGCTGGGTCCAGCCGAGCGCGTACATGATCGTCATCGTGCGCGTCGGCGACGAGGTCGAGGCGATGTACTCGCAGACCTTCAGGAACTTGTCCTGCGGCGTGCCGGTGATGCGCGAGACCATCTCCGGCGTGTAGCGCGAGTAGTGACGCTTCATGACCTGCAGCACGCACTGCGGATCTTCCATCGTCATGTCGATCTTGGCGAAGCCGTCGTCGCCGAGCGCGTAGCCCCAGGACTTGGCGTCGTAGCTGCGCTTGTCGGCGTTGTAGCCGCTGAACAGGCCGTCCTCGAACTTGTAGTCGGGGCCGACGATGAAGGGCGCGTTGGTGTAGTTGCGGACGTACTCGGTCTGGATCTTGTTGCCCGAGAGCAGGTAGTTGATGACGCCGGCCAGGAAGGCGATGTCGCTGCCGGCGCGGATCGGCGCGTAGAAGTCGCTCATCGCCGCCGAACGCGTGAAGCGCGGATCGACGACGACCAGCTTGGCCTTGTTGTGGTGCTTGGCCTCGATCACCCACTTGAAGCCGCAGGGGTGGGCTTCGGCGGCGTTGCCGCCCATGATCAGGACGACATCGGCATTGCGGATGTCGACCCAGTGGTTGGTCATCGCCCCTCTTCCGAACGTCGGGGCCAGACTGGCCACCGTCGGTCCGTGTCAGACGCGCGCCTGATTGTCGAAGACGAGCAACCCCATCGAGCGCATCACCTTGTGCGTGAGGTACCCGCTCTCGTTCGACGAGGCCGAGGCCGCCAGCATGCCGGTGGTGAGCCAGCGATTGACGACCTGACCGCTGGCGTTGGTGGCCTGGAAGTTGGCGTCGCGGTCGGCCTTCATCAGGGCGGCGATGCGGTTGGCGGCGTCGTCCCAGCCGATCCGCTTCCACTCGTCCGTGCCCGCCTCTCGCACCTCCGGGTACTTGAGGCGATTCGCGCTGTGCACGAAGTCGAGCAGGCCGGCGCCCTTGGGGCAGAGCGTGCCGCGATTGACCGGATGATCCGGGTCGCCCTCGATGTGCATGATGTCGGCGGTGACGTTCTTCGCGCCGTCGCCGAGGCTGTACATGATGATGCCGCAGCCCACCGAGCAATACGGGCATGTGTTGCGTGTCTCGGTCGTTCGCGACAGCTTGAAGGTGCGCGCCTCGGCCAGTGCCGCCGTCGGCGAGAAGCCCAGCGCGACCAGGCTCGAGCCGACTAGGCCGGCGCCGCTGACGCGAAAGAACTGCCTTCGATTCATGTCCATCGATTGGTCTCCTTCGGCAGGCCGCCGCAGCGTGTGGGCATCGCTCGTCTTTATCGATCTTCGACGGAGCACGTGCAATCGGGGCCGGCCCTAGAGGCCGGCCGGGAACCGATGGACGGTTCGCTATCGGGAGGCCGCGGCGACGGATGCCTGCGCGCCGCCATCGCCGGCCGTCGGAGCAGCCTTGCCGCCCATGCCGCCGCCGGTCGATGGACCGCCGCCCAGGCCACCGACGGCGGTACCGCCCTTGCCCGGACCGGTCGCCGACGAGGTGTTCTCCTGTGTGCCCGACGCACCGCCTGCCGCGCTCGCGCCGGACGCGCCGGCGGCGGCCACGACCGAAGCGGCAGGCGCTGGCGCCGGCGCCGCGGCCGGCACCGTCGCGGGGATGTTCGGCAGCGGCGACGCATCGCCCGACTTCTTCTCGCACGCGGCGAGCGCCAATGCCGCAGCGACGCTTGCCGCGCCGATACCGATACGAAACTCGTTGCCCATGCCTGTCTCCTTTTGACTGCTGGCGACTCAGGTGTTCTTCGACACCGTGATGGTGGGGAACTTCGACGAGAAATCCTTGGCGCGCTCGGCAATCTTCGCCGCGAGCTTGCGCGCCACGCTGCGATAGAGGGCCGCGATCTCGCTGTCCGGCTCGGCCGCCACGGTCGGCGTGCCGCCGTCGGCCTGCTCGCGGATCGACATCTTGAGCGGCAATGCGCCGAGGTAGTCGACGCCGTATTCGGCGGCCATGCGCTTGCCGCCCTCGGCGCCGAAGATGTGCTCGACGTGGCCGCAGTTCTCGCAGACGTGCACCGCCATGTTCTCGACGATGCCGAGGATGGGCACGCCGACCTTCTGGAACATGCTGATGCCCTTGCGCGCATCGATCAGCGCGATGTCCTGCGGCGTCGTCACGATCACCGCGCCGGTCAGCGGCACGCGCTGGCTGAGCGTGAGCTGGATGTCGCCGGTGCCGGGCGGCATGTCGACGATCAGGTAGTCGAGGTCCTTCCAGTTGGTCTGGCGCAGTAGCTGGTCGAGCGCCTGCGTCGCCATCGGGCCGCGCCAGACCATCGCCTGGTCGGCGGCGACGAGCAGGCCGATCGACATCACCTGCACGCCATGGTTGACGAGCGGGTCCATGGTCTTGCCGTCGCTCGACTCGGGCTTGCCCGAGACGCCCATCATCATCGGCTGGCTCGGACCGTAGATGTCGGCGTCGAGGATGCCGACCGATGCGCCTTCTGCGGCGAGCGCCAATGCGAGATTGGCCGCGGTCGTGCTCTTGCCGACGCCGCCCTTGCCCGAGGCGATGGCGACGATGTTCTTCACGTTCGGCAGCAACTGCACGCCGCGCTGCACGGCATGGGCCGTGACCCTGGAGCTGACGGCCACGCTCACGTTCTCGACGCCCGCCACTGTCTTCGCCGCGTCGACGAGCGCGCGGCGCAGCGTCTCGTGCTGCGACTTGGCGGGATAGCCGAGCTCGACGTCGAAAGCGACGTCGCCGCCGGTGACGCGCATGTTGCGCAACTGTTTCGTGGAGACCAGGTCGCGCTTGGTCTCGGGGTCGACGACGGCTTGCAGCGCGTGGAGAAGATCGGGTTCGTGGATTGACATGGCGTCGGGCAGCGAGGGACGCGCGCATTCTGGCAGCTTCCGGATGGCCGGCCTCCTAGAATCCCCGGCTCGCTTCCACGTTGCCTCATGCCCCGCAAGCTCTTCGTCACCACCGCGCTGCCTTACGCGAACGCGCCGTTCCACCTCGGCCACATGATGGAGTACATCCAGGCCGACATCTGGGTCCGCTTCCAGCGCATGCAGGGCCACGAAGTGCACTTCGTCTGCGCCGACGACGCGCATGGCGCAGCGATCATGATCGCCGCCGACAAGGCGGGCAAGACGCCGCAGCAGTTCGTCACCGAGATCGCCGCCGGCCGGGCCCGGCACCTCGAAGGCTTTCACATCGGGTTCGACAACTGGCATTCGACCGACGGTGCGGAGAACCATGCGCTCGCCCAGGACATCTACCGCCATCTGAGGAAGGAAGGCCTGATCTCGGTGAAGAGCGTCGAGCAGTTCTTCGACCCGGTGAAGGCGATGTTCCTGGCCGACCGCTACATCAAGGGCGAGTGTCCGGTGTGCGGCGCCAGGGATCAGTACGGCGACAACTGCGAGGTCTGCGGCTCGGTCTACACACCCACCGACCTGAAGAATCCGTACTCGGCGCTGAGCGGCGCGGCGCCGGTGCTGAAGTCGAGCGAGCACTTCTTCTTCCAGCTCTCGTCGCAGCGATGCCTCGAGTACCTGAAGGGCTGGACGCACGAACCCGGCCGCCTGCAACCCGAGGTGCTGAACAAGATCAGCGAGTGGTTCAAGGTCGACGAGCACGGCCACGGCGGCCTGGCCGACTGGGACATCAGCCGCGACGCGCCCTACTTCGGCATCGAGATCCCCGACGCGCCCGGCAAGTACTTCTACGTCTGGCTCGATGCGCCGGTGGGCTATCTCGCGTCGCTCAAGAACTACTTCGACAAAGGTGGCGCGAAAGCCAAAGGCGAGCCGCGTTCGTTCGACGAGTTCATGGCCGACCCGAATGTCGAGCAGATTCATTTCATCGGCAAGGACATCATCTACTTCCACACCCTGTTCTGGCCGGCGATGCTGCACTTCAGCGGCCGCAGGGCGCCCGATCGCATCTACGTGCATGGCTTCATCACGGTCGGCGGCGGCGAGAAGATGAGCAAGAGTCGCGGCACGGGCTTGTCGCCTCTTCGCTATCTCGAGCTGGGCCTCGACGCCGAGTGGCTGCGCTACTACATCGCCGCCAAGCTGAACTCGCACGTCGAGGACATCGAATTCAATCCAGAGGACTTCGTCGCGCGCATCAACAGCGACCTCGTCGGCAAGTACGTCAACATCGCCAGCCGGGCCGCGAACTTCATCAACAAGCGTTTCTCCGGCGAGCTGCGCTTCGCCGGCGATATCGCATCCTTGCAAGAAGGCGCGCGCGCCACAGCCTTCGCCGTCAAGGAGAGCTACGAAGCGCGCGAGTTCGGCAAGGCGCTGCGCGACGTCATGGCCGCCGCCGACCGCATCAACGCCGCCTTCGACGCGGCGCAACCGTGGCTGCTGGCCAAGGACGATGCGCGCCGCGCCGAACTGCAGGACGTCTGCTCGCGCGCCCTGCACGGCTTCAAGCTGCTGTCGGTGCTGCTCGCGCCGGTGCTGCCGGCGCTCGCGCGTCGCGTCGCCCGCGAACTGTTCGGGCTTGGCCGCGGCTTCGTCTGGAGCGACGCCGACGTGCTGCCCACGCACGTCGCGCCCTACCAGCACCTGATGCAGCGCGTCGACCCGGTCAAGCTGGGCCAGCTCTTCGAGCCTTCGCCCGAAGCAGCCAGTGCATCGCCCGATGCGATCACCCTTTCCCTGCCCGGCGGCGAAGCCATCGCGCCCACCATCACGATCGACGACTTCGCCAAGCTCGACCTGCGCATCGCGAAGGTCGTCGCCTGCGAAAAGGTCGAAGGCTCGACCAAGCTGTTGCGCCTCACGCTCGATGTGGGCGAGGCGAAGACGCGCACCGTTTTCAGCGGCATCCAGTCGGCGTATTCGCCCGAGCAGCTGGTCGGCAAGCTGACCGTGATGGTCGCCAACCTGGCGCCGCGCAAGATGAAGTTCGGCCTGAGCGAAGGCATGGTGCTCGCCGCGTCGCACACCGACGAGAAATCGCATCCGGGTCTCTTCATCCTCGAGCCGCACGCGGGTGCCGTGCCGGGCCTGCGCATCCGTTGATCCGATCCGCATGAGCGCCGACGCCGTCGTCCGCGAATATCCCGACGACACTTGGGACGAGCGCGGCGCGACGCACGGCGTCGAGGCAACGGTCGAGAGCGGCCACGTCCTCGCCTTCCCGCATCTGCCCTTCGCGCTCGCCGAAACCGAACGACGCTTCCTCGACCCGCGCTGGGCCGACGCCAAGGCCAAGAACATCTCCGTGCGCTGGCCGGCGGGCGAATTACGCGGCGCCTCCGGCGCGCCAGTCGACCTCGACGCGCTGAGGCGCATGATCGTGCGCTATGCCGAGCAGAGTGAAGCCTTCGCCTTGCGCCTCTTTCCGCGCTACCGCGGCAAGCTGCGCCGCGGCAACACGTCGTTTCGGCCGACCGACGTCGCCGGCCGCATGCGCAGCTGGCGCCAGGACGACACGCGCCTGCACGTCGACGCCTTCCCGTCGAACCCGATGCGCGGCACGCGCCTGTTGCGCGTCTTCTGCAACGTCAACCCGAACTGCGAGCCGCGCCGCTGGCGTGTCGGCGAGCCCTTCGAGGCGCATGCGCGCCGCTATCTCGGCGCGATCGGCAAGCCCTTGCCCGGCGCGGCATGGCTGCTCGCCGTGCTCGGCATCACCAAGCGACGCCGCACCGGCTACGACCACCTGATGCTGCACCTGCACGACCGAGCCAAGGCCGATCTCGAGTTCCAGCGGGCCTCGCCGCAGCAGGCCGTCGACTTTGCGCCGGGCACGACCTGGGTCTGCTACAGCGACCAGGTGCTGCATGCGGCGATGGGCGGCCAGCACATGATCGAGCAGACTTTCTATCTCGACGCTGCGGACCTGGCCCACCCCGAGACCGCGCCGCTCGCCATCCTCGAGCGGCTCTCCGGCCGCGCACTGCTGACGTGAGTTCCGCGGCCAGCCGCCTGCTCGGCAGGCTCCACCACTTCAGGCCGCGCCTCCTCGACTCGCTCTCCCGCTACGACAAGCAGCGCTTCGCCGCCGACTGCGGCGCCGGCCTCACGGTCGGCATCGTCGCCCTGCCGCTGGCGATGGCCTTCGCGATCGCCAGCGGCGTCAAGCCCGAGCAGGGCATCTTCACCGCCATCATCGCCGGCTTCCTGATCTCGGCGCTCGGCGGCTCGAACGTGCAGATCGGCGGCCCGGCCGGCGCCTTCATCGTCATCGTCTACGGCATCGTCCAGAGCTACGGCGTCGCCAACCTGCTCATCGCGACGGTGCTGGCCGGCGTCTTGCTGCTGGCGCTAGGCTGGCTCAAGCTCGGGGCGCTGGTGCGCTTGATCCCGATCTCGATCGTCATCGGCTTCACCAACGGCATCGCCGTGTTGATCGCGGTTTCGCAGCTCAAGGACCTGCTCGGTCTCGAGCTGGGTCCGCTGCCCGCCGATTTTTTTGCCCAGATCAAGGCGCTGGCGTTGCATGCGCGCGAGTTCAACCCGTACGCCCTCGGTCTCGGTCTGGCCTGCTTTCTCGGCCTGCTGTTGTGGGCTCGCATGGCGGCGTTTCCGGCGATTTCGATTCAGTCCGCCATGCCGGGGCAGTCCCACGCCGGGATCGCGTCCGAGGGGGCACGCCGCGCCATCCGCATCGCCACTCGGGTGCCGGGACCGATCGTCGCGCTGGTCACGCTGTCTGCGCTGGCGTACTTCCTTCATTGGCCGGTGGCGACGATAGGCACGCGCTTCGGCGGCATCCCGCAAGCGCTGCCCGCCTTCGTCTGGCCCGACTTCGACTGGGCCAACGTGCAGCGGCTGTTCGTGCCGACAGTGACGATCGCCCTGCTCGGTGCCGTCGAGTCGCTACTTTGCGCGCGCGTCGCCGATGGCATGTCGACGCAAAAGCGCCACGATCCGAACCAGGAGCTGATGGCGCAGGGCATCGCCAACATCGTCGCGCCATTCTTCGGCGGCATCCCGGCCACCGGCACGATTGCCCGCACCGTCACCAACCTGCGCGCCGGCGCGACCAGCCCGGTGGCCGGCCTCGTCCACGCGATCACGCTGCTCCTCATCGTTCTCCTCGCGGCGCCGCTCGCCGCCAGCGTGCCGCTCGCGGTGCTGGCGGGCGTGCTCTTCTTCGTCGCCTGGAACATGGGCGAGTGGCGCGAGTTCCGGCGCATCGGCGCGTTCTCGCTCGAATACCGTGCCAAGCTGATCGGCACGTTTCTGCTCACCGTCATGGTCGACCTCACCGTGGCAATGGAGGTCGGCCTGGCGATCGCCTGCATCGTCTTCGTTTACCGCATGGGCGCGCTGTTTCGCGTCGAGCGAGACGAGGCGCCGGCTGGCGTCGGCGAGGGCATCGCCGTCTACCGCCTCTACGGTCCGCTGTTCTTCGCCGCCGTCGCCAAGCTCGAGGCACTGCCCGACGAATTGCCGCCGGGCACGCGCACGCTCGTGTTCGACGCGCGCCAGCTCGTCTCGATCGACGCGTCCGGCCTCAGCGCCTTCGAGAACGTCCATCGCGTGCTCGACCGGGCGCACGTCCGCCTCGTCGTCGCCGGCCTCAACGAGCAGCCGCTGGCGGCGATGCGCCAGTCGGGCCTCGTCGTGACGCTCGGCGTCGACAACCTCTTCGTCGACCGCGAGTCGGCCCTCGCGGCGCTGGCGGCCGATCCTGGCCTTGTCATCCCGAGCGGAGCGAAGGGTCTCGCTCTCTCGTCGCGCCGTCATCCTTCGCTTCACTCAGGATGACGGAGAGTCGGCCCGAAGGTGGTGTGAGCTATCCTCACTCCCGAGGGAAAAAGGGCCGTGGGATATCTCGACGATTTGAAGCGTCAGGCCGAAGCCGCGCGCGCAAAACTGAGCGTGGACAGCGCCGCGCTGGAGCGCAATGCGCTCGTCGTCGACTCGGCCTGCCAGTCGGCGGCGCGCTACTTCGTGTCGCTGGCGCAGCAACTCAACGTCCTGCAGCCGGCCTCGAAGGCGGTGTTCCGCTTCGACGCGCGCAACGTCTTCCGCGACCTGAAGCTCGGTCACTTTCGCGCCGATTCGCGTATGAAGCGGCACCGCGGCGCCGAGGTCTTCGACCACGTCGTGCTCAGCTTCGACCTGCGCACCGGTCAACGCGTCACCGTGGCCAAGGACTTTCCGCCGGAGATCGCCAAGGTCGAGGCGCGCCTCGCGCAGTGCGGCATCGAGTTCCACGACGAGTCGCACTATGACCCCGAAGACGGGCGCTTTCTGCAGAAGCGCTTCGAGTTCGTCGCCGACTTCCACGGCTCGGTGCGGCTGAGCCCCGACCACGACAGCGGCTGGATCCAGTTCCAGATCGCCAACCTCGAAGGCTTCGAGACCGTGACCGTGCGCTTCCCCGCCTTCGAGGTCGGCACCGCCCGCCTCGACGATCTGGCACGCTGGATCGTCGGCCAGCCGAACGGCTTTCTGCGCGACGGCCAGGACCTGCGGCGGGTCGAGGCCTGAGGCCCGGACCCACACGGCACGCTCGGGCAGGCGACGGCCCCGCCGGCGCCACAGCGCACGCCCGCTAGACTCCCGGTCTTTATCGCGCTCAGCATCCCATGCCCTGGTTCTGGAAGCCTTACACCTCCGACGTCACCTCGTTCATCGAGACCCTGAAGGCCAAGCGGCCTTCGCTCGAGGACGAGCAACGGCGCGGCCGGTCGCTGCTCTGGGATCGGCGCGTCGATGCGGTCGCCGAAGCCAACTTCGACGACGCCAACGTGCCGCAGCAGCCCTACGTCTACCAGACGCGGCAGCGCTGACCGGCCAGCCCGTTCGCGACCCCCGACGATGAGCGCATTCACGGCCGCCGAGGCCGAGGCGGCAGCCGTGACGATGGCCACCGATGCCGTCGACGGCATCGCCGTCGCCCGTCTCTACGGCGAGCCGCTGTTCGCGTTGCCAACCGATCTCTACATCCCGCCCGACGCGCTCGAGGTCTTCCTCGAGGCCTTCGAAGGGCCGCTGGATCTGCTGCTCTACCTGATCCGGAAGCAGAACTTCAACATCCTCGACATCCCGATGGCGAGCGTGACGCGGCAGTACCTCGCCTACATCGAGCAGATCCGCCGCACCAACCTCGAGCTGGCGAGCGACTACCTGCTGATGGCGGCGATGCTGATCGAGATCAAGTCGCGCATGTTGCTGCCGCCGAGGAAGATGGCCGACGGCAAGGAGGCCGAGGACCCGCGTGCCGAGCTGGTGCGCCGCCTTGTCGAGTACGAGCAGATGAAGCTCGCCGCAGCGCGGCTCGACGCGGTGCCTTTGCTCGGTCGCGACTTCCTGCGTGCGCAGGTCGCCGTTGACGACACGCTGGCATTGCGCCTGCCCGAGGTCTCCGCAGCCGACCTGCGCGAAGCCTGGGCCGAGCTCATGCGGCGCGCCAGCCTGACCCAGCACCACCGCATCTCGCGCCAGCAGCTCAGCGTGCGCGAGCACATGAGCCTCCTGCTGCGCGGCTTGAGCGGCCGCCGCTTCGCGACCTTCGAGGAACTGTTCGACGCCGAGCGCGGCCCGCAGGTTCTCGTCGTCACCTTCATCGCCCTCCTCGAGCTGGCCCGCGAGCACCTGATCGAGGTCACGCAGGCCGAAGCGTTCGCGCCGATCTACGTGCGGCTGGCGTACCAATCGACGCCGTCATCCTGAACGAAGTGAAGGATCTCGCGGCTGCCGAGATCCTTCGCTACGCTCAGGATGACAGGCGCCGCGTTTCAGCGTTTGGCCAGCTTGAACGCGATCATCGCGCGCAGCTTGTTCGGCAGCACCGGCTTGATGAGCAGATGGAAGTCGTGCTCCTGTGCTTCCTTGTCGTGCCCGGTCATGCTGCTGCCGGTGACGACGATGGCCGGCAGCTTGTGGCCGAAGCGCTCTCGCAAGGCGTCGATCGCGGCCACCCCTGTCTCGCCCTGCTCGAGCCGGTAGTCGGCGATGACGAGCGCCGGGCGCACCGCTGCCGGATCTCTCGCCGACGCCCAGTTGCGCACGGCGGCGACGCTCTCGAAGGCCTCGATCGCCGCCCCCCAGCCGCGCAACAGCACCTCGAGTCCCTGGCGCACCGCCGGCTCGTCCTCGACGATGACGATCAGCTTGCCGTCGAGCGTCAGGCCGAGGGGCGCCTTGCCGGGCTGCGCCTGCGCACCCGCGCGCGGCGCCTTGCCGACCGGCAGCTCGAGCGTGAAGACACAGCCGCGGCCCACTTCCGAGCGCAGCGCGATGGGCGCCCCCATGAGCGCGGCGAGGCGCTTGACGATGGCCAGGCCGAGGCCGAGTCCTTTCTTCTGCTCGCCGAGCGCGGCACTCGGCGTTCCGGGCAACTGGTAGAACTCCTCGAAGACGCGAACCCGCTCGTCCTCGCGGATGCCCGGGCCGGTGTCCCACACCTGCAGGCGAACGACTTCGCCGCAGCGCCGCGCGCTGACCAGCACCGAGCCGTCGATGGTGTAGCGGATCGCGTTGGAGAGCAGGTTGCGCAGGACGCGCTCGACGAGCAGCGGATCGGCCAGCGCCACGTGCCGGCCGCCGCGAAAGCGCAAGCCCAGCCCTTTCTCGAACGCCGCCGGCTCGAAGTGCAGGCGGAGCTTGCGAAAGATCTCGCCGACGCTGAAGCTTTCCGGATTGACCTCGACGCCACCGCTGTCGATGCGCGTGATGTCGAGCAGCTCGGAGAAAAGTCCCTCGAGCGCATCGACCGATTCGTTGATGCTGTTGACGAGATGCGCCACCTCGGGCTCGTGCGTGCGCTGGCGCAATGCCTCGGCGAACAGGCCCATCGCGTGCAGCGGCTGGCGCAGGTCGTGGCTGGCGGCGGTAAAGAACTGCGTCTTCGCACGGTTGGCTACTTCGGCCTCGTGACGCGCCGCGTCGGCGACGGCCTTTTCCGCACGCAGCTGCTCGGCGAGCGCCTCGGTGCGAAGCTTCAAGGCGATGACGCGATCGAAGGACTCGCGATAGTTGCGGCCGAGCAGCACGATCATGCCCATCGCCGTCGTCATGACGATGGCCAGCGGCCAGCTCAGTCCCTGGAGTTGAATCGCCACGGCGGCAATCGCCGGCGCGAACACGAGCATCACGAAGACGACGAAGACCGCGAACTGCGGCGCCAAGATGGGCACCGAAGCGACGCAGAAGGTGAAGACGACGAGCACCAGCGCCATCTGCTGCGGCTCGTCGCCATAGCCGAAGAAAAGCCAGCCCGCAGCGCCCCAGAGCACTCCCGAGCCGAGCACGCCGGCGCGCCAGATGCGCAGCCGCGAATGCCATCGCTCCACCCGCTTCGGCTCGTGGTGGGCGAAGCGCAGCGCCAGCCAGACGCGCAGCAGCCAGACCACGGTGAACACCAGACCCCAGCCGAGCAGGAGCGAACGCGGCGCTGCGCTCGCGAACATGAGCAGGACGACGAGGGCGCCGACGAAGTGGCCGGCCAGCGTGGTGCGATTGAAGGCGAAGATGCCGCGCACCTGGTCGCGCAGCAGCGCAAAGCCGTCGAGCGGCGCCTCGACCGGAGCCGGCGTGTCGGCGGGAGCGCTCGTCGCAGTCAGGATGACGGGGGACGCGGTGCCCATGGTGCGATGCCGCCCTGGCTCGACATCTGGCCCACGGCGAGCACGGCCTGGGTACGCGAGTTGACGTTGAGCGCGCGCAGCACTGCGGCGACGTGATCCTTGACCGTCTCGACGGAGAGGTTGAGCTCGCGCGCGATCAGCTTGTTCGAGAGGCCGCGCAACAGCAGGCCGAGCACATCGGTCTGACGCGGCGTCAGCTTGAAGGCGGCGAGCGCGGCGGCCGGCGGCGGGGCCGGGGGGTGCATCGGATGGGTTGCCTCTGTCTCGGACGGAACGCCTTCGCTGCGCATCGTCATCGGCGGCACGTAGATGCCGCCCTGCATGACGACGAGCAGCGCTTCCTGCAGGGTCTCGTTGCTGGCGCGCTTGGGGACGAAGCCCATGGCGCCGAGGTCGATGGCGCGGATCACGTCGGCGCTGCGGTCCGAGGCCGAGACGACGACCACCGGCACCGCCGGCCAGGCGGCGCGCAACTCGGCAAGCAGCTCGAAGCCGTCGGCGTCGCCGAGGCGAAGGTCGAGCAGCATCAGGTCGAAGCCGCCGTCGCCGGCCGCCAGCGCTTCGCGCGCCGCGCGTGCGCCGCCGACGCCGACCACCGAGACGTGGTTGCCGATGCCCTGGATGACGTTCTGCAACGCCGTCAGGATCAATGGGTGATCGTCGATGAGGAGGACTCTCATGTGTACCGCCTCGCAACCGATTCGGCGACGCAGACCGGCTTGTCGGATCCTTCTCGTTCCATCTTCACTTCCATGGTGATCTGCGCGCCGCCTTCGAGCGGCTCGTAGGCGAGCAGCTTGAAGCGGCCGCGCAGCCGGCTGCCGCTGGGCACTGGAGCCGGGAAGCGTACCCGGTTCAGTCCGTAATTGACGCCCATGCGCGTGTCGCGCACCTCGAAGGCGTGGGCACTCATCTCGGGCAGCAGCGACAGCGTGAAAAAGCCGTGCGCGATCGTCTTGCCGAAAGGGCCTGCCTTCGCACGTTCAGGATCGAGATGAATCCACTGATGGTCGCCGGTGGCGTCCGCAAAAAGCTGGATGCGCTCCTGCGTGACCTCGATCCAGTCGCTGACGGCGATCTCTTCGCCGACCATCGGCTCGAGCTCGGCGAGCGTCGCGAAGCTTCGCATTCAATTGACCCAGACGATGATCGGTTCCCACTGCTCGCGGTCGCGCTCGAAGCGGACCGACGAGACGTCCCAGAGCGTGAGGCCGTGCGCAGCGAGGTGGACGTAGTTCTGCGTGTCGCGCAGAAAGCCGAGCAGCGGCACGCGCACCGACTCGAGAAAGTTGCGCAGCTGGTCGGTCGAGATCGTGCCTTCGCGCGTGCGCGTGCCGACGACGGCGATCTGCACACTGGCGCTGCGACGGTGGGCGAGCAACTGGCCGATGAAATCGTGCGTCGCGTTGATGTCGAAGATGCTCGGCTGCAGCGGAATCAGCACCTTGTCGGCAAGTTTCATCACCTCGTTGAGCCGCTTGCCGTGCAGCCCTGCCGGCGTATCGAGCACGACGTGGGTGGTGCCCTTGGGCGGGCGCACGACGTCGCCCTGCGTCGTTTCCCAGGCGCTGATCTTCGGCAGGCCGGCGGGCCGGTGGTCGAGCCAGGTGCGCGAGGATTGCTGGCGGTCGACATCGCCCAGCATGACGGCGCGGCCGCGCGAAGCGAGATAGCCCGCCAGGTTGGTCGAGAGCGTCGTCTTGCCTACGCCACCCTTGGGATTGGCGACCACGATCACCGGCATGTCGGCCCTCCGTGCGTTTTTGGTTTTGCGGTTATGTTAGCGGCGCCCGGCGCTTCGACGCCATCCCGAGTTACCAGCGCCATCCCACCAGCGAGACCGCTCATGGCCGAAACAGCCGCGCTTCCGTCGGCGCCACCGAACCTCGGTGCCGAGATCCTCGTCCTCGTCGCCCACCCTGAGCTGGAGCAGTCGCGCGCCAACCGGCGCATGCTGCTCGAAGCGAAGTCGCTGCAGGAAGTGCTGCCGCCGGGCCGTATCGAGGTTCGCGACCTTTATGCGCTCTATCCCGACTACCTGATCGACATCGCCGCCGAGCAGGCCGCCCTGACCGCCGCGCGGCTCGTCGTCTGGCAGCAGCCGATCCACTGGTACGGCATGCCGCCGCTGCTCAAGCTCTGGGTCGACGAGGTGCTCGCCTTCGGCTGGGCCTACGGGCCGGGCGGCGCGGCGCTGCGCGGCAAGGACCTGTGGCTGGCCGCGACGACCGGCGGACCGGAGGATTCGTATCGCCCCGACAGCTACAACCGTTACTTCTTCGACGCCTTCCTGCCGCCCTACGAACAGACGGCCGCGCTCTGCGGCATGCGCTTTTTGCCACCGCTCATGCTGCACGGCGCGCACAAGGCGAGCGAGAGCGAGATCGGCGCGCATGCCGCGACCTACGCGAAGCAGCTCGCCAACTATCCGCGATGGCCCGAGCTCGACGATGTCGAGCAATGCGTGGACTGTGTCGTGCCGCTGACGGCACGGCCGATGGAAAACGTCATGGAAGCGGCGGGCTGATGGAACACGGCTCCTGGCTTACCGGCCTGCTCGTCTACCTCGCCGCTGCGGTGTTCGCGGTGCCGGTGGCCAGGTTTTTGCGCCTCGGCTCGATCATCGGCTATCTCGCGGCGGGCATCCTCATCGGACCCTGGGGCTTGAAGTTCGTCACCGACCCGCAGCAGATGCTGCAGTTCGCCGAATTCGGTGTCGTGCTGATGCTGTTCCTCGTCGGCCTCGAGCTCGAGCCGCAACGCCTCTGGTCGCTGAGAAAGCCGATCTTCGGCTGGGGCAGCGTGCAGCTCTTCGGCTCGGCGGCCTTGCTCGCCGGGGCAGCCCTGGCGTTCAGCAGCGACTGGCGACTCGCCACCGTCGCCGCGATCGGCCTGGCCATGTCGTCGACGGCGATCGGCCTCGGCGTCCTCGCCGAACGCAACATGATGGCAACGACCTCGGGTGAAAGCATCCTCAGCGTCTCGCTGCTGCAGGACATCGCCACCATTCCGATCATTGCCCTGCTGCCCTTTCTCGTCATCGGCAGCGGCCACGAGGACTCCGGCAGCGGCTGGCTCGGCCCGGTCAAGGCGATCGGCACGATCGCCGTCGTCATCCTCGGCGGGCGGTTGCTGCTGCGGCCGATGCTGCGCTGGATCGCGCTGAGCGACACGCCCGAGATCTTCACCGCGGCCTCGCTGCTGCTCGTCGTCGCGACGGCGGCGTTGATGAACATGGTCGGGCTGTCGATGGCGCTCGGCGCCTTCCTCGCCGGCGTGCTGCTCGCAGAAAGCGAATACCGGCGCGAGCTCGAGACCGACATCGAGCCCTTCAAGGGCCTGCTGCTCGGCCTCTTCTTCATCGCCGTCGGCATGAGCATCGACTTCGCGGTCGTGCTGCGGCAGCCGCTGCTGATCGCCGGCGTCGTCATCGCCTTCCTCACCGTCAAGGCGCTGGTGCTCTGGGCGATGGCGCGCACCATGCCGATCCCGAAGATCGAACGGCCGGTCTTCATCATCCTGCTCGCGCAAGGCGGCGAGTTCGGCTTCGTCGTCTTCCAGACCGCGGCGCAGGCCGGCGTGATCTCGGCGCCGGTCTCGTCGTTCCTCGTCGCGGCGGTCGCCATCTCGATGCTGCTGACGCCGCTGCTGCTGGTTGCCGCCGACCGCTGGTGGATCCCGCTGCTCGCCGGCTCGAAGCGCAACGCCTCGGTCGACGAGCTGAAGGATCTGCAGAACGCGCCGGTCATCATCGCCGGCTTCGGCCGCTACGGACAGATCGTCGGCCGCGTGCTCTACGCCAACGGCATCAAGCCGACCGTGCTCGACCACGACGCCGAGGCGATCGAGGCGCTGCGCAAGTTCGGCTGGCCGGTGTTCTACGGCGACGCGACGCGCCTCGACCTGATGCGCACCGCGGGCGCCGACAAGGCGAAGCTGCTCGTCCTCGCCATCGACGACACCCTGCAAAGCGTCGAATGCGCCAGGATGATCCGCGAGAACTTTCCCGACATCACCATCGTCGCGCGGGCGCGCAACGTCCAGCACTACTTCGAACTCCACGAGCTGGGCGTGACGATGATCGAGCGCGAGACGCTCGACTCGGCGCTGATGACGGCGCGCAGCGCGCTCGAGACGCTGGGCTGGCAGCCGCACCAGGCGAGAAACCTGGCGCTGCGCTTTCGCAGCCACAACGTGGCCCAGCTCGCGGCGCTGGCGCCGCACCGCAAGGACGAGGCACGCCTGATCGCCGCCGCCAAGCAAGGTCGCCAGCAGCTCGAGGAGCTGTTCGCGATCGAGCGCCAGCAGGCAGAGGAGCGGCAGGCGCGCGCCGGCTGGAGCGCCGACCCGCCGCCCTCCTGAGGCCCTACTCGATCCGGCAGGCCTCTTCGAACGTGAAGCGCGGGCTGCGCGCGAACACCTTGGCCGGGTCGCCGCGGCCGAGGTTGCAGATGAAGTTGGTCTTGACCTCGGTGCCGGCCCAGAAGGCGGCGTCGATCACGGCGCCGTCGAAGCCGCTCATGGGCCCGCAGTCGATGCCGAGTGCGCGCGCCGCGACAATGAAATAGCCGCCCTGCAGGCTGGAGTTGCGAAACGCCGTCGTGTCGGCGAATTCCCTTTTGCCGACGAACCAGGACTTGGCATCGGCGTGCGGAAAGAGGAAGGGCAGCTTTTCGTAGAACGCCATGTCCATGCCGATGATCGCCGTCACCGGCGCGGCTTTGGTCTTCTCGAGGTTGCCGGGCGACATGCCGGCGAGCAGCTTTTCCTTGGCTTCGGGCGAGCGCACGAAGATGATGCGCGCAGGCGAGCAGTTGGCCGAGGTCGGGCCCCACTTCATCATGTCGTAGAGCTGGCGAAGCCTGGCTTCGGGCACCGGTTCGGCGGTGAAGCCGTTCTGCGTGCGGGCGTTGTCGAAGAGCTGTTCGGTCGTGACGTTCATGGGAGCGGCCGGGTGCTCCGGCCTTGAGAAGGCAACGACTTGATTGTGGGCAGCGCGAGGCGTGCAGGCATCAAGGGATTCGTCGGCCGCGTTCGCGCCGGCTGAACACCGGCCCGACAATCGTTCCATGTTCGCGCCCTCTTCCGATGACGTGCGCGGCTTCTTCGTCGAGACCGGGAAGAAGCGCGCCCAGGGCCTGCTGCTGACGCCGCTGGAGACGATCGCCGCCGACTGGATCGCCGCGCACCCCGAGTACGCGGCCGACCTCGCCGATGCCGACACGGCGCGCGCTGCCGTCTATGCGCCGGAAAGCGGCCGCGAGAATCCGTTCCTGCACCTGTCGATGCATCTCTCGATCAGCGAGCAGGTGTCCATCGACCAGCCGCGCGGCATCCGCCAGGCCTGCCAGTTGCTCGCGGCACACCTGGGCTCGATGCACGCGGCCCAGCACGAGGCGATGGAGTGCCTGGGGCGGATGCTCTGGGAGTCGCAGCGCAGCGGCCGGCCGCCCGACGGCGAGGCTTACATCGACTGCGTGCGCCGCCGGGCAACGCAGCGCTGAGCCGAAATGCCGAGCGACATCGGCGCGGCTTGATGCGCATCAATGCAGTTTCGGCGCCGAGGTCTATGGTCGCTCGGGCTTCCACCTCCTGCACGCGCCACCATGAATCACCCCGCCATCGTCGAAGCGAAGATCCGGCACAGCGCCGCCTTGATCGCGTTGCTCGCCGCCATCTCGGCGCCAGTTGCCGCAGGTGCGGCCGCGCGCGATAGCAATCCCGGCGACTTCGGCCCGCCGCGGGGCGCACCGATCCATGCCGTTCTGACGAGCCCGCCGAACGTACCGCCGCCGGTGGCGCGCAACTATCCGGCCAAGGTGATCGTCGAGCTCGAGGTCGTCGAGAAGGAAATGCAGATCTCCGAAGGCGTGAACTACACCTTCTGGACCTTTGGCGGCTCCGTCCCCGGCAGCTTCATCCGGGTGCGCCAGGGCGACACGGTGGAATTCCACCTGAAGAACCATCCGAGCAGCAAGATGCCGCACAACATCGACCTGCACGGCGTCACCGGGCCGGGCGGCGGCGCGGCCTCCAGCTTCACGGCGCCGGGTCACGAGTCGCAGTTCACCTTCAAGGCGCTCAACGAAGGCATCTACGTCTACCACTGCGCGACCGCCCCGGTGGGCATGCACATCGCCAACGGCATGTACGGGCTCATCCTGGTCGAGCCACCCCAGGGTCTGCCGAAGGTCGATCACGAGTACTACGTGATGCAGGGCGACTTCTACACGACCGGCCGCTACCGCGAGAAGGGCAACCAGCCCTTCGACATGGAAAAGGCGATCGACGAGCGCGCGACGTATGTGCTCTTCAACGGGTCCGAAGGTTCGCTGACCGGCGACAAGGCGCTCAAGGCCAACGTCAACGAGACGGTGCGGCTGTTCGTCGGCAACGGCGGCCCCAACCTGGTGTCGAGTTTCCACGTCATCGGCGCGATCTTCGACAAGGTTCGCTTCGAAGGCGGCACGAACGTGCAGACCAACGTGCAGACGACATTGATACCAGCCGGCGGCGCGGCGATCGCCGAGTTCCGCACCCATGTGCCGGGAAGCTACGTGCTCGTCGATCACTCCATCTTTCGCGCTTTCAACAAGGGCGCGCTGGCCATCCTCAAGGTCGACGGCGCGCCGAACAAGGCGATCTATTCCGGCAAGGAACTCGACTCGGTCTATCTCGGCGACCGTGCCGGGCCCAATCTCGTCGCAGTGACCAAGGCCACCGAAGCCGCCGCGAAGGGAACGCTGTCCGTGGACGATCAGGTCCAGGCCGGGCAGGCCTTGTTCGCGGGCACCTGTTCGGTGTGCCACCAGGCCAATGGCGCCGGCTTGCCGGGGGTGTTTCCGCCCTTGGCCAAGTCGGACTATCTCGCCGCCGACCTCAAGCGCGCCGTGGCCATCGTCCTGCGCGGCCTGAACGGAAAGGTGACGGTCAACGGCCACGAGTACGACTCGGTGATGCCGCCGATGACGCAGCTCAACGACGATGCCATCGCCAACATCCTCACCTACGTGCTGAACACCTGGGGCAACCCGGGCGGTCGCATCTCGACCGAGGACGTGAAGGCGCAGCGCGCCAACGCCGCACCGGCCGCCGCGCCGACCCACTGATCGCACACGGCGCAAGCCACGCATGTCTGCCGTCGACACGATCCCGCGGCGCGAGCGGCGAAGCCGGCGGTTCAGCTGCGTGCTGGTCGTGGCCGCCGTCGTGGCTTGCGCGAGCGCGGGTGCCGCCGACTACGTGGCGATCGACGGCGGCGCCTTCGTCAGCGTGCTGCCGCAAGGGCCGCTTGCCGATGTGGCGGTGCCGGTCGAGATCGCGAGCTTCTCCTTGCGCAAGACGCCGGTCACGGCGGGCGAGTTTTTGGTGTTCGTCGACGCGCATCCCGACTGGCAGCGCGGCCGGGCGCCCGAGGTATTCGCCGACAAGCGCTATCTCCTCGACTGGAAAACGCCGACCGTGCTGGTCGACGAAAGCGACGCCTATCGGCCGGTCACCAACGTCAGCTGGTTCGCGGCCAAGGCATTCTGCGAAAGCGAGAACGCCCGGCTTCCGACCTGGCTGGAATGGGAATACGCGGCAGCCGCCGACGACCACCGGCGCGATGCGCGTGCCGACCCGCAGTGGCGGCGACGCATCCTCGCCTGGTACGAGCGGCCGACCGAAGCCCACCTCCCGGCAGTCGGTGGCGCGCGCAACGCCTATGGCGTGAGCGACCTCCACGGTGTCGTCTGGGAATGGGTCGAGGACTTCAACGCCCTGTTCGTCGCCGGCGACAGCCGCACCCAGGGCGACCCCGACACGCTGAAGTTCTGCGGCGCCGGCGCCATCAGCATCCTCGACCGCGACAGCTACGCGGTGCTGATGCGCATCGCGCTGCTCTCGTCCCTCGGCGCCGCCGACACCACCGGCTCGCTCGGCTTCCGCTGCGCCCGCCCTCTCGAGGAAAAACTGCCATGACGTTCGAGCTGTTTTCGCGCCGCGATGCCATGCTCTTCCTGGCGGGCATGGCATCCGTCGGATCGTCGCTCGCCGCCGCGACCGTCGCCGCTCTCCCCGGCAACTCGATCTACCAGCTGAAGCCGCCGCTGACCGATCAGGACGGGCACGCCTTCGAGCTCGGATCGCTGCGCGGGCAGCCGGTCCTGGCGAGCATGTTCTACAGCTCGTGCCAGATGGTCTGCCCGATGATCTTCGAGACGATCCGGCAAACGGTCGCCAGGCTGCCGCCGCCGGAGCGGGAGCGCGTGCGAATCCTCATGGTCAGCTTCGACCCCGCCCGCGACACGGTCGCCGTGCTCAAGCGCACGGCCGAGGCGCACGGCTGTGACGCGCGCTGGACCCTGGCGCGCAGCGACGAGGCGAACTCGCGCAAGGTCGCTGCCCTGCTCGGCGTCCAGTACCGGCGATTGGCGGATGGCGAGTTCAACCATTCCAGCAGCATCGAGTTGCTCGATTCGGAAGGCCGGATCGTCTCTCGTACCAACACGCTCGGCGCGGTCGACCCGGCACTGTTGAAGGCGCTCCGCCAAGCACTCTCCGCGACGCCCGCCTAGCCGCAGCGGCGTCCGTTCGACAATACTCCCCCAGCCCATCCACAAGGACCTCCCCCATGACTTCCCGCCGCACCTTCATTCACCTCGTTCCCCTCTCGGCCATTGCCGCGCTGACGGCCCGGCAGGCCTACGCAGCCGACCTCGATCCCAAGGATCCGCAAGCCGTCGCGCTGGGCTACGTGGCCGACGCGACCAAGGCAGACAAGGCGAAGTTCCCGCGCTATGCCGCTGGCCAGGATTGCGCCAACTGCGCGCTCTACCAGGGCAAGCCGGGCGACGCCTCCGGGCCGTGCCCGCTGTTCGCCGGCAAGACGGTTGCAGCGAAGGGATGGTGCAGCGCCTGGGCCAAGAAGGCCTGATCGACTCCGCCTTCCGTCCGCAAGGAGCGGCCCGCTCCTTCTAGGGACGCAGCATCAGGTAGGCGGTGACGAGAAGCACGAGGGCCGCCAGCACCCAGCCCAGCGTGCCGGCGGGCTCGCGAGGTGCCGCAACTTCGGTTGCGATCGGTGCCGCCTCGCCGGCCGGCGCTTGCGCGCGCACCTGCGCCTCGAAAGCCTTGAAGAAATCGTCGGTGAGCTTGCCCGCCGTCGCGTCGATGAGGCGCGATCCGATCTGCGCCATCTTGCCGCCGACCTGGGCCCGCGCTTCGTAGACCAGCCGCGTCGTCGTTGCGCTCTCTGCCGTGAGCTTGACGTCGGCCGACCCCTTGCCGAAGCCGGCGACGCCGCCCTGCCCGTCGAAGTTGATCGTATAGCCGTTCGGCGCGTCGACCTTGGTCATCTTCAGGTTGCCCTTGAAGCGCGCGCTGACCGGGCCGACCTTGAGCGCGACGACGGCCGTGTAGGCGTCGTCGCCGGTGCGCTCGAGCGACTCGCAGCCGGCGATGCAGGCCTTCAGCGTCGCTGGGTCGTTGAGGGCGGCCCAGGTCGTGTCGACCGGCGCGGGGATAAGACGGTTGCCGTGCAATTCCATGAGGCTTTCCTCGGTTATGCGGCGCGGCGCTCGGCCGGTGCCGCGATGAGAGAAGCCGGCCGCAGCGCGGGCGTGCGCAAGGCGATGGCAAGGTCGGCCAGGCTGGCGAGGTTGTGCACGGGAAGGAAGCGGTCGACGTTCGGCAGGATGGCGCGGATGCCGGCGGCGCGCGGCTCGAAGCGGTCGAAGCGAAGCAAGGGGTTGAGCCAGACGATCTGATGCGCGAACAGGCGCAACTGCCTGGCGGCGCGGGTCAGGTCGCCGTGCTCGTCGGTGTCGAGGCCGTCGCTGACGAGCAGCACCGCGGCGTTGGCGCCGAGCAGGCGGCGCGCCCAGTGGTGGTTGAAGTCGTCGAGGCAGGACGCAATGCGCGTGCCGCCCTTCCAGTCCTGCACCTGCGCCGAGGCGATCGCCAGCGCGACGTCGGGATCGCGGTTGCGCAGCGCCCGCGTGATGTTGGTAAGGCGCGTGCCGAAGGTCAGCGTGTGCACCTTGAGGTAACGCCGCGTCAGGCCGTGCACGTAGTGCAGCATGAGGCGCGCGTAGCGGTCCATCGAGCCCGAGATGTCGAGCAGCACGACGAGCGTGGGCAGCTCGGTGCGCGGCTCGCTGAAGCGCGGCACCAGCGTCGCCGGCTGGCGCGCCATCGCCAGCATGGTCTTGCGCAGGTCGATGCGGCCGCGCGTGCTGGCTTCGTGGCGGCGACGGCGCACCGGCGCCAGCGGCAGCGGCAACTCCTCGGCCATGCGCTTGGCGAGCTCGAACTCGGCCACCGTCATGGACTCGAAGTCGGCGACCTGCAGGCGCTCGCGGTCGGAGAAGGTGAAGCTGGTCTCGTAGTCGACCTTGTCGTCGGGCTGCACCGGCGGCTGCGGTCGCGGCGGTTCGATACGCGGCGGCGCCAGCGCCTCGGCGACGCGGTTCGGGCGCTTCTTCTGCATGTCGCCGCGGCCCTGCACCTTGGGCAGCAGCAAGGCCATCATCTGCTCGAGCAGCTTGGGGTCGCGCCAGAAGGCGTCGAAGGCGGCGTCGAAGACGGGCTGCTGCTCGTGACGGTCGAGCATCACGGCGGAAAGCGCGGCATGAACGTCGCCTCGGTGCGAGAAGCCGACCGCCTCGAGCGCCTCGAGCGCGGCGATCACGCGATCGGGGCCGACCGGAATGCCCGCGTTGCGCAGCACTCGGGCAAAGTGGGTGACGTTTTCAGCGAACACCGGCGCGGCCCATGTCGCGCAGTTCCTGGAGCAGCTTGGTCACGTCCGCGCTCTGCATCTTCATGATGTCGTCGCGGTGCTTGAGCAGCACGCCGAGCGTGTCCTGCACGTTGGCCGGATCGAGGCTGATCGCGTTCAGCGCGACGAGCGCGTTGGTCCAGTCGATGGTCTCGGCGATGCCGGGCGACTTGAAGAGATCGAGGGTGCGCATGCGCTGCACGAACGAGACCACCTCGGCATAGAGCCGCTCGGCCGCGCCCGGCGCGCGCAGGCGCACGATCTCGAGCTCTCGCGGCGCGTCCGGATAGTCGACCCAGTGATAGAGGCAGCGGCGCTTCAGCGCGTCGTGGATCTCGCGCGTGCGGTTGCTGGTGATGATGACAATGGGAGTCGCGTCGGCGGCTGCCTTGACGGTGCCCAGCTCGGGGATCGTCAACTGGTTCTCGGCAAGGACCTCGAGCAGGAAGGCGTCGAAGGGCTCGTCGGCGCGGTCGAGCTCGTCGATCAGCAGGACGGGCGACTGTGCTTGCGTCAAGGCCTGCAGCAGCGGCCGCTCGATCAGCATGTCGCGCGAGTACAGGCTCTTCGAGAGGCGCTCGCGTCCAGCGGCGTCGTTCACATCGTGCGCCGCCTCGGCGAGGCGGATCTCCATCATCTGCCGGGCCACGTTCCACTCGTAGGCGGTCTGCGCGATGTCCAGGCCTTCGTAGCACTGCACGCGCAGGAGCTGCGTGCCGAGGGCGCGAGCGAGCGCCTTCGCCAGCTCGGTCTTGCCGACGCCGGGCTCGCCTTCGAGAAAGAGCGGGCGCTTGAGCGTCAGCGCGAGGAAGACGGCCGTGGCGAGGCGGCGATCGGAGACGTAGTTCTCGGTGCCGAGCAGGGCGAGAACGGCGTCGACGTTGGCGGGGAGTTGAGCGCTGGTCGTCATGGCTGCGAGCATGCTAACCGCAGGCAACGGTCATCCTGAGCGACGGGATCTCATTCTGGGCGGCGAGATCCTTCGCTTCGCTCAGGATGACCAAGGCATCGGGCTCGCACCCGATGCCTCTCCACGGCCTCCGGGTCAGCGCGCCAGCGCCGCCGCGACCGCCCGCGACGCCATCACGCTGATCATCGCGGCGCGGTATTCGGCCGAACCGTGCAGGTCGCTGTTGATGTCGTCGACCGGCATCTTCACCGCCTTGGCAGCGTCGGCCGTGAAGCTCTTGGCCAGCGCGTCCTCGATCGACTTGGCGCGAAACACCGCCGCCTTCGCGCCGGTGACGGCGACGCGCACGCCACCCGCGGTCTGCGCAACGAACACGCCGATCAGGGCGAAGCGCGACGCTGGCTGCTTGTACTTGATGTACGCCGCCTTCTGCGCCGCCGGAAAGCTCACCGCCGTGATCAGCTCGCCGGGCTGCAGGGCGGTCTCGTAGAGGCCGGTGAAGAAGGCGTCGGCGGCGATCGTGCGCCGGTCGGTGTGGATGGTCGCGTTGAGTGCCAGCACGCCCGCCGGATAGCAGGCCGCCGGGTCGGCGTTGGCGATCGAGCCACCGATCGTGCCCATGTTGCGCACCATCGGGTCGCCGATACCGTCGGCCAGCTCGGCCAATGCCGGCAGCATGCGCTTCACTTCGGCGTTCGACGCGACCGAGGCATGCGTCGCCATCGCGCCGATGGTGACGCCGCGCGCGTCGGCGGTGATCGCCTTCAGGTCGGCGACCGCGCCAAGATCGACGAGCCGCGCCGATTGCGAAAGGCGCAGGCGCATCGCCTGGATCAGGCTCTGGCCGCCCGCGAGGTAGCGGGTGTCGGCGCCCGCGGCGGCCGTCTTGGCGGCGTCGCGGCTGGCCGGCCGCTGGTATTCGAATCCGTACATGATGTTCTCCAGTTCTTCGTTCGTGGCGGTCAGGCGTGCATGCCGTGGGCAGCGCGCCAGACGCGTTCGGTGGTCGCGGGCATCGCCACATCGACGACGCCGAGCGCGTCGGTCACCGCGTTGATGTAGGCGGCCGGGGCGCCGATCGCGCCGGCCTCGCCGCAGCCCTTGACGCCGAGCGGGTTGTGGCTGCACGGCGTGTTCGTCGTTGCCAGCCGGATCGTCGGGATGTCCATCGCCCGCGGCATCGCGTAGTCCATGTACGAGCCGGTCAGGAGCTGGCCCGATTGCGGGTCGTAGGCACAGCCTTCCATCATGGCCTGGCCGAGGCCCTGGGCGATGCCGCCCTGCACCTGGCCCTCGACGATCATCGGGTTGACGATGTTGCCGAAGTCGTCGACAGCGACGAAGGACTCGATCGCCACCTTTCCGGTGTCGGGATCGACCTCGACCTCGCACACGTAGCTGCCCGAGGGATAGGTGAAGTTGGTCGGGTCGTAGAAGGCGTTCTCGTTGAGGCCGGGCTCGAGCTTGTCGAGCGGGAAGTTGTGCGGCACGTAGGCCGTGAGCGTGACCGAGCCCCAGGGAATCTTCTTGTCGGTGCCGGCGACCTTGAACTCGCCGTTCTCGAACTCGATGTCGGTGTCGGCCGCCTCGAGCAGGTGCGCCGCGATCTTCTTGCCCTTGGCGATGATCTTGTCGACCGCCTTGGAAATCGCCGTGCCGCCGACCGCCAGCGAGCGGCTGCCGTAAGTGCCCATGCCGAAGGGCACGCGGCCGGTGTCGCCGTGCACGATCTCGACGTTCTCGACCGGGATGCCGAGCTTGCCGGCCACGACCTGCGCGAAGGTCGTCTCGTGGCCCTGGCCGTGGCTGTGCGAGCCGGTGAAGATGGTGACCGTGCCGGTCGGATGGACGCGCACCTCGCCGGCCTCGAACAGGCCCGCGCGCGCACCGAGCGCGCCGGCGATATTCGACGGCGCGATGCCGCAGGCCTCGATGTAGCACGAGTAGCCGAGGCCGCGCTTCTTGCCCTTGGCTTCAGAGGCGGCCTTGCGCGCCGCGAAGCCCGCCGTGTCGGCCATCGCGATCGCCTTGTCGAGGTGGGCGCTGTAGTTGCCGACGTCGTAGGTGAGGCCGACCGGCGTCGCGTACGGGAAGGTGGTGATGAAGTTCTTGCGCCGGATCTCGGCGGGATCCATCTTCATGTCGCGCGCCGCCTTCTCGACGATGCGCTCGACGATGTAGGTCGCCTCCGGCCGGCCCGCGCCGCGATAGGCGTCGACCGGCGCGGTGTTGGTGAACACCGCCTTCACCTCGGCGTAGATCGCCGGCGTCTTGTACTGGCCGGCGAGCAGCGTCGCGTAAAGGATGGTCGGCACCGCCGACGCGAAGGTCGACAGGTAAGCGCCCATGTTCGCGATCGTCTTCACGCGCAGCGCCAGGAAGTTGCCGTCCTTGTCCATCGCCAGCTCGGCGCTGGTGGCGTGGTCGCGGCCATGCGCGTCGGTGAGGAACGATTCGCTGCGCTCGGCCGTCCACTTGATCGGCCGGCCGACGCGCTTGCTCGCCCAGACCAGCGCCACGTCTTCGGCATAGAGGAAGATCTTCGAGCCGAAGCCGCCGCCGACGTCGGGTGCGATCACGCGAACCTTCGATTCGGGCAGGCTCAGCACGAAGGCGCACATCAGCAGCCGCTCGACGTGCGGGTTCTGGTTGGCGACGTAGAGCGTGTAGCTCGAGTCCGACTTGTTGTAGGCCGCGTTGGCGGCGCGCGGCTCCATCGCGTTCGGGATCAGGCGGTTGTTGACGATGTCGAGCTTGGTCACGTGCGCGGCCGTGGCGAAGGCGGCGTCGACCGCCGCCTTGTCGCCATGGCCCCAGTCGTAGCAGGTGTTGTCCAGCACCTCGTCGTGCACCAGTGAGCCGTTCATGTGGGCGCTGACGATGTCGATCACCGGCTTCAGTTCTTCGTAGTCGACCTCGACCAGCTCGGCCGCGTCCTTGGCCTCGGCGATCGACTCGGCGACGATGAGCGCGACCTGGTCGCCGACGTGGCGTACCTTGCCGTGCGCGATCACCGGGTGCGCCGGCTCCTTCATCGGCGCGCCGTCCTTGCTGTGGATCAGCCAGCCGCAGGGCAAGCCGCCGATCTTGGCGTCGACGAGGTCGGCGCCGGTGATGATGTCGATGACGCCGGGCGACTTCAGCGCCGCGTCGAGCTTGACCGAGCGGATGCGCGCGTGCGCGTACGGCGAGCGCAGAAAGACGCCGTAGCTCTGCCCGTGCAGGTTCACGTCGTCGGTGTACTGGCCGTCGCCGGTCAGGAAGCGCCGGTCTTCGCGGCGGCGCAGGCTCTGGCCGATGGGGTTCTTGGTCAGATCGGGAACGTCGTTCATGTTGCCCATGGTGCGCTCCTCAGACCGCGACGGGCGTGGCGCCCGACTGGCAGAACTGGATCGACTTGACGATGTTCTGATAGCCCGTGCAGCGGCAGATGTTGCCGTCGAGGCCTTCGCGGATCTCCATCTCGCTCGCCTTCGGGTTGTCGGCGAGAAGCTGCACCGCCGACATCACCATGCCCGGCGTGCAGAAGCCGCACTGCAGGCCGTGGCACTCGCGAAACGCCGCCTGCATCGGATGCAGCGTGCCGTCCTTCGCGGCCAGCGACTCGATCGTCGTGATCTCGCTGCCTTGCACCTGGAGGGCGAGCATCGAGCAGGCCTTGATGGCGCGACCGTTCATGTGCACCGTGCAGGCGCCGCATTGCGCCGTGTCGCAGCCGACGTGCGTGCCGGTGAGCTGCAGGTTCTCGCGCAGGAACTGCACGAGCAGCGTGCGCGGGTCGATCGTCGCCTTGACGGCCTTGCCGTTCACGGTGAGAGAAATGGGTTGGTCCACGCCTGACTCCTCGGGGGAATGCACTGACGCCTCGCCGGAAAATGCCGACGCAGGCCGTTCGGTGCATTGTTCGAGACGCGGCAGGACCGGCAAACGGGCTTTCCCTAATGCATTCGCCGCAGAACTGTCATCGAACCGTCGCGTTCGTCGGCGCGCGGCGACCGCGACGCGGCATCGGCGAGCGCCGTCGCGCCGGCCTCGTCATGCCGCGCAGCTTCGAAAGCCGAAGAAGCCGTCGTCGCGGCCGGGCTCGGCGAACTTGCGAAAGCGCGCACTGCGCAGGCTGCGCGAGGTGGCGACGCTGGCGCCGCGCAGCACCCGCGTCGTGCCGAAGCTCGGCACCGAGTACTCGCGCCAGGGGCCTGCGACGAAGCCGGGATACGGGCGGAAGGTCGTCGCTGTCCACTCCCAGACGTCGCCGAAGCGAAAGCCGCGTGTCGCGCCCTGGTGCGCCGCCGCTTCCCATTCGACCTCGCTCGGCAAGCGCCTTGCGGCCCAGCGGCACCAGGCTTCGGCCTCGTGGGCGCTGACGTGCACGGCCGGCTCGGCATTGGCGACGCGCGTGAGCTGGCCGAAGCGGCGACGCAGCACGCCGTGCCGCATCTGGTCGACGTGGCGCGGCGTGCGGCGCGCCTCGCGCTGGACCCAGGCCCAGCCGGCCTCGCTCCAGTGCGACCCTTCGTCGTAGCCGCCGTCTTCGACGAACTCGCTGTACTGCGACCAGGTGACGGCCTGCGCGTCGATCTCGAACTCCGGAATCGAGACCGGATGCGGCTCGCGCTCGTTGTCGAAGACAAAGCCCGGCGCGCCCACGCCCTGCAACCAGCGCGTCGCCGGAAAGAACAGCGGCGGACGCGACGCGTGCGTGGCGAGGCGCGGCACCGCGCGGGGCGGCGGCTCGAAGCCCAGCGTCTGCGCGAGCACCGCGAAGTCCTCGAGATGAAGCTCCTCGTGGAACAGCGCGAGGCGATGGAAGTAGAGCGAGTCGTCGTCTTCCTCGCGCAGCGCGTCGAGCAGGTCGAGCGTCGTCTCCAGCGATTCGACAAGGTACTGGCGCGTCGCCTGCAGGTCGGGCAGCTCGACCGCGGCGAGCTCGCGGCGCGCCGCGCGAGTCACTGCGGCCGGGTCGTACCAGCGATCGGCGCCGGGCAGGACCGAGGCGAGCCGCGGCCCGGCCGGGTCAGACCCCGGACCGCGGCTGCGCTGCACGTTGCGGCCGATCCACTCCTCCTGGAACCAGCCAAGGTGACCGAGCGTCCAGAGCGGCGCATCGAGCGTCTCGGCGATCGCCGGCGCGAGCTCGTCCGAAAGTCGCAAGGCCTGGCCGCCCTGGGCCGTCTCGAGGAGCGCGGCCCAGGCAAGCGTGCGGTTGCGCGCATCGATGAGCGCCAGCGAGAGCACGTCCTTGCCGGCCGATCGCAGCAGGGCGTAGTCCGGGCTGGAGGCTTGCAGTTCGATCATCGGTCCATGCTAACAACGCCGCGTCGCCTCCGCGACGACGGCACTGTTGCCAAGCGCTAAGGCGCGCGCATCTGCCGGCAGTTGAGCGGCAGATAGCGATCGGGCACGGTTGTCTTGTCGAGGCCGCGCGCCGTCATCGGCACCGGCGGGTCGGCGTGGCCGCAGACCCAGGTGATCGGCACGACCGGCGCGGCCTCGACGACACCCGGACGAAAGCTCAGGATCTTGCCGCTGATGGCGGCGTTGGCGCGATTGCCGAAGGTGACCTGGATGACGCCCGACTCGACCGCGACCGAGCTGACGAAATTGTTGACGATGCTGGTCGCCGGTGGCAGGCCGGCCTCGGCGTTGTCGACCGGCAGGACCGCGAGCGTGGCCCAGGCGAGCGCGATCGGCGGCTTGGCGATTTCGGCGAGCTTGACGGCATCGACGATCTGGTCGCGCACGATCTTGTCGGAGATGCTGGGCGCGGCGATCAAGGCCAGCACGGCGATCACGCCGACCACGACCATCAGCTCGATCATCGTGAAGCCCGCCACGGCCACGCGGCGGCAAATGTCGTAAGGTGGGCGGAAAGGACGCTGGCGCGGCATGCAGGATCAGATGGAGATGCTCAGGGAACTCGGCTTCAGGTGGCCGAGCCCCGCCTACATTGTCGGCGCGATCCTGTTCGGCCTGGTCGGCTTGTTTGCGTATTACTACGGCAGACGGCGCCAGCATCGGGCGACCAAGTGGCTCGGCGTCGCGCTCATGCTCTACCCCTACGTCGTGCCCAGCACCTGGGCGCTCTACGCGATCGGCGTCGCCTTGTCGGCGGCGGTATGGTTCTATCGCGATGAATGAGCGCAGTGCCTTCTTCACCATCCGTTACGGACGTTTCGAGAAGGCCTCGTCGAAGGCGGCGCGCAGGCGCTTGTTGACCGGCGGGAGCCGGTCGACGACGGCCTTGGCCCAGTCGAAGTAGGCGCGCTTTCTCTCCAGCGACCAACCGCGCGGCGGGTTCGACGCGACGTCGCGCAGGTTCGAGGTCTTGTCGGCGAGCTTGACCAGCGCGGCACGCTTGCTCATGTGCGGCGCATGCTCGATCTGCAGGCGCTTGCGGTCGGCTTTCTCGAGCGTCTTGTCGTCGGTCACTTCGCGCACCACGTCGGCCACCTTCGCGCCGAACATCGCGCGGATCTCCTCGATGCTCGTGTCGGTGTCCTCGACCGTGTCGTGCAGCACCGCCGCGATCAGCGTCTTCGTGTCGCTGACGCCGCCTTCGACGGCAAGCGTCCGGGCCAGCGCGATCGGATGGTTGATGTAGGGACTGGCCTCGACATCCTTGCGCCGCTGCGCCCGATGCTTGTGCGCGGCGAAGGCGAGCGCCTCGAAAAGCAGCGATTCGACCGGTGCCCGTTTCATCGGCAAGACCTCATGATGACGACACGCCGATTCTCCATCGCCTGGCCTCGAACGGGCGATCCGGTGGCGCGCGGGAGCGGTGCCGTCCTACGGGCCGGGACCGTGCCTTCGACCTACTCTTTCGTCTCCCGGCGCCCCAGCGCGCCGAACCCGCGGCCCCGCCGCGAGTTGAACGCTCAGGAGACGAAACCATGATCACGCAAACCCGCTTCAGCCAGGGTCGCACGATGGCCGCCCTCGCCGCCGCTGCATTGGCAGGCGCACTCGCCGCGCCCTGGGCGTTCGCCGCGGATCCCGCTGCCACCGAAGCCCACGCGCGCTACATGAAGGAGCGCGCCGACTGCGAGGCCGGCCGCACCGCCGAAGACAAGGCGACCTGCCTGAAGGAGGCCGGCGCCGCCCAGGAAGAGCGCAAGCGCAAGACCCTCGACAACAGCGGATCGCCGGTGGCCAACGCCACCGACCGCTGCAACGTCGTGCCGGCCAAGGACAAGGCCGACTGCCTGGCCCGCGTACTCGGGCCCGTCAAGTCGAACCAGACGGTCACGACCTCGGGCAGCGTCGTTGGTGGCGGCATGATCAAGGAAACGACGACGACGACGCCAGGCGCCATCATCGTCATCCAGCCGGCGCCCCCGAGCCCGCCCGCCAGCGCGCCGTAAGGCACGCTGCTGCCCGCGCCTGGCGCGGGCAGCAGTTGCGAGCGGCTGCTATCCTCGCCCTCCCCTTTTCGGCGAGCGCCGTGGCCGCCCTGCACATCACCGACATCGAGTCGGCCATCAACTGGTGGCGCGACCGAAAGCCTTCGCCCGACGGCATCACCGCTTGCGCCGAGGTGCTTGCGCTCGCCGAGATCTATGCCCTGATGGTGTATTACCGCGAGGCCGAGTGCGACGAGGCCTCGATGCCCGCGGCAGCACAGGCCGCCTGGCTCGCCTGGTACGCAACGACGCCCGACGCGCCGTGCATCGCCATCTGCTCGACCAGCCAGGGCGACGCCATCTGCAAGGGTTGCGGCCGCAGCTTCGAGGAAGTGCAGCACTGGACCTCGATGTCGCCGGCGGAGAAACGCGTCACCTGGCGGCGCATTACGCAGGAAGGCACGGCCTGGCGCTTCAACCGTTATGCCGAGCGCGCGCAGAAGAGCGCGAATGCATCTTCGCCCGCTGACGACACGGCGCGCGTCGCGTCGTCATGACGCGGCCGAGCCTTCGAGAGAGCGCGCTCCGCCTTTTGCCGCTGGCCTGGCCGGTCTTCATCGGCCAGATCGCGGTGCTCGCGTTCAGCACTGTCGACACCGTCATGGTGGCGCGCGCATCTGCGCTCGATCTCGCCGCGCTGGCGATCGGCGGCTCGACCTACATCTCGGTTTTCGTCGGCCTGATGGGCGTCATCCTGGCGATCGGGCCGATCGCCGGCCAGCTCTTCGGCGCCGGCAAGCTGCGCGAGAGCGGCCACGAAGCCGAGCAGGCGGTCTGGCTGGCGCTCGCGCTGTCGGTGCTGGGTTGCAGCCTGCTGCTCTGGCCGGAGCCCTTTCTCGCCCTGGCGCGCACCGAGCCCGCGGTCGCCGTCAAGGTGCGCGGCTACCTGCACGGACTCGCCTTCGCGCTGCCGGCGGCGCTGGTCTTCATGGCCTACCGCGGCTTCAACATCGCCGTGTCGCGGCCGAAGGCGGTGATGGTGCTGCAGCTCGGCGGGCTCGCGCTGAAGGTGCCGATCAACGCCCTGCTCGTGTTCGGCTTCGCGCTGCCCACGCCCTTCGGCGAATGGCACGTTGCGGCGCTCGGCGCGCCGGGCTGCGGCGTGGCGACGGCGATCGTCATGTGGTGCCAGTTGCTCGCCGCGATCGTGCTGGTGCGTCGCGATCCGTTCTACAAGCCGTTCGGCCTGGGCTATCGCCTCGGCCGGCCGAACCGCGCCAGCCTCGCGGCGCTGCTCAGGCTCGGCATCCCGATGGGCCTGTCGATCCTGATCGAGGTGACCGGCTTCACTTTCATGGCCTTCTTCATCTCGCGCATCGGTGCCACGCCGGTGGCCGGGCACCAGATCGCCGTCAACATGATCTCGCTGATGTTCATGCTTCCGCTGTCGATCGCCAACGCCTCGAGCGTGCTCGTGGCGCAGCGGCTCGGCGCCGGCGACAACGCCGATGCCAGCCGCATCGGCTGGGCCGGGCTCGAGATCGGCGTGCTCTGCGCGGCCGTGCTCGGCAGCATCGTCTACCTGCTGCGCGAGACCATCGTCGGCCTCTACACGGGCAACGCGATCATCGCCGCGGCGGCACTGCCGCTGCTCGCCTGGGTCGTGCTCTTCCACATCGCCGATGCGGCGCAGACGATCGCCGCCTTCGTGCTGCGCGCGCACCGCATCGCCACCGTGCCGCTGGTCGTCTACGTGTTCGCGATCTGGGTCATCGGCCTGGGCGGCGGCTACGTCGCCGCGTTCGTGCTCACGGACGTCGGCCCGGCCTGGATGCACGGCGCGCGCGGGTTCTGGGCGATGGCTTCGTTCGGCATCGCCCTGGCCGCGATCAGTCTCTCGGGCTTTCTCGCCTGGACGCTGCGACGCGAGCGGGCCCTCGCCCTGGCACTCCGACGCGGAGGGACTCTCAGGCCGCCGGCAGCTCGATCGTGAAACAGCTGCCGCCGCCATCACGGCCTTCGCAACGCACGCGGCCGCCGTGTCGCTCGGCGATCTGCTTGACGAGCGAGAGGCCGAGTCCGACACCACCGGCCTGCTCGGCATGGCCCGGCAGGCGAAAGAAGGGCTCGAAGATGCGCTCGCGCATGGACTCGGGCACGCCGGCACCGCGATCGCAGACCTGCACGGTTGCGCCGGGACGACCGCGCACCGTCGGCTGCAGGCTCACGGCGATCTCGCCGCCACCGTAGCGGCGCGCGTTCTCGAGCAGGTTGCGCAGGGCACGGCGCAGCAGCCGCTCGTCGCCGGCCACGAACACGTCGCCGGTCGAGTCGACATTCGCATCGACGCGCGACGCTTCTTCGGCCGCGACGGCGAGCAGGTCGACCTTGTCGCGATGCAGCGGATCCTGCGCGCCGTCGAGCCGGCTCGCGAGCAGCACCTCCTCGACCAGCGCATCGAGCTCGGCGACGTTGCGATCGATCTCGCGCTTGAGCTTCTCGCGTTGCGGCGGGCTCGCTTCGTCGAGCAGCGACGCCGCCATCTTCATGCGCGCCAACGGCGAGCGCAGTTCGTGGCTGGCGTTGGCGAGCAAGGAGCGATGCGACTGCAGGAGCGCCTCGACGCGACCGGCGGCGACGTTGAAGCTGGCCGCGACGGCAGCCACCTCGTCGTTGCCCGACACCGTGACGCGGTGGCTCAACTCGCCGGCGCCGAACTGCTCGACGCCGAGCTTTAGCGCCTCGAGGCGACGTGTCAGGCGACGCACCACCGGGTAGGCGCCGGCGGCGACGGCGATGAAGAGCACGAGCAGGATGATGGCCAGACCCGCGCCGCGCGGAAAGCCGGGCGGCAGGAAGGGCCACGGCGGCGGCGGCGGCGGACGGGCGCCGCGCTCGTCGCGTGGCCCATCGGCGGCGCGTGGGCCGGCCGCCTGGCGGAGCTGGCCGGGCCGCATCGTCCACAGGGTGCGGCCGTCGTCGAGCTTGACGGCGAACGGACGGATCTGGCCTTCGCTCGTACGACGAACGAATGAGTCGGAGGCGACGATGCGCTGGCCGCTCGCGTCGTCGAGCGCGAGCGGAATGCGCAGGCGCTGCGACCATTCGCGCAGGGCCGTCGCCTGCGTCTCCGCGGGTGCATCGGCGCCGGGCAAGGAACGCTGGATCAGGTCGGCCCACGCACCGAGTCGCTCGTTCAGCACCGACTCGTTGCGCACCCGTTCCTGGTCGAGATGGCGCTCGACGACGAGGCCGGACGCGAAGGCGAACAGCAACAGCACGACGACGACCGTCGCGTAGATGCGGAGATAGAGGCTTTTCAAGACGGCGGCGCGAGTCGCAAGCAGGGCAGCCTCACTCCTCGGCGTCCTGCTTCCTTGCGAAGACGTAGCCGGCGCCGCGCACCGTGAGGACGCGGCGCGGCGCCTTGGGGTCGTCCTCGATGACGGCGCGGATGCGCGAGATGTGCACGTCGATCGAGCGGTCGAAGGCTTCGAGCGGATGGCCCTTGAGCGAGTCCATGATCTGGTCGCGCGACAGCACGCGGCCCGGGCTTTGCGCGATCACGACGAGCAGGTCGAACTGGTGGCCGGTCAGGTCGCAGGACTTGCCGTCGAGCCGGGCGACGCGCGCGCCGATATCGATCTCGAGACGGCCGAAGCGCAGCACATCGTCGTCGGCCGGCTGCGGCGAGGCGCGGCGCAGCAGTGCCTTGACGCGGGCCAGCAACTCGCGCGGCTCGAAGGGCTTGGGCAGGTAGTCGTCGGCGCCGAGCTCGAGGCCGACGATGCGGTCCATCGGCTCGCCGCGCGCCGTGAGCATGAGCAGCGGCAACTGGCGGGTGCGGCTCTCGCCGCGCAGCTCGCGGCACAGGTCGAGGCCGTCGCCGTCGGGCAGCATGAGGTCGAGCACGAGCGCGTCGTAGCTGTTGCCGGCGAGGCGGTTGCGACCGGCTGCCAGGGTGCCCGCGGTCTCGACCTCGAAGCCGGATTGGCCGAGGTAGTCGGCCACCATCGAAGCGAGGCGGGCGTCGTCGTCGATGAGGAGGAGGCGAGGCGTCATGGCACGAGTCTTGTCATGTCGCGGCAAGCAGCCGCGACACGTCGATTATCGGCGCGGCCCGTCGTGCTCCATGCGCTTCATGCGCTCGTCCATGCGCGCCTGGCGGTCCTTCATGCGCTCGCCGACCTTGGCGCGCTGCTCGGGCGTCAGCACGTTGGCGACGGCGACCATCGCCTGCGTGACACGGCGGCTCATCTGATCTTGCTGCTGCAACATCTGCTGGCGCAGCTGTTCGGCGGCGTTGGCGTCGACCGTCGGCGCCGCGAATATCTGCATGCCGCGCTGGCGCAGGTCCCGGCCCGCTTCGGCTTGTGCCTTCATGTCGGCGGCCGCCTGGGTGGCGATCTGCTTGATCTGCGTGCGCTGCGCGTCGCTGGCGTTCAGGCCGTCGAGCATGTGGTCGATCATGCGGCCCATGTGCTCGGGCGAGCCGCCGAACATCATGCCCCCGCCCATGCCGCCGTGCATGCCATGGCCGTGCATGCCGCCTTCCATGCCGGGCGCAGGCGGCGCGGCCTGGGCCCATGCCGACACGCCGATTGCGGCGAGCAGGGTCACGGCCATGCCGATCATCACCATCCGGATCCGGCGGCCTTGTGCGGCGTGTCCCGGCCGCGCTGTCGTCGTTGTCATCGTTGTCATCTTCTGCTCCAGAGCCCGACCTTCGGGCCTGGAACGAATCATGGTGACACGCGGTAACGACGGGGTGGCTTGGGGGTAAAGATCTGTGAAGGCCAGCGCTGCTCCGGGCAGCGACGGCAGCGTCAGGGCTTGACGGCCGGAGCGGCCTTGCGCTCGTCGCAGTAGAAGCTCACTTCGGCCGATTGCAGGCCGAGCACGAACCAGCTCGTCGTCTGCCCGACGGTGACGACGGCACGCTTGCCCTGGGCTTCGCAGAACTCGTTGGCGCGCCTGATGCCGCGCTCCTTGATCTCGTCGTCGGTCGGCGAGCCGCCGCCCGCATCGGGCCGCACGCGATAGGTCTCGGGACCCGCTTTCACAATGTCGGGCACAGTCGAACAGCCGCCCAGGACGAGCAGGACAAACAGGACGGGAATTCTCATGGGGCGTTTCGGCAGCGCATGGGGCCGGACGATAGACGCAGCGGCGACCCCTGTCGACCCGCGTAGTGACCGCGCGTATCAACAGGCGTCGCGGGAGGATCGTCGATGGAGTCGTTCTTCGGAACGACGTGCTTCGGAGCGTCGGGAGCTTTCCCCGACACAGGGTTGGTGGAGGGGGTATCCGTCGAAAGCCGACCACTACTAGGTATCAACGTGCCGCTCGCAGCTTGTCCGGGCCGACCCGCCTCGGCGTCAATCACGGCGCCAGATCGAGTGCTCTCGAGGCGCCAAGGAAAGCCGGTGCCACTGCGCTGGCGATGACCTGCGTCGGTATCAGCGCGAGGTAGGCCTGGAAGCGCCCCTTGCCCTCGAAGCGTTCACGAAATTTCGAAGCCCGCAGTTCGGTCACGATCCGCGGTGCGATGCCGCCCGCCAAATAGACGCCGCCGCCCGCACCGAGGGTCAGCGCCAGATTGCCGGCGACGCTGCCCAGAAAGGCGCAGAACATCGCCAGCGCGTGCTGGCAGACGGGATCGCTGCCGGAACGGGCGCGTTCGATGATGTCGGCAGGGGCCAGCAGGTGAACGGCTTTGCCCTCCACTGCCGCGGTGGCCTCATAGAGATTCACGAGGCCCGGCCCCGACAGGGCTCGCTCTGCGGAAACATGGTCGAACCGCGTTCGCAACACGGCGATGACGGCGGCTTCCTCGTCATCGCTGGCGGCCAGCGTGGCGTGGCCGCCCTCGCCGGTGATCGGAAACTCTTGCCCCGGGGCGGGACGCAGCAAACCGGCGACACCGAGCCCGGTGCCGGGGCCAAGGACGGCCAGCGCAGCACCGTCGACGCCCTGCCCGCCGCCAATCGCTTGCAGATCCTCCGAACCCAGCGCGGGCAGCGACAGCGCCACCGCGGCGAAATCGTTGATCACCACCAACCGCTCGATCCCGAGCGCGTGCTGGAGTTCGCCGATCGAGAACGACCAGTGATGATTGGTCATCTGAACCCGGTCGCCGGTGATCGGGTTGGCGATGCCGATGCCGCAGGCGCGCGGCGTCGGAAGGCCTTGTACGCGCAGGAAATGTCGCATCGCATCGATCAACGCGTCGTAGTCGTTGCAAAGCGAACTCGTCACATGGCTGACCGGCGCCCCGGCGTGAGACTGCCATGCGAAGCGCGCATTCGTCCCGCCGACGTCGCCGAGCAGGCGGGGGTAGCCCGCTCCGCTCGCCGCCGGCTGTCCGTTGTGCGCGTCACTCGTCGAGTGCACGTGACCTTGCAGCGTTGCGAGACAAGCTGCCCTCTCGGATTACGTCGAACCATCGCCGCGACACCTTTCGGCATCGCGGCGATCGTGAGTGTCGCGGATTCTTACTGGAACGTGATCCCGCCGGTGATCGCCAGCGTGGTCGGGTACACCGCGGGGGATCCCGTGGGCACGTTCAGGTTGGCACCGCTGGTCTTGCCGCCTGCGGTCAGGGCGATGGTGCCACCCACGCCCTGGAACGAGACCTGCGAGATCGGCGAAGCTGCCAGGGCGGAGGCGGTCGTTACACCAGGAGCCGCGCAATCCTGGACGACACTGAACGAGCTCAGCGGCACCGTGTAGACCGTGGGAGCCGCGGAGGTCGGCGTCACGATCGTGCGCAACTGGATGTGGCAGGCATTGCCGCTGGGCGTGTAGAGCTTGCCCAGCGTCAGATCCACCGCGAAGTTGTTGTTGGTGCTCGTGAAGTACTCGTTGTTCTCGCTCAGCGTGAACTTGATCGACGTCTGGCCGCTGATCTGAATGCCGGACGTGTTGACTGTCGCACTCAGTCCACCGACGACGCCGGGCGCGAGCTCGAAGATGCCCATGTACAGCGCGGTCGCCGGCATCGGCGTCTGGTAGTAGTAGAAGAAGCTCGAGGCGGCGGCGGTCACGGTGTCGGTGAATGCACCTCCGCCGCCGCAGGACGCAGGTAGTCCCGAACAGTTGAAGCCGTCCTGATTGCTGCCGCTGAAGCCGCCGAACTCACCGCCCTCCACGGTGCGGTTGCCCACGGCGAAGCCCGATGAGAAGGTGAGAGCGCCACCGCCGCCGCCACCGCCGCCCGCGGTACCCCCGAAGTAGACGTTGTCCACATACAGGGTACCGGCCGAGATCGGCTCGAGCTTGAGCTGGATGGTCTTGGTCTTGTCCGGCACGGTGTACAGCGCCAGGTCGATGTCGATGCTGTTCCAGCTGGCCGCGGTCAGCGTCCTGGTGACGGCATTCTCGAGACCACCTCCAATGAGCGAGATCTTGATGCTCGCGATGTCAGCCGACCAGAGGTCGAGATGCAGCGTGGTCTTGGCCGACACATCGATCGTGGTCGTGCCCGCCGCTCCGGTCCAGTCGATGCCCTGATACAGGAACGGGGCGCCACCGAAGACGTACTTCTCGGACTTGTTGCTGGCGATCGTCACCTCGCTGCGCGTGATGTTGTTCTGACCCCAGTCCGGCGCCATGTTGAGCCCGGCCACCGACGAAGCGTCGCTGTAGATCGTGATCGAGCCCGACGCGATGCTCGTGGTCGGCGCGCAGGTCGGCGCCGTCGTGCCGCAGCTGCCGCCGCCCCCGCCACCACCGCCGCCAGCGGCGACGAAGGTGATGTCATCGATGTAGTAAGTACGGTCCGCCGGAAGCGGCCCGGACCCACCGTTGCCGATGCCGAAATCCATGAAGACCGAGAGTCTGTTGTAGGTCTTGGTGAGGTCCAGCGGTGACGTGGGACCGCCGCCGACGGGCGGGCTCAAGCCCGGGTTGGCGAAATCGAAGGTCAGGGTTTCCCACGCATTGGACGTGGTCGTGATCGCATCGGTCTCGACGCTGACACCATTGTTGGAGGCGTCTTCGACCTTGATCCGCACGCGCACGCCGACAGCCGGGCTGTAGACCCGGGCCGTCATCGTCTTGGCCGAGGCCGTGAACGGGATCGCCAGGATCGACCCCGCATTGGTCGCGGGGTTGGCGCCATGGATAGTGGAAATCGTGACGCCGGCCCACTGCTCCGAGCCTGGCGCGGGCAGCTTGTACTTGAAGATCTTCAGCACCTTGTTCGTGCCGCCCGCCGGGTCGGTGGTGAGCACCGGCGGCGCGCCGTTGACGCCGAAGTCGGTCAGCTGGACCGCGACGGCTTCGTCGAAGGTGATGAGCGCGCCGCTGCCACCACCGCCGCCGCCGACCGTGTTGTAGGCCAGGGTCGCCGACTTCGGGCCGGCGTTGACGTTGCCCACCAGGTCGCTGAACTTTCCGGCGGCGATGCTGACGTCGAGGTTGCCGACGGCGTTGGCTGCCGGCGTGACCACCACCGTGTATTGCGTGGCGCTCACCTTCGTGAGTGCGCCGGCCGTGCCGCCGATGACGACGACGTCGCTGACGTCGAAGCTCGAGCCGACGTCCTCGCTGAAGACGAAGCTGAACGTCACCGGACCGGTGACCATGGCCGCGCCCGCGTTGTTGAAGATCGACACGGTCGGCGCCGTGGTGTCGGGGGTCACGACCGGCGGTGTGCCGCCCGATCCGGGCGCAGGCGGCGGCGTGGCGTCGCCGCCCCCGCAGGCCGCCACCAACAGCGATGCCGCCAGGGCGCACAGGGCGGAGGCGAGGGTGTTCGTGAGTCGGTTCATGGTGTCTTCCTGACGGGAGCGAGGAGCTGCGGCGCCTCGATCAGTTGATGCACGGGACAATGACGGAGGCGGCGAGGATGATGCGGAGGGCCGCGCCTGAAAGCGCTTTCATGACGATGAGCTTAAGGGCTGCACGGGTGCGTGGCAAGGCCGCGGGACCTGTGCTTTCCCTTAGATCGTCACGACGCCTGGCCGAGCGCACCGGGCGCGACGGTCAGCACCTTGCCGTCGCTGAAGCGCACGGTCAGGGGCGTTTTGCCCGCGTTGTAGGCGAGGTAGGTGCGGCGCCCGTCGGCGCGCCGGAACACCTGATAGAGCGCAGTGTCGGCGCTGATGCTGAAGTCGGGCACGCCCATCTCCTGCAGGCTCAGCATCCAGTGCAGCGTGTGGGTCGCGGTCTCGCCGTCCTCGACGCTGCCGCGCGGGTTCCATTGCGCCAGCGCCGCGGCCGGGTCGGCCAGCGCCAGGTACTTGGCGAACACGTCCTGCCAGACGTCGGCCGGCGGCGGGTTGGGCGGGAACTTGCCGCGCGCCTTGTAGGCCGCGCTCTCGACCGCGAGCGCCTCGAGGCTGCGCTTGACGAAGGCCGGGTCGCGACCGAGGTAGGTCGAGAACGAGGCGATCGGCAGCAGGTTGATGCCGTGGATCTGGCGCGGCTCGTCGGTCCACCACGTGTTGTGCGCGTACTTGGCGCCGAACACCATGCTCGTCTCGACGTTCTTGTACTCGGGCGGGAAGACGAGGTGGAAGATGTCGAACCAGTAGTTGTCGATCGACTCGATCTCGCTCGTGTAGAGGTAGACGCCCAGGTCGCGCAGGGCTCGGTTGCCGGTCACCTCGCCCCACAGGATCAGGCCGGCCCAGGCGTTGACCGCCTCGCTCGACGACTCCTGGTTGTTGCCGAGCGCCCCGTAGATCCCGGCGCCGCCGATACCCACGGCCCACGAGTGGCCCTCGTACGCGTCGAAGTTGCGGATGTAGGGAAAGTCGGCGCGGCCGCGCTCGGTGGTCGCGATGTCGGCGACGAGCAGGTCGACCATCGCGCCCCACTGCTCCTTGGCTGCCCAGGCCGGGTCGCGCAGCGCCACCTCGGCGGCGGCCCGGATCCAGTAGCCGTAGTGGAAATGGTGGTCGTTCATCTGCTCGACCGAGAAGAATTCGTCCGGGTAGGCGACGACCGTGCCCAGGCCCTTGTCGAATTCGAAATAGCTGCGTTGGCCCTGCGCCCGGAACCACCACTCCATGCGCTCCTTGGCCAGCGTGAGGAGCTGGTCGCGCGCCTCCATGTCGCCCTGCTGCTCGGCCACGCTCATCAGCTGCGTGACCCGCGTCAGCCCCTTGCCCTGCCAGTAGACGCTGACCTTCCAGGTGTCGGGGTTCTCGCGGAGCGGCATGAGGTCGCGGCGGCGGCGCATGTCGCGCTTGAACTGGTCGTTGAACTCGCCGATGCGCGGGCCGTCGGCGAGCTTGGGCCAGTAGGGCACGAAGCCCTTGTAGCGGCGCTCGGTCTTGAACTGCGTCGCGGCGAGCAGCCGGATCTTGCCGCGGATCGTGTCGTACGACGGCCCGAGCTTGTCGGCCACCGAGGCGTTGTCGCGCCACTGGTGCGGGTACAGGCCGAGCAACGGGCCGTTGTCGGCGCCTTCCATCACCCGCGTCGTCGCGGCATAGGTCGTCTCCACCGTGCTCGCCGCCGAGTCGTAGCGCCAACTCGCCCTGGTGTCGCGCACGAAGGCGTAGGCATGGCGCGTGAAGAGGGCGAGCGTCTCGGCCTTCTCGTCGGGCAGGCCTGCCGCCGAGAAGTAGCCTGCCGCCGGCGGCAGGTGGCCCAGCCACTGGCTCGGCGAGACCTGCTCCCAGCGCACGCCGGTCGGGCCGAAGACGGCGTAAGCCTTGCCCTTGACGCGCAGCGCGAGCACGCGGGCATCGGCGCCGGCGATGCGCTCACCCGGTGCGGGCAGGGTGATGCGCACGTCGCCGCGCGAGAGCATGAACCAGGCATACGGGCTGCCGTGCGCGACCGTCGCCAGCAACTCGTCGGCACCGCGCGCCATCGAGATGTCGACGGCCCAGTCGGAGGCCTTGGCCAGCTTGGCCGGCTCCGGCTCGAACGCGACCGGAGCGAACACCAGCGCGTCGCGGTGCGGATAGTGGATCTCGACGTCCTGCCGCTCGGTCGGCACGACGTCCTTGCCGGGCCAGGCCATCTCGAGGCCGGCCGGCGTGGTCTTGAAGCTGAGCGGCTGCGCGTAGATCGGATCCGGCTTGGGATTGAAGATCAGCGTCGAGTACCACTGGCTGGTCGGCGCCGCGAGCTTGAGCATCGCCTCGGTCCGGCCCGGCGCGGCAGGCGGCGGCTTGTCGCTGCCGCGCGGCGCGAGGAACACGCTGGCCGCGCCGACCTTCATCGTCTGCGCCCAGCCGGCGGTGGACGTGCCGAGCGCCAGCGCTGCGGCGCAGGCGGCAAGCTTCAGCAGCTTCATGTGCGAACCCCTGTTGGCGCCAAATCGACGCGCCCTGCCATCATATTGAAAGCGCTTTCAGAAATCCATCCGGTGGTTTACCCGAAGGCCGGCGACCGCACGCCGCGGTCCGCGGGAAAACACGGGGACCGTTTCCGTTGACGCCGCGCGATGCAATCGGTGAAACTCGTGAAAGCGCTTTCATATCCTTTCCTCCGCGAGCCTTGATCGGCGAAGAGACCATGAACCAATCCCATCTGTCCTGCGCGCCCCGCCTCCTCGTGCTCGCCGTCGGGCTGACGCTCGGCGCGGCCGCCCAGGCGATCGACTACGGTCCGTTCAGCCTGAACGGCTTCGCCAAGGTGGAGCTCACGGGCGTGTCGGACCTGTGCAGGGACTGCCAGGTGGCCAAGGGCGAGAACAAGCAGCGTTACTGGGCCGACCAACTCGTGCAAGGCAAGTCGTACGGCTACGGCACGACGCATGTGACGTTGGTGCAGCCCTACCTGGGTGTCAAGTTCGACGTGGGCCGCGGCTTCAAGGTCGGGGCTCTGCTCAGCCAGCGCTGGCGTGACGGCAAGGAAGACTTCAAGGGCTTCTACTACGACCGCAACGTCTACGTCAGCCACGACGACTACGGCAGCCTGCGCGTCGGCGCCATGACCACGCGCGGCTGGAGCGTCGCCGACTACCCGTACGGGAGCAACGTCGGCGTGGCCGACGTCTGGGGCTCGAGCGGTTCGGGCTACGGCCTGCTGACGCGCGCCGTTCGCTATACGAGCCGCACGCTCGACGTCCTCGACGGCGACCTCGTGCTCGAGGCCAGCTACGACATCGGCAAGCCCGGCTGGCACCGGAATAAGCCGCGCTTCGTAGAGCTCTATGCGCAGTACCACAAGGGCGACCTGGTGATCGACGCGACTTACCAGGACGCGAAGAACGGCACGCCCTCGGCCTTCAGCCACGGCCCGTTCACCGGGCTCACGCCGTTCCCCGCCGACGACGCCAAGCTCGGCAGCTCGAGCCAGGGTATCGCCATGATCATGGCGCGCTACCAGGTCGACACCAAGATCGAGATCTCGGGCGGCCTGCGCGGCAACCGCTGGAGCGGCGCCTGGGCGACGATCACGACGCCGATCAATAACGGCACCGGCACCGGCGTGCGCGACGAGGCGCGCTGGAACGACATGTTCAACGTCGACTGGGGCACCAACCTCAGCACCGCCACACAGGCCCTGTTCAAGGGCTACCCCGCGACCTCGCTCGACCTGATGCTCGGCGCGCGCTACCGCATGGGCGAGTGGACGGCTTCGACCAGCCTGGTCCACCTCGGCGCCGCGGCCACCGCCAACCCCTACGACCGCGGGCAGTCGAACTCGGCCACCGTCAACACCGTCGGCCTGAACTACACCTGGCGCAACGGCTTCGAGGCCTACGGCAACCTGGCAATGATCAACTACGCGAGAAAGGGCCTGTCGCCGTTGTCGATGCCCGGCAACGCGGCGTTCACCAACATCGATTCCCGGGTTGTGACCCGCGGCTACTCGCTCACGCTGGGCGCGCTCTACGCGTTCTGACATGCACAAGCTCGAGGTCAACGACATGATGATCACCCGAATCCGCGCCCTGCCGGCCCGCGCCGGCCGTCTGGCCCGCGCCGCCCTCGCCCTCACCGTCGCCGCCATCGTGGTCGCATGCGGCGGAGGCGGCACGACGCCGGTCACCGGCGTCTCGACGCTGCGCCCGCTGCCCGCGGTCTTCACCGATCCGGCAACCAGGGCGGTGAACTATTCGCCGTTTCGCAGCTTCAACCGCGACACCGAGGCCATCACCAAGGCCAACATCAAGCAGGACATGGACCTGCTCGTGGCCGGCGGCTTCAACCTGATCCGCCTGTTCGACAGCTCGGACATGGTGGGCAGGCAGACGCTCGAGGTGATCCGCGACAACAGCATGCCGATCAAGGTGCAACTCGGCGCCTATCTCCAGGGCTACGGCAACAGCAAGAGCGCGGCCAACGACGCCGAGGCGGCGCGCTGCATCGCGCTGGCCAACCAGTTCAGCGCCTTGGTCGTCGCCGTGAGCGTCGGCAACGAGATGCTCGAGTTCTCGTTCAACAAGATCGACGACCCGAAGACGCTCGCGGGCTACATCACGACCGTGCGCAACGCGATCAGCCAGCCGGTGACCACCGACGACACTTATCTCTTCTGGAACAAGGCCCAGCACACGATCACCGATGCGGTCGACTTCGCATCGATGCATACCTACGTCGAGACCGACACCCTCTTCGCCGAGGGCCTGTGGGACTGGAAGCAGCTTTCGTCTGCGCCCGGCGCGCGCGCCGTCGCCATGATGGACGCGGCCATCGCGGCGGCGAAGAACCAGTACCAGACGGTGCGGGTCTACCTCGACAGCGCGGGCCTCTCCGCCATCCCGATCACGATCGGCGAGACCGGCTGGCACGCCGTCAATACCGGCAACGGTCTCAGCAACCTGCCGTTCCTTGCCAGCGCCGCCAACCAGAAGATGTACTACGACCGCCTGCGCACCTGGGAGGGCGCCACGCGCAGCACGACCGGTCCGCGTGCCGTCTTCTACTTCGAGGCCTTCGACGAGCCGTGGAAGCTGGCCGACAACTTCTGGGCCCTGTTCACGGTCGACCGCAAGGCGCGCTGCGCGATCCAGGCGCTCAATCCGGCGAGCGCCACCTGGGTCTACGACACGTCGCAGCCGTGCGACGAGGCGAGCGCCGTCTACTTCGTCGAGCTGACCGTCAACCCGGTGATCAATGCCAACCGGTTCACGCTCTACTCCGACCTCGTGACCGCCGGCGAGGCGCTGCTGCCCGCAGCGCAATGGGACGCCTTCGGCAACAACTCCGGTGGCGTCACTGCCGCCTATCCGCCGGTGGTGACGACCGCGGCGCCGGGCGACGGTCCGGCGAGCATCGAGATCACGCCGCAGCCGGCCGACTACGGCTGGGGCTTGCTGCGCCACTCCAACACCGGCGCCTCGTCCAACCTGTCCGCGTTCGGCGGAGGCATGCTCAACGTCTGGATCCGGACCAACAACTACCCGGGCAAGATCCAGATCGGCATCAGCACCGATACCGCGGACCGCAAGGGCGCCGAGGCCGTGCTGCAACTCGCGCCGGGCGACTACAGCTATTGCACGACCGACGCCTGGTGCCAGGTCGCGATCCCGATCTCGGCGTTCCTCGCCGTGAACCCGAAGCTCGACCTGAGCGCGGTGCTGATCCCGTTCGAGATCCGCGACATCTACAGCGCGACCGGCAAGCCGCTCAACACGACCGGCCTGCCCAAGGTCTACGTCGACGGCATCTACTGGTCCAAGTGAAATCCCGATGCTCTGCCGGCCCGCGCGGGCCGGCGGGGCATCGTCATCTCCTTCATCCTTGAACGACCGGTCGCGCCTGCGCTGCTACCTCACGGCCCGCGGCGGTTCCGCGGCGCTGTCGGAGCAGCCACCGCCGCGCGACGCGACCGCAGACGATGCGGCGCTGCCGCGCGTCTGGATCGACCCGGCGCGGCGCTTCCAGACCGTCCTGGGCTTCGGCGGCGCCTTCACCGAGGCGGCCGCGGTGACGTGGATGCAGCTCGGAGAGGCGCGCCGCGAGGAACTGCTGCGCGCCTACTTCGACCCGGAGCACGGCCACGGCTACACGCTGTGCCGCGTGCACATGGGCAGCTGCGACTTCGCGCTCGGCAACTACGCCCATGCCGAGACGCCCGGCGACCTGGCGCTCGCCGGGTTCAGCATCGAACGCGACCGCCAGGCGCTGCTGCCCTTCATCCAGGCCGCGCTGCGCGTCGCCGGCCGCCCGATCCACTTGCTGGCCTCGCCGTGGAGCCCGCCGGCGTGGATGAAGAGCAACGGCCGGATGAACGGCGGCGGCATGCTCCGTCCGGAATGCCGCGATGCCTGGGCACGCTGCTACGTGCGCTTCATCCAGGCCTACGCGGCCGAGGGCGTGCCCGTCTGGGGCGTCTCGGTGCAGAACGAACCGGGTGCCACGCAGCGCTGGGACTCGTGCATCTACAGCGCCGAGGAGGAGCGCGACTTCGTCCGCGACCACCTCGGCCCCGCGCTGGCGCGCGCCGGGCTCGGCGAGGTGAAGATCGTCGTCCACGACCACAACCGCGATGAGCTCGTCGAGCGCGCCAGCGTCGTCTATGCCGACCCCAAGGCGGCACGCTACGTCTGGGGCGCCGGCTTTCACTGGTACGTGGAAGACCACCACGACCACGTGCAGCTCCTGCACGACGCCTGGCCCGACAAGCACCTGCTCTTCACCGAAGGCTGCCAGGAGGGCGGGCCGCACCACGGCGAGTGGGCGCCGGGCGAGCGTTATGCCCGCGCAATGATCAACGACCTCAACCGCTGGACGGTCGGCTGGATCGACTGGAACCTGCTCCTCGACGAGCACGGCGGCCCCAACCACGTCGGCAATTTCTGCAGCGCGCCGATGCTCGCCGACGCCGGGCGCGACGCGCTGCTGCCACAGAGCTCGTACGCCTGCATCGGCCACTTCGCGCGCTTCGTGCGCCCCGGGGCGCAGCGCGTGCTCTGCACCGCGACGCGTGAGGTGCTCGAGGCGACGGCGTTCGTTCACGCCGACGGCTCGACCGCTACCGTGATCCTGAATCGCGGCAGCGAGGCGGTGCGACTGCGGTTCGACCAACCCGGGCAACGGGTCGTGGTGGAGCTGCCGCCGAGCTCGATCGCCACGCTCGTCGGCGCGGCCCGCGCCGGTACGGCCTGAAAGCGCAGCCAGGCCGGCGCGTCGCCATTAGACTCGCCGCTGCCGCAGAAAGGGCCCAGGCGCATGAACAAGAATCCCCCACGGCGGCCGGCCGCCGCGCCGGCGCCCAAAGGCGGCGCGCAGACGGTGACGCTCGAGCGGGTCGCGCTGGTGGCCGGCGTCTCGCCGGCCACCGTGTCGCGGATCCTCAACGGCAGCGCGGTCGTCAGCGACGTCAAGAAGCGGGCCGTGGAAACGGCCATCAAGCGCTTGGGCTTCGTGCCCAATCCCGTGGCCCGAGGACTGGCCGGCGGGCGCACGCTGAGCATCGGCGTGATCACACAGTCGATCGACAGCCCGTTCTACGGGATGACGCTGCGCGGCATCGAGGAGCAGCTGCACGCCGCGGGCTACAGCCCCCTGTTCGTCAGCGGCGACTGGAACGCCGACGAGGAAGCGCGCTGCATCGAGATGCTGCGCTCGCGCCGCGTCGACGGCATCATCGTGCTCACCGGGCGGCTCAGCGACCGGGCCCTGCGCGCCTGCGCGAAGACGATGCCGGTGGTCGTCACCGGGCGCTCGCTGAAGGCGCCGGGCCTGATGTCGCTCAGCTTCGACAACTTCGAGGGCGGGCGGCTCGCCACCCACCACCTGCTCGTGCTCGGCCATCGCCGCATCGCCTTCATCACCGGCGACCCCGGACATCCCGACGCCAGTGAGCGGCTGCGCGGCTATCGCGCCGCTCTCGAGGCGGCCGGCGTCGACTTCGAACCCGCGCTGGTCATCCCCGGTCTCTTCGACGAAGAGAGCGGGCAGGCCGCCGCCGAACGGCTGCTCGACAGCCGGCAGCCGTTCACCGCGATCTTCGCCGCCAACGACCAGATGGCGCTCGGGGCGCTGCTGGCGCTGCATCGCCACGCGCTGCGCGTCCCCCGCGATGTCTCGCTGATCGGCTTCGACAATCTGCGGATCTCGCGCTTCGTCGTGCCGCCGCTGACCACCGTGCACCAGCCGGCCTACGAGCTGGGCGAGCTCGCGGCGACGACCATGTTGCAGCTGCTGGGCGGCGCCGCACCGACCGGCGAGCTGCCGGCACCGCGCGTCATCGTGCGCGACTCGACGCGGGCGCTGGTGGCGAAAGGCTGACGTCGGGCGTCGTGTGGGCGCGGGCCGCACCCCCACGCTTACCCTCGATTGACAGTCGCAGGACGCCTCCCTATAGTTGTTTGAAAGCGCTTTCATAACTGGCGATGACGAACACGACGGGCAGGCGGGGATGGCGGGGCGCGATCGCGGCGCTCGGCCTGCTCGTCCTGGCCTCAGGCAACGCGAGCGCGCAGCGGGTGCTGACCGTCGCCGCCTTCCCGGCGGTCGACGAGATCGTCAAGGCGGCGATCCCGCGCTGGAAGGAGCGCCACCCCGACGTCGACATCAAGGTGGTGAGCCGCCAGTTCTCCGACCACCACACGGCGATGACGACGGCGCTGTCGACCTCGTTCTACCTGCCCGACGTGATGGCGCTCGAGGTCGGCTACGTCGGCCGCTTCGCGCAGGGCGGCGGCCTGGAGGACCTGGCGCGCGAGCCCTACGCCATCGGCAAGGTGCGCGCGCGCTACGTGCCCTTCGCCTACGACCAGGCCACCAGCCGCAGCGGCGCCGTCGTCGCCGCGCCGACCGATATCGGCCCCGGCACGCTGCTCTACCGCGCCGACATCCTGGCCCGCGCCGGCGTCGGCGAGGAGGAGCTGACGCGCTCATGGGACAGCTACGTCGCCGCCGGCGTGAAGATCAAGGCGGCGACCGGTGCCTACCTGCTCGCCCACGCCCGCGACATGAAGGACATCCTGATCCGCACCGGGATCCGTCCTGGCGAGGGCCTGTACTTCGACAAGGACTCGCGCGTCCTGGTGAGCTCGCCGCGCTTCGTGCGCGCCTTCACGCTCGCGCTCGCCGTGCGCCGCAACAAGCTCGACGCGCGCGTCTCGACCTGGTCGAACGAGTGGTCCGAGGGCTTCAAGCGCGGCACGCTCGCCACGCAGATGTCCGGGGCCTGGCTGGCGGGGCACCTCAACAACTGGCTCGCGCCGCAGACGAAGGGCCTGTGGCGCGCGGCGCAGTTGCCCGAGGGCGCCTACGCCGCCTACGGCGGCACGTTCTTCGCGATCGCCCGCGGCGCGCCCGCGGCGAACAAGCCGCTCGCCTGGGAGTTCATCCAGATGATGACGCTCGACCGCGGCGTGCAGCTCGCGTCGGCGAAATCGCAGGACGCTTTCCCGGCCCTGCTCGAGACCTACGACGACGCCTTCTTCGACCAGCCGATCGAGTTCCTCGGCGGCGAGAAGGCGCGGCTGCTCTGGCGCGACGCGGCACGACACATCGCAGCGGTCGAGGTGCACAAGCAGGATTCCTTCGCCGCCGAGGTGATCGACACCGAGCTCGACAAGGTGCTCGACCGCGGCAAGCGCATCGAGGACGCGCTCGCCGACGCCGAGCGGCTGCTCGCGCGACGCGCCAGGCGCTGACCTGCAGAGCCACCCGGATCCGAACCGCCATGCGTCTGCCCGATTCCCTCCGCCTCTCGCCGCGCTGGGCGCCCTACGTCTTCGTCAGCCCGTTCCTGATCCTGTTCCTGGTGTTCGGGATGTTCCCGCTCGCCTTCTCCTTCTACCTGGCGTTCCAGTCGTGGGAGCCGACCAGCGGCCTGCGCGCGATGCAGTACGTCGGCGCCGACAACTTCGCCTTTGCGCTGCAGGACGAGTGGTTCTGGAAGTCGCTCGGCAACACCGGCTGGCTCGCCGTCGCCTCGGGCGTGCCGCAACACCTGGTGGCGATCCCGCTCGCGGTCTTCATCCACACCTCTTTCAAGCGGCTGCGCGACGGCGTGATCGGCGCCTACTTCCTTCCCTACATCACCTCGACGGTGGCGATCGCCATCATGTTCAGCTCGCTGTTCTCGACCGACTTCGGCCTGGTCAACGTCGGCCTGGGGTGGCTGTTCGGCGCCGCGCCGATCGACTGGCTCGGCCAGCCCGAGCACATCAAGCCGGCGATCGCGATGATCGTCTTCTGGCGCTACCTCGGCTTCAACGTCGTGCTCTACCTGGCGGCGCTGCAGACCATCCCGAAGGACATCTACGAGGCCGCCACCATGGACGGCGCGGGGCGCTTCCAGCAGTTCTGGTTCATCACGCTGCCGAGCCTGAAGCCGATGATCTTCTTCGGCGTGACGCTGAGCGTGATCGGCGGGCTGCAGCTGTTCGAGGAGCCGTTCATCCTCACCGGCGGCCGCGGCGGCTCCGACCAGTCGGGCATGACGACGGCGATCTACCTCTACCGGATGGCGTTCGACTTCAACGACTTCGGCGCAGCCAGCGCGATGTCGTGGCTGCTGTTCGTGGTGGTCGCGGTCCTCACCTGGTTCACGAACCGGGTGTTTCGCCAGCGCAAGGGGAGCACGTGAGATCCGACCGCCTCGCCCCCTGGGCCGCGTACGCCATCGTCGGCGTCGGCGCCGTGATCATGCTCGCGCCGTTCTACTTCATGTTCGTGTTCGCGACCCATTCGCGCACCGAGATCTTCAGCTTGCCGCCGCCGCTCTTCTTCGGCGACGACTTCCTCGCCAACCTGAAGATACTGACCGAGCGGCTGCCGTTCTGGCGCAACCTCGGCTGGAGCCTGTACGTGGCGATCGGCTCGACCGTGCTGACGCTGCTGTTCTGCTCGATGGGCGGCTACGCCTTCGGCCTGTTCGAGTTCCGCTTCAAGAACGCGATCTTCGGCCTGGTGCTGGGAACCATGCTGCTGCCGTCGTTCATGAACATGATCCCGACCTTCATGATCATGGACGCGCTCGGCTGGATCGACCAGCCGCGCGCGCTCTACATCCCGGGCGCGGCGAGCGCGTTCGGAATCTTCCTGATGCGCCAGTTCGTCAGCACCTCGGTGCCCAAGGACCTGGTCGAGGCGGCGCGCATGGACGGCTGCGGCGAGATCGGCATCTACTGGCGCATCGTCCTGCCGCTGCTCAAGCCGGCGCTGGGCACGCTCGGGCTCATCACCTTCATCGCCTCGTGGAACAACTTCATCGGGCCCTTGATCGTGATGCGCAGCCCCGAGATGTACACCCTGCCGCTGGCGCTGCGCAGCCTGCAGAGCCCGGTCAATACCGAGTGGGGCGCGCTCATGACCGGCTCGGCGATCGCCACCATTCCCCTGCTCGTGCTGTTCGCGCTGTCCTCGCGCCAGCTGATCTCCGGCCTGACGACCGGCGCCGTGAAATAGCCGCGCCTCTCCATTCCATGCATCCCGACATCGACCCCTCGACCCTGCACACGCCGCCCGACCTCGGCGCGCCCTTCCCCTGCGACTTCGTGTGGGGCGTGGCGACGAGCTCGTTCCAGATCGAGGGCGCCGCGATCGAGGACGGCAAGGGTCCGTCGATCTGGGACACGTTTTGCCGCGTGCCCGGCGCGATCGCCGACGCCAGCGACGGCGACATCGCCTGCGACCACTACCACCGCCTCGAAAGCGACCTCGACCTGATCGCCTCGCTCGGCGTCGATGCCTACCGCTTCTCGATGTCGTGGCCGCGCGTGCAGCCCGACGGCGCTGGCGCCTGGAACGCCAAGGGGCTGGACTTCTACGAGCGACTCGTCGACGGCCTGCTGGCGCGCGGCGTGCGGCCCTACCTGACGCTCAACCACTGGGATCTGCCGCAGGCGCTGCAGGATCGCGGCGGCTGGGCCAGCCGCGACACGGTGCACCGCTTTGTCGACTACGCGCTGGGCATGAACCGGCGCCTCGGCGACCGCATCACCGGGATCACGACGCACAACGAGCCCTGGGTCGTCGCCGTGCTCGGGCACGAGAGCGGCGTGTTCGCCCCCGGCGTCAAGAACCGGGCGACGGCGGCGCAGGTGTCGCACCACCTGCTGCTCAGCCACGGGCTGGCGCTGCAGGCGCTGCGCGCCGCAGGAGCGAAGGCGCAGCTCGGCATCGTCCTCAACCTGGCGCCGGTGGTGCCGGCAACCGACGCGCCGGCCGATAAGACGAAGGCGCGGCTCGAGGACGGACGCCTCGTTCGCTGGTACATGGATCCACTGTTCGGCGCCGGCTATCCGGCCGACGTGTACGCCGACCTCGGCGCCGACGCGCCGCGCATCGAGGCCGGCGACCTCGAGGCGATCGCCACGCCGATGGACTTTCTCGGCATCAACTACTACTCGCGCAGCGTCGTCAGCGCCGGCACGCCCTTCGACGTCCACGCCAGCGGCCTGGCGGTCACCGACATGGGCTGGGAGGTCTACCCGCAAGGCCTCACCGAGCTGCTGCTGCGCCTGCACCAGGACTATCCGGTGCCGCCCCTCTACGTCACCGAAAACGGCGGCGCGTTCAGGGACGAGCTGGTGAACGGCCGGGTCCACGACCGCGACCGTACCGAGTACATCGCCAGCCACATCGGCGCCGTCGGCGAGGCGTTGCGCCAGGGCGTGCCGATGGCCGGCTACATGGTCTGGAGCCTGCTCGACAACTTCGAATGGGCGTCGGGCTACGCCAAGCGCTTCGGCATCGTCCGGGTCGACTACGCGACGCAGCAGCGCACGCTGAAGGACAGCGCGCACTGGTACCGGCAGTTCCTGCGCCGCCGCCGCAGCGAGCGCACCCACCCGTCCGCGCTGGCGGCAACCGGAGTTTGAAGATGAGCCAGGTATCCCTGCGCGGCCTGCGCAAGAGCTACGGGCCGGTCGACGTCATCAAGGGCATCGACCTCGACGTCGAGGACGGCGAGTTCCTGGTCTTCGTCGGCCCCTCGGGCTGCGGCAAGTCGACGACGCTGCGCATGATCGCCGGGCTGGAGACGATCAGCGGCGGCGACCTGCTCATCGCCGGCGTGCGCGCCAACGACATGCGGCCATCCGACCGCGGCGCGGCGATGGTGTTCCAGAGCTACGCGCTGTACCCGCACATGACCGTGGCCGAGAACATGGGCTTCGCGCTCAGGATGGCCGGCGTCGGCCGTGCCGCGCGCGACGAGCAGGTCGGCCGGGCGGCCGAGATCCTGCGCATCACCGAGCTGCTCGGGCGCTTTCCGCGCGAGCTCTCGGGCGGGCAGCGGCAGCGGGTCGCGATCGGCCGGGCGATCGTGCGCAAGCCCAAGGTGTTCCTGTTCGACGAGCCGCTCTCCAACCTCGACGCTGCCCTGCGCGTCAACATGCGCATCGAGCTGTCGCGCCTGCACGACCAGCTCGGCACGACCATGATCTACGTCACCCACGACCAGGTCGAGGCGATGACCATGGGCGACCGCATCGCGGTCTTCAACAAGGGCATCGTCGAGCAGCTCGGCGCGCCGCTCGAGCTCTACAACCGGCCGGCCAACGAATTTGTCGCCACCTTCCTCGGCGCGCCGCGCATCAACCTGGTCGACCGTCCGCCCGAAGGCGCGCCGGCGGCGCACCGCGCCCTGTGGCAGGCGCTCGCGGGCTCGGCCCCGGCGGCAGCGCGCCGCGCGGGCCTCAGGCCCGAACATCTGCGCGTGGCGCCGGCGGGGCAGGGAATCGCCGCCACGGTGGCGCTGGCCGAGCACCTCGGCGATGCGTCGATCCTGCACCTGCAGGTCGAGGGCGTCGCCGAGCTGCTCAACGCCAAGGTCGGCGCCGGGCACGCGGCGATCGCCGCCGGGCAGACGGTGGGCCTCGTGCCCGACGCTTCCTGGGCGCTGACCTTCGACGCCGCGGGGAAGCTGCTGCCATGAAGGCACGCAGGAAGGGCTGGAAGCTCGTCTGGCGCGACGAGTTCGAGGGCAAGCGCGTCGACACGTCGAAGTGGGACTTCGACATCGGCAACGGCTTCTACGACTACAAGAACCACGTCTGGATCCCCGGCTGGGGCAACGAGGAGCTGCAGTACTACACCGGCGAGCCGGCGAATGTCTCGGTCGAGGACAGCCTGCTCACGATCCGCGCCGTCAAGGAGTCGCTGCACGGCTGCGGCTACACCTCGGCGCGGCTGAAGACGCGCCGGCGCGACGGCACGGCGCTCTTCACCAAGCTCTACGGCCGGATCGAGGTCCGCGCGCGCGTGCCCTGGGGCAAGGGCCTGTGGCCCGCCTTGTGGATGCTGCCCCAGGAAGACACGTACGGCGGCTGGGCCGCCTCGGGCGAGATCGACCTGATGGAGATCGTCGGCGAGAAGCCGCACGAGGTGCTGAACAGCATCCACTACGGATCGACCTATCCCAAGCGTTCGCTGCATACCCACGTGCACCCGCTGCCCGGCGGCAGCACCGTGTCCGACTGGCACGTCTACGCCGTCGAGTGGGAGCCGGGCGAGATCCGCTTCTACGTCGACGACGCGCACACCTCGACCGAGAGCTTCTGGTGGAGCTGCAGCAAGACGCGCGACGGTGCCGGCCTCGAGGCCGCGCGCGCTGCCGACCTCAACCCCTGGCCAGCGCCGTTCGACAAGCCGTTCTACCTGGTGATGAACATCGCCGTCGGCGGCAACTTCCCGGGCGCGCCGAACGCGGTGACGCAGTTCCCCGCCGAGATGGTGGTCGACTACGTGCGCGTGTACGACAAGGTGGGCGGCTACGGCGAGCCCGTGCCGCGCGGCCCCGGCCGCCTGCCCTGGCAGAAGAAGCGCTGAACCGGAGCCTCGCCGATGAACGCCTCCATCCCCAAGCTCACCGTGACCGAGAAGATCGGCTACGGCTTCGGCGACCTGGCGTCGAACCTGTTCTGGCAGATGTTCTCGATCTTCATCGCCAAGTACTACACCGACGTCTTCCTGCTCGGCGCGGCGACCATGGGCACGATGCTGCTGGTGACGCGCATCGGCGATGCCATCGTCGACCCGGTGATCGGCGCAATCGCCGACCGCACCCGGACGCGCTGGGGGAGCTTTCGGCCGTACCTGGTCTGGATGGCGATCCCGATGGCGGTGACCGCGGTCTTCACCTTCACGGTGCCGGCCTATGGCGGCACGGCGCGGGTCGTCTACGCCTACGTGACGCTGAGCCTGATGATGGTCACCTACTCGGCCATCAACATCCCCTACTCGGCGCTGCTCGGCGTACTGACGCCGAGCTCCGAGGACCGTACCAGCGTCTGCTCGTACCGCTTCGTGATGGCCCTGCTGCCGGTGTTCGTCATCGTCAACACGGCGATCCCGATGGCCACGGCCTTCGGCGGCGACGCCAACTCGGCGGTCGGCTGGCAGATGACGATGATCATCTACGCGGTGGTCGCGGTGCTGCTCTACTTCGCGACCTTCGCGATGACGAAGGAGCGCGTCCAGCCCGAGGAGAAGCAGAAGTCGACGCTCAGGCAGGACGTGGGCGACCTGTTCCGCAACCGCCCCTGGGTCGTGCTCTGCGTCGTCGGCATCGCCGCGCTCACCTACGCCAACATCCGTGGCACGGTCGCGATCTACTACTTCGAGAACGTCGTGCCCGGCGGCAAGGACTACTTCGGGCCGGTGATGACCACCGGCGCGGTCGCCTTCATCCTCGGCGTGATGGCGACCTCGCCCTTGTCGCGGAAGTTCGGCAAGCGCAACTTCTACATGGCGTCGATGGCGCTCACCGCGGTGCTCACCGCGGCGTTCTACTTCGTGCCGCCGGAGAACATCGCCCTGGTCTGGGCCGCCCACGCGCTTATCAGCCTGTGCGCCGCGCCGACCGCGCCGCTGGTCTGGGCGATGTACGCCGACACCGCCGACTACGCCGAATGGAAATGGGGGCGCCGCGCCACCGGCCTGGTGTTCTCGGCCGCCTCGTTCGCGCAGAAGTTCGGCTGGGCAATCGGCGGCGCCGGCACCGGCTGGCTGCTCGCCTGGTTCGCCTACCAGCCCAACGTCGCGCAGAGCGCGCGCACGATCGACGGGATCATGCTCATGATGAGCTTCATCCCGACCGTGGGCGCGGTGATCGCGATCGCCGCGCTCTGGTTCTACGAGCTCGACGAGAAGACCGTGGAGACCATGACGCGCGAGCTCGAAGATCGGCGCAGGCGCGAGCCCGAGGCGGTCGCCGCGGCCGCCGTGCCGCGACCGGACGCGCCACGACCCGCGGCCGCCAAGCCACCCTTACAGGAGCCCACCATGACCGAACGCCATCCCGAGGCGGTCGCCGCCGGCCACCGCGCCGCGCCGTCCGCGCCGCACCTGCCCGCCTGGGCCGACCTCAAGGCGCGCGCCGCGCTGCGCCCGGCCGAGCCGCTCGGGCCCGAGGAGCATGCCGCGCTGGCGAGCCACTTCCGGCGCATCCTCGACGCCGGCGTGCACGGCCTGTGCTTCAGCCCCTATCTCGAGGGCCAGGCGCCGGGGGCGCAGGTGAGCGAGGCGCAGATCCGGGCGCGGCTCGCGATCGTGCGGCCGCACGCGCGCTGGATCCGCACCTTCTCGTGCACCGACGGCCACGAGCAGACGCCGCGGATCGCCCACGAGATGGGGATCAAGACGCTGGTCGGCGCCTGGCTCGGCACCGACCGCGCCATCAACGAGCGCGAGATCACCGGGCTGATCGAGGCGGCGCGCGCCGGGCACGTCGACATCGCCGCGGTCGGCAACGAGGTGCTGCTGCGCGAGGACATGCCGGAGGACGAACTGCTCGGCTACATGGAGCGCGTCAAGCAGGCGCTGCCGAACGCCCAGGTCGGCTATGTCGACGCCTACTATCTGTTCGAGAAGCACCCGCGCGTCACCGCGGCCTGCGACGTGCTGCTCACCAACTGCTACCCGTTCTGGGAAGGCTGCCCGCACGAGCACGCCATCGCCTACATGCAGAACATGGTGCGCCGCACCGTGGCCGTGGCGGGCGGCAAGCGCGTGATCGTCAGCGAGACCGGCTGGCCCGACCAGGGCAGCGCGTTCCACGGCGCCATGCCGTCGGTGGACAACGCCATGCGCTACTTCGTCGACACTGCGCTCTGGGCGCAGCAGGACCAGGTCGAGGTGTTCTACTTCGCCGCCTTCGACGAGGCCTGGAAGGTCGGCGCCGAAGGCGATGTCGGCGCCTATTGGGGCCTTTGGGACAAGAACGGAGAGCTCAAGTTCACGTGAACCGGAAGACGACGACACCGATGCCGCCACTGCCCGCCGGGCGCGCGATCTGCTATTCGGGCTATCGGCACGGACAAAGCCCCGACAGCCGCAGCTACCCCTCGCTCGACGAGATCCGCGAAGACCTGCGCATCCTCGCCCCGCACTGGCCGCTGCTCAGGCTGTACGACTGCAGCGAGCATGCCGTGCGCGTGCTCGAGGTGATCCGCCGCGACCGGCTGCCGTTCAAGGTCATGCTCGGCGCCTACCTCGCCGCCGAGATGAACAACTTCGGCTGCCCGTGGGGCGCGACGTACAGCGAGGCGCAGCTCGAGGCGAACCTGGCCGAGAACGGGGCTGAGGTCGATCGGCTGATCGCAATGGCCGACGCCCATCCCGACATCGTCTTCTCGGTGGCGGTGGGCAACGAGGCCACGGTCGACTGGACCGACCACTTCGTGCCGGTGCACCGGATGCTCGAACACGTGCGCCGGGTCAAGCGCGCCGTCCGCCAGCCGGTGACCGTGTGCGAGAACTACGTGCCCTGGCAGCACGCGTTGCTCGAACTCGCCTCCGAGCTCGACTTCATCTCGCTGCACACCTATCCCGTGTGGGAGTACAAGCACGTCCACGAGGCGCTCGACTACACGCGCAACAACTACGAGAGCGTGGCGCGGCTCTATCCCGACAAGCCGGTGATCATCACCGAGGCCGGCTGGGCGACGAACTCCAACGGGCGCGGCATCCAGCCGCACAACACCTCGCAGGACCTGCAGGACATCTATCTGCGCGACCTGCTCGAGTGGACCGACGAGGCCGGCATCCTGTGCTTCGTCTTCGAGGCCTTCGACGAGCCGTGGAAGGGCTCGCCCGACCCGCTCGAGCCCGAGAAGCACTGGGGCCTGTACACCGTCGAGCGCGAGCCGAAGAAGGCTGTGCAGGGATTGGATGCCGGCGCTGGGGCGGCGGCGGTTGCGCCGGTATCTGAATAAGCTGCGGGATGGAACCGACCTCGCCGCCACAGCCGGCCGACTGGGAGCTCTACCGCGCCCTGCGCGAACAGTGGACGCACGAGGACGACCTCGTCAATCACCGCCTGATGTGGCTGATCCTGTCCGAGGGGCTGCTGTTCACCGCGTATGGAACGGTGTCGTCCGCCAAGCTGGCCTGGCTGGTGTTCGGATTTCCGTTCTTCGGCATGGCCGTGGCCGGGCTGATCGGCGTGGGCATCTTCACCGCGTTCGCGGCCACCGACGAGGTCGCGCGCGTGTTCGACACTGCCGGCCTGGCGCGACTGTGCAACCTGACCCCCGATCACCGGAGCGGCCATCGCGGCAAGTGGGCGGCCCAGGGCCTTCCATTCGTCTTCGGCGCGTTCTGGCTGCTGGCGCTGGCCGGCTCCCTGGCGGGCTAGCCGTCGAGGTTTCCAGCGACCCTTTCCTTCCACGAGCACCCCATGTCCATCCATCCCGTCGTCGCCGCCGTCACGGCCCGGATCGCAGCGCGCAGCGGCGCGACGCGGCAGCGCTACCTCGCCACCGTGGCCGCGCGGCGCGGCTCGGGGTCGGCGCGCGGCCGCGTGTCTTGCACCAACCTCGCCCATGCGATGGCGGCCGAGCCGCCCGCCGACAAGATGGTGCTGCGCGCGGCCCGCCAGCCCAACGTGGCCATCGTCACCGCCTACAACGACATGCTCTCGGCGCACCAGCCCTACGCCGGGGCGCCGGAGCTGATCAAGGCGGCCTTGCGCACGGTCGGCGCGACCGCGCAGGTGGCCGGCGGCGTGCCAGCGATGTGCGATGGCGTGACCCAGGGCCAGCCGGGCATGGAGCTCTCGCTGTTCTCGCGCGACGCGATCGCCCAGGGCACGGCGATCGCGCTCAGCCACGACGTGTTCGACGCCGTGCTCTGCCTCGGCGTGTGCGACAAGATCGTTCCCGGGCTGCTGATCGGCGCGCTGCAGTTCGGCCACCTGCCCGTGCTGTTCGTTCCCGCGGGGCCGATGACCTCGGGGCTGTCGAACGACGACAAGGCCAAGGTGCGCCAGCTCCACGCCCAGGGCAAGGTCGATCGCGCCGCGCTGCTCGAAGCCGAAAGCCAGGCCTATCACGGCCCCGGCACCTGCACCTTCTACGGCACCGCCAACAGCAACCAGTTGCTGATGGAGGTGATGGGGCTGCACCTGCCCGGCGCCGCCTTCATCACGCCGAACACGCCCCTGCGCACGGCGCTCACCGGTGCGGCGGCGCGCCGCGCCGCAGTACTCAGCGCGCTCGGTGGCGAGTACACGCCGATCGCCGAGATCGTCGACGAGCGGGCGATCGTCAACGCGGTCGTCGGGCTGCTCGCGACCGGCGGCTCGACCAACCACACGATCCACCTCGTCGCGATCGCGCGCGCCGCAGGGATCGTCATCGACTGGGCCGATTTCGCCGAGCTGTCGGCGGTGGTGCCGCTGCTCGCCCGCATCTACCCGAACGGCTCGGCCGACGTGAACCACTTCCACGCCGCCGGCGGCTGCGGTCTGCTGATCCGCGAGCTGCTCGGCGCCGGACTGCTGCACGGCGACGTGCGCACCGTCGCCGGTCCGGGGCTGGCGCGCTACACCGAGGAGCCCGTGCTCGACGACGCCGGCACGCTCGGCTGGCGCGCCTCGCCCGAGCGCAGCATCGACCGCAACGTGCTGCGCGGCGCCGCCGACCCGTTCAGCGCCGAAGGCGGGCTGCGCATCCTCGCCGGCAACCTCGGCCGCGCGGTGATCAAGGTCTCGGCGGTCAAGCCCGAGCACCGCGTCGTCGAGGCCGAGGCGATCGTCTTCGAGAGCCAGCAGGAACTGATCGATCGCTACAAGCGCGGCGAGCTGCAGCGCGACTTCATCGCCGTGCTCCGCTTCCAGGGGCCGCGCGCCAACGGCATGCCCGAGCTGCACCGGCTCACGCCGACGCTCGCCAACCTGCAGGACGAGGGCTACTCGGTCGCGCTCGTCACCGACGGTCGCATGTCGGGCGCCTCCGGCAAGGTGCCGGCGGCGATCCATGTCTGGCCCGAAGCGCTCGCCGGCGGCCCGCTCGGGCGTGTGCGCGACGGCGACCGGGTCCGCCTCGATGCCGAGCACGGACGTCTGGACGCGCTCGTCGACGCCGCCGTATGGGCCGCGCGCGAGTTGCCCACGCCCGACCTCGAAGCCAACGACCACGGCCTCGGCCGCGAGCTGTTCGCCGCGGCGCGGGCGCACGCGACCTGCGCCGAGGAAGGGGCGACGACCTTCGGCTGGCCGGCACCGCCGCCTCCTCTGACCACGCCGGCAAGCTTCGCGGAGCAGCTCGCATGACGCCGCGCCAGCTCCTCGCGGCCTCGCCGGTGATGCCGGTGATCGTGATCGAGCGCCTCGAGAGCGCCGTGCCGCTTGCGCGTGCGCTCGTCGCGGGCGGCATCCGCGTGCTCGAGGTCACCCTGCGCACGCCGGTCGCGCTCGACGCCGTGCGCGCGATCCGCGCCGCCGTTCCCGAGGCGCTGGTCGGCGTCGGCACGGTCACGACGCCGGCCGAGCTCGACGCGGCGATCGCCGCCGGCGCCGCATTCGCGCTCAGCCCGGGCGCGTCGCCGCGCCTGCTCGCCGCTGCCCGCGCCAGCGGCCTGCCCTTCATTCCCGGCGTGATGACGCCCTCGGACGTGATCGCCGCGCTCGAGGCCGGCTTCGACACGCTCAAGCTCTTTCCGGCCCAGCAGGCGGGCGGCATCGGCGCGCTCAAGGCATTGGCCGGTCCGTTTCCCGGCGTGCTGTTCTGCCCCACCGGTGGCATCGATGCGCAGTCGGCGGCGTCGTATCTCGCCCTGCCCAACGTGGGCTGCGTCGGCGGGTCGTGGCTCGCACCGGCCGCCGCGGTGGCCGAAGGCCGCTGGGCCGACATCGAGGCGCTCGCCCGCGCCGCCAGCGCGCTCCGCCCCGCGCACTGAACCCCCACCCGAACCGACGAGCGCCGCCATGTCCGACCCCCTGGTTCCCCCGATCGATTGCCGCACGCTCGTGATCTTCGGCGCCACCGGCGACCTGGCGAGGCGCATGCTTTGGCCGTCGCTGTACGCACTCGACCGCGACGGCCTGCTGCCCGCGGACTTCCGGCTGATCGGCGCGGCCCATTCCAAGGTCGGCAACGCCAACTTCGTCGTCCGGGTACGCGAGGCCATCCTCGAGTCGGCCAATTCGTCCCTGTTCGACGAAGCGGCGTTCGCCACCTTCGCCGAGCGCATCCGCTACGTCTCGGTCGACGCGCAGACGGCCGGCGGGCTCGAGCCGATCCGCGACGTGCTCGGCCAAGGCGCCACGGGCACGGTGTACTACCTGTCGACGCCGCCCGCGCTGATCGGCCCGATCTGCCAGGCGATCGGCGCCAGCGGCCTGGCCGACGCCACGAGCCGGGTCGTCGTCGAAAAGCCGATCGGCAGCTCGACCGCCTCGGCCCAGGCGATCAACGAGGCGATCGCTTCCACCTTCGGCGAGGACCAGGTCTTCCGCATCGACCACTACCTCGGCAAGGAAGCGGTGCAGAACCTGCTCGCGCTGCGCTTCGGCAACGCGATCTTCGAGCCGCTGTGGAACGCCAACGCGATCGAGCACGTGCAGATCACGGTCGCCGAGACCGTCGGCGTCGAGGGCCGGTGGGCCTACTACGACCCTGCCGGGGCGTTGCGCGACATGGTGCAGAGCCACCTGCTGCAACTGCTCTGCCTGGTGGCGATGGAGCCGCCGGCGAGCTTCGCGCCCTCGGCGGTGCGCAACGAGAAGGTCAAGGTGCTGTGGTCGCTCAGACCGATCACGGGCGCCGACGTCGCCACGCACACCGTCGCCGGGCAGTACGCCGACGGCTACGCCGACGGCCAGGCCGTGCCCGGCTACCGCGACGAGCGCGGCGCCAACCGCACGAGCCGCACCGAGACCTTCGTCGCGTTGCGCGCCGGCATCGACAACTGGCGCTGGGCCGGCGTGCCGTTCTACCTGCGCACCGGCAAGCGCCTGCAACGGCGCTCGAGCGAGATCGTGATCCAGTTCAAGCAGGTGCCCCACAACATCTTCGCCGACGTCGGCGCGACGCTGCTGCCCAACATGCTCGTGATCAAGCTGCAGCCCGACGAGAACATCACGCTGACCCTGATGCAGAAGCGCCCGGGGCTGCACGCGATGAACCTCGGCAAGGTCGGGCTCAACCTCTCGCTCGACGAGGGCTTCCAGCCCGCGCGCCGGCGCATCGCCTACGAGCGCATGCTGCTCGACGTGCTGCGCGGCAATTCGTCGCTGTTCGTGCGCCGCGACGAGGTCGACGCCGCCTGGCGCTGGGTCGACGGCATCGTCGACGGCTGGCGCACGGCGGGCCATGAGCCACGACCTTACACGGCAGGTAGCTGGGGGCCTTCAGCGGCGATCGGCCTGCCCGAGCGGTCGGGGCACTCCTGGCACGAGTGAGGTTGACCTCTCATACATCGAACGACGCCGGACGCGCCAGGTGCTCAACGAGGAGTACGGGGCGCATGGCTGGCATCGACTCGTATCATCGATCGCGCCAGTGACCAGACGACGTCATGACCTCCTTCGCATTTCTCTCTCAAGGCACTTTCCTGCGCGCGCCCGCGGCCTCGCCTGCCACGCCCTTCGCAGTCGCCGGTGTCGCGTGGGACGGTGCGGTGACGAACCGCCCTGGCGCCCGCTTCGGCCCGCGCGCGATCCGCGAGGCGAGTCACATGCTGTGCGATGGCACGCATCCGCACTTCAACGTCTCGCCCGAAGGAATGCTCGGCGACGCGGGCGACCTGCCACTGCCGAACACCAGCCTCGAGCGCATGCGCGGCGCGATGCAACCGTCGGTCGAGGCGCTGATCCGTGCGCACCACATGTGCTGGCTGGGCGGCGATCACTCGATCACGCTCGCGCTGCTGCGTGCCTACCGCTCCTGGCTTGGCCGGCCGCTGGCGGTGATCCATTTCGACGCGCACTGCGACACCTGGACCGCTCACTTCGGCGAGCCCAGCGGCCACGGCACCTGGGTGTACGAAGCGATGCAGGAAGGCCTGGTGATCGACGCGTGCTTCACCCAGCTGGGCATCCGCTCGGCAGGCACGCGCGAGGCGCGTGAGCATGTGATCGACCGAGGCGGGCAGATCTTCACGGCCCGCGAGCTGCGCGGTCGCGAGAGCCCTGCGCAGCTCGCCGAGGTGCTGAGCGCGATCCGCACGCGCCTCGCCGCACACGGCAATCCACCGGTGTACCTGAGCCTGGACATCGACTGCCTCGACCCGGCCTTCGCACCCGGCACCGGCACGCCGGAGCCCGGCGGCATGACGAGCAACCAGGTGCTGAGCCTCCTCGAGGAACTTGCCGACCTGCCGTTCGTCGGCATGGATTGCGTCGAGGTATCGCCACCTTACGACCACGCCGAACTCACCAGCCAGGCCGCGGCCCACTTCGTGTGGACCTACCTGTGCGGGCAGATCGCTACAGCGGCAGCGCGGTCGTCTTCTTGACGGTCCGCAGCACCAGCAGCGAGTTCGTGCGTGCGACGTTCGGCAGGCGCATCAGCACCTCGGAGTGGATGCGCTCCAGGTCTTCGGCGTCGCGGTAGGTGAAGCGGATCAGGTAGTCGTTCGAGCCTGCGACGTAGAAGCAATCGAGCACCTCGGGCTGATCGCGCACGGCCTGCTCGAACGCTTCGAGCTGTGGCGTGTTCATGCTCTCGAGATTGACGATCGTGAAGCTCACGCCGTGCTTGCCCACAGCTCGCGGGTTGACGATCGCGACGTACTGCGCGATCACGCCTTTGTCATCGAGCGCCTTGACGCGGCGCAGGCAGGCCGAGGGCGACAGATGCACGCGCTGCGCGAGCTCCAGGTTCGACAGCCGCCCCTCGCGCTGCAACTCGACCAGGATGTCGCGGTCGATCGCATCAAGCTTCACTTCGGGGGTCAATTCCCGCATTTAATTCTTTGTCACGGGGAGCAGACCGCATGATATTGCAGCGCCGAGGGTGAACCCCCGGCGATTGCGGCGGCACATTGCGCGACACGCTCTCTAGAATCCGGGCACTGAAGTTGCACACTCGCAGCTCGGACGTCCGCCGCCTCGCCTCGACTCACCAACTCTCGAAAAGGCTTGCCTAGCGCACACCCGTTTATGCCCTTGCTCAGCGCCGACCAGCAACTGACGAAGCACTCCTACTACGTGGCCACCGCGCCGCGCGGTGCGGGCCATGCGGCACTGGAGTCGGCGCTGGATTGCGACGTGGCGGTGGTAGGCGGTGGCCTGGCGGGCCTCTCGGCGGCGATCGAACTCGCACAGCGCGGCTACAGCGTCGTCGTGCTGGAGGCGCAGCAGGTCGGCTGGGGCGCCTCGGGCCGCAACGGCGGGCAGGTGATTGCGGGCCTGGCCTGCGATCAGTCGGTGATCGAGCATCAGCTCGGCGAAACCGCCTCGCGCGCGGTGTGGGACATGACGATGGAGGCGCTGCGCCTCATCGGCGAACGCCGCGACCGCTTCGACATCGATTGCGATTGGCGCGGCGGCTATCTGAGCTTGGCCGTCAACGCCCGCAAGGCCCGTGAGCTGCAAACCTGGCAGGCGCACATGCAGCGCGCCTACGGCTACGAGACGGAGCGGATCGCGCCACCCGACATGCCGCGATGGATCGCGAGCGAGCGCTTTCACAGCGGCATGCACGACCCGCTCGGCGGGCACCTTCATCCGCTGAAGTACAGCCTGGGGCTGGCCCGCGCGGCGGCCGAACTCGGCGTGAAGATCTTCGAGGGTTCGGCCGTCCTGTCGATGGAGCCCGGCTCGACCGTCGCCTTGCGCACGGCGCGCGGCTCGGTGCGCGCGTCGCACGTGCTGCTGGCCGGCAACGTCTACCTGCACGGCGTGGCGCCGCTGATCGAGAAGCGGATCATGCCGGTGGGCACCTATATCGTCGCCTCCGAGCGGCTCGCTCCCGAACTCGCGCGCTCGCTGATCCCCTCCGGTGCCGCGGTCTGCGACACCAACTTCGTGCTCGACTACTTCCGCCCGACCGCCGACCACCGCATGCTCTACGGCGGTCGCGTCAGCTACAGCACGGCGACGCCGATGAACCTCGCGGCGAGCATGCAGCGTCGCATGGCGACGACGTTCCCGCAGCTTCACGACACGAAGATCGAGTACTCGTGGGGCGGCTTCGTCGACATCTCGATGAACCGCGCGCCCGACTTCGGGCGTCTGCCCGGTGCGCACGCCAACGTCTACTACCTGCAAGGCTTCTCGGGCCATGGCCTGGCGCTCACCGGCCTGGCCGGCCGCCTGGTGGCCGAGGCGATCGCCGGCGATGCCGAGCGCTTCGACACCTTCGCCCGCATCAAGCATCGCTCCTTCCCCGGCGGCCGCCTGCTGCGCACGCCGGCGCTGGTGATGGGGATGGCGTACTACCGGCTCAGGGATCTGCTGTGATGATGACGCCGCGCAAACCGGTCGTCCTGGTTCCGGCGTGCAATCGCATGCTGGGCGAGCATCCGTTTCACGTGGCGGGCAAGAAGTACATCGATGCCGTGCGCCTGGCGGGTTGCCAGCCGCTGATCGTGCCGACGGCCGAGATCGACGAGCTCGACGCGCTGCTGGCCATCGCCGACGGCGTGCTGCTGACCGGCTCGGCGTCGAACGTCCACCCCGGCTACTTCGACGAGCCCGTTCACGACCCCGACTTGCCGCTGGACCTCGATCGCGACGCCTGGACCTTGCCGCTGATCCCGCGCGTTCTGGCGCGCGGCCTGCCGCTGTTCGCGATCTGCCGCGGCTTCCAGGAGGTCAACGTGGCGCTCGGTGGCACGCTCCACCAGGCCGTGCAGGAGGTGCCCGACCGGCACGATCATCGTGCCGCGAAGAACGCCTCCGCCGAGGTCCAGTACGGCATCGCGCACGAGGTCGTGGTGCAGCCTGGCGGCGTGCTGGCGCGCGTGCTCGCGGAGCCGAGCATCCACGTCAACTCGGTGCACGGCCAGGGTGCAGATCGCCTCGCCGACGGGCTGCGCGTCGAGGCACTCGCCCCCGACGGCCTGGTCGAGGCCTTCTCGGTCGGCGCTGCGCGCGGCTTCAACCTGTGCGTGCAGTGGCACCCCGAATGGCAAGCCGCGACCAACACAGTGTCGATGCGGCTGCTGAAGGCTTTCGGCGCGGCCTGCGAGGCCTTCCGGGACCGGCACCGCCGCTTCGAGCGAGACCGGCACCAGGAGCCCGAGCCACCTGACCCCGATCGATAGGTGCGCTTCTTGCGGGTGGTGCCCGCGCAGAAGAACAATCGATTCCCGGTGCTGCCGCCGTCACCCCGACGCGACGGCGCCCCAAGACTTCAGGTGTCCCATGCAAGACAAGAGCAAGTTCACATTCGCCGACCTCGAAACCTGGTTCGACGAACGCCGCGTCACCGAGATCGAGTGCCTCGTGCCCGACCTCACCGGCGTGGCCCGCGGCAAGATCCTGCCGCGCGAGAAATTCACCGAGGAGCGCGGCATGCGCCTGCCCGAGGCCATCGTCGGCATCGGCGTGACCGGCAACTTCCCGGAGGACGGCCCGTACTACGACGTGATCCATCCGACCGACCGCGACATGCATCTGCGACCCGATCCGAGCACGGTGCGCATCGTGCCGTGGGCTGTCGATCCGACCGCCCAGGTGATCCACGACTGCTTCGATCGCGACGGCAACGTCATCCCGTACGCGCCGCGTTCGGTGCTGCGCCGCATCTGCGACCTGTACGCCGCCGAAGGCTGGAACCCGGTCGTCGCGCCCGAGCTCGAGTTCTACCTGATCGAGCGCAACTCCGACCCGAACACGCCGCTGCGCCCGCCCAGGGGCCGCAGCGGCCGCGCCGAGACCTCGCGCCAGGCCTATTCGATCGATGCGGTGAACGAGTTCGATCCGCTGTTCGAGGACATCTACGACTACTGCGGCAAGATGGAGTTGAACGTCGACACGCTGATCCACGAGGTGGGTGCGGGGCAGATGGAGATCAACTTCTTCCACGATCACCCGCTCGGCCTGGCCGACGAGGTGTTCTTCTTCAAGCGCACGATCCGCGAGGCCGCGCTGCGCCACGAGATGTACGCCACCTTCATGGCCAAGCCGATGGCGACCGAGCCCGGCAGTGCCATGCATGTGCACCAGAGCATCCTGAGCAGCGTCACCGGCAAGAACATCTTCAGCAACGAGGACGGCTCGCCGAGCAAGGAGTTCTTCTGGTACATCGGCGGGCTGCAGAAGTACACACCGGCGGCGATGGCGCTGTTCGCGCCCTACGTCAACTCGTACCGCCGCCTGGCGCGCTCGACGGCCGCGCCGATCAACATCCAGTGGGGCCACGACAACCGCACCGTGGGCATCCGCTCGCCGGTGGCCGTGCCGGCCGCGCGACGCATCGAGAACCGCGTCATCGGTGCCGACGCCAACCCGTATGTCGCGCTGGCCGCCACGCTGGCCTGCGGTTACCTCGGAATGAAGAACAGGATCGAGCCGGCGCCCGAGTGCAAGGGCGATGCCTACTTGTCGGAGTACCAGCTGCCGAGAAGCTTGAGCGAGGCGCTCAGCTGGCTGGCCGACGAGAAAGACCTGCACGACGTGCTCGGCAAGGAGTTCATCACGGTGTACTCCGAGGTCAAGGAGATCGAGTACGACGAGTTCATGAAGGTGATCTCGCCGTGGGAGCGCGAGCACCTGCTGCTGCACGTCTGAGATTGGAAAGCCTCATGAACGCCGTCCTCAAGAACACCTCGTCGACTCGCACCACCCAGGAGTGGCAAGCCGCCGACGCGGCTCATTACCTGCACCCGTTCACCGACTTCAAGGCACTCGCGAGCAAGGGCTCGCGCGTCATCACCCGGGCCGACAACATCTACCTGTGGGACAGCGACGGCCACAAGATGCTCGACGCGATGTCGGGCCTGTGGTGCGTGAATGTCGGCTACGGCCGCAAGGAGCTGATCGACGCGGCGACACGGCAGATGACCGAGCTGCCCTTCTACAACAGCTTCTTCCAGACCGCGACGCCCCCGGCGATCGAGCTGGCCGAGTTGCTCGCCGAGGTGACGCCGCCGCAGTTCAGGCACGTCTTCTTCTCGGGCTCCGGCTCGGAGGGCAACGACACGATCGTGCGCATGGTGCGCCGCTACTGGGACTTGCTGGGCCAGCCCGAGCGCAGCGTCATCATCAGCCGCAAGAACGCGTACCACGGCTCGACGATGGCCGGCGCTTCGCTCGGCGGCATGAGCGGGATGCACGCGCAGGGCGGGCTGCCGATCCCGGGCATCACTCACATCGAGCAGCCGTTCTGGTTCGAGCTCGGTCAGGACATGACGCGCGACGAGTTCGGGCTGAAGGCCGCGGGCTGGCTCGAGGCGAAGATCCTCGAGGTCGGCGCCGACAAGGTCGCCGCCTTCATCGGCGAACCGGTCCAGGGCGCCGGCGGCGTGATCGTGCCGCCCGAGACCTACTGGCCCGAGATCCAGCGCATCTGCGACAAGTACCGGATCCTGCTCGTCTCCGACGAAGTCATCTGCGGCTTCGGCCGCACCGGCCACTGGTTCGGCTGCGAGCGCTTCGGCTTCAGGCCCGACCTGATGACCTTCGCGAAAGGCGTGACCTCGGGCTACATCCCGCTGGGCGGCGTGATGGTCGGCGAGCGCATCGCGAAGGTGCTGATCGAGCAAGGCGGCGAGTTCAACCATGGCTACACGTACTCCGGCCATCCGGTCGCCTGCGCCGTGGCGGTCGCCAACATCCGGCTGCTGCAGCGCGAGGGCATCGTCGCCAGGGTGCACGACGACACCGGGCCGTACCTGGCGGAGCAGTTCGCCGCGCTCGCCGATCACCCGCTCGTCGGCGAGGTGCAGACCTGCGGCCTGATGGGTGCGCTGCAGCTCGTGAAGGACAAGGCCGGGCGGACGGCGTTCGACAGCGAGCTCGAAGTCGGCATGACCTGCCGCGGCCACTGCTTCGGCAACGGGCTGATCATGCGCGCGGTCGGCGACCGCATGATCGCCGCGCCGCCGCTGGTGATCACCCGCGCGCAGATCGACGAGATGATGACCCTGATCCGCCGTTGCCTGGACCTGACGCTCGCCGATGCCACCCGCAACGGCTGGGTCTGACCGGTCGTGGCACGGGGTTTGCCTTTAGCAGCCCCGGGCTTCGGCTGGCTAGACTGCCTGCGACCCGACCCGAATTCGCTCTCACCTTCTGACAAGGACACGACCATGAAACGGATGTTCAACGCCCTGCTCTCCCTGGTCTCGATCACTGCGGCGTCTACGCTGCTCTTCGCCGGACCGGCCCGCGCGCAGGAAGAAGAGAAGGTGCTAAACGTCTACAACTGGTCGGACTACATCGCCGACGACACGATCGCGAACTTCGAGAAGGAGACCGGCATCAAGGTCCGCTACGACGTGTTCGACAGCAACGAGATCCTGCATGCCAAGCTGGTCGCCGGCAAGACCGGCTACGACATCGTGGTGCCCTCGTCGTACTGGGCCAAGATCCAGGCCGACGGCGGCCTGCTGCGCAAGCTCGACAAGGCGCAGCTGCCCAACCTGAAGAACATGGACCCGATCGTGCAGGCGCAGCTCGCCGCGCTCGACCCGGGCAACCAGTACCTCGTGAACTGGCTGTGGGGCTTCACCACGGTGGGCATCAACGTCGACAAGGTCAAGGCCGCGCTGGGCAGCACGCCGATGCCGGCGAACGCATGGGACCTGGTCTTCAAGCCCGAATACATCTCCAAGCTCAAGTCCTGCGGCGTGTCCTTCCTCGATTCGCCGACCGACATCATCCCCGCCGCATTGCACTACCTCGGCAAGCCGGCGTTCAGCCGCAACCAGGCCGACTACACCGGCGTCGCGCCGCTGCTGAAGTCGATCCGCCCGAGCGTGACGCTGTTCAGCTCGTCGGGCTACATCAACGACATGGCCAGCGGCTCCATCTGCGTCGCGCTCGGATGGTCCGGCGACATCAACATCGCGAAGCAGCGCGCGATCGAAGGCAAGACCGGCCAGAACCTGCAGGCGCTGATCCCGAGCATCGGCGGCGTGCTGTTCTTCGACACGATGGCGATCCCGACCGATGCGCCGCACCCGAACAACGCGCTCAAGTGGATCAACTACATCATGCGGCCCGAGGTCAGCGCCGGCCTGACCAACAAGGTGTTCTACGCCAACCCGAACAAGGAGTCGAAAAAGTTCATCAAGCCCGAAGTGGCGAACAACCCGACCGTCTTCATCAGCGAAGCCGACATGAAGAACATGGCGGTGCCCGAAGCGCTGAACAACGACATCCGGCGCACCATGACGCGCCTGTACACCTCGTTCAAGACCGGCCTCTGACACCGGCGATGGCTGCGAGCGACATCACGACGGCGAAGGCCGCCGCCACGTACCTGCAGATCCAGGACGTGGTGAAGGACTTCAGCGGCTACAAGGCCGTGAACGACGTCAGCCTCGACATCGCCAAGGGCGAGATCTTCGCGCTGCTCGGCTCGTCGGGCTGCGGCAAGACGACGCTGCTGCGCATGCTCGCGGGCTTCGAGACGCCGTCCAGCGGCCGCATCGTCCTGAACGGGCAGGATCTCGCCGGCATGCCGCCGTACGAGCGGCCGATCAACATGATGTTCCAGTCGTACGCGCTGTTCCCGCACCTGACCGTGTGGGACAACATCGCGTTCGGGCTGCGGCGCGACGCGATGCCCGACGACAAGGTCGCCGAGCGCGTCGAGGCGATGCTCAAGCTGGTGCAGCTCGGCAAGTACGCCAAGCGCAAGCCCCACCAGCTCTCCGGTGGCCAGCAGCAGCGCGTCGCGCTCGCGCGCAGCCTCGCGAAGCGGCCGCAGCTGATGCTGCTCGACGAGCCGCTCGGCGCGCTCGACAAGAAGCTGCGCGAGGAGACGCAGATCGAGCTGGTCAACATCATCGAAGAGGTCGGCGTGACCTGCGTGATGGTCACGCACGACCAGGAAGAAGCGATGACGATGGCCTCACGCATCGCGGTGATGAGCGAGGGCCGCATCCTGCAGGTCGGCCCGCCGAGCGAGATCTACGAGACGCCGGCCACGCGCTTCGTCGCCGACTTCATCGGCAACGTGAACCTGATGGACGGCACGCTCGTGAAGGACGAGCCCGACCACGTCGTCATCCAGTGCACCGACTGCAGCCACCATGTCGGCCACGGCATCACCGGCAGCGAAGGCATGAGCCTGAGCGTGGCCGTGCGGCCCGAGAAGATCGCGCTGCAGCGCGAGGCGCCCGCCGCCGAACACGCGCCGCACAACCGCGTCCAGGGCACGGTCAAGGACATGGCCTACTTCGGCGCGTTCACGGTCTACCACCTCGCGCTCGCCAGTGGCGCGATCCTGAAGATCAGCCAGAGCAATGTCGCCCGCCACCGCGACGACCAGCTCACCTGGGGCGACACGGCCTGGGCGTCGTGGTCGGCGACGTCGCAAGTGGTGCTGACGCAATGACTGCGCTGAACACGATGAGCGCCTGGCTACGGCGGGGCCGCACGGCGGTCATCGGCGTGCCCTTCATGTGGCTCGTCGTGTTCTTCCTCCTGCCATTCCTGGTCGTGCTGAAGATCAGTGTGTCCGAGATGGGCAACGTCAGCGTCAACGACATCCTGAGCGTCAAGGACGGCGCCGTGCAGCTCACCCTGCGCGGCAACACCTACTTCTCGCTGACGCAGGACGACCTCTACTGGAAGACCTACTGGTCCAGCATCAAGTACGCCGGCATCACGACCCTCTTCTGCCTTGCGATCGGCTACCCGTTCTCGTATTTCATGGCGCGCGCGAAGGCGACGATCCAGCCGGCGTTGCTGATGCTCGTGATGCTGCCGTTCTGGACCTCGTTCCTGCTTCGCGTCTACGCCTGGAAGGGCCTGCTCGACGAGAACGGCTGGGTCTGGCGCGCGGTGACCACGCTGCACCTCGACCAGCCGCTCGCCTACTTCGAGATCATCGCCGCACCAGGCAAGCTGATGAACACGCCGTTCTCGCTGGTGATCGGCATGGTCTACACCTACCTGCCGTTCATGATCCTGCCGCTCTACTCGAACCTCGCGAAGATGGACCTGCGCCTGCTCGAGGCCGCATCCGACCTCGGCGCCACGCCGTGGAAGGCGTTCTGGCTCATCACCGTACCGCTGTCCAAGGCCGGCATAATCGCCGGCTCGATGCTGGTGTTCATCCCCTGCGTCGGCGAGTTCGTGATCCCCGAGCTGCTCGGCGGCCCGCAGACGCTGATGATCGGCCGCGTGCTGTGGGACGAGTTCTTCAGCAACAACGACTGGCCGATGGCCTCGACCGTCGCGGTCGTGATGATCCTGCTGATCATCGTGCCGCTCGCCATCTTCAACCGCTACCAGGCCGAAGCGCAGGAGAACGCGAAATGAGCGGCTCCCACCGCACGCCGTTCGGCGCCGCCTTCGCGCGCAACTTCGGCCGCGGCTGGCTGGGGGCGGGCTATCTGTTCCTGTACCTGCCGATCGTCGCGCTCGTCGTGTACTCGTTCAACGACTCGCCGATTCCGAACCTCTGGAAGGGCTTCACGCTGAAGTGGTACGTCAAGCTCGCGAGCGACGAGGAGATGCTCGGTGGCCTGTGGCTGTCGCTGAAGATCGCGTTCTTCACCGCGACGAGCTCGCTGGTGCTGGGCACGCTCGCCGCGTTCGCGCTCGTCAAGTACCGCCGCTTCACCGGCCGCACGCTGTTCAGCGGCATGGTCAACGCGCCGCTCGTGATGCCCGAAGTCATCATCGGCCTGTCGCTGCTGCTGATGCTGGTGTCGGTGCAGAGGGCGCTCGGCTTCCCCGAGCGAGGCGCGATGACGATCTGGTTCGGCCACCTGCTGCTCGGCATGGCTTACGCGACCGTCGTCGTCCAGGCGCGCTTGCAGGGCCTGAACCCGCAACTCGAAGAGGCGGCGATGGACCTCGGCGCCAAGCCGTTCCAGGTCTTCGTACTCGTCACGCTGCCGATGATTGCGCAGGCGCTGATGTCGGCCTGGCTGCTCACGTTCACGCTCTCGCTCGACGATGTCGTGCTCTCCGCCTTCCTGAACGGGCCGGGCTCGACGACGATGCCGCTGGTGATCTTCTCGCGCGCGCGCCTGGGCCTGAACCCGAGCGTCAACGCGGTCGCCACCGTGATCATCACGCTGGTCGCGATCGGCACGGTTGTCGCCAGTTACCTCATCGCCCGCGCCGAGCGCGAGCGCGCCAATGCCATCGCGCAGGCACAGCGCGACGATGGCTGAACCCACAACCACAGGAGCAGACCTCATGAATCTCTGGAAGCCCGCCGCATTGGCCCTCGCCCTGGCAGCCGCTTACCCGACCTGCGCGCTCGCGCAGTCGAATGCGGAGTTGTTGAAGGAACTGAAGGCGCTGAAGGACCGCATCGGCGAGCTCGAGAAGAAGCTCGCCGACAAGCCTGCCGGCGGCGACAAGCAGGGGGGCATGACGCCCGAGCAGCAGCAGGATCTGAACCGCGTCACGGTCAAGACCGAAGGGCTCGAGGACGCGATCGAAGCGCAAGGCCTGAAGGGCCTGAAGATCGGCGGTTTCTTCGACCCGGCCTATGTCTTCAACCAGCGCCAGCACCGCGCCGGCTTCCAGTTCCTGAACCGCGTCTCCGACGACGGCTACAACTACGACAACGGCTACTTCGGTACCGCCGCGATCGACTTCCAGAAGGAAATGGATGGCGGCACCAAGTGGCGCCTGACGCTGATGCCCAACCGCGGCGCCGGTTCGATCGCCGACGCCGGCGGCAACAGCATCGTCCACGAAGCCTCGGTCTCGATCCCGCTCGGGGACCTGCAGACACGCGTCATCGCCGGTCAGTTCCCCGACTGGTCCGGCTACGAGTACACGCAACCGACGACCACCAAGCTCGTCACGCGCGGCATGCTGCTCGACTTCACCGAGCCGACCACCTATACCGGCGCCGGTGTCGATATCACCCGCGGCAAGTGGGAGGTCAAGGCCATGCTCGCCAACTACAACACCACCAAGCAGCGGGCCAATCGCAGGTCGCCGGTGATCGCGTACCGCGTCGACTATTCGAGGGGCGAGTTCAACGGCTTCGGCTTCGCCGGCGTGCATGGCAAGGCGGCGAATTTCAGCCCGTTCGCGGTCGACGCGAGCGGCATGGCGCCGGACACGCGGCTGGACCTGTTCGAGTTCGATGCGTACTTCATCCGCGGCGACCTGACGCTGCAGGGCCAGGTCGGCTTCGGCCGGCAGAAGAACGCGTCGATCGTGCCCGCCCCGGACGGCACGCTGCGCGATGCGCAATGGTGGGGCGTGTCGGCGCTGGCGGCCTACAAGTTCATCCCGCGCTGGGAAGCGGTCGCCCGGTTCGACTACATCGACAACCACAGGAACGGCGGCGGCCTGCTCCAGTACTCGAGCGAAGACGGCCGCAACGGCATCGGTCCGGATGGCAACCTGGGCTGCACGGCGGCACGGGTCGCTGGCTGCGACAAGGGCGCGAACCGCTATGCGCTGGCGGTGGGCTTCAACTACCTGCTGACGCCCAACACCACGCTGAAGGCCGAATACCGGCTGGACCGCGCGAACCTGCCGGTCTTCTTCGACACGAAGGACGGCAGCTTCCGCAAGAGCAATTCGTTGTTGGGCGGGTCGGTCGTCGTGTCGTTCTGATGGCTGCGATCGACTGGCACGCGCGGGCCGCTGCAGTGCGGTTCGACGGCCGCGCGTTCATCGACGGCGAGCGCGTGGCGGCTGTCGGCAGCGAGACCTTCGATTGCGCGTCGCCGATCGATGGCCGCGTGCTGACGACCGTCGCACGCGGCCGTGCGGCCGATGTCGATGCCGCCGTCGCCGCGGCACGCGCCGCGTTCTGCGATCGCCGCTGGGCCGGACAATCACCGGCCGCGCGCAAGAAGGTCATGTTGCGCTTCGCCGAGAAGATCCTCGCCGCATGCGAGGAGCTCGCGCTGCTCGAGACGCTCGACATGGGCAAGCCGATCCAGTACAGCCTCGCGGTCGACGTCAACGCCACGGCGCGCTGCATCGCGTGGTACGGCGAGGCGATCGACAAGGTCTACGACGAGATCGCGCCCACCGCAGCGAGCGCACTCGCGCTGATCACGCGCGAGCCGATGGGCGTGATCGGCGCGATCGTGCCGTGGAACTACCCGATGATCATGGCGGCCTGGAAGCTCGGACCGGCGCTGGCCACCGGCAACAGCGTGGTCCTCAAGCCCAGCGAGAAGTCGCCGCTGACGGCACTCCGCCTGGCCGAACTCGCACTCGAGGCGGGCCTGCCGCCCGGCGTGTTCAACGTCGTGCCCGGCTTCGGCCACGAGGCGGGCGAAGCGCTCGCGCTGCACATGGACGTCGACGCGATCGGCTTCACCGGCAGCACGCGCGTGGGCCGCAAGATGCTCGAGTACGCGGGCCGCAGCAACCTGAAGCGCGTCTACAACGAGCTCGGCGGCAAGTCGGCCTTCGTTGTGTTCGACGACTTCGCCGATGTCGCGCGCGCCGCGAAGGTAGCCGCCGGCAGCCTGTTCTTCAACCAGGGCGAGAGCTGCAACGCACCATCGCGCGTGTTCGTGCATGAGCGGATCGCCGACGAGTTCACCGCGATCGTTGCCGCCGAGGCGCCGAAGTACCAGCCCGGCGATCCGCTCGGCGGCACGGCCGAACTCGGTGCACTGGTCGACCAGACGCAGATGGAAACCGTGCTCGGCTACATCGAGGCCGGGCGCAGCGAAGGCGCACGCGTGTTGAGCGGCGGGCAACGCGTGCGGCGCGAAACCGGCGGCTTCTACGTCGAGCCGACGGTGTTCGACGGCGTCACCAACCAGATGAAGATCGCGCGCGAAGAGATCTTCGGGCCGGTGCTGTCCCTGATCCGCTTCAAGGACGAGGCCGATGCCGTCAGACAGGCGAACGACAGCAACTTCGGCCTGCAGGCCAGCGTGTGGAGCGACAACATCAACCGCGCCCACCGCGTCGCTCGTGCGCTGCGCGCCGGCACCGTACATGTGAACCAGTACGACGAGGACGACATCACCGTGCCCTTCGGCGGCTTCAAGCAGAGCGGCAACGGCCGCGACAAGTCGCTGCACGCTTTCGACAAGTACACCGAGCTGAAGACGACCTGGATCCGGATTGATGGCTGAGTCGCTGCAGCAGCGGCTCGCGGACCAGGGCGTGCACACGCTGCTGGTCCAGTTCACCGACGTGCATGGCGTGGCCAAGGGCAAGTGGGTACCGCTCGAACATCTCGATGACGTGATCGAGGTCGGTGCGGGCTTCGCCGGCCCGTCGATCGCCGGGACCGGGCTGGGACGAAGCGGTGCGCGATCCGAGTACTACGCGCGTGGCGACGCGGGCACCGCCCGGCCCTTGCCGTGGATGCCCGGCTATGCACGCATCGTCGGCGATGGCTTCGTCGACGGCGAGCCGTTCGACGCCTGCCCCCGACAGGTGCTCAAGCGCGCCGTTGCACGACTCGCCGAACGCGGCTGGACGCTGCAGACCGGCATCGAGCCCGAGTTCTTCCTGCTGCGTCACGACGCCGCCGGCTGGCATCCGTTCGACCCGCGCGACCGGCTCGACAAGCCCAGCTACGACCTCAAGAGCCTGCCGCGCCAGGCGCCGTTCCTGCGCGCGCTGCACGAGGCGCTGCACGGCTGCGGCCTCGATGTGCTGCAGCTCGACCATGAAGACGCGCACGGTCAGTACGAGGTCAACTTCCGTCATGCCGACGCCCTTGCGAGCGCCGACCACGTGATGCTGTTCAAGCAGGCCGCGCACGCGATCGCCGAGGCGCATGGCGCGGTCTTCTCGATGATGCCCAAGCCGTTCGCGAACCAGCCGGGCAGCGGGCTGCACTTTCATGTGTCGCTGTGGGAAGGGGCTCGTTGCCTGTTCGACGACGGCCACGGCGACCTCTCCCCGCTCGGTCGCCGGTTCACGGCCGGCGTGCTGCACCACGCGGCCCCGCTGTGCGCACTGGCGGCACCGACGGTCAACTCCTACAAGCGGCTGGTCGTCGGTGAATCGCTCTCGGGCACGAGCTGGGCGCCGGCCTACGTGGCGCACGGCCCGAACAACCGCACCGCGATGATCCGCACCCTGCCTGGGCGCTTCGAGTGGCGCGTGCCCGATGCAGCGGCCAACCCGTACCTCGCGACCGCGGCGCTGATCGCCGCCGGGCTCGACGGCATCGAGCGCGAGCTCGATCCAGGACCGGCCTGCACCGACGACCTGTTCGCGCTGTCGCGGGCGGCGGTCCGCGAACGTGGCATCGCGCTGCTGCCACAGTCGCTCGAGGCGGCGATCGATGCGCTCGAGGCCAGCGCGCTGATGCGCCAGACCCTGGGCAGCACGCTGCATCGCGAATTCGTGCGCTTGAAGCGCGACGAGTGGCTGGCCTGTGCCCGCCACGTCAGCGCGTGGGAGCTCGACCGCTACGCGGCGATGTTCTGACGGAAGGCCGCCACGCGCTGGCTGGCCGGCCTGGCCCTGAGCGCGAGCTGGTGAGCAGCTATGTCGAGCCTGCGCCGCTTACGTCGACGATTTCAGGTCGAGCTTGAATCAGCGGGCAAGCGGCGGGAGCGTGCGCAAGTAGGCGACGATGGCATCGAGATCCTCGTCGCGAATCCCCGCGTACCACGCAAAGGCCATCGGCTCCTGCAATTGGCGACCGTCGCGCCCCACACCTTGGGTGATGGCACGCTTGATCTCCGCATCGCTCCAGGCGCCCAGCCCCAAGTCCGGATGCGAAGTGAGATTGCGTGACACCGCGCCCTTCCACCTCTCCGGCAAGCCCTTGACGAAGGTGGGCAGGAACGGTCGGCCGCCAGCACCGAGCGCTGTCTCGAACAGGGGCGTGCCGTTTGCCATTGGCGTATGGCACTCCAGGCAGTGCCCGATGGTGGTCAGGTAGGCACCTCGCCGTACCTTGTCCTGCATGTCGATTTCGGCGAAGCCGCGATCGGCCAGCGCAAAAGCCTCGCGCCGGAGCGGCCCGCGATAGATCGGCGTGGGCAGGACATTGCGAACGGGCGGCACCGAACGCAGGTAGGCGACGATGGCATCGAGGTCGCCCGGAAGAATCGCCTTGAAGAAGTTGGCCGCCATCTGCGGCGCCAGCGGCTTGCCGGCCAGCGGGCCGTGACCGGGCCGTTCGGCGTGCGTGATGGCCCGCTTGATCTCGCTGTCGCTCCATGAGCCGATGCCGGTTTCGACATCGGGAGTGATGTTCGCGGCAACGCCAGCAAACGGCGGAGTGTCGAAACCAGTTCCCCCGCCGGCAAGTTCCTTGCCTGGGATGGCTCGCCCTTCTGCGTCCTTGGGTGTGTGGCAGTTGCCGCACGCCATGATCGTCGTCACGAGGTACTTGCCACGCTCGAGCGGCGAGCTTTGCGCTTTCGCAGAAGCCATGCCGACGGTCAAAGTGACGGCGACTGCCAGCAAACGAATCGAGGTGGCGAAGGAGTTCGTGGTGGGCATGGAAATCTCCAGAGGGATCGTCCGGGCGTCCCGGCGTCCCGGCACCGATCAAGCCATGTTCATCGGCGCGCCGATAGGCGGGCCATAGGCGAAGGGATGCGCGGCATTATCGGTGCCACGCGGGGGCGCGACGGCTGCGTCTTCGAATCCGGCGTTGAGCGGGTGCGGGCGATCTACGGCCTCTATCTGGAGCTGAATTGCGTGCGGCGGCTCAAGGAGGAGATCTGCTCGCTCGCGCGCACGACTGGTTCGGACGATTGAGATAGTTCAAGCAACCCCAGAAGTTCTGGCCTGCGCTGCGACCTCCTTCGGCTGTCCGCAACGCCATGGCCGAACCGCACGTGGGGCATCGTGCGTGGCAGCTGGCCAGACTGTGGGGACAACGTGTATACGCATCGCTACAATGCCTCCATGAGCACTGCCGCCTCGTCGACCGTCATCAATCTGCGCACGCCCCCCGCCCAGCGGGAGCTGATCGACCGCGCAGCGCGCTTGCAGGGCAAGAGCCGTACCGATTTCATGCTCGAAGCTTCTCGCGAGAAGGCGGAGCAGGTGCTGCTCGACCAGACACTGTTCACGGTGACCGCGAAACAGTACAAGGCCTTCGTTGCCCTGATGGATGCACCACTCGCCGGGAACCCGACCCTGAAGCGATTGCTGGCCAAACGTGCCCCCTGGGACAGGTGAGCGAACCCGGACTGGGCGCTCCGGCTCCTCTGACCGAGGCCCACGCCACCTCCGCATTCATCTGCCGACACGCTTCGCTGAGCACGTGGCTCGGCAAGCGAGCATTGGCAAACGCGGCTTCGGGCGCGTCGAGGACCTACGTCGTCTGTGACGGGCAGCGCCGCGTCGTCGGCTTCTACGCGCTTGCCGCGGGCTCCGTCGCCAGCGCCGTGGCACCCGGACGGCTGCGCCGAAACATGCCCGACCCGCTGCCAGTGATCGTGCTCGGTCGTCTGGCCGTGCACACCGACTGGTCGGGGCGCGGCATCGGCAGCGGCCTACTCAAGGATGCGGTGCTACGGTCGATCCAGGCGGCCGGATTGATCGGCGTACGTGCCCTGCTCTGCCACGCGATCGATGACGAGGCCAAGGCCTTCTATCTGAAGCACGGATTCACCGAGTCGCCGATGGATCCGCTGACCGTGTTGGTTGGATTGCGATAGCCCGCCACGACCACACAAGCGGGTGGGAGTGCTCGCAGTTCGCTTGCGCGAACTGCTCGGCCCTTCGGGCCCGCGACTGCGTCGCGTCCGACGACAGTCCACTGGACTGTCGTCGAGCGAACCCGGTGGGTTCTGCACCCGCCGCCCAATCGCCAGCATCGGCGCGGACTTGCGGGCCCCCGGACTAAGACACCCGCCATTACACCCCCCAACGCAGAAACAGTGCCTCAGGTGACTGATTGCATCGGCCGCGACGTTCGAGGCGCCGCTACCAAGGACAGCAATGCAGCGTTTGCTGTCGGTCGCGGCGCGCTTATGAACTTCCGCTCCCCGACGTACACCGGTCGGTGTGCCGTAGAGGCGCAGGCGTTGTCAGCGGCCGGTCTTAAGTGCGAACGGACATGCGGGGCGGGCCAAGGCCTTCTGCTCACGCTCTCGTACATTTGCAGCCGTTTGCCGGCATCTGCTTTGAGACGAGTGCCTATCTAGCACTAGACCGACCCTCCGTTACTTCTCTCGGCTTCATAGCTGTCCAAAATGGAATCTTGAAGCGCTCAAAGTCGGGGCTGCTGACCTTGCCTACTGCGCGCCTCTCCAATCCGCGCCCAATGAATATTTCGAGAACGAGCGTTCCGATGGCATCCTCAAGGAACGTGTTTACCAAGGCAAGCAACTCGATCATCTGATTGATGAGGGGGTCAACTGCATCTCGCGGATTGGGCACTGTGATCTCGACTCGCTACTGACCAACGACCGACCGGCTTGAACGGCCGCGGTGCGATTCGATGCCGAAGACTTCGGGCGAAGAGCCGGGGGGCGGATCCGTCGATGCCATGATCCAGCAGCGCGGCTTGCCGCCGACGTACTTTCCGCGCCGGTCACGCGGCACGCACCGGGTCGAGCTCACGCTGCCCAACCCCGCCCACGACTTGGTTAGAACTGCTGCGCGCGGCGGACAACGCGCACATTCCGGAGCAGATCGCGCCCGACATCTGGCCGATGGCGGTCTTCGTCCTCGCCGCGGGAACGATCGCACTGCTGCGCTATCGCAGGACGCTCGACAGCTTTGGGCGATGGTGACCGGGCGGGGCTTGGCCACCCATCTCGCAGGCGAAGATGCCGCGTCAGTAGCTAGGCGGAACTCCCGCCTGGATCTCTCGCCGCGACGCCGTCGACTGCAGGAACTGCTCTCGCTCGGCCGGATCGGTGAACGCCGCTGCCTGCGCCATCAGGCTCTGGCGCGCCGCCGCCAGCGTCTCGGCGGCGCGTGGATCTTTCTCCCAGGACAGGACGCGGGTGCAGCCGATTGCGGCCTCGGCCTCCAGGTCTCGCCAGCCGCCGCGGCGGGCCACGGCGGCCAGCACCGCTTCCACCCCGGCCAGCGCCGCAGCGCGGTCGCCAGCCTGGTGCAGCGCGCAGGCGATGCCGGCTTCGCAGATGAGCGCCTGCTCGGGGTCGCCGGCGGCCGCGAGCCCGGCCTGTGCCACCCGGCCGTACTCGACGGCTTCGCGCCATCGGCCCATGGAGTAGCAGGCGCCGTAGGCGGCGCCATGGGCGGTGGCGCGGACGTAGAGCTCGCCGATCCGATCGGCCATGCGGATGGCCTCCTGCGCGTGCTCGAGCGCAGCCTCCGGCTGCCCGAGCTCGTCGAGGACGCCGCCGATATTGCTGCGCGCCTGCGCACCGATCTGCTTGTGGTCGATGGCATCGCACAAGGGCAGCAGCTGCAGCAACTGGTCGCGGGCCTCGGCCATCCTGCCGCCGCACTCGGCCACCAGCGCAAGGTTAAGCATGGCGATGGCGGCGCCATATTTGCTGCCAATGCGGCGGTACAAGGCGAGCGCCTGCTCGCCGCTGGCCCCCGCCTCGCCGAGTCGGCGCTGGGCGGTGAAGCCCACGCACATGTTGTTGTGCGCCGAAGCTTCGAGGTAGCGGTCGCCGGCCGTGCGCGCCAGGGTCAGCGCGGCCCGCGCGTGCTCTCGCGCCTCGTCGTGGCGCCCTTGCCGGCCGAGCGCCATGACCAGTGTGTTGTGCAGCCTCGCGGTTTCGAGCGGAGCCAGCCCTTCGGCGGCCGCCAGGAGCCGAATGCCGAGGCGATGCGCTTCTTCGTAGGCGCCGGCCTGTCCGAGCCGGTGCATCCGGCTCTGCGCGGCGATGAGCCGGAGCAAGTCGTCGCCCTGGGCGTCGGCCTCGGCTTCGAGCGCGGCGATCGCCCTTTCCTGCTCACTCACGTTGCCGCCGCGTGCCCAGACCTGGGCCCGCACTCGCAGCAGCGCAAAACGGCGCCGCGGATCGGCGCCGGCATCGAGCGCCAGGGCACGGTCGACATGGGCCAGCGCGGCGCTGTCCGCGTGTCGCGACTCCGCCGCTTGCGCCGCCAGGGACCATTGCTCGGCGGCACGCTCGGGCACGCCGGCGCGCTCGAAGTGCTCGGCGATGAGGCCGGCGAACTCCGCACCGCGCCCGGCGCTGCGCGCCTCCAGCCAGAGCGCCGCGCGGTGGTGCTGCTCGCGCTTGTCGCGCTTGAGCACCGTGCCATAGGTCACCTCGTGCAGCAGGTGGTGGCGAAAGGCGAACTCCTCCGCATCGCTGAAGGCGCTCTGCACTTGCGGCAGGACCAGCGCGCGTTGGCACAGGGCCACCAGCGACGAGGGTGCAGCTCCGTCGAGCGACGCGAGGGCGTCGTCCCAGAACACGGCGCCGACGACGCTGGCCTGCTGCAGCGCCTGCCGTTGCGGCGCCAGCAGCGCGTCGAGGCGGGCTTGCAGCACACCCACGAGCGTGGTCGGCACCTGCCGCTCGTTGAGACCGCCCGCCGCCAGCTGCCAGGGCGTGGCGGCGGTGACCAGCACGCCCTGGTCCACCAGCATCTGCAGCAGGGCTTCCATGTAGAACGGATTGCCGTCGGTGCGCTCGATCAGCAGGCGATGAAGCAGCGGCGCCTGCGGGTGCGGGCCCAGCGGCCGCAGCAGCGAAAGAGCGAGCGCCTCGCGGTCGTCCGTGCCCAGGGGCTGCAGCACCAGTCGATGGTGCGCAGGCCAGCGCTCGCCCCAGTTGGGCCGTCGTTCCAGCAGCTCGGGTCGCGCGGCGCAAAGCAGCAGCAGGGGCAACTCGGTGGCGGCATTCGCCAGGTGCTCCACCGCGTCGAGCGAGCCGTCGTCGGCCCAGTGCAGGTCGTCGAGCACCAGCACCAGCGTGCCAGAGGGCGCCAATTCGGCGCACGAGAGGCGCACGTACTCGACCCAGGCGTGAAAGGCTCGGGCGCGCAACTGCTTCCCGTCAGCCAGGATGCCGGCGATGAAGGGGCTCGTGACGTAGTCCAGGCCGATCAGCTGTCCGAGCAGGGCGGTCTGCTCCTCGGCGCGCTCGCCGAACAAGGGGGCCAGCCCGGTGGCGAACTTGGCCTGCGCCGATGCCAGCGCATCGCTGTCCTGCACCATGAAGCGGCGGAACAGCAGGTCGCGGATCACGCCGTAGGGCTGGTGCAGTCCTTGCACGTGGGCGCTGCCGCGCAAGGGCTCGGCGCTGGGCGCGACGGCGGCCAGCGCCGCCGCGAACTCGGCCAGCAGTCGCGTCTTGCCCAGGCCGGCTTCGCCGACGAGCGTGATCGCCTGCTGCCTCCGGCTCGCCTCGACCGCCGCGCGCGCGGCCTGCATCCGGGCCAGGTCGGCATCGCGCCCGACGAGGGCAGCGGTCACGCCCTCGAGCCCGCGCTTCACGCCCTGCGCGCTGCGCGGCCGCTCGCGCTCGACGAGGTAGGTGAGGATGGGCGCGTCCACGCCCTTGACGCGCATCGCCAGGCCCTCCTGCACGTCGTAGCGGTCCTGCACCAGCCGGTAAGTGTCGACGCTGATCAGCAAGCGGCCCGGCGGCGCGCTCTGCTCCATGCGCGCGGCGACGTTGACCGCGTTGCCGCGGATCGTGCCCTCGGCGTCGACACCGCCGCCGAGCAGCACGTTGCCGGAGTGGATGCCGACCCGCACGTCGAAGCCGCCGTGGCCGTGCGCCGCCTGCACGTCCGCGCCGACGCACTTGCCTTCGGCGAGCAGGGCCAGGCCGCACCGCACGGCGCGCTCGGCGTCGTCTTCGCGCACCTCGCCGGCGCCGAAGCCGGCGAGCAGGTTGTCGCCCGCGTACTGCAGCACCCGCCCGCCGTGCTGGCGGACGATGCCCGTGAAGCGAACGAGCGCGCCGTCCATCAGGGTGTGCACGTCTTCCGGGTCGAGCTGCTGCGCGAGCGCGGTGGAGCCGACGATGTCGAGGAAAAGGATGCTCACGAGGCGCAGGGCCTGCGCTTGGGACGGCGCCGCTTGCGTGCTTGCGCCCCTGGCATCGGCGGCATCGGCAGCGGCCGAGGCGGCCTTCAGCGCCTGGAGTTGCGACCGCAGGCCGGCGAGCGCCGCGTCGACGACGCCGTCGCCGAGGATCCCGCGCTGCGCCTCCAGCACGCCCATCGCCGCCTGCAACGCCTCGGGCGATTGCGGCGGAGTCGGGGCCGGGTGGGTCATGTCACCGATGTTAGGCGGAGGCCCGGGGCCGGGGTTGTGGAGAGCGCCGTGTTCGATCCGAACATCGGGTCCCGGCCCGTCGCCGTCTTTTAGATGTGCTGCTGGCCGTCGGCTACGCAGCGATTCCAGCCAGTGAATAAAAATCGTCGAAGGCCGATGTCGGCCACAAGGTGGACATTCGGGTGCAGAGGCGTGATCGGCGACAAATCGCCCGGCGCTGCGCCAAGCACTTCAAGCTCTAGTTCAAGACCTCGCGGGCAGCAGAGGACTCGATGTCGAACTCGCTCCGGATGCGACTCCCCCCTGGCGCGCTCGAGGTCAATTGAGCATTTTCGGCGTTTCCAATGACCGGAGGGGCCGCTCGAACCTATGAAGTGGGCTCTGGCCGTGCGAGACACGGCCAGGCTTCCTGCGAAACTTCGCGCGCCGGCGCGCCTGGAGTCGTCGTTACGTCGGCTCGGGCCGAATGTTCTGGTTGACGCGGAACAGGTTGCTCGGGTCGTAGCGCTTCTTTGCCGCCGCCAGGCGCGGATAGTTGTCGCGGTACGAGGCGCGGATCCTGTCCTCGCCCTCGTCGTCCATCATCATGTTGACGTAGGCGCCGCCGGACGAGTGCGGATGCAGCGCGTTCCAGTAGTCCTTTGACCAAGCCGAGATGATGGGAACGTCGGCCGGGTCGCCGCTGACGCCGGCGAAGACGGCGCCCCAGTTCGCCTCGCGATAGGAGAACGCGGTGTCGCCCGGCTTGGCCCGATGCGCCGCGCCGTCGATGGGGTAGAGGTGCATCGTCGACTGCGGCGTCGGCAGCAGTGGCCCGAAGCGCTCGTGTTCGGCGATCGCGGCGTCGCTAAGCTCGGTGACGAAGTCGGCCCGCCAGTACCACTGGTCGCCCGGCGGGTAGAGCCCGTCGAAGGCGCCTTGCAGCGCTGGATACGGCATCGGCATCACGCCGTGCATGAGCGGCGGGCCGAACTCGGCGACGGGCTTGAACACTTGGTCGGCCTGTGCCGCGGGGCCGGTGTAGCACCACACGACCCCGCACACCTTCTGGCCGTGTAAAGCCTCCGGGAACGGGGCGACGGGCGGCACGGTGAGGAACGCGAACCAGCCGTTCAGATCTTCCGGCGCCGAGCGGATGAAGCTTCTGTACCAGCGCATGACCTCGCCCGCCTTCTCGAGCGGCCAGAACGTCGGCCCGGCGACCACGGTGTCGATGGCGTGCAGGCGGAACAGGAACGACGTGACAACGCCGAAATTGCCGCCACCACCACGCAGCGCCCAGTAGAGCTCGGGATGCTGGTCAGCGTTGGCGACGACCAGCGTGCCGTCGGCGAGGACGACGTCGGCTTCGAGCAGGTTATCGATCGTCAGCCCGCACTTGCGCGTGAGGTGGCCCAAGCCGCCGCCGAGGGTCAGGCCGCCGACGCCGGTGGTGCCGATGATGCCGCTCGGCGTGGCGAGGCCGAAGGGATGCGTGGCGTGGTCGACGTCGGCCCACGTGCAGCCGCCCTCGACCCGCACCGTTCGCGCCTCGGCATCGACGCGAATGCCGTTGAGGCCCGACAAATCGATGACCAGCCCCTCGTCGCAGATGCCCAGGCCACCGCCGTTGTGGCCGCCGCCGCGAACTGCCAACAGCAGCGATTGCGTGCGCGCGAAATTGACACAGAGCATGACGTCGGCGACATCGCGGCAGTAGACGATCAGCCGCGGAAACCGGTCGATCATGGCGTTGTAGACGCTGCGCGAGGTGTCGTAATCGGCGTCGCCGGGCTGCACGATCCTGCCGCGCAGCGACGCGGTAAACGCGGCTTGGTTTTCTTTGTCCAGCATGGTTACGCTCCGTAGGTGTCACGTCCGGAATGAACGTGACGCCGTTGTAGGCGTAACCCGGTCGCAACGGAATAGTTCGTTCTGACCATCGGCGCTCCGGTGCATGACTAGGGAGCGACAACGCCCCGCCCCGCCGCCGAGGCGTCAGATCAGGCAGTGGCCTGCATCGCGCCGCGCTGTGCGCCGACCGCCGCGCCGAAAGCCTGCGAAACCTCGACGATCGCGTCGGCCGGCACATTGGCTAGGCGCGCCGCTTCCCGGATCGCCTCCGGGTCCTTGGCTTCGTAGAGGCAGTAAGTTTTCCGCTTGTCGGCACTCAGAAAGGAAAACACCCAGTTGACACCGACGTCGCCGTTGATTTTCGAGATCGCGACCACGGAGTCGTCGTCGAGACTCAGTTGCTCGGCGAAGTTGCGTTCAATGATGTAAAGCGCCATGTCACTCTCCGAAACGCTGCCGGCCCGCTGGTTGTGCTTGGCCGCAGGCTTCCAGTATGGCCTATCCGGGCCGCGCCACCGGAGACGCGCGAGACAAGGGTCGGCCAGGCTGCATCAAAGTCACTCCTTGAGCAAGCCTTCGCGGCGTGCGAAAGCCGACGCTTCGGTGCGATTGGCGGTGTAGGTCTTCTCCAGAATGTTGCGCACGTGATTGGCGACGGTGTTCGGGCTGATCGTGAGCACCTGTGCGATCTCCCGGTTGTTGCGGCCCATCGCCATCAGGCGCAGCACCTCGACCTCGCGCTCGGTCAGTCCGCAGGCGTAGCTCGGCGGCGGCGCGGCGATGGCCGCAGCCAGTGTCTGAATGCGCGGCGTCAGCGCCTGCATGCCAAGCGCCGTGCTATCGACAACCGCATCGGCGAGCAGCGCGCGTGCACGGTCGGCGTCGCCGGGCGCATCGCGCATCCGAAGCATCACCGCGTAACGGTATCGACTGTGCGCCAGCCAGACCCGCCAACCGGTTTGCGCGTCCATGGCAAGCGCCGCCTCGAAGTGGCTTTGCGCCAGATCCCACTTCTTCAGCACCGTGGCCAGGCTGCCGAGCAAGCGGTCGGTAGAGCCGAGGCACGGCCCGCTGGCGTCGGCCAGCAGGTTGGCGCCCCTGTGGCCCTGCAGTAGGCGGTACAGCAGCGCCGCGCGCTTCGCGTCGCAGAGGTAGACACAGACCTCTGCAGCGAAGGTGACGATCGTCATCGTGCCGCCGTCGGTGGGCGGCCGCGACGCGCGCTCCCACGGCAGGCCGTCGAACTCGGCCTGGCACTCCTCGCGCTTGTCCAGCTCGGCATACAGCAACGCCAGGCCCGGGCTCCAGTGGTTGGCGCGCGGCGTGTCGAGAATGAACTGCTGCAACATCGGCAGCGCCTCGCGCAGCCGGCCCTGCTCGCGACGCAGGCAGAACATCAACATGCCGTAAGCGCCCACGGCCTTGTCCTCGCCGACCCGGCGCCCGGCCTCCATCGCCCGCATCGCCGAGGCCTCCGCGTCGTCGAAGCGACCCTCGCCGATGGCGACCAACGCCTTCATCTGGTGACACAGTGAAAGCCAGTGGTAGGCGCACCGCTGCTCGGTGAGCCACAACCCCCGTTCGCATACTCGCGCCAGACGGCTTACGTCACCCGCGCGCACGAGATCACACAGGTAGAAGGCCAGAAGCACGACGATCCGCTCGGGGATGTCGAGCTCCTCGGCGATGGCCCATGCCTCGTTGGCGGCAGCCACGCGTTGCTGGAGCAGTTCGGGCCAGTAGCCTGCCGTGACGATGGAACCGAGGGCCGTAGACAGGCTGCGCATATCGCCGATCTGCCGCGCCAGCGCCACCGCGCGCCGATGCGCTTCCATCGCTTCTTCGGCGCGATCGCAGTAGACATAGGCCACGCACAGCTGGCTGATCAGCTCAACCCGCATCGGATCATTGCTCTGCTGCAGGGCGATTGCTTCGAGCAGCAACGCCACCGCGGCTTCCCCAGATTGCGAGGCCTGCGTGTTGCTGATGCAAAAGCCGAGGGCAGCCTTGGCGAAACGCGCCGTCGAGCCGCCGTGGCGCGCCAGCTCCGCGGCCTGCTGGTACGAAGCCCGCGCCGTCTCTGGAGCGCCAAACCAAAGCTCCGCGTCGCCGAGCGCAAGAAGCACCTCGCAGCGCGTCGTCGTGTCATCACCGAAGTGGCGTTGCAGCAGTTGCAACGCCATGCGGTACAGCCGAGCCGCTTCCTCGAACGCCAGCAATTTCGCGGCATGCCCCGCCGCGCGCTGGGAATAATGCAAGGCACGTGCGGCGGCGGGCCCGGGGCCGGCCTCGCTAAAGTGGTAGGCGAGTTGCGGCCAGAGGGTGGCGTCGGCATCGCCATGGCGCTGTTCCAGCATTTCGCCGATGCGTAGATGCAGGCGCGAACGGCGCACGCCGAGCATCTCGTCGTACAAGGTCTCGCGGATCAAGGCATGGCCGAAGCGAAACTGCTGTGTCTCGGGAGTCGCCTCGATCAGATGCTCGCTGAGCGCCTCCTCCAGCGCCTGCAGCAGCTCGTCTTCCGATTTGTCGGCCTCGAGCTGCGCGAGCAGATGCAGGTTGAAATCGCGGCCAATGCACGCCGCCACCGAAAGCAGCCGCACGGCCGGCACCGACAGACGGTTCAGCCGCTTGCCGATAACTTCGCGCACGCCCGTTGGTATCTTGGTCAGCCAGCGGCTGTCGTCCGCAGCCGAATCGAGGCCCTGCGGTGCGTGGGCGTCGATCATGTAGCGCAAGGTTTCCTCGAGAAACAGCGGATGGCCTTCCGTGCGCGCATGCATCGCGCTGACGAAGTTGGCGGTGGGCGCGCCGCCGCCGGCCGCAACCATGAGCTCCTCGGTCTCGCGCATACTCAAGCCCGTCAATTCGATGCGCTGGCACACCGAGGAGCGGGCCAGATCGGACAATGTCTCGAACAGTGGGTGCTGGCGCGATAGCTCGGTGTCGCGATAAGTGCCGACGACCAAGATCGCACTGTCTTCGAGTTCGGCGGCGAGGAATGCGAATAGGCGCAGCGAAGTCGGGTCGGCCCAGTGCAGGTCCTCGAAGATCAGCACCAGCGGCGCACGCTTCGCGGCGCGGCGCCAGAACGCGGCGATCGCATCGAATAGGCGAAAGCGTGATTGCGAGGAATCGCCCGCCGGCGCCGCACTCGTGCGGAGATCGAAGTGTTCGGCGACCTCCGGAACGATGCTGGCGATGTCGGCGAGCCCCGATCCGAAGGCCTGCGCTGCGTCCTCGTCGCCGACGCCGCGAAGGTAGCTGCGGATAAGCTGCCGCCAGGGCCAGTAGGCAGGAGCGCCGGCTTCTTCGAGGCAACGCCCCCAGAGCACGGTCGTGCCGCTCTGCTCAGCTTGGACGGCGAGCTGTTGGGTCAGGCGCGTCTTGCCCATGCCGCCGGACCCGGCCAGCAAGACGACTCGGCCGAAACCCTTGCGCGCGCTCTGCAGCGCCTTCGTAAGCTGTGCGACTTCCGCGTTTCGTCCGACAAAGAGACCCGCAGGCCGCAGCGATGAGCGTCGCGCCGAATGACCGTCCGCGTTCGCATCGGTCACGTTCGCTCGCAGCGGAACGCTCGCAGAGGCTAAAGCGCGGGTCTCGTTGGAATCGGTAGCGGCCGCCTCGGCCGCTAAGTCGCTGCCTGCGAGAACGACGAAGGCACGAATCGACTTGGCGATGTTCTTGAGCTGCTTCTCGCCCTTGTCGGCAAAGCGCGCGTCGACGCGGCCAACGACGACGCCGCGAACAGCATCCGAGACGACGACGCCACCCGGCTCGGCCAGTGCCTGAAGCCGCGCCGCGACGTTCACACCATCGCCATAGACCGTGCCGTCTTGCTTCTCAATGACGTCGCCGAGATGCACGCCAATGCGAAAGCGCATGCGCAAGTCTGGCTCTGCGTCAACATCCTTGGCAGCCAGGCTTTGCTGGACTTCGAGCGCGGCGCCGACGGCACCGGTTGCCGTATCGAACACCGCAAGCACCGAATCACCCGCCATGTCGATGACGCGGCCTTGGTGCGATTCGATCTGCGCCCGAAAGACGGCTCGCGCGGCGTCGAGGGTCACCAGCGTGGCCCGCTCGTCGCCCGCCATCATGCGCGAGAAGCCCGCCGCATCGGCGGCAAGGATAGCCGTAAGTTTGTGTTTGATGGACGGGGCAGCCACGGAGGTTAAGCCGACGCGGCGGCAGCGATGGTCGCCCTCACTTTACCGCCTGCACATCAGCCGTGGGGAATTTTGCAGCCATCTGTGATCCCTACGCATTTCCGTCGTGTCAGCGAGCAATATCGCGTCAGCGGCTCATCAGGGCCCGGGCTTAAGGCGCGAAAGTCTTGCATGCCCGCCTGCTTGTGTCGGTGAAGCTGACTGGCGGGCGGCGAGCATTGATCAACCCCGCCCCGACGATTTCGTGGTCGGACTACTGCATGCGATGCTCGGAGGGACGCTCGTTGGGTCGGTAGTTTCAGTTCAGTGTAAGGGGAAGCAAAGCGTCGGCCGAGCCTCGCGTTCGCCCGTAACTTACTGTGTCTGTAACCCGGTTTGGGAGTTCCCCGGACGACCGTCGCCTGGCACGTTCAACGAACTGCTATCGGCAACTGCGGCCATTCGGCGATCGAATCTGAACGTCAGCAGCCAGTCTGAGGACTAAACCGCTCGCGCGGTAGGCGCTTCGGCGGCGTCGCTTGCCATTCGATCCAGCGTTCCTGCCAATGTTGAGCAGCGAGGCAAGTCGCCTCGCTCTTCAACAGGAGCAGGATCATGAAGCCATCATCTGAAGCTGT